>PNAJ01000154.1 GCA_003170295.1 Bryobacterales bacterium | reverse complement strand
TCCTTGAGGCCGATCGGGATGCCGTGCAGAGGACTGCGGAAATTACCCGCGGCTTGCTCTTTTTCGAGCGCCCTGGCTTGCGCGAGAGCGTGCTCGCGCATCACCGTAATCCAGGCGTTGGTTTTCGGATTATACGTGTTGATGCGAGCCAGACAGGCTTCGGTGAGCTCGACGGGAGAAACTTTTTTCGAGCGGATGCGGTCGGAGGCCTGCTTCAAGGTGAGAGAAAAGAGATCGTCAGCCACCGGTCTGCTCCGATGCGGATTTTGAGAGGACGGGCACCTTGGTATCGGCTTCTAAAGGCGGCTTGCGCTTATGCCACTCGGTCGCTTCCTGATAGGCGTGGGCGAGCGCGAACACGGTCACTTCGCCGAAGCGCGGACCGCTGATCTGGAGGCCGATGGGCATGCCATCCTTCGAGAAGCCGCAGGGCAGAGTAATGGCCGGCAGGCCGTATCCACTGAAGGGGCGAGTGTTTTCTTCCGCATCACGTTGTTGTGTTCGCGATGGAGTATCCGAGCCAGGGGCAGGTGTAGGAGTTTCAGGCGCAGCGGCCCCGCGTCCACCTCCGCCACGACCTCCGCCTCCGGCTGCGGGGGCTGGCACGAGCACTTCTTCGATGGTCGGAGCCGCGTGACGGGCCGTCGGGGACACTAGGACGTCGACGTTTTGCTTTTCGAAAATGTCGGCGTTGACGGTGCGGCGGATGAGCTGCAGCTCGCGCCAGCCTCGGATGTAATCGACCGCTTTGGTCGCGTCCGGAGCGGTGGGGAACAGGCGAGCGGTGCTCGGTTCATAACCGCCGCCGTTCACGCCGCGCAGACCCTCATGATACGCGGCGATCTCGCCAGTGGCGCCCGCGCGAAGCAGGGAGGGAAGAATCACGTCACGTGATCCCTTCGTGATTTTATTCAAGACTGCAATCGCGTCGTCGATTGCGCGTGCCACTTCATCGTCGAGATGATCGAAAAACTGCACTGGGATGCCGATGCGAAACTGCGAAACCGGCGCGCCGATCGCGGCCGCATAGTTGGGCACGGGTTTATCGACGCTCTCGATATCGACATGATCGTAACCGGCGATTTGCTGGAGCAGCATCGCGGCATCATCCACGGTTCGCGCGATGGGTCCGCAATGATCGAGCGACCACGAGAAAGGGATAATGCCGCGCAGGCTGACGCGTCCATAGGTAGGCTTGAACCCAACCATGCCGCAATAAGATGACGGGATGCGGAGGGCTCCGCTAGAGTCTGTTCCGAGCGCGGCGAAACAATTGTTCATCGCGACCGCGGCGGCGGACCCGCCGGATGCACCGCCCGCGACGCGCTCCAGATTCCAGGGATTGCGCACGGGGCCCCAGTAGCTGACCGCGGAGGTCGCGCCGGCATCGAATTCGTGCATGTTACATTTGCCGATGAGGATCGCGCCGGCGGCTTTCAGGCGTCGCACGACTTCGGCGTCCTCGGTGGGGAAACGATATTCGTAGACCGCGCTGGCGGCGGTGGTCCGCGCGCCGATGGTGTCGATCGAGTCCTTGATGCCGATGGGAATCCCGTGCAGAGGGCTGCGGAAATTTCCGGAGACCTGCTCCTTCTCCAGTTCTTTCGCTTGGGCTAGCGCCTTCTCGCGCATCACGGTGATCCACGCATTGATCTTCGGGTTATAGGTCTTGATGCGATCGAGACAGGCTTGGGTGAGCTCGACTGGGGAGACTTTTTTGGAGTGGATACGATCGGAGGCTTGCTTCAGCGTGAGTGCGGATAAATCGTCCGATGTGTCCGCAAAGGCAAAGCGAGCCGCGACTGCCGCGCCGAGGCCGGCGGCGAGAAATTCGCGCCGGGTAGAGGAATCCATGAGTTGTTTTACCGCGTCGGCGAGAGGCGTGTCAATGGCGCGGTATACTATTGCTCCTGGTCGCAGTGGTCTGCTGAAGACCTCGGCTGAAGCCGAGGCTGCAAGCTGAAGCTCGCGCCACCCGAAGGAGCCTCTTTTGACACGATCTCTTCTTTTTCTTCTTTGCGCGGCGGTGGCTGCGGCGGAACATTATGATGCGTCTGTGTTCGGTGCTTTGCAGTGGCGCAGTATTGGTCCGCAGCGGGGCGGACGGTCGATCGCTTCGGCGGGCAGTGCGTCGCGTCCTAACGAATATTACTTTGGCGCGGTCGGTGGCGGATTGTGGAAGACCACTGATGGAGGCACGACGTGGCGGGCGGTGACTGATGGACAGATCCAAAGTTCGTCGGTGGGCGCGGTCGCGGTGGCGGAATCGAACCCCGACGTGGTCTACATCGGCATGGGTGAGACGGAGCTGCGCGGCAACATCATGCAGGGCGACGGCGTTTACAAATCGGCCGACGCAGGCAAAACTTGGACGCACATCGGGCTCGGCGATACGCAAGCGATCTCGCGCATCCGGATCGATCCGTCGAATGCCGACGTGGTGTACGTCTCGGCGCTGGGGCATCCTTACGCGGCGAACGCGGAGCGAGGCGTGTTCCGATCGCGCGACGGCGGAAAGACGTGGCAGAAGATCCTCTACAAGAACGATCGCGCGGGTGCGGTCGATTTGTGCATCGACCCGCGCAATTCGAAGGTCCTCTACGCGGCCCTGTGGGATGTGTATCGCACTTCGTGGACGCTATCGAGCGGCGGTCCTCTGAGCGGTCTTTATAAATCAAATGACGGCGGCGATACTTGGAGCGAGATTACGCGCTGGCCTGGCTTGCCCAACGGCATCATCGGAAAAATTGGCGTTGCGGTCGCGGGCGGCGATTCGAATCGCGTTTACGCGATGGTTGAAGCAGAAGACGGTGGGCTGTTTCGTTCCGAGGATGCGGGTGCGACGTGGGCGCGCATCAGCGAGGATCGCCGCCTGCGCCAGCGCGCGTTTTATTACTCGCGCATTTACGCGGATCCGGTTTCAAAAGACACGGTGTACGTCCTGAACACTTCGTTTTTCAAGTCGACGGACGGAGGGAAGACGTTCAAGGTGATTCGCACTCCGCATGGCGATAATCACGACCTGTGGATCGCTGCGAACGATCCGCAGCGCATGGTGGAATCGAACGACGGCGGCGCGAATGTATCGATCAACGGCGGCGAGACGTGGACCGGACAAGCGTATGCGACTGCGCAACTCTATCACGTCGCGACGACGCGCGATGTTCCGTATCACGTGTGCGGCGCGCAGCAGGATAACTCGACGATTTGCGTTTCGAGCGCGGCAGGCGGGCGCGGCGGCGGTGGCGGAGGACGCGTCGGGGAGATTCAATACTCGGCGGGCGGCGGCGAAAGCGGGTACATTGCGCCGCATCCTGTGAATCCGAATATTTTTTACGCGGGCAGCCAGGGGGCGCTGTTGACTCGGCTTGATCGCTCGACTGGTCAAATGCGCGATGTGCAGGTATATCCTCTATTTTTCTCCGGAATGCCGGCGAGCGAGCTCAAGGAGCGCTGGCAATGGACGTTTCCGATTGTGTTTTCTCCGCTCGACCCGAATGTGCTCTACACCTCGTCGCAACATTTGTGGCGGACTACGAATGAAGGGCAAAGCTGGCAGATGATCAGCCCTGATCTGACGCGCGCCGATCCGAAAACGCTCGGGGATTCGGGCGGTCCGATCACAAAAGATCAGAATGGTCCGGAGATTTACGGTACGATCTTCACGATTGCACCGTCGATAAAGGATGCGCAGACCATCTGGACCGGCTCCGACGATGGCCTGGTCTACATCACGCGCGACGGCGGGAAAAATTGGCAGAACATCACGCCTCCGGGCTTGCCGGATTTCATCCGCATCAGCCTGATCGATGCATCGCCGCACAAGCCGGGGACGGCGTATGTGGCGGCGAAACATTATCAGGCCGACGACCGGCGTCCGTACGCCTATCGTACCGACGATTACGGGACAACGTGGACGAAAATCGTTAATGGGATTCCCGCGAATGATTTTGTGCAAGCGGTGCGCGAAGATCCGAAGCGCGCGGGCCTTTTGTACGCCGGAACAGAACATGGAATTTATGTTTCGTTCGACAACGGCGCGGAGTGGCAATCGCTGCGGCTGAATCTGCCGGACACGCAGGTTTCCAATCTGGTGATTGAAGGCGACGACCTGGTGATCGCGACGCACGGACGATCGTTCTACATTCTCGACGACATCACGCCTCTGCGACAGCTTTCTACCGGCGTCCTCTCGACTGCGGCGCACTTATTCACGCCGCATCCTGTCGTGCGATCCATCAATCGCGCGGGCATTGACTATTGGCTGGCGAAGGAAGCCGACGCGGTGACGATCGATATTCTCGACGCGAATGGGGCGGTGGTGCGCAGCTATGTCGGCTCGGCCGAAGCGGACAAGAAACGTACCGCGGCTGCCGACGATGCCGGCGCGGAGGAAGGCGGCGGTGGACGCGGCGGCGCGGTTCGTCCTCCTGCACGAAAGGCCGGCGGCAACCGGTTCACGTGGGATCTGCGCTATCCGGGCGCCAAAACGTTTGAGGGACTGATTTATTGGGGCGCGCAAGCGGAGGCGGGTCCTCTCGCGACGCCGGGGAAATATCAGGTTCGCCTTACCGCGAATGGGGTGACGGAAACGCGGCCGTTTACTGTTTCCAAAGATTCCCGATTAACCGGGGTGACCGACGCGGATCTTGCGGAGCAGTTCAAGCTTGCGATCCAGGTGCGCGACAAAACGACGGAGGCGAACGAAATGGTGATTCGCATTCGCGAGATTAAGAAAAACATTGCCGATCGCGTGAAGAAAGATCCGTCGCTTGACGCGGCGGGCGAACGCCTTTCGACCAAGCTGAGCGCGGTCGAAGAGGATCTGTACCAGGTTCGGAATCGCAGCAATCAGGACCCTCTGAATTTTCCGATCAAGCTGAACAATCAGATTGCCGCGTTGATGCGAGTGGTCGAAACGGGCGACGCGCGTCCCACAGATCAGAGCTATGCGGTGTTCAAGGAACTGAACGAGCGGCTCGAAGCGATCCGGAAGCAGTATGAGGAGATTCTCCAGGCCGATACGAAGGGGTTCGCGGCGATGGAGAAGAAGTAAGTCAGAAGCCCGCAGCACGGGCGGGTTACCAACCCGCCGCAGNNGCAGGCTGCCAGCCTGCCCCACAGCGGACTAGTTGGTCAGCGACATCATTACTTTTTTGACGGATTCGGGCGAGCCTGTGAAGATGCCGACGGGAAGCGTCCGGTAGACGAGCATTTTGCGATACAGAATATCTTCGAGATACGAGTTGATTCCCCAGCCTGCGAGATAACTCAGGCGCAGATCGGCGTCGGCGTTGAGCGCGGCGCCGGCGGTCCACGGCGCGAGGTCGGTAGCGTTGCCGGCGTACGTCGAGAACAATTCCAGCAACGAATTGATGCCGATTTCGCGGAGCGATTCGCGGACCGGCGCATGATCGTCGCGGTTGATCCGGTCCTGCGCTTCGTCAATATTGATGCGCAATGGATCCAGTTGGCCCATGAAGACCATGTCGTAGCCCAGGCCGTTTCTGGTGTTCGCCCAGATGGTGCCGTAGGGAAACGCATCGAAGAAAGTCGCTAGTTCGCTCTTGATGGTGGGCTCGTCGGTCTCATACAAAGGGACGTAGAGTGTGAAGATGCCGCCTGGATTGAGGTGGCTTTTCACGGACTCGAAGTACTCCTTCGAATACAGCGCGGCGGTCCCTTTGATGAAAACGTCGAGTGGATCGGACGCGATGATGTCGAACTTTTCAGTAGTAGTGAGCAGATAATGGCGCGCGTCGTCGAACACGATGCGAGTGCGCGGATCGAGCGCCACGCGGTAATCCGCATCGCCGAGAAATCGCGTGGATGCGGGCGGAATGAGCGGCTCAATTTCGCAGATGGTGATTTTCTGAATGCTGGGATAGCGTGTAAACGTTCCCGCGGAAACTCCCGCGCCAAAGCCGATTCCCAGTACGGATTTTGGATTCGGATGCAGCAGGGCGGGGAGGTGGCCGACCATCCTCTGCAGTTTCATGTCGTAGATTTCGGTGGTGGCTTCAACGTGGCCGTTGACGTTCACGTAAATGATATTGCCCGGCCATTCTGTAATCGCGACGGACGAATTAATTCCTTCGGCGGCGTAGAGCACCTTCGATTGTCCCGCGTTGAGCGCCATGCGGCGGCCGTAGGCGATCAGCTCGCCCGGCACCGGATCGACGGACCACGCGAGCAGGCACGCAACGCCGATCGATGCGGCCAGCCCGGCCATTCCTATGTATGACCGGCGCAGAATCGGGAGGAGAACAATCACTCCGCCGAGCGCAGTCGCGATCAGTAGCACGCGCTCCGCCCGTTGCGAGCCGATCGAAGGGATCAGCACCAGGCTCACCGCGAGCGCGCCCACAATGCCGCCCAGCGTATTGGCCGCATAGATCGCGCCTGCGGTACGACCAGCATCCTCACCTCGTCTAGCGACAGCGGCACAGGCCAATGGGAAACTTGCGCCCCAAAACAGAGTGGGCGGAAGAATCGCGAGGATGCAACGCTTCAAATCGAGAAAGTACATGCGCCAGGGATCGAGCGTCGTTAGCGCATTGTCGTTCCAGAAGGGAAGCACGTCGACGATCATGTACGCGGTCCACGCGAAGCCGGCGAGGAGCAGAATCTGGCACCATCCGAGAGCGAGTTGCGGCCGTACTCGCTTGATCAGCCAGGAGCCCGCGCCGCTTCCGATCGCGAGACCTACCAGGAAGACCGCAAGAATGATGGAGAAAACATAAACGGTACCGAGCAGTAGCATGCTGAGCAATCGCGTCCACACTACTTCAGCGCCCAAGGCTGTCGCGCCGGAAATTCCTATGGTGAGATAGATCGGCCAGCGCAGCGGAGTTGCGTTTTCGACCGATGCATCGGGCGCTTCCGTGGGCGCCGTCGAGCCGGAGATCCACGACGCCAGCAGGAAGCTGATGCAGGCGACGACAATGTTGATCGCTGCGGCAAAATATGTCGCGGTAGCCATGTTGTAGATGCGCAGCAGGTAGAAACCGGCGAAAAGACATCCGATCACCGCGCCCGTGGTGTTGCCGGTGTACAGATATCCCCACCAGGAGACGCCGCTTGCCCAGCGAACAATCGACGGCAGGGACGCTCCCATCAGGACGGTCGCGGGCAACATGCAGAGGGCCGCGAGAATCCCGCGAAGCAGCATTCCGGGCATGCCGTGCTCGGCTCCGGCGATGTAGAGGCGATTCAAAGAAGGCAGGCTGAGTTGCACGAGCACAGCGCACGCGGCGATTCCGAGTTCGAGCGCGGCATAGATTATCAATGGATGCTGAGTGAGCCGAATGCGGGGAAACCAAACACTGCCGATGCAGAGGCCTCCCATGAACGTTGCGAGCAAGATGCCGAGCGATACCGACGTCGACCCGATCGCGAGTTGCAGCAGTTGATACCAGACGACTTCGTAAATGAGCGCGCACATGCCGCTCGCCGAAAACAGAATCAGAAGGACAATAAGAGGAAGAACGCTACGGTTTTGGGAAGGTGCGATAGTCAACGACAGCTCCAGACTCCGAACAGCGTATCGTAGCACACGCTCTTAGTTTTTCTTTACAGGCTCGCGAAAGGAGCGCTCCACGGCGTCCTTGGGATCGACCGACACTGGTTGGTCGCGCCACAGCCAGCGCATCATATCGGGCAGGATCGCGCCGCCCATTTTCTGGCCGTGCTTGTTCATGCCCCAGGTATAGTTGACGTCGTAACCCTTCTCGGTGAGCGCCTTCATCAGGCGGACGTTTTGAAAAAACCAGTCGCGTGTCTCGTCGTATTCGCCGTTGCTGCGGACGCCTCGATTGTCGTTGCGTCCGTCTTGCAAATAAACCCGTATCGGCTTTTTGTCGCTCTTGCGAACGATGTCGGCATACGCATGTCCTCCGCGCAGATTCACGAAACTGCCGACGATGCTGAGGACCTTGCGGAAATCGTTGGGCCGTTCCCACGCCACCGTAAAAGCCGCGATCGCACCGGAGCTTGCGCCGCCGATGCCGTGACGCTCGGGATCTTTCGCGATGCTGTAGTCCTTATACAGCTCGGGCATCAGTTCATCGACGATCACTCTTGGGTAGCGGTCGTCAAGCGAATTATACTCGGTAGGACGATTCGTGGTCCGGTCGCCCCATTCGGCGAGAGTCGGCTCAGGTTGCTCCGGCGTGTGGCCGGGGTTGATGAAGACTCCGATCATGACGGGAATCTCGCGGCGGTAGATCAGATTGTCCATGACGTTCTGCGCCCGAGCATCGCCCGACGGAGCCATGTACGCCTGGCCGTCGTTGAAGATCATGAGGCTCGCCGGAATCGATGCGTCGTACTGCGCGGGGACGTAAATCCAATAGGTGTGAAAGGTGCCGGGGTAGGCTTTGCTGTCGATTTTGAAGGGTCCACGAATTTCGCCCTTGGGGACGCCGTCTTGCGGGAGAGAGTCGGGGCCGAGTTTGTAGTAGGCGTCGGGATTGGGGGCTTGGGGTTGGGCGAATGCGGCGAAGGTGAGAAGGAATGGGACGAATGGTTTCATACGGGCTCGCCAACATCATACATCGTCGGCTTCCTCGGATTCGGCTAAACTACTGATTAGGGCATCCAGTGATCACTGCTGATCCAACAAATGAACGCCAGCGGGCGCACGCATATCTCGATTTGCTGCCGCCTGAGCAGCTAAGTGCGGTCCGAGGGTTGCTCGAAACGATGCTCGACCCTTTATCACGGACGCTCGCCAATGCACCGATCGAAGACGAGGAGATCAGCGAAGAGGAAGAACGCGCTGTCGCCGAGTCCATCGAATGGTTGAAGCACAACAAGCCCATCCCGCATGAGGAAGTGCTCGCAGAGTTCGGCCTAACCTTGGAAGACTTCGAGCGAATGGGCCGTTCCCCGCTTTCGCAGGAACCGAACGGCGCGGACCGCTAAGCATTGTCCAAAAGGATTTCCTGGACCGCCAGGGCAAAAGCCGACGTTCGCGCCATTGATCCCCAGACCGCGATGCGCACTCTCCACGGTTTGGCACACTTCACGCAGACCGAGGCTGGCGATGTCAAACGTCTTAAGGACACTGACCCACCGAAGTTTCGCTTGCGCGTCGGCTCCTACCGCATTCTCTTCTTTGATCACGGCGACACGATCGAGATTCTCGCCGTCAGGCACCGCTCGGAGGCCTACCGCTAAAGCCCGTACTCAAAACACAATCTTAGCCGCCAACTGCACGAACCTGGGAAAATTATTCTGCTGAATCGGCAATTGCCCGAAGCGGGGATCTCCCAGCGTTGTATCCGGAGCCGGCAGGATCGGAGTGTTGGTCAAATTATACGCTTCGCCTCGAAATTGCAGCGTGAATCGATCGCTCAGCCAGAACGTTTTCTCGACGCTGACGTTTAGCTGCGGCGCGGTGGGATTACGCATGCCCGGCAATATATCCGGAGCGCGCCGCGGATCGTACGGACCGTACGCTTTCCAACAGCCTTTAGTGTTATTGAAATACTCCGACGCCGTTTGGCCACCGGGCGTGTTGTAATTCGCGCACAGAAAATTCGCGTCTGGCCTCGCCACCGGATAGCCGGACGCGTAGGTCAGCGTCCAATCGACAGCCCATCCGTTGACCAGCGCGCCTCCCACGCGGTTGACGTCGCTCAACCAACGCTTGCCCCAACCGACCGGCAAATCCCACAGTCCGGTGAGCGCCAGCACCTGCTGCTTGTCTAAGTTACTCAGATCGTCGATGAGAGGTTGCTGCAGGTTCCACGCGTCGATGCGATGGTTCTGTGCCGTCAATTTCGAATAGGTATACGCCAGCAGAAACGTGAACACGCCGGCATCGGCAAGACTCGAGAATTTTCTTTGCGCGAATAACTGGAATGAGTCGTAGCGATAGCGCGCTTGTGGGTTGGTCAGTTCCTCGATCCCATTGAATAGCGGATAGGGCCGCAGCAGGTCGTACGCCTGAATCTGTTGCGAGGCGCCTAACGCGGTATTTGCCGGCAGGACTCCATAGAACGGATTCGGCACGTTGCGCGTGAAAAACGTCGCATTGCTCGCGTACTTCGTGTAATCGGCGGCGCTGGGCGCGTCGTACTCCACCGTCACTGAATCGTGCACCGTCTGGCTACCCGAATAGTAAGCCTCCAATAAGAACGCCCATGGCAACTCGCGTTCGATCCCGACCGAATATTGATACGTCCGCGGAATCGGCCGCACTCTGGCGTCATACTGGATGTCTCCGCCGACGTTAGTGAGCGCGCCGCCACCGGCTCCGGTCGGCGCGAGAATCCCTCCGGGGAAAGGCTGCTGGAGCGAATAAGGACCCGTGAGTCCCGCCGACGGCGCCACGCCCGCATTGAACGACGAGATGTAATTGGTACGCTGGCTGAATCCCGTTGTCTCGTTAAGCTGAGTCGCGGTGCGATAGAAAATTCCCGAGCCCATTCTCAGCACGGTCTTGGGCGCAAAACCATAGGCGATGCCGAAGCGAGGCTGGATATCGGTCCAATCGGTGTCGTACGGCCTGCGGTTCCCCGGCGCCGCGAATAACTGCGCGCCGTTGAGCGATACAGGCGCGTTCGGGAAACTGAATTTCGGATTGGTCGCATTATAAGCGGCGGCATCCGCGCTCCAATTGCTCAGCACCGCGCTCGATAGAGGGTTTTGAGAATTATAGTTGAACCCTGCGTTGATCCGGTTGTACCGTTCCTTGAGTGGAATCTGCACGTCGTAACGCAGCCCCATCGTGACGGTCAACTTCGACGTCGCGCGCCAGGTATCCTGCACGTAGCCCGCGAAATACGGCCACGTCCGATAGGCGCTGTCGTTGTAATCGACGAATCCGGTGTCGGGGACGCCGAGCAGTAAATCCGCCACGCCGCTGCCGTCCTTCGATCCCTGGCTGCGATTCACGTACTGTTGCGACCATCCGGGCGTGAACGCGAACTCGCCGTTGGCGCGCCCCGGTCCCGCATTGCCAATCGCCGCGTAGCTGAACTCGATGCCGTAATGAATCACGTGCCGGCCGCGTGTCTGAATCATGCCCGGCTGCAGTGACCACTGGTTTTGCGTGCTCCAACTGTAGGTATTGCCGATAATCGAGCTGTAGTTCGACAAATCGAAGCTCGGCGGAGCGTCGCTTGAAACCGTCGGCGCATGCGTCATGTTGGTCATGCCGAGCGCGGCCGCCGTCAGGTTCGAATCCCCCGACGCATCTGGGAAAAATTGGCTGAATCTCCCAAACGACGCGCGCATGTTGAACACCGTGGATGCCGACGCGATGTGGGTATACTCGGCGATGTAATTCTGGTCGAAACGATAATCGGTCTGGTTGCCGACCTCGGCCGGAGGCGCGAAGCCGTTGGTCGAAGTGAAGTCGTGGCCGCGCTCCACCGTGACAATCGCGCTTACCCGGTCGCGATCGTTGAACGAGTGATCCCAACGCCCCATCGGTTGATCGTACTTGTAGCGGCCGACGTTGCCACCGGCGATGTAGTTCTGCGTCAGACCGGTTGCGTCAGGCGCCGGGTAGAGATTCAAAATAGCCTGTCCGATCTTGCTGATGCGGGAGAGCGGAATCGCGTAATTGGGGAATGGCGTCCGGATGTAGGAGGCCAGACAGGCGTTGGCGCCGCTGGTATCCTGCCCCACCACGCACTCGTGCGCGGTCAACGGGTCGTAAGTCCGAATGCCGGCGACTCTGAAGCCCGATCCCTTTCGCAGGCTTAACGGAGGCGTGTCGCTCACCACAGGAAACGGGACAATCTCGCGGAATCCTTCGAAGCTCACGAAAATAAAATCGTGATTGCGCCGCAAGGGCCCTCCGACTGTCCCCCCGAAATCGTGCGTGTTATGCTTGCCGCGCGGCTGGCCGGACTGGTTATTCTGCGTCGTATTCGCGTCCAGCACTGAGTTGTGAAAGTACTCGAACACATTCCCATGCCACGTGTTGGTGCCGCTCTTGAGAGTCGTCATCACGGTGCCGCCGCCGGTCCGCCCGTACTGCGCGTCGTAGCTGTTGGTCAGCACGCGAAACTCTTCGACGCCGTCCAAGTTAGGCGAGAATTGCCAGGATCCGGTCAAACTCACCGGAGCGCCGTTCAGCAGAAATTGATTCGTCCCGACCAGGCCGCCGTTAATAATGAATTTCCCGTCGGCCTGCCAGCCATGAAGCCCGGCGAATCCGGTGGTGCTGAATTGCTCCTGTGTGAAAATGACTCCCGGAGTCAGCGCCACCAGCGAATACGCCTGCCGCCCCATCAACGGAAGCTCCACCAGTTTCGCCGGATTGAGGCGCGTGAAATGGGAGGCGTTCGAAGTGTCCAGAGGATCGCGTTTGGCTTCGACGCTCACCTGTTCGTGCACGTCTCCAACGGTGAGCAAAAGCGGCACCGCCACCGTGTCGTCGCTATCGAGTTGCAGCCGGTTGCGCTCCAGTGTTTTGAAGCCCACGGCCGACGCTTGCATCCGGTAAACACCGGGATTGAGAAAGGCAAAGGAAAAGGACCCGTTTGCGTCCGTGGTCGCCTCCAGCCGCTCATTGGTATCGAGCCGCGTGATCGTAATGGTGGCTTTGGGGATTGGCGCGTTGGTCGAATCGGTGACTTGCCCCAGGATGCTGGCGCGCGAAAACTGCGCCCGGGCCGGCAGGCCGAGTAGCAGTGCGCAACCGAAAAGCAGCAATGTCCGCTGGGATGTGGACGCGATCACACCGTTTCTCCGACTCGACGATTTCTCTCATCATAGCCCGAAACCCAAAGAATCCGGCTTAAGGTACCAAAGAAGATAGAATTGCGAGAATGGAGAGTTTTCTAGCTGCCTTGGCACCCCTAGCTTGGGTCCAACACGGATTTGGGACCCGTAATGACTGCCGCGTGCCTGGCGAACTAGCTTTTCTAAAGCAAATCCATTCCGATTTAATACTTTTTGCCGATCGCCCAGGCGTCTGCGGCGAAGGCGATGCCCTGGTAACCAACCTCCCCGGCCTCGCCCTATCGATCCGCACCGCGGACTGCTACCCGATTCTATTGGCCGACGCCCGAAATCGGGCCATCGCCGCGATCCATGCCGGATGGCGAGGAACGGCCGCTCGTATCGTTGCGAAGACCCTTGAAAAGATGACGTCCGAGTTCGGGACCACGCCGAGTGACGTCTATGCCGCCATCGGACCGGGAATCGGCGTCTGCTGTTATGAGGTAGGGGAGGAGGTCGCGCGCCAGTTCGGATACGAGGCGCGAACACACCTCGACCTAGCATCGGAAAATCGGAAGCAACTTGAGACAGCCGGAGTGCCGCCTCAAAATATTGAAGCGCTCGGCGTCTGCACTTTTTGCGACGCCGAGCGCTTTTTTTCCTACCGACGGGAGAAGGAGAAGGCGGGCCGGATGACTTCGTTCATCCGCATTCTTTAGAAGCCGACGGGATTAAGCCGCGCTGACCAGCATTTCGTCGAAGTTCTCCGACGCGTCGCCGGCCTGGTTCCGATCGGCCATCTCCTGGCACCCGATGCAGAACGGAGTCCACGGCACCGCTGCCAGGCGTTTCGGACTGATGTCCTCTTCGCAGTGCAGGCACACGCTGAATGTTCCTTCATCGATGCGGCGCAAGGCCGCCCTCACGTTGCGGAGTAGTTGCGATTCGCGATCCAAATTACGAATGGCGAGCTCGCGCTCGGCGGCGTGCTGCACTTCGTCCAGGGCGTCCGGGCTCTTCTCGATGGCAATTCCCTCGCGATTTCGCACGAACGCTACCAGCTCTGCCTGCTTCGCCTCCAGAATATTTTTAAATTTGTTTAACTCGTTCTTTGTCATGGCTGCCTCTTGTCTCTTTTTTGTTTTGTTTTTATCGTTCGTTCTTTTTCTTCGGTTGTCCGCGTCACATCCTTAGACGCGAGTCCAAGCAAAAAGGTTCAAGTCTTCACATCCGTTTTGACGACGGATTTGCTTTTTTGGTCGCGAACTCTTTGTGCGAAAAGAGTCCACCGCGGATGGCTGGCCGAACGGCCAACTCGACAAGGATACTTTCGGCCAAGCCTTCGCCCGGTCTGCCACCAAGCCTCTGCCCGGCCCGATCCCTGATCTCCAAAACTGCTTCGCACAGCATAACATATCATTGCCGCTTTCCACAAGCAATTAAACTGCCAATCATTTGGCCCATAAACCGTCCAAGGCAAATCCCAGCCCCTTACGCTACCGGCCTATACCTTCCGTGTATCGTACTCTCATCGGTCCACAACGCCAAAAGCATTACACCCCCCGAGTTTCCGGATGCGGCCCGATGCCTTATACTGTCTGAGGAACCGGTAAAACTTCTCATTTCTTTCCACTCACGTGCACAATCTCGCCTCGCGAATCTCCCTCGCCTTCGCCTGCTGCCTGACGATCCTGGCCGGCTGCGCCCTGATTCCCTACGCCGGCATACAAATGGACGAGGCGTTGTTTGCGGGCCCATATTACCAGACCATCCCAAGAGAATTCCGCCTCCGTCTGTTCCATCACGACATTCCCTTAATGGTAATGACCTATATTGGAACGCTAAAAACGCTCCTCTACTGGCCTATCTTTGTCACTTTCAGGTCGACTCTTGCGGCTCATTCTATCTATGCCGCCTGGATAATTCGCCTTCCCATGGTCCTCACCGGAGCCCTAACCGTCTGGATTTTCTTTTACTTAACAGAACGGTCCGCGGGGCGCCTGGCTGCCGTCATCGCCGCCCTCCTGCTGGCCTCCGACCCGACATTCCTCCTTACCAACACCTTCGATTGGGGTCCGGTTGCGCTCGAACATATATTACTTGTGACTGGTTGTTTTTTCCTGGTCAAATACGCGCAAGATCGGGCTCCCCGGGATCTTCCTTTGGGATTTTTTTTCCTCGGTCTCGCGCTTTGGAACAAGGCCGTCTTCGTTTGGGCGCTCGCCGGACTGATTTGCGCGGTCGTGTCGATCTTTGGACGCGAACTAAGGCAAATGACCAACCGTCGTCATTTGGCGGTCGCCGCGGCCGGCTTCCTTCTCGGCTCGCTGCCCTTCGTGATCTACAATGGACACCGCCGCGCCGAAACGTTTCGATCCAACGCTCATCTGGAACCGCGTGGCGCGCCCGCCAAGTTTATCCATGTCCGCAGTGCCCTGAACGGCTCTGGACTTTTCGGGTATATCGTTTACGAAGAAGAGTCCGATCATCCGAAAGCTCCCGTTTCCCTCCGCGGCCGGGCCGCCGTTTTCCTCCGCGATCATCTGGGCGAGCATCGCGGCGGAGGCATGGAATACGCCGCCCTCCTGTCACTCCTTGCCGTTCCTCTGTGGTGGCGATCGCGGGCCGCGCGCTTCTGCCTGGTTTTCTCAGCCGTGGCGTGGTTTTTTATGGCCTCGACGCGCGACGCGGGTGCGTCTCTGCATCACACTGTGCTGCTGTGGCCCTTTCCGCAGCTTTTCGTCGCGATCGCCATCGCCTCCATCCGCTGGAAGTGGGCGGCTATTTCCATCTGTCTCTTGCTCGTCGTGGGGAACCTTCTGGTCGTCAATCAGTACATCGCGCAGTTTGAGCGCAATGGCGCCGCAGGCCCATATAGCGACGCGATTTACCCGCTCTCCGCGGCGCTTTCCGAAATTCCCGGCCAGACGATTTACGTGCTCGACTGGGGCATTCAGTTTCCTCTCGATCTGCTCCATCGCGGCCGCCTGAATATGAGAGGTGGCCACGATCCTTTCCTGTCGGATCCGCCAAACGAGTGGGCCAAGGGAGCCGCCGCGCGCATATTTGCCGATCCGCGAGCAATATTCGTCACGCACGCAGAAAAGCGAGAGAATTTTGCCGGCGTCCATCAGCGCTTCGATCAAGCAGCCTCCGCCGCCGGTTGCCGCGAGGATAATGTCCGCACCATCCCGGATTCCAACGGACGTCCGGTCTTCGAAGTATTCCAGTTAGCCTGCCAGTAGGCGCCCGGCGCCCTGGGTCTTCCTGTCTCAATCGCGTGTCAAAGGTCCACAAATTAACCCCGGATTACGCCGGTAAGTCATTTATTATCATCGATTCCGGTCCGGCATGGAGCGTGCTAAAAGGAGGGAGGATGCGGATTTCGATCCATCTTTTGACCAGCTTGGCCCTGGTCGCACCGGCGGGTGCGACTACGCTTCGGAAGATGTCGATGAACGACCTGATCCTCGAATCCACCTCGATTGTTCGAGCCCGCGTCACCGCTGCGCGATCGGCCGCCATCGGACGCGATATTTACACCTACTATCAGTTGCAAGTCTCCGACACTTTGAAGCAGGGGGCGATTCTTCCGGCTGAAATCGCCGTGCCGGGTGGTGTTTACGGAAACCTCCGTCAGATCGGCATCGGATCGCCGGTGCTCGCCGAAGGCCAGGAATATGTGTTGTTTCTGTGGACCAGCCGTAGCGGAATGACGCAGATCATGGGCCTCTCGCAAGGGATGTTCAATCTCCGGCAAGACGCTTCCGGCGCGACCGTGCTGAACCGGCCCGCGATCTCCGATCAGATGCTTGATAAATCCGGCAAGCCGGTCACCGATACCGGCATGACGATGAAGTGGAGCGATCTTCGCGCCCAGATCGTCCAGACACTCAAGAATCCCTCTTCGGCTGCGGCGGCGAAACAATGACGTTCCCGAAGCGCATTCTGAGCATGGCGGCAGCGCTGACCGCGCTTTCCTCGATCGCTTCCGGGTATTACCACTTTGTTTATTTCCCCGGCCGAAGCGGGCCGTTCAATCCCATCAATCTCCAGTTCGACCTGACGAAGCTCACCAATAACACGGTGTATTTTTTCATCTCCGATCAGGGACCGAACGTTTTCGTGAACGGTGACAGCTTTACCGCCGTCGCGAGCGAGCTGCAACTGGCGGCGCAGGCCTGGAATAGCATTCCTCAAGCTTCGCAATTAAAGCTGGCCTACGGCGGCCTCGAATCCGCGTCGACGCAACAATCGGCTCCGGGAATCGATGTGGTCTTTTCCGACGATAATATCGCAACGGGAATTCTGGCCCAGACCAAGGTGACCACCTACGCGAACGTCTCGTTTATCAATAGCAACACGCCCTTTCTGCCGATTCTACGGTCGCAAATCCAGTTCCGCAAAAACCTGACCGTCACCACTCCGCAGCAGGCGAGCTTTTACGACAGCTCTTTTACCACCATGGTGCACGAGTTCGGCCACGCCATCGGACTGCAACACACCTTGACCTCGGCCACCATGGCGACCTATGTCACCCGCTCGACCACGAAAGCCATGCCTCTCGCTCCCGACGATATCGCCGGGGTCTCGCTGCTCTATCCCACGCCTGGATATCTGGCCACCACCGGCAGCATTTCCGGACAAGTGACGCTGAACGGAAGCGGTGTGAATCTGGCGAGCGTGGTCGCGCTTTCGCCCACCACTGGCATCGCGATCAGCAATTTGACCAATCCCGACGGCACCTATCGGATCGACGCTGTTCCACCTGGGAATTATTTGATCTACGTGCATCCTCTGCCGCCGGCCGCGCAAGGCGAATCCGGGCCGGACGCCATCGTGCTGCCGCTCGATGCGGCGCAGAATCCTTTCCAACCCAATACCGGATTCGTAACCCAGTTTTTCCCCGGCACTCGCGATTGGACCCAAGCCGCGCAGGTCAACGTCATCGCAGCCGATACCGTCCCCGGTATCAACTTCAGTGTGCAGGGCAGTGCGGGTCCGGTGGTATATCAAATGGAGCTCTTCGGCGCACCGTATGGCACCGTGGAGGCGAGCCCCATGCTTCCGGCTAACGGGTCCTTTAGCCTCGATTTCTACGCTCCGGGCACGACGACTGCATCCAATCAGTTGGTTCCCGGACTGAACGTCAGCATCGTCGGGAACCCTTCGGCAACGGTTGTGCCTAGTTACACGAGATTTTTCGAGCGCTATAACGGGTTGAACTATGTCTCCCTGGGAGTCTACACCTATGTGGTTTCGGCGACAACGCCGGTGGCCCTTGCCGTCACGGTGAATAACGACCTCTACGTGCTGCCCGCGGCGTTCTACACCGTCCCCTCCGGACCTCCCACGATTTCGAATCTGGTGCAAGGCACCGATCAAAACGGGAATGGGACTCTCACGGTTTCGGGCTCCAGTCTGTCGCCCGCGACGCGCATTGTCTTCGATGGCGCACCGGCCACCCTCTTGAGCGCGAACCCCGATGGATCGCTTACCGTCTCGGCGCCGCCCGCGCCAGCCTCTTATGTTTCGTCGATCGAAGCCCTCAACCCCGACGGGCAAACGTCGGGCCAGGCGATTCCCTTTGGCCCTCCGCAGTCTTTGTATAACTATAATTACGTCAACCCCGCCGCGATCGCCATCAGTCCGTCCTCGCTCGCGCCCGGAACCGACGCCTTCATCCAGATTAACGGCTTCAATACTAATTTCAGCAATCAGGCGACGACAGTCGGATTCGGATCGAGTGACATCGTCGTGAAGCAGATCTTTGTGGTCAGCCCGAGCTTGCTGATGGTCAACGTTTCGGTGAATCCCGGGGCGCCTCCCACCGCGACTACCGTGACCGTCACCACCGGCCTGCAAGCCGCCACCCTCAGCCTGGGGATGCAAATTCTAGCCGCGAATCCGAGCCAGATCAGCTTGCGCGCACCGGTACTCAATGCCGCCACCGGTTTGTCCGGCGTACCCGTCGGCGGCACCGCCGTCATCAGCATGACCAACGTCCCTCTGAGCTTGACTGGATGGATGCTGACCATCGGCGGGCAGACCACCGGGTGGTCCTTAGTCAACGGCCAGATCAACGCGATCGTCCCCGGAGGACTCACCCCAGGTCCCGCGATTGTACAGTTGACGTCGCCCACCGGCGCGACCGTCCCGTCCATCGTCATGAAGATCGACGCGCCGCTTCCGGTCATCTCATCCGTGCTCAACGCGGCCGGTGTGCCCATTTCATCCAGCCAGCCGGCGCATCCCGGCGATTTTCTGACCCTCAACACCACCGGTCTCTCCGACGGCGTCACCCAGATCACGACCTCGAACATCTTCGTCACCGCGGACGGCGTCAGCGTCCCCGTGATTCAAGTCAATTATCCGGCGATTCAAGTTCAGCTCCCGCTCTCAGTCCCCACCGGAACCGTGCCCCTCGCCATAGGCATCGGCACGCGTATTTCCGCGCCCGTCTTCCTGAACATCCATAATTAGGAGTTGGATCCAGCCACCGAACTCCGGGCCCGCGCCGCCGCCGCTCACGGTATCGAGCTCGAATACATCGACATTTGGGGACACACCCACCAGACGCCCGACGACGTTCTCGACGCCATTCTCAACTCCGTAGCCGATCGGACAGAAGCTCCGCCGCGTCCTCTCCCCTCGACCATCGTCGTTCGCGAACACGCCGATTCTTTAGTCCTCCGCGTTCCCGTGAGCGACTCCGGCTCCATCAAGCTCGAAATTCAGTGGGAGGGCGGCGATCTTGAACATCATTGGTTCTGGCTCCCCGAACTCTCGACGATTGAAGACAATGCCAAGCGCCTCCCTCTGCCAGCCCTGCGCCTCGGATACCACAACCTTCGCGTCTATCGCGTGCGCGAACCTCAACTAGAAGTCCTCGCCGAATCCCGCTTCATCGTCTGCCCTGCGCGAGCCCTCTCCTTCAACAGCCGAGCCGCCGGAGTAGCCGTTAGCCTCTACAGCCTTCGTTCCGCGCGCGACTGGGGCTGCGGCGATTTCACCGACCTCCTCGCCGCCATCGATTCTTTCGCCCGCGCCGGAGCCGCCTTCGTCGCCCTCAACCCTCTCCACGCCATCGCCAACCGCCAGCCCTACAACACCAGCCCCTACTTGCCGCAGTGCTCCCTCTATCGAAATTTTCTCTATCTCGATGTCGAGCGCACCGGCGAACTGACTCTCACCGCCGCCGAATTCCTCGAGATCGAATCTCTCCGCGCCTCCGAGTTCGTCGAGTATGAACGCGTTGCCGCCCTCAAGCTAGCCACTCTGCGCCGCGTCTTCACCGTCTTCGCTGGCTCCCCCGATTTCGACAATTACGTCTCGGAGCAAGGCGCGCATCTTCACGATTTCGCCGTCTGCTGCTCGCTCGACGCCGAAATGCATCGCCGGAATCCCGACGTTTGGCTCTGGACCGCCTGGCCGCAGGAAGTTCACGATCCCCGCTCGCCCTCCGTCCAAGAATTCGCGCAGGAACATCGCGAGGACGTTCTGTTTTATAAATTCTTGCAGTGGCACATCGACCGCCAGCTAGCCGAAGCCCACGCCCACGCTCTCGCGTCGGGAATGAAGATCGGCATCTATCACGATCTCGCCCTCGCCACCGACCGTTTTGGAGCCGACCTCTGGGCCAACGGCGCGTTCTACGTGAAAGGCGCGCGCGTCGGCTCGCCCCCCGATAATTTTTCGCCCAACGGCCAGGACTGGGCTTTTCCTCCGCCCAATCGCGACGCTCACCGCAACAACGGCTACGAGCTCTTCGCCCAGTCGATCCGCAACAACGCCCGCCACGGCGGAGCCCTCCGCATCGATCATGTGATGCGCTTTTTTCGCCTCTACTGGATCCCCGACGGCATGCCCGCCACCCGCGGCGCCTATGTCCGCGACTATTCGAGCGACCTCCTCGGCATCCTTGCTCTCGAAAGCGTGCGCGGCAACTTCATCGTCATCGGTGAGGATCTCGGCACCGTCACCGAAGAAGTCCGCCA
The DNA here is from genome assembly GCA_003170295.1 of Bryobacterales bacterium. GTDB lineage: Bacteria > Acidobacteriota > Terriglobia > Bryobacterales > Bryobacteraceae > Palsa-187. Next base: position 45,384 of record PNAJ01000154.1, on the reverse strand, counting down.
CTCGCTCGCCGAGTCGGGAATTCTAAGCTACCGCCTCCTCTGGTTTGAGCGCGACGGCGCCGGCAACTTCCGCCGTCCCGAAGAATATCCCGCCCACGCCGTAGTCTCGACCACCACGCACGACCTGCCCACGCTAACCGGCTTCTTCACCGGACGCGATATCGAAGCCCGCCGCGCCGCCGGACTCATCGACGAGGATGGCTACCGCTTCCAGCACGCCGCCCGCGAAGACGAGAAGGCTCGCCTCAACGCGACCTTGCTCGCAACAGGATTCACCAACGACGCACTCGGCTTTCTGCTCTCCACCCCATGCGCACTAGCCGTAATCAATCAAGAGGATCTCACCGGCGAGACCGACCAGCAAAACCTCCCCGGCAGCACCTGGCAATATCCCAACTGGCGCAGAAAAATGAAGATCCCGGTAGAAGAATTCGCAAGCATCGAATCCCGCTTAGCCGAAGCCATAACCCGCAGCGGCCGCAAATAAAGCTGCTTCCGAAAGCCTAGGTGGTACAGACTTTAGTCCGTGTGGGGCGGACCCCCTGGTCCGGCTCCGAGATTTTTATCTTCTTTCCTTAGCGAGCTTTGCGACTTTCCGTGAAATGCCTTTTGCTTTTCCCCGCGTACTCTTTACTCAGAAGGAGTCTCCCACCGAGGCTTCTTTGACAGTTTTTTCCTGGCCAGGAAATGTCGCATTGCGGTGGTCCTGAGCTTCCGGAGCCCGTCAGACGGCTCGCGCCTCCGACTATATGGACGGGGTCGACGGAAGGATCTTGGGATCGATCCCATAAAGTTCGGGGAGATCGGATAGCGTTGATCGCCGTACCCCGGGACTTCAGAAGGCTGTGCATCGAAGCAGGGTAAACCTCTGTGAGAGACAGTCCAATCCACTAGCGGCCGGTTTAACTCACCGGCCGCTCGCGATATCCTCAAGGCCGTAGTGTGTCCTCAGCCGCAACAACTACCGCAGTCACAGCAATCCCCGCAATCGCACGAATCGCACCAACACCCTCCGCACCGGCTCCAACATCCCGTCTTCGCTTCGGGACCGCCAGGTGGAGTTTCCGGTATCCGCACAGTGGCAAACACCGCTCCCACCGCCATCAAATTCATCGCGAGCCCGAAACACTGCCGCCACGATCCCGCCGAACGTATCTGATCCGGCGCGAAATACGCCAGCACCGATACCGTAGCCAATACCACCGCCCCCTTCACCAACCCCGCCTTCTCCCGTTCTTTCATCGACCGCGCAAACTCGACCGCGCTTTTCCACCGCTCCCCCGCGGACTTCCTACAAACGGCGGCCCCATGCAGAACCCGCATCCGCATCCCGAGCCTCTCCTCGACATTCGCCCGCAACCGCGCCGCCAAATGCGAAGGCAGATCCCTCTCCAGCGATTCGAGGGCCGCCAGAATCTCCGCCCGCCCATTTACTTCCGGAAACGCGAGCAAAGCATTAAAATCTCCCGACTTCCTATCCCGAGGCCGATCCTCCCACGCGTCGAGCACATAAACGAGGTACCCAAACCCCCGTCCAATAGAACCGAAAACACCCTGCCGCGCCGCTCTTGTGGGGCCGCCAATTTTGGCGGCAGCCGCCCTTTCAGGCGGCTCTTCTGGCGTTTTCATCCCCATCGCTGCCCAACCGTCGCCGTCCGAACCGCGACCGTCAGGGAGCGGACAGACGCTTCGCACCCCATGCCCAAAAACCATCTCCGTAGCCCTCGCCGTCGGCTCCGCGACATCCTCCAACGACTCCGCCCGAGCCTCGCGCTCCCTCTGCGTCCCCAGCAGAGCCGTCATCTCATCCAGCGGAAACCCCGAGGCCCGCATTTCCGCCGCCGCCTTCCTATAAGCCAATGAAAAGAAGCGCCTTGCCGCCATCCAGCGCCACCGCCTCGTATCGGCAACCTGATCCTCAATCTGGAAATGCGCCAAAACCACCGCCGCCGTCGCAGCATACTTCAGCGCCGCCGGATGCTCCTTCGGCATCGCCATGCAATTGAACGATCGATGCGCCGGGCCCCATTCGGGCTCGCCCAGCAATAATTCACCTAAAAAGACCATGTCGTGATTTAACAGAAGGCGCGCCCTCTGCCCGTACATCGCCCCGAGTGTCTTACAGGACCCGCAATAAGCCAGCCTTTCGGCCCGTTTCATCAGTCCGAACATGGGGGCTATTGTACTCTTTTTGTGCCAGGGGTATTAATTTGTTGTAACCGGCAACCTGTTTTGTGCTAACATGCTTAAAGCTTTTGAAAACTTTGGCACTTCGCTTTGATCCTCACCGCTCAACACCTGTTGCAAGCCTCCTGTATCAATCGATTTCTCCAGTGTTTCCCTAGCTAGATTTAAGGAGATCATCATGAAAGAGACCGGAACGGTCAAGTGGTTTAACGCCGCAAAAGGATTTGGATTTCTCGCACGCGAGAACGGCGAAGACGTGTTTGTGCACTTCTCGGCGATTGAGGCGACGGGATACCGTTCGCTCGACGAGGGCGCACGCGTCCAATTCGTTGTGAAGCAGGGCCCCAAGGGGTTGCAGGCCGAACAAGTCAGTTTGGCCTAAGATGTCAAAAACTCACGGCGATACCGCTCGTTTCCACAGGCTTCGGAAGCAAAAAATCGCGATGCGTCTAAAAACCCGCACCCTGCGTGCGGAACTCGACGCCGCGGCAGCAGCCAAGCCTGTAGCTAGCAAATAACTACAAAATAAAATTGTGTGCGGTAGCATGAAATATGCTCCGCACACAACGTCTCTCCCGACCTCGATATCACCACGCCGCAGGGCTATAAGCCCGCACGTCAGTGCGGGGATGCAACCGAATGCATTACAGAACCGCGACCAAAGAGAGCGGGAGTCTGCGTCTAAAAAGGCGATTTTCGCAAGGGGGACTGCTCAGGCTGTCCCTCGTCGTCCCGTCCCCTCGTCGTCCCCCTTCGTCCTCATCGTCCCTCATCGTCCGGGCTGTTCCTCCATCGTCCATCGTCGTCCCTCATCGTCTCATCGTCCACAAAGACGGTAAGGTCCTCTACAATGGACAGATCGCGAAGTGAGGATGCTAAGGCAATGGATAGCTACTTGATCTGTGATGAAACCAAGAAGGCGATGTGGCTTGGGAAACCGATTCGTGGAACAACTGATGGCAACGCTGAGCGAGTCCTTTTTTACCATAGAGGGTCACAAGAAGATCCCTATAATCACGAGGACGAAGTCTTAAACAAGATACTCTGGAAGTTTCTTGCCGATAACGCGCGGAAGACGTTCCGGGTGGTTTTTAGTGGTGAATTCGAGGAAGATGATTACGAGTGGGTAGGGTCTGGCGACGTTGAGACAGAGGAGTACCTACGCGGCTGGCCTGAGGGATGAAGAGAGAGGGGGACGAGGGGACGAGGGACAGCCTGAGCAGTCCCGCTCGGAATTCCGAGAAAAACGAGCCCGCAGCAACGACAGGATCGTCGAGCTGCCTTACCTCGTCACCAGTTCCCCCATCCCAGGAGTCCATCTGTCTTTCGAGATCTGGATCGAAGCAATCGGCAAAACGTCGATGCCTTCTAAGAGCAATTGCGTCGTGTACTCCGGCTCGGACGGAAGCACAACATGGAATCCTTCCTCATCGCGACGAACTGTCATTTGCATGAGGCTGCGCTTTTCAAGAGTGCCTTTGGCGTCCAAGAAACAATCCTGCTCGGGAGTAACAATCAATGCGAAGAGCCCGACATATCCGGTCTCACCCATAGCGAGTTCCGACACACGCCGAGGCTTTTCGGCGAGAAGCTCGGTTGGCAGTTTGGCGGTTTTCACTTCGCGCCGCCTTCGCGCCTTTCGACCCGGCTCCGCAACTCGCCTATTTCCTGAATGCGCTTGTCGAGCGAGACGTCCACCTTCTCGGCCCAAGCGATCATACGGTTCGTCCAGCGGGCACCCGTTTGAAGCATCGCCGCCTGACGATCCATCCTGGTCGCCTGCGCGTCGAAGCGGCTTGCCACACCCTCAATTTGCCGCTCCAGGCTTTCCTTAACTGAGGTCATCAAGGTGACCATGCGCTCTTCCGTTGCGCCAAGCCGGGCTTCCATCCCGTTCTCCAGCCGCGATTCCATCGCGTCCAGATACTGTTTCAGTTCTTGGTCCATACTTCTACTTCAGTCTACAGGAAATAATCCTTGACCTTATCGAAAATGCCCTTCTCCTGAGGCTCATTTTCCGTCGGCAGCAACTCCCGTAACTGTTCGAACAGCTTCCGCTGTTCTCTTGTCAGCTTCGATGGGACCTTCACATCCAAGTGCACATACAAATCGCCGCGGGAGGTTCCTTGCAGATGCGGCACTCCCAGACCTCTTAACCGCAAACGGCTCCCCGCTTGCGATCCTTCTGGAATCTTGATGGTCTGCAACCCATCGAACGTCAGAATATCGATTGTCGCGCCCAGCGCGGCCTGCCCAATGTTGATCGGGACGGTGCAGTGCAGATCGGTCTCGTGACGCTCGAAAATCGGATGCTCGGCGACCCTCAGCACCACGAATAAATCTCCCGCCGGACCGCCGTTCGCTCCCGGCTGCCCTTCCTGCGTCAGGCGAAGCTGCGTCCCATTGTCGACGCCTGCCGGAATGTTGACTTTCAGCTTTCGTTCGCGCTTCAGATAACCTTCGCCGCGGCACTCTTTGCAAGGACGCCGAATAATCTGTCCGCGCCCGCCGCATTGCGAACAGCTTCGCCGGACCGATAAAAACGCCTGCTGATAAATCACTTCGCCGCGGCCCCGGCACATGGGACACGTCACCAGTCCGTCTTCGGGCTCCGCGCCCTTGCCGTGGCAGCGTCCGCATTCTTCCAGGCGCGGCACTTGAATATCCACCGACAATCCACGCATCGAATCTTCAAATCCGATTTCCAGGTCGTACCGGACATCTTCGCCGCGCTGGGCTCTCGTTCGTTTCTGTTGCCCTGCGCCGCGTCCGAATACGTCGCCGAATCCGAACACGTCGCTGAGAATATCGCCCAGGTCCGGAAATCCCGACGCATCGAATCCGCCGTTGCCGGACGCGCTCGGCACGCCCTGATGGCCGAACCGGTTGTACGCGGCGCGCTTTTGCGGATCGCTTAAAACGCTATAAGCCTCGGCGCATTCTTTGAATTTTTCTTCGGCCTCGTGGCTGCCCGGATTGCGATCCGGATGGTACGTCATCGCGAGCTTGCGATAGGCGGTCTTAATCACGCCATCGTCGGACTCGCGCTCGATGCCTAGGATTTCGTAGTAATCTCGTCTGGTCACGGAACTCATTTCGCCTGCGGCTGGACCGCCACTTTCACCATTGCGGGCCGCAGCATCCGGCCCTTGAAATTGTAGCCTCGCTGAAATTCTTCCAGCACGGTATCCGACGGCGCGTCTTCGGTCTCCACCATATCCACGGCGTGGTGAACATGCGGATCGAACGCCTCTCCTTGGGATATGATCGGCTCCAAACCCAATTTCTTGAGGCCCTCGTAGAACCTTTGGTAGATCAATTCCATGCCCTTGACGTATTCTTTGTCGGCCGATTCCGCTTTGAGCGAGCGCTCGAAATCGTCCAGCACCGGCAGCAGCGCGCGCACGGCCTCCATGGACGCGTATTCGAACAGCTCGCTCCGCTCGCGGTCGACGCGTTTTCGGAAATTTTGAAACTCGGCTTGAGAGCGCAACACACGATCCTGCAACTCCGCCTTTTCCTGGGCGAGCTGGTCCAATTCCTTCTGTAATTCGCTCGGATCGGGCGCCTGCGGCTCGGTTGTAGTCTGATCGTTCATCTGATTTTTAGGGTAACATTATGGTCAATTAAGGGCTCGTGAGGGCCGAAATCGACGCACTTTTGGTCATTTAAGCGTCGCGAAACGCCTGTCCCACGTGCTGTACGGCGGACATCACGCGTACGTAGTTCATACGCATGGGACCCAGAACCGCGATCACCGCCGAAATCCCTCCCGCGAGGGTCACCGGCAGCCCGATTAACGACAACTCGCCCATGGATGGATGCAGTTCGCCCAATCCGACGTGGACGCCGATCCCTCCGGCCGGATTTTCTAAAAAACGGTCCAGCAGTTCAAGCACGCGCTTTTTTTCTTCGAGCGTGCGGAACAGTTCGCGCAACTTTTCCTTGGTCAGGTGCAGATCGATGCCGACCAGGTTGCTCGCGCCTTCCATGTGAACCTCCGGCGCGGCCGGTAAATCGAGCAGTCCCTTGGCGTACAACACCGTTAATTTCCGCAAGATGGCGTCGTAAGTCGCGCTCGCGTGATGCAGGCGCTCGGCCAGTTCGGTGCGCACATCTTCGAGCGACCAGCCCGTGAAGTTGTGATTGATATAGTTGCGAATCGAATCGAGCTCCGCCGAGGAGACCGGCTCTTCCAGGCCGACCACGCGATTGCGCACCTGGTGGTCGCGCGTGACGACTACCATCAGCACGCGGCGGTCGGGAAGTGCAATTAATTCAATCCGATCGAGCGCGGGACTGGCCTTCGGAATCGCTGCCGCGATACCGACGCCGTGGGTCATTTCCGTCAACATGCGCGAAGTGCGCTCGACGCGTTCTTCGACGGTATCCAGGCGTCCAAACTCAAAACGAAGGCGTTCGATTTCCGCGGCGGCAAGGCGGCGCAGGCTCAGCGACTCGACGTAACTGCGGAACGCTTTTTCGGTGGGTACGCGTCCGGCCGAAGTGTGGGGCTGCGAAAGATAGCCCTGCTCATCGAGATCGGCCATGATGTTGCGAATCGAAGCGCCGCTAAGCCGCTGATTTCCGGCGACTGCGCGCGAGGCTACCGGCTCTCCCGTGTGGATGTAAGCTTCGACGATCTCGTGCAGGAGATGCCTGCTGCGCGGTGTCACAATCTAATTCTAGCGCGTCTGGGGCGAGCAGAAAAGGTGCGCCGGCCGATCCGCTCCCCGGAACGTGATGCGGGAGATGGCGCCCGTAGTCTCATCGGCGAAGATCGACCCGGCGCGGGTCTTGCCGTTTATCTGGAAGCTGTAGTTGTAAACGGCCATGGTCTTCCCGTTGAGCGTGCCCCGGTGGTCGAAATGAAACTCGGCGCCACTGGAGACGGCGAATACTTCTTGAAGGAGACTGCTGGTGTCGATGGTCGAAGGGACTCCACGGTGCGCGCCCGAGAACTCCATGGTGATCGTGTTGGTGCTGCCCGGCGAGGACGCCTCGACGCAGGAAAGATTTTCCCGCAGGGTCGATGCGAATTGCCGGACATTGTTCAAGGTTCGCTCGTGCTCAGAATCGGGTGTTTGGGCGTGCAGGCTGAGGGCACAGAAAAAGGCCAGTGATGATGAAAGACTACGCATATCGTCATTGTCACACGAACTGGCAGGCGAGACGAGATTGCCCCACCTGATCCAGAGATGTCAATTTGGTGAGATTCTTCATACATTGGGCGCTGACAGGCGAAAACGCCTGTCCCACCCAGGCACCGGAAAATCACAGAAAACTGTAGAATTGGAGAAGCTCCAGAAACTCCCCAAACTTGCTGAACTGGTCTACAGGCTTAGCGCCTCTCTCAACGCCGCGGATTGGCGGCGGGATGCGGCTACTGTTTGGCCGGAGCGCAACATGATCACCAGGTTTCCCGCTGGGCCGGTTTCCACTTTCTCTGCCCATTTCAGATTTATTATTTGTGCGCGGCTGGTGCGGAAAAATATCGCGGGATCGAGCCTGGTCTCTAACGCGGCCAGCGATCTCGCGATTAACGGGCGCTCGCCTTTGAAACACACACGCGTGTAATTGCCTTCCGATTCGAGCAGAAAAATATCGGCCACGCGGACCAGCCAGCAGCGCTCGCCATCGCGGACGAAGACTTGTTCCAGGCGCGGAGGCGCTTTCGGCGGACGGAGTTTGGCGACTGCGGCTGCTAGTCTCGCAGGCGCGATTGGTTTTAGTAAATAGTCGAGCGCGCTGACTTCGAAGGCTTTGATCGCGTACTCGTCGTAAGCTGTCGTGAAAATAACCTGGGGCACATCGTCGAGCTTGGCCAGCATCTCGAAGCCGGTCATCTCCGGCATCTGAATATCTAAGAAAACCACGTCGGGCGCGAGCTTCCCAATCAGTTCGAGCGCCTGTTCGCCGTTATGCGCCTCGGCTGCGATTTCGATCTCGGGATGCGCCGCAACAAGGAGCCGCCGCAGCTCCTGGCGCGCGATGCGTTCGTCATCGACGATGAGAGCTTTCATGCGGGGATGGACACCATTGCCGCGACGGTTTGGGCGTCGCGATTTTCCAGGCGCAGAGAGGCCTGCCCGCCGTAGAGCAGGCGCAAACGCTCGCGGGCGTTCTTTAGACCAATCTGCGTCGCTCCTTCACTGGGCGTCGTTAATTGGCCGGAGTTGACGATCTCCATCGCGAGGGCGCCGTTGCGGATCGACGCGCGGATGACGATTTCGCCGCCTTCGGTCCTCGTGCCGATGCCGTGTTTGACGGCATTTTCGACCAGCGTCTGGACCAGCATCGAGGGGACCTGCGCGTGGGCGGCGGCGGGCTCGATCTCCATGCGAACGGTGAGCCGGTCGTCGAAGCGGATGGATTCGATGGCGAGATAATCGGCGACGATTTCAATTTCGCGCTCCAAGGGCACGGTGGAGGTTCGTTCGCGCTGCAAGTTGTAGCGCAGAATGTTGGCGAGACGCGTGACCATATCCTGGGCGACGGCCGCGTCCTCCACGATCATGCCTCGAATGGTGTTGAGACTGTTAAAAAGGAAGTGCGGATTCACCTGGTTTTCGAGCGCTCGCAACTGAGCCTCGCGCAGGTGCAACCGCATTTCGAGCGTGTGGCGCGTGGTCGTGATCGCGACGTAAAACACCGTCCACATGATGCAAGTGCCCACCAGACTGAACGCCATCGAGAGGATGGCGGTGCGATTCCAATCGGATGCGCTGCCGGAAATGGCGCTCACTGCGATCACTTGGAGGGTGGAGCACAGGCCGATGAGGACCGCTACCGCCGCGAGCCTGGGCGCGGCTTTCCGCATGGGCAGACTCAACCACTGGCGTCTGTGAATCTCAGCGCGAAACTGGTGCGTGAGCAGGACGATCGCCAGAAAAAAGATCCCGTAGTTGACGAGGAGCCTGCCGCTGAAACCTACCTGGCTCACCGCGATCCCGATGCCGACGGCGGTATATGCGCCCCATCCGGCGACCTGGCAGAGCCAATATGCGATGTTTTTATTTTTCATTTGCTCGCCAGAAAACCGTCGATCTGCGTGAAAAACCACTGCGGATCATCGTACATGATGAAGTGGCGCGCGGTGTCGGTGATGCGGAGGTCGACGCCTTTGAGCTTGGCGTATTCGCGGCGGGCATTCGCTTCGGTCTTTTCGCGATCGGTATATTCCTTGTATCCGATCCAGGTCGCCAGCACCAGCGTGGGGCTGTGGATGTTCGCGATATCCTCGCGCAGATCGGTACCGTACATTTCGGTCATGGCATCGACAATGGAGGAATAATCGGAGGCTCGGCCCCAACCCACGATGCGATCGACGTCGGCTTCACTGGTGGCCATTTGTTTGATCATCGCGCGCGTGGCCTCGGCGCTCTGGGGCTGCGAAGTCATATATTGACGCGTCATTGCCGACTGAGCTTTTGCCTGCGCTGGCGTTATATCGGGCTGGAACATCGCGGCTAGGGAGGGGAGCGCGTCGACGATGATCAGCTTTCCGGGAAGATCGGGGAACTTCCTGGCGAGATCGAGCGCGAGGAATCCGCCGAGGCTGTGTCCGACGATGACGGGCTTGACCAGTTTCTTGTCGCGAATATAAGCGGCGAGGTCGTTACGCACCCTATCGAGCATCGGGGCGGGAATTCGGGGAACGCCGGCGAATCCGGCCAGCGTCAAGACGTGACACTCGTAACGATCCTGATATCGCGCGACGGTGGAATCCCACGTTTCGCCGGAGGAGGCGAGGCCGGGGATCAGAATCATGGCCGGGCCGTGGCCGGTGATCTTTACTTGAAACGAGCTCTGAGCAGCCATAGTGGCTGGGAGAGCTAAAACGAGAACGAGGAGTGTGTTTCTCATAGAAGTATGGTGCGGCGGTTCGGCGCGGCGGAGAGAGAATTTGTGACGAACGGCGCGCGACGCCGGTGAACGGCTGTTACAATGGACGGAACAAATGAGAGCGATCGCCTGGTTGCTGCGCATCTTCTGTTACCTGTTCCACACGATTCTTTCGTTGTCGCTGCTGGCGTTGGGAGGCGTGGCGGTGCTGTCGGGCGTCCACGATATGAAGCTCGAAACGCTGCCGTGGCAGGGCACGCAACTGAATCATTGGCTGCTCATCCTGGGAACCGTGGGCCTGTTCAGCGTGCTTCTGGCCGTGACGGGCAAGCTTCGATTCCTGCTTTCTGCGTGGTCGATTTATGCGATGGTGATGCTGGTCCGGGGTGTGTTTTTCTCCTCCATGACGTTTGAGGGCCGCGAGGATTTCCATAACTGGCTGTGGCTGATTGCGGGCGCGGCGGTGGCGCTGATCGGAAGCATGACGTCACCGGGCAAGCGGCGCGCCTAGCCTTGGATGTGGCGCGAGCTTTAGCTTCGAGCGCCCGCTTCAGCCGGCGTCTGGGCCGGACATCGCCTAAAGCCGATGCTGCAAGCTAAAGCTCGCGCCACCAGAAAGATGTCCCCGGCGATATGAATCCCCGCCCTCACGGGACGCGTGAGCCAGGGGATTCGCCGAGCGAGGCAAGCAAGCGTTCGACCGAGCCGGCAATCTCGACAATCGCGCGATTGAATACCTCCTCGTTCGCGCGCGAAGGCTTGCGGTAGCCGCTGACTTTGCGGACGAATTGCAATGAAGCGGCGGAGATATCGGCAGGCGTCGTGGGCGGGTCGGCGTTCCTCAGGACTTTAATGCTGCGGCACATAATTTGTACTTTAGCGTAGACTACCCTCATGAGAATATCGTTGACGATTCTGATTCTGTCGGGCCTCGCGTGCGCGGCGGATCTGAAGGACGTGGAATACGGTCATCCGGGCGCGAAACCGCTGCTGCTCGATCTGCACGTTCCGGATGGACCGGGGCCGTTTCCCGCCGCGATCCTCATCCACGGTGGAGGGTTCGACGAAGGAGGCAAGAGCACCAATCCGCGTCCTCTGTTCGAACCGCTGGCCAACGCCCAATTCGCGTGGTTCAGCATCGATTATCGGATGGCGCCCGAGTTCAAGTTTGTCGATGCGTGCGAGGACGTCAGCAACGCGATTCGCTGGGTGAAGGCCAACGCGAAGACGTACCGTGTGGATGTCGCGAGGATCGCGATTATCGGCGAATCGGCGGGAGGGCTGCTGGTTAACTACGCCGGGACGCATGAGACGCTTGAGTCCAAACCCGATACGAAAATCGAGGCGGTGGTAGATTTTTATGGACCAGTCGATTACGGGAAGCTCGCACTCGCGCGGCGCGATCATCCGGAGCGTTTCAATATGACGAGCATCAACCGGCACGCGTCCAATGGCGGCGGCATTCATTTTTTCGGCGTCGATAAGCTTGACGATGCCGGACTTGCGAAACTGTGGTCGATTGCGCCCATCGCCGCGGTTCACAAAGGCATGCCGCCGTTTCTGTGCATCCATGGGACCAAGGACGATCAGGTGGCCTATGAGCAGACGCCGGCGATGTGCGACGCGATGCATAAGGTGGGCGCGTCGTGCGAAATTATCACGATTGAAGGCGGCGGCCACGGCATGTCGGGCTGGCGCGCGCCGGAGATGCAGCACTGGAAACCGGAAATGATTTCCTGGCTGAAGGCGACGCTGAAGTAAACTGGACACAATGAAGGGTCTAGTTTGTTTCGCGATCTGCGCAGGCGTGGTGCGCGCGCAGGGCAGTTACGAGATTCAGGTATACGCCGCTGAGACGGTCGCTCCCGGAAATACCATGGTGGAGCTGCACAGCAATTTCACCTTTTCAGGCGTGAAGGCGGTGGTCGACGGGATGTATCCCACCGAGCATCAACTGCATGAGACGCTCGAGATCACGCGCGGATTTTCCGATTGGTTTGAGACGGGATTTTACGTCTTCACCAGCGCGGATTCGCGCGTCGGCTGGCAGTGGGTGGGCGATCACATCCGGCCGCGCGTGCGGGTTCCGGAAGACTGGAAGTGGCCGGTGGGCGTAAGCCTGTCGCTGGAATTCGGGTATCAGCGCGCGGTTTATTCGCCCGATACCTGGACGCTCGAGATTCGTCCGGTTATCGATAAGACCATCGGGAAACTGTATCTGTGCCTCAATCCGACGCTGGACCGGTCTTTTCACGGACCGTCGGTTTCGCAAGGCCTGGTATTTTCGCCCAACGTTAAAGTGGGATATGACGTGACGAAGGTGGTAAACGCGGGGTTTGAATATTATGGATCGGTCGGTCCGGTGACAGGGTTCGATCCTCTGCGGCAACAGATGCAGCAGATTTTCGCGGTGACCGATCTGAATTTCAGTAAGGACTGGGAGTTCAACTTCGGCATGGGCGTCGGCATGACGGGCGCGACGGATCATCTGATCGTAAAGATGATCGTCGGGCGGCGCTTTGGCCGCAAGAGCTGAATGCTCCTCTGCCCGGTTCGCGACTGCCACCTGGCGCTGGTGCGCGAGGAGCACCGGCTGGTCTGCGCGCGCGGTCACTCCTTCGACGTCGCGCGGAGCGGATACATCAACCTTCTTCAGCCGCAGGACCGCAAGTCGAAGCAGCCGGGCGATACCGCGGAAGCTATCGAAGGGCGCAGGCGTCTGCACGATCTCGGAGTAACCGCGCCTCTGCTGCGCGGGATTGCGGAGACGATCGCGGCATCGCGTGAAGACGTGGTGCTCGACGCAGGCTGCGGCGACGGTTTCTATCTCGGCACCCTCGCCCGCGAAGTTGGCTTCGACGCGCACGGCATCGACATTTCGACCGCGGCCATCGATGCGGCGGCGCGCCGGTATCCCGAATGCGAATGGATCGTCGCCAATGCGGACCGCTTCGTGCCGTACGCCGACCGCTCCTTCTCGCTGGTCCTGTCGATCACAGCGCGCATGAACTCCAGCGAATTCCGGCGAGTGCTCTCCAATGACGGACGCCTTCTCGTCGCGATTCCCGCGCCGGAGGATGCTCTCGAGTTGCGCGGCATCGGCCGCGACCGCGTCGAGCGAACCATCGAAACATTCGCGCGCGATTTCAAGCTGGTTAACCAGCGCCGCGTGACGACGAACGCGGATCTCGACGCCGATGCGGTTCGCGACCTGCTGCACTCCATTTACCGGCCGATTCAGTCCAAGCCGACTGAAGCGATGCGGGTGACGTTCAGCCTGGATCTTTTATTGTTCCGGCCCGCGTAACTTTTCGCGCGAACCGTCGTATAAAGACCATGAGCAACCTCTGGGGCGATCTGCGCTATGCCTTCCGATCCCTGCGAAAGGCTCCTGTATTCACGGCGGTTGCGGTGTTGTCGCTGGCCCTCGGCATCGGCGCCAATACCGCGATTTTCACGCTGCTCGACCAGATCCTGCTGCGGCTGCTGCCGGTGAAAGACGCGAAGGATCTCACGCTGCTCACCATGCGAGGCCGCCATTACGGCAGCAACTGGGGCGGCAACGCGATCTCTTATCCCATGTATCGCGATTTTCAGGATCGCAACCAAGTCTTCTCCGGCATGTTCTGCCGCTTCATCCGCGAAGTCAGTCTCAACTTCGACGGCCACACCGAATTGGCGCGCGCGGAACTGGTTTCGGGGACCTATTTTCCCGTCCTGGGCGTCGGAGCGGCGCTGGGCCGCACGTTCTCGCCCAACGACGATCAAACACCGAGTGGACATCCCGTCGCAGTCCTGAGCTACGACTTCTGGAAGACGCGCTTCGCGGGAGACCCGCAGGTGGTCGGCAAAAAAATCATCGTCAACGGCAATAACATGACCATCGTGGGCGTCGCGCAAGAAGGTTTCGACGGCGTCGAGCTCGGCAACGCCGCGAAGGTCTTCGTGCCAATCATGATGCAGCCGGACCTGATGCCGCAGAACAACAAATTTTTAAAGGATCGCCGCACGCGATGGGTGCAGGCATTCGGACGCTTGAAACCGGGCGTTACGCAGACCCAGGCGAAGGCAGCGCTACAACCCATCATGCACGCGATGCTGGAGCAGGAGGTTCTGGAGCCCGCCTTCAGCAACGCATCGGCGTTCACGCGGCAGGAATTCCTGAAATGCACCATCGACGCAATACCGGGCTCGCAAGGCCGATCCTACTTCCGCCAGCAGCTCACCGCGCCGCTTTGGGTGTTGATGGCGATCACCGGCACGGTGCTGCTGATCGCCTGCGCCAACCTCGCGAATCTGCTGCTCGCGCGCGCCACCGGCCGTTATAAAGAAATGGCGATCCGCCTCGCGATGGGCGCTGGGCGTGCGCGGATCATCTCGCAATTGCTGACCGAAAGTCTGCTGCTGGCGTTCCTCGGTGGCGCGGCGGGCATCCTGTTCGCGTTCTGGGCCGACCGGCTTCTGATGGCCGCCTATCTGCCGTCGGATACGCAAGGGCTGAAGATCGCCACCGCGCCCGACCTGCGAATTTTACTCTTCACCATCGCGGTGACGATGCTGACCGGCTTGCTCTTCGGACTCGCCCCGGCCCTGCAGGCAACCAAGCCGGACGTCGCGCCGACGCTGAAGGATCAAGCGGGCGCGGTGGTCGGAGGGGGAAACTCGATCCTCAGGAAGACGCTGGTGGCGGCCCAGGTGACTCTCTCGCTATTGTTGCTGATCGGCGCGGGCTTGTTTGTGAAGAGCCTCAGCAATCTGCGCGCGCTCGGACCGGGATTTACCGCCGAACGGCTGATCGGATTTCAAATCGATCCGGGAATGACCGGCTACACGTCTGAGCGCGCCAAACTCTTCTTCCGGAATCTCACGGAGTCATTGGGCACGCTGCCTGGTGTGCAATCCGTGGGTCTTGCCGCGGTGCGGATTTTGGAAGACAACGAGTGGGACAACTCCGCGATGGTCGAAGGATACACGCCGCCGCGCGCGGGCGACCATCCGGAGCCTTACATGAATTCGATCAGCCCGAACTACTTCGCCACGATGGGCGTGCCGATCGTCCAGGGACGCGATTTTACCGAGAAAGACACCGGCCGGGTTTTGCATGCCAAGGGCCGTCCGCCGCGCAATGAAGACTACTATGTGCCGTCAACGATCATCATCAACGAGACGTTCGCGAAGAAGTATTTCGCCGGACGAAATCCCCTCGGCCGGCATATAGGAATGGGCATCGATCCTGGAACCAAGCTCGATATGCAGATCATCGGCGTGGTGAAGGACTTCAAATACACCAACCTGCGCGACGATATTCCCGAGCAGGCGTTCGAACCCTATCTCGCGGAACAGTACGTGTTCGGAATGACGGTTTATCTACGCACTACGACGGATCCCAATCAACTGTTTTCCGCCGTGCGCGCAAAGGTGCGCGAGCTCGATCCTGCCCTTCCCATCCACGGCATGCGAACGACGGAGGAACAAATCAGCAATTCTCTTTCGGCCGAGCGCTTGATCGCGAGCCTCTCCGCAGTCTTCGGTTTTCTCGCGACACTGCTCGCGACCATCGGATTATACGGTGTGATGGCGTACACGGTGGCGCGGCGCACGCGCGAAATCGGAATCAGGATGGCGCTCGGCGCGGCCCAGGGCAACGTGGTCTGGATGGTCATGAAAGAAGTGCTCGTGCTGGTCGCGCTCGGCGTCGGCGTGGGTGTGCCTGCGGCGCTCGCGCTCACGCGCCTGGTGCGAAGCCAGCTTTTCGGGATCGCGCCCAACGATCCCTCGACGCTCGTGATGGCGGCCGTCGGACTCGCGTTCGTGGCGTGCGCGGCAGGCTATATTCCCGCTCTCCGAGCCAGTCGCGTAGATCCGATACTGGCTCTGCGATACGAATAGAATCAGGGTGGGGCGGACGCCCCCGTCCGCGCCGGACCCCCTGGTCCGGCTCCGCAACTACTTCGCGACCGCAGGACCGCCGACCTTCGCCTTGACCGCCGACCACTTCGCCATCAACGTAGTATACGCGGCCTCTTCCTTGCTGCAAGCCTGCACCTGCATCGCTGTGGGAGCCATCTCGGCGGCCTGCATCCCCATCACCGCCGCGACCATCTGCGAAGCAATGTAGGAAAGATTCGCCGGAGCCGCCGGTTCCTGAGGCGCGCCACGACCTCCGCGGCCTCCTCCTCCACTCTCCTCGGTCGCCACCGGCGCTAGTTCTTCCACTTGCTTGATTAGCGCGTCATTCGACGCCGATTGCGGACGAGCCTTCAGCTTTTCCACCAGCTCTCGCGCTTCCTTATAAGAGCTGGCGGCGTTTCTAGCGTCATCCTCAATCTTCATGGTCCACGTGAAAATCTGCTGCACTTCGGGAGTGATTTTCACGCGCGGGTCCATCTTGATCGTAATCGGCTGAGTCACGCTCTGCCCGTTCACCGACAAGCGCACCGAATAAACACCGGGAGCAACCCACGGCGAATTGACGCCTGGATAAGTGCGATGCGGCACCGCGCCATTCGCTCCTCCGCCGCCTCCGCGTCCGCCCCCACCGCCTCCAGGCAGCGGATCGTAATGCATGTCCCACGTGAAGCGATGCATCCCCGCCGTGGTTTTCAGAATTTGCGGCGGCGCGGGCCAATAAAGCGGGAGGCTGCAATCCTCCGCCGACGGCGTCTGCTGGCACAGCTTGTTGTACGCGACCGGATCGGCGGCCGGATCGGGGCTCCGCACTTTATCGGTGCTCGAGTACGTGCGAATCACCTTGCCTTGCGCGCTGAGAAACTCGAGCTTCACCTCGTTCGCAGCGGCAGGCAAGTAATAATCGACAATCGCGCCCGGCGGAGGATTTTCCCCAGCCGGCCATTCCGGAGGCCACGGCGTCGGATCGTTGGTTCCAAATCGAATCCGAACACCGGTCGCCGGTTTGAACAAAAATGCGCTCGATGCCGCAGCCGCCTCCGCCGCCTGACGCAAAGGAGTCACGTCGTCGAGAATCCAGAAGCCCCGCCCATGCGTCCCGGCAACGAGGTCGGAACACAGGCACGATTCGTCGTCCTTCACCTCGATGTCGCGCACTGAAATCGCGGGCATGTCGAGCCGCAGCGAGTGCCAGTGGTCTCCGTCGTCAAACGACACCCAGACCTGTGTATCGGTCGCGGCGTACAGCAGACCTTTTTTGCGCGGATCTTCGCGAATCGAATTGGACGGATAGCCGCCGGCGATGCCGTTGTTGATCTCGGTCCACGTCTTGCCGCCGTCATGCGTGCGCCACAAGTGCGGATTCATGTCGTCGAGCCGCAGAGTGTTCGCGGCGGCGTATGCGGTCAATTTGTCGAAGTGCCCCGCGTCAATATTAAAAATACGCGTCCACGGTTTCATCGCGGGCGGCGTCACGTTGGTCCATTTCTTCCCGCCATCCATGGTGACATGGATCAATCCATCGCCCGTGCCCGCCCACAGCACATTAACATCGAGCGGCGACGGCGCGAGCGCGGTAATCGACCCCTGCGCCACCGGCGTAACCGTCGACGCATACTTGCCCGCGTTCGCGGGAACCTCCCATGTTGCCCCCCGCGTCAGATCGCCGCTGATCGCGGTCCAGCTATGTCCGGCGTTGCTGGTCTTCCACACGCCGGCGGTCGCGTAAAAAAGAACGTTCGGATCTTTGGGCGACCAGTTCAGAGGCTGCGTGCGAACCGTGCGCGCGGGCGGAGCGTTCGGGTCCGCCTCCGCAACGGCGCCGCGTCCTCCACCGGGTCCGACGTTGGCTCGTTGGGCGGTGATGCGATTGTAGATCGTCACCTTGCCGCCGTAAACCAGGTCGGGATTCTTCGGATCGGGCGCGGCGTAGCCGTACTCCTCGATGCCCACCGGATGCCAGTCGTGAAACGTGATCTCGCCATCCATGCCGCGGCTCGCGACGCAAGCCGAGCCCGAGTCCTGCTGCCCGCTGCATAGGCGATAGGGGAATGCATTGTCGGCGGTCACGTGATACATCGCGGCGGTCGGCTGGTTGTACCAGTTGCTCCACGACGCGCCTCGATTGGCGGAAACCACCGCGCCCTGATCGCTGACCAGCAAAATAATATTGGTGTTGTTCGGATTGACCCAGCTCTTCTGATAATCGTCGCCGCCGGGCGCGCCGCGCACAGCCGACCACGTCACACCGCCGTCTTCCGTTCGCCAGAACACGGTCGAGCAGCTATAGACTACGTTTTCGTCGTGCGGGTCGACAGTGATGGTCGGCAAGTCGCCTCCGCCGATGCGTCCCAGAGGCCGTGTATCGGGCGGATGCCTTTGCGAGCCCATCTCGGAAACGCGCGGATCGTCGGTCGCGAGCAGCCAGTGGTCGCCGCCGTCGATCGTTTTGTAAAACGAGATGGCTCCTCCTCCGCCACGCCCGCCGCGCCCGCCGCCGCGTCCCGCCGCTGGAGCAGCCGTCGCACCGCCCGCGGCTACGGTCGCGTAAAGCGTCTTCGGATTGCTTTGAGACATCGCCAGATTCGCTTCGATGATCGGAGGCAGGCCAACCGTCAGTTGTTTCCACGTCGTGCCGCCGTCGGTCGATTTAAAGATGCCGCCGTCCGTGCCGCCGAATGCGCCGTTCTCGAAAAACCCTTGTTGTTGCTGCCACAGCGCGGCGTAAATCGTGTTCGGATCTTTCGGATCGATGCGGACGTCGTTACCGCTGGTGTATTCGTCCTTATAAAGAACCTTCTGGAACGTTGCGCCGCCGTCGATGGAGCGGAAAATTCCGCGCTCGGCATTGGGACCGTAAGGATGTCCCAGGGCCGCGACAAAAAGCCGGTTCGGATTCCACGGATCGACTTCAATATCGGCAATCATCTGCGAATCGCGCAGCCCAAGGTGCGTCCAGGATTTGCCCGCGTCGGTCGATTTGTACATCCCGTCGCCGGTGGCCAGATCGGGCCGTATGATTCCCGCGCCGCCGCCGACGTAAATAATGTTGGGATCGGACGGAGCCACCGCGATTGCGCCAATGGAGCCGGTGGGCTGACTGTCGAACAGAGGCACCCAGGTCGAGCCATAGTCGGTAGAGCGCCACACGCCGCCATTGTCGAAGCCGATATAGAAAACGTTAGGCTGGCTCGGCACTCCAGCAAGCGCCCGAGCGCGTCCGGCGCGAGGCGGTCCAATAGAGCGCCAATGCATCTCGGAATAAGTCGATTGAGGGAGCGCAAGCGGAGCAAGCGCGAGGGCAAGAAATGCGAAACGGGAAATAGACAAGGTTGCAACTCTCCTGAATCAATCGAGTGTATACGATTTCGCGGCAATAGATGGCGGGGGAGGGTCAGCTCTTCTGCGCCTGCGGACTCTTCTCAGGCATCTCCTCAACATAGGCCTTGGAGAGGTGTTCAATTTCGATCCAGTTGGTCGTCAACTTGATCAAGGTTACGAAGTCTTCAAGGTCGTGATCGGTCCATCTGCGCAGGTAGTGCGTCTCATCGTTTCCAAGCCAGAGGCACCTCGTTGCTACGGCCTGGATGCGGGCATCCGGTACAAATTCCGCCACCACTGCTCCAGAAAACTTACTCTCGATGTCTTTCTCTTTCAGTGGCTCGAGCGACTTCGCGTAGTCCTTGATCAAGAACTCAAACGCCTTTCTATAGCCCGGCCCCGCGATTTGCATAAGACCTAAATGCTTTGCTTCACTCGCTTCGCTGAAGATTGAAACAAACGTAGGAGAAAGCTTAGAGATCGTTCCTGGGAAAGGGTTCTCCGGCGGCTTCAGCGGGCGCACTGCAAGTAAATTCGGCGATGGCATGGGGCCATACGAGCAGATGAAGAACACCCGACATTCCTGGTAAGCGCACCGGCACACGACTTGAACTCCCCTCCTGTTCTCGACCCAATCAGCCGCCGAGGTAGTAATCTCGGAATGCCTGTGACAGACAGGGCACGCGTCAGGCACCTCCACTTGATAGCCTTGGTTATCAATGTGAATGACTCGCTTTATTAGCATCGATAGCTCCCATCCTCACGCGCCCAGAGACTCGATGCCGGCCGATCCGTCGCTTCAGAGCCGAAAATCGCGACGCCGTGCATCACAACTGCGGGTCGCACCATTTTAGTGCATACTGGCGTCATGAGACCCGCAAGCAAAAGCTTTGAAGACGGGATTGAAGCAGACAAACGCAAACAGCACGAGTTTTTCGAACTCGCGGAGCGCTTCCGCCGCGCGAGCGATCCAGAAGAAATTATGCGCCTCGGCGATCAATTAGGTTGCATGATCTTCGGCGACTAATGCTCAAGTACACGACGATCATTTACTGGAGCGACGAGGATCAGGTCTTCTTCGCTGAAGCGCCGGAACTTCCTGGTTGCTCCGCGCATGGCCCTACACAGGAAGCCGCGCTCGCGAGTGCCCAGGAAGCCATTCGTCTTTGGATCGACACCGCGAACGAATTCGGCGATCCCGCGCCTAAGCCCAAAGGACGCTGAATTATGGTCATTTAAGGCTTCATCAAGCGTCGTTTTTAGACGATTATGGTCATTTAGCGACCACTACGATCGAGAACGAATCGGGCAGTATCGGCGCCCGGCCTCGGCGGCCTCCCCCGGGTGGAGGTTCCGGGGCTGGGCCGAACTCGGCGGTGATCAGCAAGATGTGATTCGTTTTCGTATCCAGCGTCAAAGTTTTCGCACGCACCGGGGTCGTTACCGTTTGCTCCACGACGAAGCCGGTCGGGCTGTTTTCTTTGATGATGGTGAGAGTGCCATCTCCCTGTGAGCTAAAGGCTTCCATCGTCGCCGGATTGAAGACCGCGCCATCGGTGCCCGCGCCGATCGGCAGAGAATCGATGATCTTGCCGTCTTTCGCGCTCAAAATAACCATCGCTTGCGGCTTTTGGCAGGCGGCGAAAAGAATTTGATTTTTCACGTCCATCGCGAGCCCTGCACACTGTCCGCCTTTTCCGCCGAGATCCCAATGCGCGGTGACCGTCATGGATTTGGCGTCGATGACCGCGATGTTGTCTTTATCTTCTAAGTCGACGTAAATATGGCCTTTCCCATCGGTCACGGCTTGCTCCGGAGCGCCGCCGAGGTCGATGGTGCCGGCGACGGAGCCGTCCTTCGCGTTGATCACGGTCGTATTCGGCGCGCTGTGGCTGAAGATGTAGACGCGGTCGTTGAAGGGGTCGAACAGAATGCCGTCGGGTCCGCCTTCGACATCGATTTTCTTAAGGACCGCGAGCGTTTTGGTATCGAACATCACCACCGGTTTGCTGCTGACAAAGCCGTGATTCGACTTCGGATCGACAGCGGCTCCGCGGGCGCTTGTGTCGGGGATTTCGCCCACCGGTTCCAACGTATCCAGGTTGAAAACGGTGATACGCGCAGGATTCAAGGTACGCGGGATGTACAACCGGCGGCCGGCGGAATCGGCATAAACGTAGTCAAAACCGCCCGCTCCACCCACTTTCGCCGTCTTAACGACCTTATACGGCCCTTGCGCGAAAAGGGAGAACGCCGTTGCGAAAACCAGGCAGATTCGTGTCATGATCCGCTAGCATATCACTATGTCGAAGATGATGGAGGAGATCCGGGAGCAGCCGGCGGCGCTCGAACGGACCTTGCGGCTGGGGTTGAAACCAGCCGCGAAACTGGCGCGCGCGGTCGCGCAAAAGCGCCCAAAACTAATCGTTCTCGCGGCGCGCGGAACGTCGGATAACGCGGCGCAGTTTGGCCGTTATCTGCTCGAGATCACGACGGGAATCCCGGTTTCGTTGGCTGCACCGTCCTTATTCACGCTTTATGATGCCAGATTGGAGCTGAAAAACGCCTTAATCGTCGCTATTTCGCAGTCCGGAGAATCGACCGATACAAACCTTGTTTTGGAGCGCGGACGCGAGCAGGGGGCGCTGACGGTGGGCATTACCAATGAGCCCTCGAGTTCGCTGGCGAAACTTGCCGAGCATGTGTTCCTGGTGCGTGCGCGGCGCGAGCGCAGTGTGGCGGCGACCAAAACGTACACCGGCCAATTGATGCTGTTCTATCTGCTGGCGCATGCGCTGGGTGCGAGCTTTTCGCTCGACGATCTGCGCAGGGTTCCCGATTGGGCGGCGAGCGCGCTGGAACTGGAAACGCAAATCGCGGCGCGCGCGGAGCGGTATCGATTCATGGAGAGGGCGATCGTGGTGGGCCGCGGGCTCAACTACGCGAACGCTTTCGAGTTCGCGTTGAAGATGATGGAGACGTGCTATGTGGTGGCGGAGCGATTTTCCTCCGCCGATTTCCTGCACGGGCCGATCGCCATGGTGGAGGGGTCCTTTCCCATGTTTCTGTTCACGCCTCCGGGGGTGACCTGGGACGGCATGCGCGACATGCTGGAGCGCCTCGCGGCGCTGAAGGCCGAGACGCTGATCTTTACCGATGCGAGCAATGGGGCGGCTGTCGAAGCGCACTCGCGCGCGGTGGTGATTCCGTCGAGTCTTTCGCGGCGCGGGATGCGGCCGGCGGAATTATATACGCCGATTCCCTACATCATCCCGGCGCAGATTTTTGCCGCGTCGCTGGCGGAGTGGAAGGGCATCGATCCCGACCGGCCGCGCACGCTGAGCAAAGTTACGCGTACACTGTGAAATTGCCATGAGAATAAAGCGACGCACGAAACGGTTTTTCAAGCGCGTACTGATCGCGATTCCGATTCTGCTTCTCTGCGCGTTTCTCTATCAGCTACTGCGCCGTCCTTCGAGCGCGCCGCCTTCGAAGATCACGGTGGCGATGACGCCGGAGAGAATCGAGCGCGGGCAATATCTGTTTGTCACGCTGCTCGATTGCGATGGATGCCACTCCGAGCGCGATTTCTCGCGGCTGGGCGGACCGGTGATCGCCGCCGGGCGGGGGCAGGGCCGGATGTTGCCGCTCGAAGGGCTGCCGGGACAGGTGAACGCTCCCAACATTACGCCTGACAAGGAAACCGGCATCGGAGGATGGACCGACGGAGAAAAGATTCGCGCGATTCGCGAAGGCATTTCAAAAGACGGCCATATGCTGTTTCCGCTGATGCCTTATCCCGGCCTCCGCTATCTGAGCGAGGTGGACGTGCAGGCTCTGGTGGCGTATATGAACACGCTTCCGGCCATTCGGAATTATGTTCCGCGCAGCAACATCACGTTCTTTGTCGGGATGATGGTGAAGGGCGTACCGGAGCCTGTGGTGCGTCCGATCCCGCCGGTGGATCCGGACGGAGGCGAGATTTACGGGGAATATCTGGTTTCGATCGCCGGTTGCGAGGAGTGCCACACGCCGCAGAAGCGAGGGCAAGCGGATGCGTCGATGCGTTATGCGGGCGGGCGGGTGTTTACGCTGCCGCAGGGAACGGTGTTGAGCGCCAATATCACGCCGGATAAAGATACGGGCATCGGCAAGTGGGACTTTATCCGCTTCCGCGATCGCATGCGCAGCTTCCGGCAATACAAGGAAACTGAATTACCGAAGGTGGGTCCGGAGCGCTTCACGCTGATGCCGTTTCTTGCTTACACCAAACTGACCGATCACGACTTGGAGGCGATGTTCCTGTACATAGAGTCGCGGAGAGCGATTGAGCATTTTGTGGTGCCGCATCCGGGGCATGCTGAAATTAAGGATTAGGGTCATGATGTCCCCTCCCTTACGGTCGGGGTTCGGTGGGGAGATCGCGATGGTCCCGGGGCGGCGACACTCTCGAAAACGTCGGCCGGAGCGACGGGCTGAGAGCTGGTGGCAAGTTCGGGCAGGCCGATTACCAATCCGCGGCAGGCTGCCAGAGGCTGCGGAAACCAAACGGCGGTGGACCCCCTGATCCGTGCGCGATCCCTGATCGCGCTCGTGACCAATAAAATCAGGCCTGCGGACACCGGACGGGCCGATCCGGGGATCGGCCGCGGACCAGGGGGTCCGCCCCACCCGGAGGGGGAAATGAGTTTTCAGCAATCATGGTTTTCATTGCTATCGGTGCCGGTGTCGGCGCGGCACGCACGAGTGCGCGCGCCACAAGCGGCGGGAATTTGTCTTGTCATTTAGCGCGTCCAGATTAGAATGACTCGTTCGCGCGAGGGTGTGCCGGCCAGCGTGGGTCCGTTTAGTAGTGTGGTTGGTCCGCCAACCTTCAACTTCACTTGGGCTACTCCAGTGATGGAGCCTGGAACGCTCGCCGTGGAGATGACGGTAGTTCCTGTGAAAGGACCCGGGTCAAGCGATGGTGTGAGGACTACCGGCGGACCTTGCACGATTACTCCTGTCGCCAAAGCGGGAGTCATCACTCCGAAGCCATTGAGGAAGACGGTAACTCTTGAGCCCACAGTCGCGGGATTGGTGCAATCGTTGACTGTCCCATCCGCATTTAGCGCCAGCGCGGCTTGGCCGAATACTACCGCTCCACCGCATGTAGAGTAACCCGGAAATGGGCTTAACAGAGCGGCCAGGGAGAGAAAAATAGCGGGCTGCCGCGCGATCACTCCGAGTGTGTGGGTCTCCGACACCGGATTCGGGATCTGTTTACTGATTATCTGCATTTGCGCGGTGCTCGCTCCGGCGATCTCGTAGGGAACCTGCACATTGATCTGCTGGCCCGAGGAGTAGAGGATCGGCGCGGGGATGCCATTGAAAAACACTCCAAAAGTATTCGAGGATTGCGCCACCCCTGCCGTTGGGATGTACGGAGCCGCAGGGGCTAGATTAGCGCCGAAAAGCGCGATCAGTTGACCCGGCGCCACACTACTCAACTGCGCGTTGTCCGCTGGATCGGTCAGGCAAGAGATACGAGAGCTGGATGAAAAATCGACGGAGGCAACGGTGCCGTTCGAACCCGCGACGACCACCGTTCCATCCGGGCGAAGCGCCAGCGGCCACCCCGTTTGATATACGGCGAGACTATTGCAGGACAAGTACAGGCAATCGGGAGATCCCTGGATCAATTGCGTCGCGCGGGCGGACGCCCCGTCTGAAGTCAAACGGGCGACAAACCCGAGCACCTGATTCGGCGAGGGACGGCAACCGTCCGGGGTGTCGGCGAGAACAAGATCGTTCGAACCAGCGCGGCCCGACAAAATAATATCCCCCGATGGACTGACGGCCATGCCGGTAATCTGATCCTGGAATGAGCCGCCAAAGTAGGTGGACCAGATAAGACCCGTTCCCGTGGCGTTGACCTTGGTGACGTATCCGATAGAATTCGGCGGACCCATATAGTAGTTAAAGGGCCCGAGCTGAGGCACGAACTGGGTGGCGGCGGCGGTGTAGGCGGTTTGGAAAGCTCCCGGGGTGACCGGATAATCGGTGGAGTTGGTGGTGCCGGCCACGATGACGTTGCCCGCATTGTCCACGGCCATTCCCGCCGCGATCGCGCCGTAGGTGCCGGTGACATACGTGGCCCATAGCAACTTTCCTGTCGCATCCAGCTTCGCGACGTACTGGTAAGGGCAGAACATTTGAAAGCTCCCCCCGGGCCCTCCTCCCGCCTGACAAATCGCAGCGGCGTGCGTGGACTGAAACCCGCCTGATGGCAGCGTGAGAAGAGTAAGCCCCGGCCCTATGCCGGTCGGCTCCGCGTTGCCTGCAATATAAATGTTGCTCTGGCTATCGAGCGCGATCAGGCCGCCGCCGTAACCGTCGATCGACAACAGCGCTTTGCTTAACCCTGCATCGAGCTTCAGAATAAAGCCCTGCGCGGGCAGGCCGCCGGAGACTGGAAATCCCAAGGCGCCGCGGCCGGTCAGGAAGACCTCCCCTGCGTTGCCGATCGCAATTCCTGTAGGTTGGGTGAATGTCGTTCCGTCGATAAAGGTGGAATAGACCACCGCGCCGGCCGGATTGACCTTCACTAGAAACCCTTGCGATACACAACACGAGCCAAAGAAGGCTTGTAATGCCCCGGCAGTCACCGGAAAATCGGACGAGCCTGTGGAGCCTGTGACGTAGGCCGAACCATCGGGACCGAGCGCGATGGCGGCGGCTGTGTCGGCGGAGGATCCGGACAGCACCGTAAAGAAAATCACTTTCGATCCGTCCGCCGAGACCTTTGCCACAAAGGCATCCGAGGTGTCTTGGGAGACGTTTTTGGGGTTCTGCGGCGTCAAAGATCCGGCGAGGTAGATGTTGCCCGCTGCGTCGAGCTGCATGGCTTTGGATACGGCGGCATTTGGCAACGAGGAGAGCAATTGCACGTTGGCCGCGAGCGTGGGAATGTAGGTTGCAAATAAGAGAAGTATGAGTTCACGCATCATATTTTTAGTATCCCGCGAGAAGTTCCCGCATCGCTTCGTGACGGGCGAAGCACTTCATCAAGCCTGCTGAGCGGCAGGCGAAAGCGCCTGCCCCACCTCCCTGTTATACTTCAGCGGGCGCTTTCCGATGACTCATATTTACGACGTTCTGGGGCCTGTTCTCGGTCTTGGGAACGTACTGGCGCTCTCTGCCGCACTGGTCCTGCTTGTGTGCGTGGCGCTTATCGCAAGTTTTGGGTGGTCCTCATTTACGTCTCCTGGGAATTACTGGCGACCGTGGCGTTCACGATCGCCGATGTGCTCTACGGTGGCACGGCACAAGTGAGCCGCGCGAACCAGACCAACGCACAGTTGTGGTATGCACGCTTCTACTGGCTCAATGACGTTCTCACAGGCCTGTTGCGGTTCGTTCTGGTTATTGTGCTGATCTATAAAGTTACTCCGGAAGGCAACAAGAGAGTGGCTGTGGGACGCCTACTGACGGTGCTGGTGGCGGCGGCGATCCTGCTTCCGTTTGTCATTTTTCCCGTAAGTTTCCGACCCTTTCCCACGACGGCTTGGTTCAACAGCACGACCGAGTTGTTGAACTTCGGCGCTGCGATTATGAATCTGGTGCTGTGGGCAGCCCTGATCCCATCGAGACCGCGCGACCCGCAGTTTCTGACAGTGAGCGCGGGATTGGGAGTGCTGGTCACTGGGGCGGCCCTTTCTTACGGCTTGCGGCATTTTCTGCCCAAAGGAGTGCTGACATCCATGCTCAACGTGTTCCTAAACTTGACGCAACTGGGATGCTGGGTAATCTGGTGCTGGGCATTTTGGCCGGCTCGAAGACGGCGCGGCGCGGCGTTGAGCGAATAGCAACGGGGCGAAAAATGGGGACTTGCACGGGAGATCAGGGCGCCTTGGACAGAGAGGTCAGTCCCCAATTTTCGTGATTTCGTCGGCAAGAGCCGGACCGGGGGTCCGCCCCACCAGGAGTTATTAGTTTTCTCCCGCGGTTAGATCGGGTTATCCGTGTTCCACAAACGGCGGATTGCTGCTGCTCTTTCGAGGTCTACGGAATGTTCGATGAGGATACGAAGGCGTTGGAAACCCTCCTCGGTCCAACCGGATTCGATTTCGCCGAGGTACAACGTTTGAGAGGTTTGAAATTGCACCAGAGAGCCCTGGTGGAGCGGGGTTGCCTGGTTGAGAGATACGTTCGCGTATCTTCCTTCGAACGAAACGAGCACGCCTGGGAGCGTAACATGCGGGTCGGATATCGAGGCGAGCGAAATCTCGGTCCCGGAACTCACAGAGGCCATGCTAGCACACGGGCTTTCAACGGCTTGGGACTAGCGTTTCCTGCTTATCGGCGTGCGGAACCTCCGCTGGAGCGGGTTGGTTATGAGCGACGAGCGATTGCCGCAGGCGGTCGAGATCGGCGAGATGCTGAAGGGTTTCGTCGGGAGCGTGAGGCTTGGCCCCGAAGGCTTTGACCGCGGCGTTCGCTTGAACCTCGAGCCACAGAGGGCGCTGCTTACGCCATCCTTGCTGCTGATTTCTCCGGGCCAGCATGACGAGACCGGCGATCAGGCCGGCGGCGAATAGATAGGCGAACGATAACTCAATCATCGCTGGTTCTTATCGGCACGGTTCGGAGGTTCATGATGAGTCTTGACACAATCGCCCGAATCCGCTGAATATAAAGGGTGGCGGAAACGATGTGAGAGAGCTGTTATGGCTGGCGCTGAGAGCATTTATAGCTTGCCTGGTGCTCACGCCGATTTTTCGGGACATCTTCCGGTCGTACGGAATTGTCGATCAGCCGGACCGGAGGCGGAAGATTCACGCGCATCCGATTCCGCGGGTGGGCGGGATTCCGATTTTTCTTTCCTACGCGATCGCCCTCTATCCCTGGCCGCACGCACCGGCGGCGCTTACTGAATACCTGCCGTTGATCCAGAAGCTGGCGCCTGCCGCGACCATGATTTTCGCAACCGGGCTGGTTGACGATCTGATCGGCTTGAAGCCCTGGCAAAAGCTGCTGGGCCAATTGGGCGCGGCGGGGCTGGCCTATTGGGCCGGAGTGCGCGTGCTGATAGTCGCGGGCGTGGGGGCAGGTGTCTGGTGGGCGCTTCCGCTGACATTGATCTGGCTGGTCGCGTGTACCAATGCGTTCAACCTGGTGGATGGTCTGGATGGACTGGCCGCCGGAATGGGGCTGGTGGCGGCGCTAACGCTGCTGATCGCCGCGCTGCTGCATGGCAATCTGGCGCTGGCCTCCGCCGCAGTGCCGCTGGTGGGCGCGCTGGTCGGATTTCTGTGCTACAACTTCAATCCGGCGACGGTATTTCTGGGCGATTCGGGCGCGCTGCTGATCGGGTTCCTGCTGGGCTGTTTCGGAGCCGTTTGGACGCAGAAATCCGACACGTTAATCAGTATGACGGTGCCGCTGCTGGCGCTGTCGATTCCCTTGCTCGATGTTTCGCTCGCGATTCTGCGCCGGTTCCTGCGTAATCAACCGATTTTCGCGGCGGACCGGGGGCACATCCATCACCGGTTGATCGATCGCGGGTTGACGCCGCGCCGCGCGGTGCTGGTGCTCTATTTAGTCTGCGCCATGGCTGCCGCCTTCGCGCTGCTGCTGACGATGCCTCACGCGGGACGCTTTTTCGGACTGGTGATGCTGGCGGTGTGCGGAGTGGTGTGGCTCGGCATCCGGCAGTTGCGATATGCCGAGTTCGGCTTGGCGAGCCGCCTGTTGTTCGGGGGCGAATTGCAGCGGACCCTGGGCGGCCAGTTGCGGCTGGAGCGGCTGGCGGAGGAAGTGGGACAAGCGGGCGATGAGGAGCAGTGCTGGCGCCTGGTAGCGGCGGCGGCGCGGGACTTCGGCTTCGATTCGATCCGCCTCTCGCTGCGCGGGTCGATGCGGGAGCAGGTGGCGGCAGATTCGGTGGAGAAGGAATGCTGGTCGCTGCGCGTTCCGGTCGGCGAGCGGGATTACTTCGAGCTGACGCGGCGTTTTGAATCCGGCGTGCTGCCGATGATGGTGGCGCCATTTCTCGACACGTTGCGGCGGGCGCTCGAAGAGCGGCTGGAAGAGTGGGATCGGGAACCCGTACACCGGGTCTGAGCTTATTTGGGCGTGCGCACTATTAAAGATGTGGCGCGAGCTTTAGCTTGCAGCATTGGCTTTAGCCGATGTCCGGGCTTAAAACGCCGGCTGAAGCCGACGCTGCAAGCTAAAGCTCGCGCCACCAAGCCCACCTGAATCGAGTTCGCGCTTTTGTGCGTGTTAGACTGCGGGTTGCCGCTCGATTCTCGCTTCGCTTCGGAACGGATGTACCGCCGCGTGTTGCTGATTGGGGACATCCTGATTTTCAGCTGCGCCTTTACGCTGGTGCCGTTTCTGTTGCCTTCGAGCGATTTTAGGATGGCGATGGAGGCGGACCCCGTGACGGCCATCGCGTCACTGGGAGTCGCGATTTTGAGCGCTCTTATAGCCCTGCAGCTCACGCGCCTCCATTCGGGCTACTCCTGGTTCGAGAGGATACAGCAGATCTCGCTCTCGTTGGGGACCGTGTTTCTGCTGGAAGCGTTGTTGAGCTACGTCGGTTTTGTGTGGCTTCTGGGAATGTCCGAGACGTTCCTGGGCAGCTTGCTTTCAGGGGCGCTGCTGGTGGTTTGGTATTTCATCTTTCGCATCGTGTTTCCGAAGTTAAGCGCGCAGCCGAGGCTGTTACTGCTGGGTTCCAATGTTGCGTTTCCCGAAATCGCCAGGGCCAGCGGTTACCAGATGCTCGGTCCGATGCCTTTTCCGGGCGATATACGCGCACTGGCGGAGGAATTGAAACCGGACGAGATCGTGGTCGGCGACGTGGCGTCTCCGGGGGCTTTTCCCGCAAACGCGCTGCTCGATCTGCGCTTCCAAGGCGTGCGAATTCTGGATGCCACCGCGTTTTTTGAATCGGCGCTGCAGCGCGTTTCCTGCCTGCATCTATCGCCGGTCCGATTTTTGTATGGCGACATGTCGCCGCAGCGGAAAAACCTTGCCCTGCAAGCGATTTATTCCAACGTTCTGGGGCTTGTCTTGTTGCCGATCGCGACCCCGGTGCTGCTGGCGGCCGCGATCGCGCTGAAAGTCTCCGCGCCGTCGGAGCCATTGCTCGAACCGTACCGCGCGGTGGGATTGCACGGCATTCCGTTCGACCGTCTGCGGTTCCAATCCCGATCCGCGGTGGGGCGATGGCTGGCGCGGGTGCGGGTGCGCGGGCTGCCGCAATTGTTCAACGTGGTGCGCGGAGAGATGTCGCTGGTGGGTCCGCGTCCGAGCCGGGTGGAGTTTAGCGAGGCATTGAGCGAACAGATTCCGTACTTTTCGCAGCGCGTCGCCGTGCGGCCCGGACTGACGGGCTGGGCGCAGATTCACCGGACTATGAAAGACACGACCTTCGATGCATCGGTCGAGCTGGAATACGATCTGTACTATATCAAGCATTTGTCGCCCGGTTTCGATATCGACATTCTGATGGCATCGATCTTCGGCGATGTTGCGGGCTGATTCATGACGGCTGCGCTGCTTCTGATTTTTGGCGCCGCGATCGCGCTCTACATTCTGTTCGGGTACCCGATCCTGCTTCGCACCGTGCCGTTCCAGGCGGCGCCTGCGGTGCGCAAGGATCTGAGTTACGAATCGACTGTGTCGCTGATCATGGCGGTCTACAATGGGGCGGCGCACACGCGTGCGAAGCTCGAAACCATTTTCGCGCTGGACTATCCGAAGCATTTACTCGAAATTATCGTGGTGTCGGACGGATCGACGGACGAGACCGAATCGATTGTGAAGGAGTATGCGGATCGCGGTGTGCAATTGCTGGCCGCGCCGCATTGCGGGAAGTCGGCCGCATTGAATCTGGCGTTCGAGCGAGCCACGGGAGAGCTGCTGTTTTTTACGGATGTGCGGCAGCCTCTGGACCGCATGGCGCTGCGCCATCTGGTCGCGAATTTCGCCGATCCGTCGGTGGGCGCCGCGACCGGTGAGATGCGGTTAAAGAAAGCCGAGGCGGGCGAGCAGGCCGACATGGATTTATATTGGCGCTACGAAGTGTGGGCGCGCGAGCGGCAAACCAGGATCGATTCGATTTTCAATACCACGGGATGCATTTACGCCATGCGCCGGAAACTCGCAATGCCGCTGCGTCCCGATACGCTCAGCGATGACGCTGCGCTGCCGCTGCTGGCGTTTTTTAAGGGATATCGCGTGATTTTCGACAGGCAAGCGATCGCGGTGGATTATCCCGCGGTGGCCGGCACGGAATTCAAGCGGCGCTGGCGCAATCTGGCGGGACTGTGGCAGACCTTCGCAAGATTCCCACAATTGTTCTCGTCGAAGAATCGCATGCGGTTCCATTTTTTATCGCACAAGCTTGGGAGGCTGGTGTTGCCGTGGGCGATTTTATTAACGATCGTTGGTACGTTGCTGCTTCCCGGGTCCCCGATGCGTTGGTTCTTGCTTGGGGCTGGGGCGATTTTCTTTCTGCTCGCGCTCGTCGACGGATTTTTTCCCAAGGGATTTCCGCTCAAGAGGCTCAGCTCGCCCGCGCGAACGTTCGTGACGATGAACGCGGCATCGATGGCCGGACTGGTGGTGTTTTTCATCGAGCCGACGCGGTTGTGGCTTCCCACGCGGGTCAAGGCGAAAGGCGGCGGGGTTGGACCTTAGTGCCCGCCGGGCGAAATTCGAAATGCACGCGCCATTGTTGCTCGACGTTGGTTGGCCGGAATTTCCACTGCCGGACGGCTATTAGAGCGCGGTCGCTAAAATACTTGCTGGTGGCGGGAGGAACGAGCTTCGCATCCGTTACGGCGCCAAAAGGATCGACTTCGACGTTGACGTTCACCGATATTTTGCCGTGAATCGTGCGTCTGGCCTGCTCCGTTATCTCGGGCAGCGGCTGATCGATAATGTCCGGCGCCTGTACTTCAGTGACGTGCGTTGGTATGGGAGCAGCAGGCGGCGGCACGGTCGTGTCAGGCCGCCTGACGCGCAGCACGACAACGATCAGGAGCGCGAGAAGAATCAGCGCGGCGACTGGTACGAGATAACGTTTCTTGGTTGGGGCCGGGGCTCGAGGCTCGGTGAGGAGCTTTGAAATATCCGCAATGGTCCAGCGATCCGCTGGGTTGGGTTGTAGACAGTGGTGGGCGATTTCGGCGAACGGCTCCGGCAGTTCCGCAGCCTCGGCGGGAAGCTTCTGCGTAAGCGCCTCCACGAGCGTCACGCCGAGAGACCAGACGTCTCCGGCTGGGGAAGCGATTCCGTTCGCGCTCTCCGGCGGGTCGTAAGGGCTGGGTGCGCTGCGACCGTTCGCTCCCAGCCGGCAGATTCCATCGCTCGAAATCTTCAAAGTATCGCCGGCCGCCATGATGTTAGCCGGCTTCAAGTGAGCGTGGACGCACCCCTGCCGATGGATGTATTCGAGCGCACTTAGCGTGGGGCCGAGCATCTCGCGCGCTTCGACGGCGGTGAGAGCTCGATTGGGAAGGACTTGCGAAAGATCTTCCTCGGCGTACTCCATCACGATGTAGAGCAGCGGTATGCCGTCGAGATCACACCGCCCAGAAGCGAAAATCCCGATCAGGTTGGGATGCGAGAGCTTTGCCGCCGCATTCCATCGGGCGAGTTGCGCATCCGCGCTCAGCGGTTCCGTGCGCAGGAGTTTTATCGCCGCCGGGCGCGTCTCGTAAGTGGTCAGAAAAACCACGCTGCTCTCGCCGCCCGCTAGAAATTGGCGGAGCGGAAACGCGCCGATCAACCGGCCTTCCCACTGTCGGGAGAACTCAGCGACTCTTGGAGTCAAGATTTCACCAGCCAGATTCATTGTAAAGCCTCTCGCGAATGCTCGCAGCGCGATTCCGAACGCGCCCAAGCCATATTATCCCTTACGATTCACCAGCGGAAAAAATCGTTACACGCGGCCGCAAGATGGCGAAGATCTGGGAAAGGAAGAAAAGAACGCTGGCGAGTTAGGCGACACGCCCGAGCGCGATCACGAAATAGTACGCTTGCGTCGCGCCGACATTTTTCCAGCCATGCAAATCATTCGACGCGGCGTAGATCACCGAGCCTGGTCCAACGCTGGTCACTTTTCCCTCGATCGTCACTTCAAGCGTGCCCTCGCGGACCATTACGATCTCTTCGTGCTCATGGCGGTGAGGCGCGTGCGGAGCCATGCCCGGCGCGAGTTCGGTCTCATGCAGATCGACATGAAATCCGGAATGCGTGAGGCCATCGAAGACCGCGCGTCCGTTCCCTTTCACCACCAGATCTTCAAACCGATAAGCCTTGCTGGGCAGGGCCGCCTTCTGCGCTTTGGCCGTGGCCGCGATCAAGCCCGCTGATAACAGTGTCAAGTCTCGACGAGTCATTGTCACTTCTTTTCGCTCTCGATGCGAATTTCCTTTAGAAATTCAGTTGAATGCGGCAGTTCTGTTTTGCCCGCCGGAAATTTGTTCACGCTTAGAATGTAGGCCGTGATATCGGCGTTCACTTCACGGCTCAATTTTCCCGCATTGTTCAGAGGCATCGTGGTGCGGATGCGCTCGAACAATTCGCCCATCGTCAGGCCGTTCCAATTCGACAGGAAGTCGCCACCGGCCAGCGGAGGAGACATCTCGCCACCCATCAGAGTATCCGCGTGGCACGACGCGCAGTGCTGATTATAGAGCCCCTGCCCGCGGCCCGCCTGCTCCTCCGTATACACGCCGTCCCACACGGACCGCGTCTGAGCATAGATCAAGCCGATCGCCACTGCTGCTGCGATTGCAATTTTCATTGCGCCGTCGGCGTGTGCTCTTCCTTCTCAGGCAGAGTGAACGCAATGTATTCGCCGGAATAATTGCCGCCGCTCACCGCGACGATGATGTATTGCCTGCCGTGCAACATGTACGTCATGGGCGATCCGGTCTGCGGCGCGGGCATGTACACCGCGCCCGCATCTTTCCCGGTCGCTTTGTCGTAAGCGCGCAGCATCGCGCCCGGGGGATGTTCCGGAGTCGTGGTCCTCTGCCCCTCGCCCGCGATCACCAGCGTCTTCGTGATCAGCGTGCCGACGTTATAGCCTAACTGCCCCGTGCGCGGAATGTCGATGCCCTTCAGCGCGGCGTTATTGCGAATCGCGTCCGGCGTATCTCCATGCGGGATCTGCCAGACGATCTCGCCCTTATCGAGACTGATCGCGGAGATCGTTCCATAAGGCGGCTTGATCAGCGGGAGTCCCTGCAGGGTCAGGCCGCCGCCTCCGCCGCCACCGCCGCGGCCGGCAGCCGGTGCCCGTTTCGGCATCGGCGAATCGGCCCCCGCATTCTCGCCAGGACCCGCTCTGTTGACGACCTCCTGTCCCGCCGTGCCCGCCACGAAATCCATATCCGACAAAGTTTTTGGAGGACGAGCCAGACCGATTGGCGTGAGGCACGCGTTGCACGCGTAGGCGTAGACGATGTGCGTCTCGGGATCGTAGGAAGCTCCGGGCCAATTCGTTCCGCCGCTCGCAGTGCCCATCGTCAGCGTCGCCAAAGGTCCGCCGATCTTGCTCTCGACTGGAGGCGTGTACACCGGTCCAATGTGATATTTCGCGACGATCGTCAACGCCGCGTCCCGCATCGCGGGCGTGAAGTCGATCAGATCGTCGGTCGAAACGCCGTTGCGGCTGTAGATCGGCGGCTTCGTCGGAAACGGCTGCGTCGGGGCGTACCACTCGCCTGGAACCGTCCCTTTCTCCACTGGCCGCTCTTCCATGTCCCACACCGGCTTGCCGTTCACTCGATCGAACACGTAGAGAAATCCCTGCTTCGTCGGTTGTGCGACCGCCTTGATGGCGCGGCCGTTCACGTTGATATCCGCAAGAATCGGCGCGGAAGAAATATCCATGTCCCACAAAGGATGATGCACCAACTGGTAATGCCACTTCTTCTGTCCGGTCTTCAGGTCGACACACACTAGGCTCTCGCCATAAAGATTGTTCCCTGGGCGATGGCCTCCGTAGTAATCGCCGGTCGGGGACTCGATCGGCAAATAAGCCAAGCCGAGCTGCTCATCCGCGGTGACTTGCGTCCACAGTCCGGTGTTGCCGGTGTAGTCGGCCGATCCGTTCAACCAAGTGTCGTAGCCAGGCTCGTTCTTCATCGGAATGGTGTGGAAAATCCACAGGCGTTTGCCGGTCTTCACGTCGAATCCGCGCACGAAACCCTTGTTGTTGCGCATGGTCTTCGGCGTCATGCCTTCGCGAAACGCCGCGCCGATGATGATGGTGTCCTTGGCGACGATCGGCGCCGATTGTAACCCGATCTCGCCCGTCGTCAGATCGGGCAGAATGGTCTGATCGTCGTCGAGCTTTAGATCCACAACACCGTTCTTGCCAAAAGACGCGACCACTTGGCCGGTCTTCGCATCGAGACAGATCATCCGATAGCCCGGCGTCACATAAAGGATCCGCTCCTGTTTGCCGTCGGTCCAATACGCGAGCCCTCGACCCGACAGTTGCCGTGGAGCCGCTGCACCGCGCTCTCCTTCGTGCTCGCCATGCACCCACAGAAGCTCGCCGGTCGCGGCATCGAGCGCGATGGCCGCACGTCGCGACCCAGCGGTCGTGTAGACCACGCCGCCCACCATCAGCGGCGTCCCTTCTAACTTGTATTCCGGTCGATTGCCGATGCTGTCGGTTTTGAATCGCCACGCGACTTCGAGCTTGCTGAAGTTCGACGCGTTGATCTGATCGAGAGGACGGTATCGGGTGCCCGCCAGGTCCGCCGCGTAGCTCGGCCATTCACCGTCCTTACTCTTCTGCGCCGACGCAGACAACCCGATCAAGGCGATTCCGACGATAACCGGCGTCATTCGAAACATAAAATAGTTGTCTCCAGATCCTATCGAACCGTGACCGCAGGGAGCGGTGTTCGGCTCTTAGGCGATGTGCTTGAGTTCTTCGAGCTTCGTCTTGATGATCGCCTTCTGCTCATCGGTGACATCCAGATTTGGCGGACGCTGATACGTCTGGCGCGTTCCCATCTCCAGACTGAGCGCGTACTTCATCGGGCCGTACCCTCCGACGCCCGCGGACCGCAGGACCGTTTGCGCGGCTCGCAGAGTCGCCAGCGGCGCGTCGATATCTTTGCCCGCGCGATGTGCCGCGAACACGTTCGCGATTCGCTTGGTGAAAAGATTTCCTTCCGCCAGAATCGCGCCCATGCCCGCCTGCAACGCGGCCTTCAGGTTGTTGCCGGTGCCGGTCCTCATGTTGAGCTTCGGAAATTCCTTGAGGTACATCTCGTACTCGGGGACATCGCCCGCGGAATCCTTGATGCCGGCGAGGTTTGGATAGTGCTCCAGGCTGTGCAGCAATTCGGCCGTGATGGGAACCGCGCTGGTGCCGGGAATGTGATAGAGATTGATCGGAATTTTCACCTGATCGAAGATCAGCGAATAGTATTTCGTCAATCCGGCAAGCGGCGGCTTCTTGTAATAGAACGGAGGAATGATCAGCAGTCCATCGGCTCCGTTCGCCGCGGCGTGCAAAGACAGCTCCAGCGTCTCCGGGAAATTCGACGTACCCGAAGAGACGATGATCGACAACCCAGCCCGGTGCTTCAGCGCGGTCTCCTGGATCTTTTTCCGCTCCGCGGTGGAGAACGAAGGATACTCGCCTGTGGTGCCCGTCACCACCACTCCATCGGCGCCCTGATCTTTGAAGTACGCCATCATGTCTTTGTAGACGCCTTCGTCGAACTTCAAGTTTTTGTCGCAAGGCGTGCAGGCCGCTACTAGGAAGATGCACTTTTCCTGCGCTGCGCCCGGAGTCTTGGATCCGCGAGGCGAGGCGATCGCCGCTGCGGCTCCCACCGCTCCTAGAAACGTTCGTCGGGTAGTTTCTGTCATCATGGACAACCTCCTGGTCGTCATGAATTGTACTAAAGCGCAGCCTCCCTTGCCAGGCCACCATCTTGTGCGCCGCCAATCTGAAGCCGGGTGGGGAAGGCGGTTTCGCCTGCCAACTTATTGCCGTACATACTTCTTCACACCCTTCTGAAGCACCTCAGCGCCATACACCGTCCCCTTACCGTCCGCGCCCACGCCTTCGGCTCCGCTGGTCGCTCCTAGCCCTGGCGTCGGGTCCGGAATGAATGCCGTCACCGCGCCGTCTTTCGCGCTCCCGATTCGAATGCCTCGCTTGAAGCCTGGATTGTTCCCGGCGTACCCGCCTGTTTCAATCGATTCCGAATCGCCGACATAGATCACATCGTGACTGTCGATGAACATTCCGCTGGGCCGGCCGAATTGCTTCCACTCGGCGATAAACTTGCCATCCTGGTCGAAAATCTGAATCCTGTTATTGGCGCGATCGCCGACGAATAGCCGCCCTTGGGAATCGAACGCGAGGCAGTGCGGCACCTCGAACTCGCCTGGACCCGACCCGTGTCCTCCCCATTGCTTGATGAATTTCCCGTCCTTGGTAAACTTCACCACGCGCGCGTTGCCTCGGCCGCGATTGTGACCATCGGATATGAAGATGTCTCCATTCGGCGCGATCGCGACGGCATTCGGCTGATTGAAGGTGTCGGGACCGTCGCCGGCAACTCCGGCTTTCCCAATAGCCATCAGCACCTTCCCATCGGGGCTGAATTTGATTACCTGATGACCTATTCGGTCCGCGCCCTGGCCGTCGGCGATCCACAGGTTGTCTTGCTTGTCGATCCAGATCCCGTGAGGAAACAGCAGCAGGCCGCTTCCGAAACTCTTCAGCAGTTTTCCCGAGTCGTCGAATTCCAGGATCGGATCCACCGTTTTTCCGGCGCAGCCATTCGCGCCGCACCGCTCCGCGATCCAGATGTGGCCCTTGGAATCGACGGCCACCGTGCTGGTCGAGCCCCAGGTGCGCCCCTCCGGAAGCTTGAACCAGTTCTCGACCGTGCGGTACGGATTCGGCTGCGCAAGCAATGTCACCACGATTCCGTACAATGTGTATCGCAAGCGTCCTGCCACAGTATCCTCCTGCACCCTTCGGAGTCCGACCTCTGATTGTACTTCAGACTGAAATGCTAACCTGCCCTTGTGAAGATCGGCATCACCTGTTACCCGACTTACGGAGGCAGCGGCATCGTCGCGACCGAGCTCGGCCTGGAACTGGCGGCCCGAGGCCATGAGGTTCATTTCATCACCTACGCGAATCCGATTCGACTCGATCCTGGCATCCCGCGCATTCATTATCACGAGGTGGAGGTTTCCGCATATCCTCTATTTCTTTATCCTCCGTATTGCTTGGCGCTAGCATCGCGGATGGCCGAAGTGGCGGCCTGCTACGATCTCGATCTGCTTCATGTGCACTACGCCATCCCGCATTCGATCGCCGCTCTGCTCGCGCAGCAAATGATGGCGCCTCAGCGACGATTGCCGTTCGTCACAACACTGCATGGCACC
Organism: Bryobacterales bacterium; assembly: GCA_003170295.1. Lineage (GTDB taxonomy): Bacteria > Acidobacteriota > Terriglobia > Bryobacterales > Bryobacteraceae > Palsa-187. Next base: position 6,681 of record PNAJ01000154.1, on the reverse strand, counting down.
GATATCACGCTGGTCGGCGCGGACCGCTCCTACTTTCCCATCACGAAGTTTTCCATCGAAAAATCGGACGGCATTACCACGATCAGCAACTATTTGCAGGACCGAACCGCGGACTTTTTCGGCGTCGCGAACGAGATTCGCGTGATCCACAACTTCGTTAACTGCGATCTCTACAAGCCTGACCTCGAGCGCCAGCCGAAAGAAAAACATCTGATCCATCTTTCGAATTTCCGGCCCGTGAAGCGCGTGCTGGATTGCGTACGGATTCTGAAAGAGGTCCTCAAATCGACGCCCGCCCGCCTCGTAATGGTCGGCGACGGACCGGAGCGTGGCCCCGCGGAAATGCTGGCCCGCGAACTGGGAATCGATACCAATGTCACGTTCTTAGGTAAACAGGATCACGTCGAGCGTCTGATTCCGAAGCATCACGTGCTCCTGATGCCGAGCGAGATGGAAGCCTTCGGACTCGCCGCCCTCGAAGCAATGGCCTGCGGAGTTCCTCCGGTGGGAACGCGCGTCGGCGGAACTCCGGAATTAATCGACGACGGCGTGGAGGGATTCCTCGAGCCGGTCGGCGACATCGCGGCACAAGCGCGAAGAGTTGTCTCGCTGCTCACCGACGATCGGCTTTATCAGCGAATGTCAGCCGCGGCGCGACACTCCGCCGAGATGCGCTATTCGACGTCGCTGATCATTCCTCAATACGAGAAGTACTACCAGGAAGTCTGCGCGCAATGAATATTCTGGCCATCGGCCCCCATCCCGACGACATCGAATTCGGCTGTGCGCCGATCCTTATTAAGGAGGTCAGGAACGGGAACGACGTGAAAATGCTGGTCCTATCGCGCGGCGAAGCGGGTTCGGCCGGCACGCCCGACCTCCGAGAGCAGGAATCGCGCAAAGCAGCCCAACTGATCGGAGCCGCAATCGATTTTCTAGATTTCGGCGGCGACTGCCATCTCGAATATTCGCCGGAGAACGCTTTTAAAATCGCGGCGGAGATCAGAAAATTCAAACCCGCGATCGTACTTGCCCCGCACCCGCAGGAAAATCAGCATCCCGACCACGCAGTGGCCGGCAAACTAGCTCGCGACGCGTGCCGCTTCGCGCGCTATGGAGGCCTTGATGAATTGGAATATCTCCCGGTTCACCGCGTCGCCAACCTGTTCTTCTACAACATCACGCAACACCTTCAAAGACCGGACATCGTCATCGACATCGGCGACGTTCTCGTCGAGTGGAAAGCGGTGATGAACTGCCACGAAAGCCAGGTCGCGAGCAAAGGGTATATCGACTTGCAAAAGACCGGAGCCCGCCTGCTCGGCCTGACGGTCGGCGTCGAATACGCCCTGGGCTTGTTCGCCAACGACCCGATTCGCCTGGAAAGGATCTCGGAGGTGAAACTGTCGTCTCGCAGCTTCTAAATCGACCATAATTTGCTGTTTTCATGCCCCGCTGGAGCCTTAATCGACCATATTTTTGCTATAATCGATAGTTCGGGCTGTGGCGCAGCCTGGCTAGCGCGCTTGCTTGGGGTGCAAGAGGTCCCGGGTTCAAATCCCGGCAGCCCGACCAAATTCCTCAAAGAGTTACACTCACCGCAGCATCTAAGAACAACTTTCTGGAGTCCAAACGGAGTCCAAAATGGACGCCTGCGACTGCGTGATCTGCGGTTGTGCGGAACCCCAAAATACAGGATCACAATTCCTCCAGCCCTCTCTTCTCCTGTAAAAACCAGACAAACCTGACATTTGGTAGCTAAGCCTTTGGTCGCATTCAGCAAGTCGATGTCGGGTAGGGCTAATTTCCCGACAAACAACCCGACATTCGACCCGACACGAGATGCCAGGGGATCTCATGGAAGTCGGCGCGATTACGTTTTCTGTTGACGACTGAAATCAGCAACTGCTATTCAGGGGCGATAGATATGACCTCGCCCGCTGAGAAGCACATCGAACACTGGTCCATCGATCGCTTGGTCGAATATCCTCGCAACCCGCGCAAGAACGACAAAGCCGTGGATCGCATGTGCGCATCGATTCGCGAATTTGGTTTCAAGATCCCGGTGCTTGCGCGCAGCGACGGCGAGGTCGTCGACGGCCATTTGCGTCTTAAGGCCGCACGCAAGCTCGGCATCACGGAGATCCCGGTAATTCTCTGTGATGAGTGGACGCCGGCCCAGGTGAAGGCTTTTCGCTTGATGGTGAACCGATCGGTGACCTGGGCGGATTGGGATGAGGATCTATTGGCGCTGGAGCTGCAGGAAATCCAGGAAGCCGACTTCGACTTATCTTTGACGGGCTTCGACCCTGGCGAGATCGATGACCTGCTGGCGCTTGAAGACGAGGAGAAAGCCAAGGCTGCGCCGCCGTTGCCGGAGTCTCCCGTGTCCCGGTTGGGCGATCTCTGGTTGCTCGGGTCTCACAGAGTTTTGTGCGGCGACGCGACGAGCGCGGAAGCTGTGGCGCGATTGCTGGGTGAGCGTAAGCCGCGGTTGATGGTCACGCATCCGCCGTACGGCATCGAACTTGACTCGGAATGGCGCGACCGCGCCGGGCTCAACGGCTGCGGACCAGCGGAGCCCAGCTACCTGAAGAAGCGCACAAAGGGCCACACGGAGACCACGATTTCAGGCGACACGCGCGCCGACTGGTCGGAAGCGTTCGCGCTGGTGCCGAGCCTCGAGGTCGCGTACGTCTGGCACGCGTCGAAGTTCACACGCGAGGTGCTGGATGGATTGCTACGAATTGGATTTATTCATCACCAGCAGATTATTTGGAATAAGGGCCGGACGGTCCTGACGAGGACGTTGTACTGGTTCCAGCATGAGCCCGCCTGGTTTGTCCGAAAGAAGAACGCACCTTGGTATGGCAAGGCCGGGGAAAACTCGACCATCTGGGACTCGCCTTCACCGAAGTTCATCATGGGCGGAGCGGACGAGGACAAATTCGATCACCCGACGCAGAAGCCGATTGAGTTGATGCGGCGCCCGATCTTGAATCACCTCCGGCGTGGCGAACTGGTTTATGACCCCTTCCTCGGTTCGGGCACGACGCTCGCCGCGGCGGAATTGAACGAGCGCGTCTGCTACGGCATCGAGCTTGATCCGAAGTACGTAGACGTGGTGGTGCAGCGCTGGCAACTGTTGACCGCCAAGCATGCGACGCTTGACGGCGACGCGCGAACATTCGATGCCATCGCGCCAGAGCGTCGGGAAGTGGCTGTCTGATATGTCGATTGCGGGAATCCGGCGGCGACTGCGCGCGCTTGAGGCAACGGGCAACTGGATGCGTCTTGATAAGTATCCACCGTTGACACGTTCCGAAATCGCAGAGATCGAGCGGCGGGCTCGCCGAGGTGAGGAACCAACCAAGTTGGAATTGGCTCGGGTCGAGCGTCAAAGCCCGATCATCGACGGAGAACTGATGATGAGTTGCGGCCGCGGGCGATTATTTGTGAAGCGACATCTGGGCATCGATTTGGCTGAGGTTTAGATATGAGACCCATCACGCTGCGCGGAGAACGAGAAACGCCGTCAGACACGAGCCCAGCGGCGCAACTTGAACAGCGGCCGTACGAATCAGGCTTTTACGGAATAGCTGCGCTCGCCGTCTTCGCCCTTTGTGGATGTAACCGTGAGGCCCATCTTCTTGCCAACCGTGCCGGAAAGAAACCCGCGCAGCGAATACGGCTGCCACCCGGTGGCTTTGAGCAGGTCCTTGGCGCTGGCTCCGCCCGGCCGCTTCAGCATTTCGAGGATCGTCGCGGTTTTGCTGCCCTCCGGGCTTCGTTTCGTGCGCTCCGGGGCGCTTTCTTTTTCGGGGACGCCTTCTTCCCCGACTTGCCCTTGGCGGGCGCAACGTTCGCGCGACGTGCGCCAGCGGCGGCCTTTTTCGTGGCCTTCGTCTCGGTGGTCGCGGCGGCGGGCGCCGTTTCCTTCTTTTCTGTGGTCGATTTCATGGTTTCTCCTTGAGCGGTGATTACCGCGTGACAACATCGATCACTCTGGTGGCGGCAGAAAGCAAGCGAAATCAACCTTGGGGAATGTTTGGCAATGATCCGCCACTTTCGGCGCAGATTGCGTCAGGATGCGTCAGATGAAAGGCCACGGCAGCAAATTCGGGCGGAAGAAAGAAGAGGCAATCGCCGCCTTGCTGACTCAGCGCAACCTCGAAGAAGCGGCACGATCCATTGGCGTGGCTCCCAATACGCTGCTGAAATGGCAGAAGCTGCCGGAGTTCGAGACCGCTTACCGCGATGCGCGGAAGGCGTCGTACAGGCAAGCCGTGGCCCGGCTTCAGCAGGGAACTTCCGCGGCTGCTACTACGCTGCTGAAGACCTTGATCGATCCGGGCACGCCAGCGTCAGTCAAGGTGCGCGCAGCCGAGGCGATTTTCAATCACGCGGCCAAGGCGATTGAGATTGAGGACCTCGACGCACGCGTGAAAGCGCTGGAGGATGCCACCGACGCCAAGACGGGCGGGACACGCCAATGATCGGATTCCGGTGAAACCGATCCTCAGACGGCTTCAACAGCTTGAGCAGCAGCGCTCGGAGCTGGTTGCGGCGGACCATTCATCTGGGGCACGCGAGAGGATACTGGCGGCAATCAATCGGATGGCAGACCCGCGGCGGGGAGATCCCGATTGGGAGTCGAGGCCGCAGCCCACAGTTTTGGAGCTCCGGCGCCGAATTCGTGAGGCCGCCATCTTTAGGTCGGCGCAGTCTTTAAGGAGGATAGTAAACACGCTTGTGAAAACAACCTTCAAACGGCTTGAGCAACTTGAGCGTCGCCACTCGGCCTGGGTCGCGACGACCGATACGTCGGGCGCGAAACAGAGCGTGCTCGCAAGCCTCAAGCGAGTCGGGGAGCGGCTCCGAGCAGACCCGAACTGGGAGTCGATGCCGAAGCCGACCCTAGCAGAAATGAAGGTGCGGCTACAGGAAACGCTATCACGTTACCCAATTGGAACAGCGAAATGATCAACAAAAGTATTTCTCGGCGACTGGAACGACTCGAAGAGCAGATTATGCCTTTGCGCGAGCCGAAGGTATGGCAGATCGTGATTGTCGATTCTGACGGCAGCTGCCGGGACGGAGAGAAAATCACCTGGCAGCCTCCCCAGCGCGACACCAGGGCCGCTCGGAAACGGTACCGATAATGACATCAGGCCGCAGGATGGCGGCGACACACACTTCGCACGAAAATGGGATCGGGTCGAAGTGCGGCACCGCAGGGCTGCCGCTGTTGTCCTCTCCGAATTGTTATCGTCATGGAAATGAGAAACTCGCGGGCCTTTTCTTTTCTCTTGGCAATAGCTACTTCCCTCAGCGCGTCTGCCCAAGTGACCGCTGTTCGCAGTGCGCGAATGATTGACGTCGAGCGCGGCGAATATGTGAACAACGTCGTCATCCTGATTGAACACGGAAAAATCATTCAAGTTGGCAGCGGGCTGGCCATACCGGCTGGGGCAACTTTGATCGACCTGAAAGAGGCGACGCTTATTCCCGGGCTCATCGACGTTCATACCCACTTGCTTAGTCGTAGTCAGAAAATCGGCTCTCAGAATCAAAACTACATTCTGCAGCTGACAACAAAGTCGAATGAATACCGGGTACTGGAGGGCGCGGCAAACGCGAAGGCAATTCTCGAGGCTGGCTTCACCGCCGTCCGTGATCTGGGCAGCGAAGGGTCCGGCTACGCCGACGTCGCATTGCGGGACGGGATCTACGCCGGGCTGGTGGAGGGACCGCGGATGGAGGTTGCGGCGCGCGCCATCGCCGCCACCGGAGGCTATTTCCCTTATCGGCTCTCGCCGCAGATGGCCGATTTGCCGCGGGGCGCGCAGCTAATTACCGGCAACGACGAGGCACGCCGGGCGGTCCGGGAGCAGATCTACAACGGGGCTGACGTGATCAAGGTTTATGCGGATTTTCTGGACGTCGCTTCGCCGAATACTACGAATTTCAATCACCCGACCTTGACGGTTGACGAAATGCGGACGATCGTCGAAGAGGCGCACAAGGGAGGACATCGCGTCGCCGCTCACGCCACGACGCGCGAGGGCGCGCGCAATGCGGTCGAAGCGGGCGTGGACTCCATAGAGCATGGCACCGCCGTGGATCACGAAACTCTCGTCCTGATGGCGAAGCGCGGCGTGTACCTCGTGCCCACCTCGGCTGCCCAGTTTGGCTCTCTGGAAACCTCCAAGGGACTGGAGCGCGATCGGCTGGATCTTCGCTTTGAGGCATTCCGCCAGGAACTTGCGGACGCGCGGCAACTGCATGTGAAGATTGCGACGGGCTACGATGCATCGGATGCAGACAAACAAGGGAAAAATGCGAATGAACTTCTGATGTTGCTGAAACTTGGGTTTACGCCACAGGAAGTGCTCCGCTCGGCGACCACGGTAGGCGCCGAACTCATGGGTATGCGGGAAATGATCGGCAGTCTTGAGGCGGGAAAGCTTGCCGACCTCATCGCGGTGGAGGGCGATCCGCTTCATGACGTAGCTGCGTTACTGCACGTGTCCTTCGTGATGAAGGGAGGAGTGACCGCGACCCGATAAGTTCGGGCCGTAAGCTCGTAGAGGCCGCTCGCCCTCCTCGACGCGGTTGTCGATCTCTGCCGGAGGTCGGCCCAAACGGCGTTCTGGGAAGTTGCCGATAATGAGAAGGATT
>PNAJ01000141.1 GCA_003170295.1 Bryobacterales bacterium | reverse complement strand
CGCGCGATCAGATAGCCGACCGCATCGCTAACGTGCGTCCGCATGGGATCGCATTTATCCAAATCGGCGAGCGTATTGCCGTGCGGATCGCTTTTCCAACTGACCTGCTCAAAATCCTTGATGAGATGTTTACAGCCCGGATCGATGAGCAGCCGGTTCTGCCCCGCGTGATTCCGCAGCTTCGCGTTCACGCAATCGATGCGGTCCTTTACCGGCGGATTCACGCTGGGCACATGAAAGTTTACGCTGTAGCGATCGTTGTAGCGGCCGAAAAACTCCTTCACGATCTGCCAGTCCGTGCGCGAAGCGGAGGTCCTGTGCTGCTCGCCGGTCGCGTCGCCGTAAACATCGATAGCAAGCGGCATTCCGCCTGCCCACTTCCGGGTCCGGCTGAGTAACTCCTCGCACGCCGCGAGTGTACTCGAATCCGGAAGGATCATTTCGTCGAGAACAAACACCATGCCGTTACAAACCTGCGCCAAAACCGAGCACAGCGGATTCATATTGAAGTCGAGTGTCCACGACAACGACACGCGCCCATCGAATTGCAGCTTGTGGACATTCTGAGCATTGTCGAACGCATAATAAGCGCGGCCAACTCCCAGGTTTTCGAAGCTCGCTTCAAACTCCTGTCGATAGGTCCGCTCGTCGAGTTCCTGCGCCGCGCTCTCCAGTTCTTGAAGGGTGACATTGCCGCCCTGGGCGGTCGTGTACTGAAACGCCTTCCAATCAGGCAGTGTAGCGGCGCGCACGGCCAGTTCGTGGAAATGATTATGGCCTTGCGGAGTGCCGATGAACAGAGCTCGACCCTGTTTGTCGGCAAGCGCCGGGCGTAATACTTCACTCCATGCCGCAGGTGCAATCGAGGCGTATTCATCGAGCACCAGGAAATCAAGTCCGTCCCCGCGCAGCGAATCGTAGTGATCGGCTCCGCGCAAACAGATGGTGCCGCCGCAAGTAAGCTCGATTCGCAGATCTGTCTCATTGGGCTTGGCGGCCCAATACGGCCGCGTCATTTCCTTGAGAGGCTTCCAGGCAATGCGTTTTGCTTGCGTACCAGTGGTCGTGACATACCAAGCCAGGCGACCCTCTCCCCAGGCCGCCCGGCAAAGTTCCACGAGCGCTAGATAAGTCTTTCCGAAGCGTCTTCCGGCAACCAGCACCCGAAAGCGCTCCGTGCTGCGAAAGACTTCTCCTTGTGATCGCTTAAGCACCACCCTCATGCGGCCTCCTTCTCCGCTACCACAATAAAGGCCGGAGCTTCTAAGCTCTGCGCCTCCAGCCAACGCTGCCGTTTGTCGAGAAAGTGCATAGTGGAAGCCGGATACTTGCCGGACTTCGCCATCTGATAATGAGTCTGAGCAACCTCAGCCACTGCCTCGATCGCGCCGAGATCTAACTCCTCCCGAAAATGTTGTCTAAGTGTCTTGGAAGTTCGAAAATGAAGTACACGAGCGATCGCGTCCTGTCTGATTCCGTAAGCAGAAAGCGATCTCACCGTGCGCCTCTGCTCCTCCGTTGGTATATATTTTGGTCGTGCCATTAGGATTCCATTTGACACCGGGCGGAAACGCTCAGATCGTGAGCGGAAGTGCTATCTCGCTCATAACAAGCGCAATAAATTACCCGATCCGCGCCGTCACACGGAATAATTTCCCTTTGAGAGTTTCCGGTTAGAGAGTCGCTTCTTGCACGTAAGCGTTTTAGAAGCCCATACTTGCGGCCCATGATCGCGGCTATAAATATGGTGCCAATGGCGGTAATTAGCCGGCCAGTCGATGGCACTTTTTTAGTGCGATCTCCTGGCTCCTAAATCATACGTCTGCCTGTGCCTGCTCGCCAGCCAGAGTTTACTCGCACAGCGTTACAGTTTGGACCGGACGAAGGCCTCACCACCGCTGTCAATCGGCTGTTGCAGGACCGCGACGGGTTCCTATGGGTCAGCACTTTCAACGCTTCGGAACAGCCGAAGGCCTGCCCGGCGCTCCGGTATATCGCATGCGGCAAAGCGCCGACGGCAAGCTCTGGGCGCGTGCGTGTCGACACTCTTCTCGCCGAAGAAAGTGAAGCCCTGACAGATCTGGATTTCGACGCCCAAGGCCGCCTCTACCTTGGCACAGTGAAGGGCCTTCTGATTGGCGAGGCTTTGCCCGATGGCGCCATCCGGTTCCATTTCGCGAATGGTGTTCCGCGAGTCCCGAAAGAGCCTGCGGGCGATCAGGCTGTAATGGGTATAGGGGAGAGAAAACACCGGCAAGAAGGTAATCGTCTTACCGCAAGCCCGGCAGATGCCGCGCCGAATTCTAATCCAGTCATGGTGTTCATCATGGGCCTGCTTGCGCCGACGGCCATGGCCGATGACCGCATCCCGCGAGCAAACCGGACAACGACGGACAATTACTTCCGCAGCAGCGTCTGCCCAATCGGCTCGCCGCTTGCCCGGCGCCGGGACGTGAGATAAAGACAATCGTGCAATGGAGGCTCTGCCAGGGGTACTCATCTTGACAAAAATCGTACCCAGGCGGAGCCTCCCTCCTTTCACAGATCTCAACAGGAAAGAATATCGAATCCCAGCCAACACCAGCGGCATTGGCCGGTTAAGTGGCTCCACGGCATCGATTCGAACGGTGGTTAACACCAAGACGCAGCAGTAAGAACCCGAGGCATCACTATCTGAGCCAAGACTCGTCGTTTTTGGCAGAGACCCTTCACCTTTGGTTTCGGGCACGTCCGCGCGATTAGTCGCCTCCACTGCCCTCTTCATCCGCGCTAAGTCAAGCGGCAGAGCGCAGCGAGGTCTCGACCGGAACCCGCTGGGGTCGGCCTACCGGGCGAAAGCCGTCAGAGGCCTTGGGATCGCCGGATCGTGGCGCTTTTTACGGACCTCAAAAATTCGGAGAGGCATTAACCCTCAAGAAAACCAGCATATCTGTCGAACTATTACTCGAACATCAGACAGGGGATATTTCCATGTTGAGCGTAATGCTTTTGACGCCGAACGCTGCCACAGCCGATGTCATCGAACGGCTGCTACAAGAATCCGCCCTCTTCAAGCTGGTTGCTAAAGGATCGCCGATACGTTCCGTACACGAAGTCATGCGGCTTGTTGGTGTCCACGACCCGGAACTGATCCTGTTCGATCTGGACGATTGGACCGCCGTTTCTGCTCTGGCGAGACACATCAAGAGTTCTAACCTTCGCGGAGTGATGATCGGCTTTAAGCCCGTGTGGAATCGACTGGAGCTGCTCACCTTCGAGGAAGCCGGAATCGTCGACTTGCTGCGGGAACCGTTTTCTCATCATGACTTAGAGACAGTTGCGTACGACGCCCTTCACCGGGGGAACGCGATTGCGGACCGCAACATCGTGGCGTTGCTGCCCGCGAAAGCCGGAGGAGGGTGTTCAACCGTTGCCTTGCATGTGGCAGCTGCACTGGCGGAGAGTCACTCCAGGAAAGTTCTCCTGATCGAAAGTGATCGCCGCTCAGGAGTCCTGTCAATCATGCTGAATTTGCAAAATCGGGCCGGCCTCTCGGAGGCCCTTCAGCAAGCCGGCGAGATGACACCGGTGGAGTGGCAACAACACTCCGTTTGGGTGTCCGGGATTCACCTGCTTCCCGCGAATCCCGCGAGACGCGGGCCGCCCCCCACATGGGCTGAATACTATCAGCTTCTACGTTTTACTCAGAAGCTTTACGACTTCGTATTTGTTGACCTGCCAGAGGTGGTCAACGAAGCTACGGCAGAAGTGGTTAAGTCCGCTCGCGCTATCTGTATCGTATGTACGCCGGAAGTGCCGTCGCTGAAGATGGCGGCCCAGAGAAGCGCGGAACTCGAAGCCTGCCAGATTCCGGGGGATCGGATTCACGTGGTCCTCAATCGTTGGGAGCGGGGCGGTCTCTCGATACAAGAGATTGAGGGGATTCTTGAACGTCCCGTGTTTGCGACTTTGCCAAACGACTATAAGCAAGTCAAGAACGCAATCCTCGAATCGCGATTGGTCAGTGAGGACAGCCGTTTTGTCAAGAGCTGTACAACGCTTGCGCAAAAGCTCAGCGGTCTTCCTGAATCGAACCCGGCGGAATCCAAATTCACGTTTCTGAGGGAACTCGTGAGAATCGCGGATTAGCTCACGTTGCCGCATGCTCTGGCCATTGAATGGAGGGTTGTGGGCTTGCCCTGCGCATCGTCTAGTGACCTCTCAGCGAGATCGTTACTATCCCCTCTGACGGTCGGGGTTCGGTGTCAATGCTGAGGGCGATCCAACTGCCGATACGCGCGATCATTCGGACACCGAACCCCGACTGTAAAGGAGGGGGACATGCTAACGATCTGGCTCTCGAAGGCCACTCGTGGGCGTCAAAACATGTCGACACGAATGTCGACACAGCACGCGTGGACGCGTGCGCCACGCGGAGCCGACGGGCGGCCGACTCGTCGACCGTAGCCAAACGTGCGGCCCTCGACGGAGAGACTGAGAAACTTAGGACCGATCTAGTGCCGGTCTTGTCGAGGCCGGAGAACCGTGGGTTCCGGTAGCGGTCGGCGCTCCGCGCTTGCAGAACTGTTCACTTTTGAACTGAAACACTCGGGTCATCCGCGCATCCTCTTGGTGTATATTAAGATTGAAATGGCCCTTGCAGGGGAAAGCGTTACAAAAGGCCCAAAAGCAGGAGGATCTCAGCATGGACGGACGTCGTTCGGTTTTCTTACTTTTATGTGCCGGACTCTTTGCAGTGTCGGCTCCCGGCGCAACGCTTTATGCCGTGTTGGCGGGGAGCCCGAACATTTTCGGAACTGTGGACACGGGAACTGGAGCCTTCAACCCGATCGGGCCGCAGACTCCCACCCTATTCGGCATGGGTTTTGCACCGAATGGCACGCTGTACGGCACGGATGGACTCCCCGACGCCGAAGTGTATCAAGTCGATCGGTTCAGCGGTAACGCGGTCCCCCTTGGTCAAACCTCAGATTCGACAATCGGGTCCACGGTCGGCAGCGACGGGCTGATTTATGCCGTGAACGCTCAGTCGAACGCCGCATTCTACACCATTGACCCAACCACACGAGCAGTCAATCCGATCAGTCACCTCGGCTTCGCAAGCGATGGGCTGGCGGTTTTTGACAATGGAACCTTCTACACGGACGCCAATATCGGTGGGATCGATTTCCTTGTGGCCGTGGATCCCGGCACGGGCAGTGCGACCCAGATTCCTGGAAGCGGATTAGGGGTCGCAATCTTTGACGGCGCCAACGTGGATGGAACAATCTACGCTGGGGGCAGTACGGGTCTGTATACCATCGACCCGACTACTGGGGTCGCCACATCGGTCGCTACCTTTACGGGCGGCGGCGTGAATGCGCTGGCGTTCAATTCGGCCCCGGAGCCTTCCACGGCGGTGCTTGCCGGCCTCGGCATCGCGCTGGTCGGCCTGGTGTTCGCGATTCGCCGTTCGCGGCCGCCCGTCTAGAAACTGATTCGAGGTGGAAACCGGAACGTGAATCGATTCGCTCCCGATTCACTTGGTTGCGTCGGCAACCGCCACTGTCACGATGTTGCTCCGGACAATGGTCCCATCCGGTAAAGTCGCCTTCAGATACAAAGGAACGGCGGGACCCGCGGGTGTCTCGAGGGGCACTTGGGCATTGACTTGGTAGAGCCCAACGGTTCCCGGCGCCAATCCGGCAAACTCCGAATCGATCTCGATATCTCCGAGGACCAGTTTGATGGTCGTCTTCGTCAGGATCGGCCGGTTCAACGGCGCCGCCGTCCCCGCGTCAACGCCATCCACCACTTGGCCGAGGCCACTGGAGTGAATGGTCAAATACTCGCCGCGCCTGGCAGGCCGACCCGAAATTCCGTCGGTGGTCGCCATCGCAAACTCGTTTGTTCCAGCAATCGTCACCAATCCGCGGCCCGTGGCGTCCAATTTGAAAAGCACTGGCACAACCGCCTGCATCACGGTTTGCAGCGGGGATGTCAGAGCGCCGCTCTCGGATTCTACCTGGATCTCCATGGCCGTTCCCGGAGGAAGTACAGGACACTGGAAGTTGATTTGCGAGTTGGAAGCAAGTAACAGTGGCGCGGGAACGCCGTTCACCAGGACTTGCACGCCGGCCAGCCGCGTCGGGAGCGGAGATGCGCTTGAGCTTTCGGTTTGTCCCCTAGTCAAACCGGCGCCCAACAGGGTGGCCAGTCCGCCCGGACTGCAAGCCTCGCCCGCTTGGCCGGTCGTTATGATGGAAAGTATTGGCGATGCCCCGGGAGCGACAAGGTGGCTTCGATTGGTGGCTTTAGCAGCGCTCACCGCTGCCGGCATCATCAGACTGGACGTCTGGCTTCCAGCGGGTACCGCCGCCAGGATCTCGACGATGCTGAGGTTGTAAGGATCACCGGTGGGAGCCGAATCGTTGATCGTAACACTGGTGCCGCTGGCTGCCGTCGCGCTGCTCATCCCCTGGACCCAATAGGTGTTGCTAACGGAAGCCAGGTACTGATGCACCATGGTCTGCCCCGATCCTATCGTCCGCGCAATCGCATTACTAGTGTCAGTTCCAACTCCAATCACCAGGGAATTGTTCTGCGTCGTAATTAACGTGGCTTGAGGAGCACCTGACAATGCATTCCCGTTTCCCGTTGCGCCAATGGCTCCCGAACCGTTGGCGCCAGTCGTATTCACGCCGGCGAAGCTCATCACGGTGATAGAGGCAGCGAGACTGTCAGATAGTGTCGCTGTTATGGATACCCCTGTAAGGGGCGTCGGCGCAAACGCACTCCAGATTTCGGCCGTGCCCCTCTGGACTTGAGTTCGGTTGACCAGCACCCACGTCAAACCTCCGCCGGAAACACCGGTGACCATCACGGGTGAGCTCGTACCAGTAACAGCGCCGGTAGCGATCAGAGCCAGAAGGAGCTCGTTGGCCGAGACTGTCGATAACGCTGAAACAGCAATGCTGTTGCTCGACCTGGAGCGATCCTGTGATACCGTGGCATCGATGGTGATCGATGCTGGCGCGCCCGTCGCCGTGAAGCTCGCCGCCGTTACATTCGCGCCGCTGACCGTCACGGCCACGCTGGCCGGACTGAACGTATAGCCACTCAGGCTCGGCGTGATAGTGTACGATCCGTTCGCCAGCCCGGAGAAGGTGTAGCTGCCCGAAGCATCGGCCGTCGCCGCCGCTGCCGACGTTCCCGACAAAGCGATCGCCGCACCGCTGCCCGCGGTTCCCACTCCACCCGTAATGGTCCAGGTGGATGCCGCGAGGCTGAGCGAGAAGGTCTGGATGGCGGCAGCCGCACTTGCCGTTACCATCGCTGTTTGCGACGCAGGCACAGTCGCGGCAACCGAGGCGGAGAATCCCGCGCTCAGTGCGCCGGCGGCCACCGTGACGCTGGCTGGCACGGTCAGGTAGGCGTTATTGCTCGCCACGGCGACGGCGAATCCGCCCGTCAGTGCCGCGGCGCTCAATGTGACTGTACACGCTGAAACTCCCGCTGGATTGAGGCTTGAGGGAGTGCACGTGAGGCCACTCAGCGTCGGCTGAACAGGCTGGATAATCGTAATCGTTCCCGCAACTCCGGTTCCGGGTATCGAATCGCCGGATCCACTGGCTGCCGCCACGCCGCTGAGCGGGATTGGAGCCAAGGTGAGCAACGAGCCGGAGGCAACCGTCAGCGTTACGTTCGCCAGGGTCCCGTTGCCAATGATGTTGGAATCCGTTCCATAGACGATGCACGTTATGCTGTTGGCAATGCTGGAACAAGAGGCGCTCTTGCCGGCTGCGGTGGCGCTCGCCCCAGCGGTGACGCTCACGATGAAGATGTCCGGGGACGGATAACCCATCGTCCACTGCACCGCAGCTGGCAGTGCGCTGTCCGACGCCGTCATCGTGACCGGCACGGTTACGCCGCCGCCGGGCGCGGTGCTGCCCGACCCTATCGATACGGTCACCGATTGTGCGCCAGCTTGACTCGCCGCCACGGCCAACAACACCCACGTGATGCGGAACAACTGGTTCGATTTTATCGAGGAGCTTAAAACGTTCATGAAATCTCTTGCGCATACAATCGCGCTTCATCGAGGAGCACACATTCTCCCGGCTGGTCCGCGTGGCGCAAGGCGCACACTTCTGCATGCACACACTGCTTTCGCAGAACGCGCTCGGAAATTACAGACAGAAGTGGAACTCGACGGTGGGATAGACTTAAGAGGGCAGTACGCTACCGACCCCACCGTTGGTATCCACGAGGCGGCCCCCGGTCATAATGGGGGCTGCCTTGCTTTCAAAGATCAATGAAACTCCTGCCATAGAGCATGCATGTGACTGGCCACTCGTCTGTGTTGTGGCGAATCACCTCGCAATCTCGTACCCACCCACGATTGACCGTATGTGGCCATTTCCGACGGCGCACGGTCAAGTAACCGGAAGTTCCGCCTGATGTTGGCGTTGGACCCGAAGCACCCGTCGATAACCCAATGGCGCCCGCCTGCCGGCGTTGAGCCAAAGAAATACCGATCGATGTATACTCTGGAGAGCCGTTGTCCAAGACGGAAGTTCGAGTTGAGGAGTCCCTATGTTGAGATTCACGCTTCGAATAGGACTGTTGTTCTCGTCGTCCTGCATCATCCTGGCGCAAACAGGCGGTGAAATTACCGGAGAAGTCACGGATCCGAGCGGCGCGATCATGCCCGCGGTTGCCGTTACCGCGACAAATACCGGGACGAACGTGGCCCGCTCCACGGTAACCAACAGCGCGGGTCTCTATAGCTTCCCCGACCTGACGCCGGGAAAATACCAGGTGAAGGCCGCTTCAAAGGGCTTCGAGACCACTGTGGTGAATCTTGAACTTCAGGTGCAACAGACGGCCCGCATCGATTTTCATCTCAAATTGGGCGATGCCGCGCAGACCGTGGAAGTCAACGCCGGGACAGAGCTGCTGAGCACCGAGAACGCAACCGTCGGCACGGTGATCGAGGAGAGGCGAATCAGCGAGTTGCCGTTGAACGGCAGGTCCTTCTTCAGCCTGGTGGCACTGAGTCCCAATGTGACTTATGGATTTACTCCCGCCCAGCAGGCCAGCAGCCGTTTGGGCGGCTCGCGATCCACCATCACCATGGCGCTGTCCGGCGCGCGCGCGACCTGGGAAAACTACACCTTGGATGGCGTGACCAATACCGACCTCGACTTCAATACCTACATCGTGCTGCCCTCTGTCGAAGCTCTGCAGGAATTCAAGGTCCAGTCGGGAATCTACCCCGCGGAATTCGGCCGGGAAGCCGGGCAAGTGAACGTCTCCACCAAACCTGGCACCAACTCCTACCACGGAACCGCTTTCGAGTTCCTTCGGAATAACGATCTCGACGCCAGGCCTTACGACTTCAGCGCCGCCACTCGCACCGCAGCCAACCCCTCTCCCAAGAGCAATCCGTACCGGCAGAATCAATTCGGATTCACGCTGGGAGGGCCGGTCCAGATTCCAAAGCTTTTTAACGGGAAAAACCGGCTCTTCTTTATGTCGAATTTTGAAGGATTCCACTCCCGTCAGACTCTTACAAATTTCGCAACGACCCTGACGCCAGCGATGCGAAACGGGGACTTCTCCGCAATCACGACCGCTCTGCAGGATCCGCTGTCGCGCACGGGAACCTATCCCAACATCGTCTCCACGCCTTTCCAGGGAAACCAGATTCCAGCAAACCGGATCGATAAGCACTCGGTGCTTCTGATGAAGTTCTTTCCACCGCCAAATCAACCCACCACCGCCGGCGCCCCGCTTCGAAATTATCAGTACCTGGCAGATACACCGGTCGATAAAAACCAGGTGACCGAGCGCATCGATTTCACCCAGAGCGAGAAGGCGCAATGGTTCGGCCGCTATAGCTGGACCAATGAGTCGGTCCTGACTCCGGGCATCACGTCAAACGATGGACAAACGCTGCAGACCAGGGCCAGCCAGTGGGTCCTTTCGAATGTAAGGATCATCTCGCCATCGAAAGTGAATGAAGCGCGGTTTGGCTATAGCTCCCTGTTCAACAATATTACCCAGCAGCTCGCTAACGTCGAGAATGTGGATTCCGAGATCGGCGTGCCGGTATCGGTTACGGACAAGAATTCCTGGGGCATCCCCAACATCCAGTTGACCAACAATCTGACCAGCTTTGGGAACCCCACCAGCAGCCCGTTCCAAATCAACGACAAGTATGTCCAGTTCGTGGATAACTATTCCTGGGTCATTGGGAAGCATTCGCTGCGCATGGGAGGAGAGTACCGTCATAACGGGTTTCCCCAACTTGGCAATGAATTTCCGCGCGGCCAGTTNNGGTGCGGACTTCCTCATGGGGGATATCCAAAACAGCATCATTGCCGTGGCGCTCGCTTCGGCCAATTTCACAAGCAACGAATGGGCGGCTTACGTCGACGACACGTGGAAGGTTCGGCCGCATCTCACAATCACCGCCGGTCTCCGATGGGAGGTGGAACAGCCGCTATTAGACTCTTCCGGCAACGAGGTGGGCGTGCAGCTTAATTCTGCGCTCTCCTCTACCGCGAATGTGACGGATCCGAATCTGCAGCCCGTTTACGTCCGCTCCGGCAGCGGAAGTTTTTATCAGGGCTTAGGCTTCAATTATGAGCCCTATTGGCAATCCGTCTCGCCGACCGCTACCCAGTACCCCGCGCTACAGGTGGCCCGGGATGGCCGCCTGGGTTCGCGGCTGATCAATACGAATTACAACAACTTCGCTCCCAGGCTTGGGATCGCCTGGAGTCCCTCGAATAAGTGGGCGATCCGTACCGGCTTCGGCATATTCTACTCGCAGGAAAGCAAGAACTCGATCTTCGATCTCAATCGCGGATTGGGAGGCCGGACGGGACAAGTCACCCAAACTACTTATGGACAGCCAACGATCACGTACCAGAATTTCATCAATACGTCACAGCTTCCGGTCACCGTACCCGTCGGCCTGACTTGGGGCGCGAACCACATACTCCCGACGAGTTACAGTATGCAGTACCTCCTCAACGTGCAGCGCACGCTCGGTAAATCATCCACTTTGGAGGTCGGCTACAACGGCTCGGAAAGCCGCCATTTGGACAGCCTGATTAATGCGGCTGCTCCCATTCCTGGAACCGCCCCGATCCTGTCCCGTTTGCCCTATCCGGAATTCGGGGCCGCGGGGATACAGTTCCTGAAGGCTGACGGCGTAGGAAACTACAATGGCCTGGGCGCCAAGCTGAGTCAGCGATTTGGAAATAATCTGACCACTTTGATCAGTTATACCTATTCCAGATCCCTCGACGACAGTAGCGCCATCCGAGGCCCCGGAAATGACTTTGTGCCGCCCAATGCGCGCTGCCGGTCATGCGACTACGGCCCCTCCGACTTCAATATTCCGCATCGTTTCGTCGCCTCGATCCTTTATACGCTGCCTTTCGGAAAGGGTCAGCGCTTCTTGAATCGGGGAGGGGTCGTGAACCAGGTCGCTGGCGGATGGGAATTCAGCACCATCACCACGGCGCAAAGCGGAGCCGCAACGGAGACCTCCTCATGGGATGCGGCCGGTGTCGTGTTTTCTCCGAGCGGCGAACGGCTCAACTGCGTTGCCGGAGCGAATCCGGTTCTGCGAAACCCCAACGCCAGCGGCGGATACGGTTGGTATAACGCGGCGGCCTTCTCGAACCCCGTCGCCGGCACGTTCGGAAACTGTGGGCGCGACAACCTCAGGGGACCGCGGACGGTGAACTTCGATTTCTCAGCCATTAAGCATTTCCCCATCGGCGAAAGACAGGGTCTTCAGTTCCGCGTCGAAATGTTCAACGCTCCAAACCATGTGGAGTTGGGTACTCCCGGCTCGGTGAGCTGGGGAGGGAGCTCGAATGTGGCGCCACCATCGAATTTTGGTGTCATTACTTCGACCTTCACGAGCATGCGCCAGATACAGCTGGCACTGAAGTACAATTTTTGAGGTAGACGGGTTCGCGTAGAATAACGCAAGGCCCACGACTCTGCCGCTCATCCCATCAATCGCGCGTCCTCTTTTCGTCCTGGCCGCGAGTGCCGCCTTCGCTCATCCGGAACAACTTCCGGCATCCCAGAATCCATCTCCGATGGTGGAGCATACCCGCGCCCATCCGCGATTGCTGCAGGAACCACCGCGCGGACGTCGCGAGCAACTCACAGTCGGCGCTCTCTTCATCCCCGCCAAGCTCGAAAAAGCGAAACGATTGCCCTTGTTCGTCCACTTTCATGGAGCCTCGTGGGTCGCCGAAATCGCAGCCGCGCGCAGCGGGCGCACCGCCGTCATCTCCGTCCAGACCGGATCGGGCTCCTCCGCCTATGCCAACCAATTTTCCGATCGCGGCCTTTTCGATGCCATGCTGCGAGAAGCCGCCGAGAAAACCGGCATTACCTTCGGCCCGATCTCGCTCACCGCCTGGAGCGCCGGCCACGGAGCCATCCGCGAAATCCTGTCCGTTCCCGGCTACTACGCGCGCGTTCAAAAGGTCCTGCTGCTCGACGGGCTCCACGCTGGATACGTCAAAGGCAAGCCAGGTCCTCTCGAGTCGGAACTGGAGCCCGATCACCTGGAAATCTTCTTGCAGTTCGCCAGGGACGCCGTCGCCGGCCGCAAGACCATGATCGTCACCCATTCGGAGATTTTTCCCGGCACCTTTGCCAGCACTACTGAAACCGCCGACTGGCTGGTGGCGCAACTCGGCCTGCGACGGCGCGCGATCCTGCGTTGGGGACCCTCGAAGACGCAGCAGTTGAGCGAGGCGCGATCCGGAAAGTTTCTGCTGATGGGCTATGCCGGCAACTCCGCTCCAGATCACGTCGACGAATTTCACGGCCTATCGGAATATTTGAAGCTGCTGCGATAACACGTCTAAATCTGACGAGCTGCCGTTGATGACGCGAGCACCGACTCTCTAATCTGTTGGTTTTCGGAAACTCT
The DNA here is from genome assembly GCA_003170295.1 of Bryobacterales bacterium. Lineage (GTDB taxonomy): Bacteria > Acidobacteriota > Terriglobia > Bryobacterales > Bryobacteraceae > Palsa-187. The sequence continues at coordinate 68,073 of PNAJ01000141.1, read as the reverse complement.
CAAAGGGAAATTATTCCGAAGCGACGAGCGCCTGACGCGAATGGTAAATCTGCGGCAAATAGATCTCGAACCGGGCTCCCTTTTTCGGCTGGCTGTGAACCTGAATCCAGCCGCCGGCTTCCGTGACGACGCGGTGCACCGTGGCCAGCCCGAGACCGCCAACGGCGCCGTTCTCCTTGGTGGTGAAAAATGGCTCGAATAGCCGATCCTTAACGGTCTCATCGAATCCGACGCCGGTGTCGCTGACGGCGAGCAGCGTATAACGTTTCTCGCCGATATGGACGGAGGCCGTCTCGATGGTCAGAGTACCGCCGTTCGGCATTGCCTCGCACGCGTTCAGAACCAGGTTCATGAGCGCCTGATGAATCTGTCCACAATCCGCTTCTACCAGCGGCTCCTGCGGATCGAGACGTATCACCCATTTAATATCGCTCGTCAGCCGTTCCAGCATCCCTTCCACCTCCCGGACCACGGCGTTCGGGTCCACTGGCTCGATCGCCGACGTCCGGCCGCGGCTGAAGGTCATAAGTTGCCGGGCCAGCCCCCCGGCCCGCTCGCAGGCTCGATCGATCTCCGCTGTTCGCGCCCGTAACGGACTCCGCTGGTCGAGGGCTTGGACGATCATCGCATTACGGCCGGCCACGACCGTAATCACATTGTTGAAGTCGTGGACGATTCCGCCCGTGAGCCGGCCCAGCGTCGCCATCCGCTGCGCGCGCTGCAGGTCCTGCTGGGTCCGTTTTTTCCCGGTAATGTCGACGATCCATTGCAATATACCTTTGACTTCGCCTCGGGAGTCACGAAGGGGAATCGCGGTAAGTGCGATCTCGACTGGCTTGCCGTACTTGGTGTGGAGCACCAACTCGATGCCGCGTAACGTTTCTCCACCCAGAACCCGATCATGGAGGACTTTGTCCGCGTGCGAGTTCATGACAGGCGTGGGCCGGCGCAACACTTCATGCCGGGACCAGCCGAACATCCGCTCGGCGGCTCGATTCCACTTCCATACGTTGGCCTTGAGGTCGAGGATGACGATGCCGACCGGCGCCTCTTGCAAGAGGGTCTCCAGCGGCCCGTTCAAGTTCTCCTCGCCGGGCTGGTCCAATGAATGATTAGAGGCCGCCGCTGTCACGCTCACTCGCTCCCGCGTGAGCAGAAGCTTCATAAACGCCAATCCGAGAAAGGAGAGAGCAACTCCTGAGACAACATACTGGCCCATCTGTCGATTATTTCCTTCATACATTTGTATTGATTTTGTAATGCGAGTGACACGAGTTCCAGAATAGAGTACTCGTCGCCCGGACTAAATAGGCGGAAGCCGTTTTATGTTGTAGGACTTGGCGCTAGTGAGCTGTACCAGCGATTCTGTTCGCGGGGATTATCACATCTGTCCGCATGCTTACGCATGGCGGTTCCGTGTCGAGACTGGCCTACCAACCCGCCGCAGGCTGCCAGCCTGCACCACAATTACCAGACGTGTCCAAGCTGCGTCAGGATCGTCAGAAACTCATGGAATTCTGTCGATTTATCAAAGTAATGCCGCGCTCCGGCCTTCCGCGACCGCTCTCTGGATGTGGGATCGGACTGGTTTGTAAGCACAATCATGAGGGGCGGCTGGTGGTCATTCCGCAGTTCCCGGAGGATGTCCATGCCAGTCCCTTCCTGTAAGTGCAGATCCAAAACGACCACATCGGGACGGCTTCGGCGGATGCAGGCGATCGCCTCGGGCGCACGTTCCGCGCAGCCGACGAGTTCGATTCCATCGATCGACGCCAACTCGCGGCTGACACGAGTTCGCACTTCGACGCAATCCTCTACGTAGTACACGCGAGTATGGCGCTGTTGCTTGGCCACGAGAATCGATCAAGCATAGGGCTTTTCGACCACGGAAAGAAGCAGCGAAGAGCCTTTTGTTGTGTCAGACGAAGTTTCTCCGCTTGACAGGTTTTGTCCTACAGGATTCAAGAGGCCGCTGAAAAACTCTTATTAAGTGACGTTCGGAAACTAAGATGCGCGGACTCCTGTTGACCAATAAAACACCGGACGGGCCGATCCGGGGATCGGCCGCGGACCAGGGGGTCCGCCCCACTGTTCTCAAGGTTAGGACCTGACTGTCGGCAGGTACTGCGGGGGTTTTCTTGCGTTCGTGGCTTGTTCGAAGGCGTAGGCGTAGCGGATTAGTTTGATTTCGGTGCGGGGCGAGCCGAAGAAGGACAGGCCTACGGGGAGGCCGGAGATCTGGAACGCGGGAACTGTGACGTGGGGATATCCGGCGATGGCTGCGGGGGTCGAGGCGGTGGATAGAGAATGATCGCCGAGGATGTAATCGATGGGCCAGGCGGGTGCATCGGTGGGGGCGACCAGGGCGTCGAGTTTTTTGTCGATCATCACGCGGTCGATTCCGTCCTGCTTCGCGGCGTGGTTCAGTTTCGTTTCCAGGTCGCGATAGGGCTTGGTCGAGAGAGGCCCGCGGGCCTCGGCCTTAATGAAGAGATCCTGATCGAAGTACGGCATTTCGCGGGCGCGATTTTTTTCGTTGAATGAGATGAGGTCGGCGAGGGTCCGCATTGGCGCGCCGCGGGCGGCGAGATAGGCGTTCAAATCGTTCTTGAACTCGTAGGACATGGCTTCGTTCTCCATGTCGGCGAGCTTCGAAAACGTGGGTATGTTGACGGGATCGATTAGTTCCGCGCCGAGCTTGGTCAACACGCCGAGTGCATCGATCATCATTTTGTCGACAGCGTCATTGAAGCCGAAAAGCTGGCGGGCCACGCCGATGCGCGCACCCTTCAATCCATTGGGATCGAGGGCGCGGCCGTAGCTGGCGCCGGCTAGCGCGCCTAATAAGAGAGCCGCGTCGGTCACGGTGCGCGCCATGGGGCCCGCCGTATCCTGGCGATGCGAAATCGGTACGATGCCTGCGCCGGGGATCAGGCCGATGGTCGGTTTGATGCCTACGATGCCGCACATGGAGGACGGGGAGACGACGCTGCCATCGGTTTCGGTTCCCACGGCGGCGGCGCAGAGGCTCGCGGCGACGGCTGCCGCCGATCCGGAGCTCGATCCGGAAGGATTGCGGTCGAGCACATATGGATTGCGCGTTTGGCCTCCACGTCCGCTCCATCCACTGGTGGAATGACTGGAACGGTAATTGGCCCACTCGCTTAAATTGGTCTTGCCGAGGAGGACTGCGCCGGCGTCGCGGAGGCGGGTGACTAGCGCGGCATCGGAGGGAGCGGGAGGACCGGCCAAGGCGAGTGATCCGGCGGTGGTCATCATTTTGTCGGCGGTATCAATGTTGTCCTTGATGAGAATCGGGATGCCGTGGAGGGGGCTGCGGGGGCCTTTTCCCTTGCGCTCGCGATCGAGGGCGGCGGCGATAGCGGGCGCGTCAGGATTCATTTCGATAATCGAGTTGATGTTCTTGTCGATATCGACGATGCGGGCGGAGTATTGCTCGACTAAGGCGACGGAGGTGAAGCGTCCGGCGGTTAAGCCGGCTTGGAGATCGGTGAGCGAGGCTTCTTCAATGCTCGGGGTTTCGGCGGAGGCGCGGGCGGCGGTTAGAGCGGCGGCGGAATATAAGAATTCCCGGCGGGAAGGCATACACGCGAGGCTATCACTTTGTGGACAGGGCGAAAAAGGGCATCTCTCGCGAAAGTTACATGCAACACAAAAGAGTTTCTTGCATTTTTGTTGCAGTTTGGTTATATTCCGTAACATAGTTTGAGTCTCGAATTTAAGGGGTTGCCTGGTTGCAACTTTCTCCCTCACGAATCCGACGCCTACGAATCTCTACTTGAAGGCGGACGGAACGGTGAACAACATCAATGGGTTCGGCACCGTCAACAGCGCGCGCGATCCCCGGCTGATGCAGCTCGTGATCCGGACGCAGTTCTAGCCAGAGATCTGACCGCTCCCGCGGGTCGCGGTTCCATGAGCGCGCTGGGCTCCGCGAAGTCTTTATACTGGGCTTCGTAGGTATGCAAACCTTTGACATGATCGTCATTGGCTCGGGGCCGGCTGGGCAACGGGCAGCGATTCAAGCGGCGAAGTCCGGCAAGCACGTTGCTTTAATCGAGAGAGCCGAAGTGGTGGGAGGAACTTCCGTTAACACCGGAACGATTCCCAGCAAAACGATGCGCGAAGCGGTGCTGCATCTTTCCGGCTACAACTATCAGGATATTTACGGCTCGAACTATCGCGTGAAGGACAAGATCACGATGGCGGATCTTGCGTTCCGCGTGCAGCACGTGATTAAGACCGAGATCGACGTGACGCAGGGGCAGCTTTCGCGCAACAACATCGAGGTGCTGTTCGGGACCGCGAGCTTCGTGGATCCGAACACGCTGCGCGTGACCAACTCGCGCGGGGCGGTGGATTATCAGGCGGCGAAGATCGTGATCGCGACGGGAACGAAGCCGGCGAGCTCGGCCAAGGTACCGATCGACGGGCGGCGCATCATCAACAGCGATCAGGTTCTCCAGATGCAGGAGATTCCCAAGACGCTGATCGTCGTGGGCGGCGGCGTCATCGGCGTGGAGTACACCTGCATGTTTTGCATCCTTGGCGTGCGGGTGATTCTGGTGGAGAAACGTCCGCGACTGCTGGAATTCGCCGATGCCGAGATCGTGGAGGCGTTGTCGTACCACCTGCGCGACCGGCGCGTGACGCTGCGATTGAATGAGGGCGTATCGAGCGTGGAGGCGGCGGCGGACGGATCCATCGTGGCGAATCTAGAGAGCAATAAAAAGCTATCGGGCGATGCGCTGCTCTATTCCGTGGGGCGGCAAGGCAACGTGGACGAGTTGAATCTGCCGGCCGCGGGTATCGAGGCCGATTCGCGCGGACGGATTGCCGTGGACGAAAATTTTGTGACCACGGTGCCGCACATCTACGCGGTAGGAGACGTGATCGGATTCCCCAGTCTGGCGTCCGTTTCCATGGAGCAGGGACGCATCGCGGCGGCAACCGCCTGCGGGATTGTCGCACACTCAAATCCGGCGACCTACCCGTTTGGGATTTATACCATTCCCGAGATTTCGTTCATCGGGAAAACGGAAGAACAGTTGACCGACGAGGACGTGCCTTACGAAGTGGGCGTGGCCTATTACCGCGAAATCGCGCGCGGGCAGATTCGCGGCGACACCACGGGCCGGTTGAAGATTATTTTTCATCGCGAAACGAGGGAGATCCTGGGTGTTCATATCATCGGCGAGGGCGCCAGCGAGCTGGTGCACATCGGACAAGCGGTTCTAACGCTTAAGGGAAAAATCGATTATTTCGTCGACACGGTGTTCAACTATCCGACGCTGGCCGAGTGCTACAAGGCTGCCGCATTCAACGGCATTAACAAACTCGCGAGGTTTTAAGAAGATATGCCACGAAGCATTGGTGTTGTCGTCAGCGAACACATCGCCTGGGGGATCGTCGAAGGGCACACGCTGGTGGGCGCGATCTCGTCGTACCCGCTCGAAGGCAGCGGCGCCGATCTGCTGCATGCGATGCCGGCGGATGAGCTGGTGAAAAGGATTGCGGATGAGATTAAGGCGCTTGCCGAAGGGCAGCCTCTCGATGCGATCGGAGTGGCGTTTCCGGGTATTGTTCGCAACGGAGGGATAGAGGAATCGCCCAACCTGAATCAGTTGAAGGGCGTTCCGATGGAACTCATGATGCGCGCGGCGCTCTCCGAGCGCAACGTGCCATGCGAGAGAGTCTGCATGTCGAACGACGCCGACGTGGTGGCGGCCGGGATCGCGGCGAGACACGGGAAGCTGGATCAACTAGTGCGGGTATGGATGCTGGGCAACGGAATCGGCTTCGGCCGATATCCGGCGGCGGACGGCGTGTGGGAGGGCGGTCACATTGTGGTGACGCTCGATCCAAACGAAAAATTCTGCGGCTGCGGCGGGCGGGGGCACCTGGAAGGAATCATGGGGCATCGGGCGATGCGGCTGCGGTTTCTGGACATGGAGCCGGAAGAAGTATTCGCGCTCGCGAAGGGGGCCGAGGAGCCGCGCTGCGCCGAGTTTGTGCTGCTGTGGCATCGGGCGCTGGCGGCAGCGACGTCGTCGAGCATTCATATGAGCGGTCCGGGAAAATTCTACATCTCGGGGTTGAACGCGCGATTCGTCAACGTAGGGTTATTGAACCGGTGCGTGCAGGAGATGGTGAAGATGAGCTCGCTGCAAGGGTACGTGTTTGAGATCGTGCCTAAGAGCGATGAGCTCGGGGTCGTGGGAGCGGTGGTTAACGCGCTGCGGGGATAATCTTTCGCTCGTCGCAGTCCTACCAAATGCCAAGCTGAGAGCGGACGCGGCCGACAAACTCTTCCAACTGGTTGACAATTTCGGTGGCTCGCTGAGGCGAGGCAGAGAATAGGCCGGCTAGAAGGGGTTTCCAGTCTTTGCCACGATCCTTAATCTCCTTCCGTGTCCGCTCAAAAAGATCGCGACGCCTCCATATGAAGGTGCCAAGAGGAGCCCAATGGGACGAAGACTCACTATAGGTTAGGTCTCCATAGATCAAAGCCTGGAAGAATTCGAATTTATCGAAAATCATCGAGACTTCTTCGTCATCGCTCGCAATTTCCTGAGACGTGAATGTGGAACGCAAAGACTCCTCCAGGTAATCCGAGACAGGCAAAAAGTGCCGTTCCCTGCCAGGTAGCCATTTCCAGTAATCTTTCGCGAAGCCTGCGCGGTGATGTAGGACTGCTACGAGAGGCGCTTCAGCTTCTTGATATCTGACTCGCGACTTTGTTTCCAGTAATAGCTGAGCCAAAACGTCGAATGAATCATTCGCACATGCCGCCACTCCACCTGCGTACATTACTCGCAGCGCCGCGTACCGCGCTACGGTTTCCCAAGTTTCAAAGAACGTCCCTTTTGGGCTGGGTACGATGGCGACACGCGACAGTGCCTTGCTGAACGTCCTTGCCTTCTTGGTATCGGCCCAGTGGCATCCAACTGCGAAGAGGTGAGCAAGTTTATTCGTGGCTTGGTCCATCGTCACTATCCGCCGAACAAGTTCGTCCTTCGAAGGATGAGGCGCAAAGTTCACGACATCGGATTCCTCGATCTTTGATCGAGCGTCGTTCGCGACTGGCATAATAAGGTCGTTAAGTTCCAACGCGTGAGAAGGCTGGGTAAATAGCGCTTTCATCGTTGCAACGATCGCACTCACGTCATCTTTAGGTGGCGCTACTTCCGGATCCAGCGGCCCACTGGCGGTTGGAGAAAGATCTAACCCTTCGGCCGTAGTCTCAATGTCGCCGCTACCATCACTACTGAAAGGGTTAGGCCCTACGGGCGGCTTAGCTGGATCAGGGGCGTGGAGCAACTCGCGCAAAAGCGTTTCGAGGCTACTCATGTACTTGGCATCGTCCTCAAAATCGATGTATAGCCTGTACCCAAGGAAGGTAGGAACGGGGGGATTGCCAGAGCCCCGGATGATGGGAATGAACTTCTTCGTTCCCAAGTTTTCGATTAGCTCAGCAGTAACGATCATCTTTTCGTAGCCAACTCCACCCTTTCCATCATTCGCCCGTTCGACGTACTTCGCTGAACACACGACAACGACGCGCTCCGCTGCTTTAAGACCTTGTTCCATATAGGTCGGGATGTCATCGCCAGGGCTCAGGTCCCACTGATCAATTGCCGCGTCGATCCCATTCTTGCGAAGGTCTAATGCAAGTTTGAGAACCCACTGCTTATGGGCGGGCGAATCGTGCGAGTAGGATATGAATAGGCGTGGCGGAACTGCCATTGTTGGGTCTTCCAGTATCGGGTTGCTGCCAAAGTATCACACATCCCGGCGGCAGAAATTGCCTACAGGGCCACGGCCTGTACTACTTTGTCGCCGGGCTGCTCCATTTCGATCCGGTTCCGCAGCGCGCGGCCATAGCCCGACCACTCGATCGCCACATAATCGCCATCCTCCAGCGTGATCCCTTCGCCGAAGCTGAACGCGCCGGCACCGAGGAAATGTATGTGCGCGTCGCCGGGGCGTCGGTGCGGCTCGTATTTGAAATGATGATGCTCGATATTCGCAAGGGAATGGCACATGCGCTGGTCGCCTGTGGAAATTTCCTTGGTCCAGAGGATCTCGCCGTCGCGCTCGATGGTCACGGTCCCGGTGACGAGCGAAAAGTCGGGGTCGAGGATCAGCTCCGGGCCGATCGCGCAGGCGCGGAGTTTCGAATGGGCCAAGTATAGATAGTTTTGTTTCTCAATCTGATGATCGGAGAACTCGTTGGCGGTGGTGAGGCCGAGGCGGCGCGGATTGCCCTCGGGATCGACAATGTAGACGGCCGCGAGCTCCGGTTCTTCGCCGCCGTCACCGGCGAAATTTGGAACGGTCAGCGGCGCGCCGTGGCCCCGGAGGATATGGCCGCTTCCTTTATAAAACCATTCGGGAGCGGCGCCGGTTTCGCCGGGCGCGGGGCGGCCTTGCTCGACACCAAGCTGATACATGCGCATGCTATCGGTCACGGCCGCCGAAGCGTGCATCGCGTCGCGATTGGCGGCGCTGGCCAGATGCGTCAGCCCGGTGCCGGAGACGAGGCAGCGCGCGGGTTCCGAGGGATGATCGAAGGACGGCAGAAAACTCCATTCGGAGCTGAGCGCGTAGACGGCGTCATAGTCGAGCGTGAGATCGGAGATGTCGCTCAAGATCAGCTCGGACAGGCGGCAGCCAGTCTCGATCGCGGCGAGGGCGAACGAGTAAATGGACCGGTGCGTTCCGAGGAGCCGAAGCGTGGAGTCATCGACCAGCGCCACGCGGCGGCCGTTGGAAGGATGGGCGATCTGCACCAGGCGCATGGTCAAAAGTCGATCCCCGCGAGAATTTCCGATGGCTTTCTCTCGAACGCTTTTGAGATCGCGAGCAGACTTTCCATGCTCGGCATATTGGTGCCGCGCTCGATGGCACTGATCTGCGACACGCTCAACTTGGTGTGTTGCGCCAGATCCTTCAAAGACCAATCGCGCGCGACACGCAGCATTTTGATACTGTGACCCAGGCGCTCCCGCAAGCGGTCCTGCGGAGAACGGCCGAGCCCGAACGCCTCGGTGGCATTTTTCAGCACCTGGCGGAGCTGAACGAGCGTGAACGGCTTGGCGAGATAATCGAAAACCTTCAGCTTGAAGGTCGCGCGCATGTCTTCGAGCGACGGGTAGCCGGTGACGATAATGACGCACAGCCCCGGCCAGCGCGTGAGCAACTGTTCGAGCACGCGGTCGCCGCCGACGACGCCCATCTTCATGTCGAGCAGCACAATCTCCGGCAGTTGTTCCTCGCAGGCGGCGAAAAGCTCCTGGGGTTGTCCGAAGGCGCGCACGGTGAAACCACCCTCGTCTTTAAGAAAATCGTCGAGGTAGTTCCGAAAATCAACATCGTCGTCCAATACGGCGATATCGGCCACGAGGTTATAGTAGCTCTTTCTAGAGCGCTCTGCCTTTCCATTCGAGCTGTCGCCCGGTGAGCGCGGCGAGCAATCCGTTGGCGACGATCGCGAACATTCCATAAATGCCGAGCGGCGCGAGCAGCGCGCGCAGCGGATTCCGGTACCAGACTCCGAGCAGCGCGGACGGCAGCAGCGCGAAGGCAACGAGCGCAGCCCACTCCTTATCCATCGCCAGCCAGATCAGCACGGGCAGCCACAGCGCGGCGATGAATGCGGCCAGAAAAATGGTGATGCCGATCCAGTGGCTCACCATGACGAACCGGAACGCGTTGCGCTCAAATCCGTTCCACAGGCTGCCGGGATGAAAGCGGACGTGTCCCAACCTGTCCGCGCGGGCGGTGGCGAATTTCAGTCGATGCCGGCGGGCGAGCGCGGCGAGCTTCACGTCTTCAATCACGCTGGTGATGACGGCGGAGTGTCCGCCGATAAAATCGTACGCCTCGCGCCGCACCAGTACGCATTGGCCATTGAAGAGTGCGGTCGCGTCGCCGCCGGGAGCGACACCGCAGAAATACAGGGCCACCGCGCAGGGAACCAGCACGCTTTCAGCGAACGATTCGAACTCCGGTTTTAGATAGATGGACAGGAACGCCAGCCCGCTCGCTTCGGCGCAAGCGACGGCGCTCCCGAGGAATCCTTCGTCGAACCAAGTGTCGGCGTCGGCAAACAGCACCCAGCGAGATCGCAGCACCCGAGCTGCGGCCGCGCATGCGTTCGCTTTGCCGACCGATTGGGCCATCAGATCCGGCGCTAGCAGAACACCGGCGCCCGCAGCGCGTGCCGCGTCGGCAGTGCCGTCCTCGGAATGATCGTCGACAACGATCACCGTGTCGTGCGCGAAGCTCTTCACCACGCGGGCGATCCGGGCTTCTTCGTTGCGCGCCGGAACTACGACCATGCAATCCGGCACGGATGCGGCCCCACCCCTTACAACAGGCAATTTCGGAATCCCCAAATAGTTCAAGCGGGATTTAACGAAAAATGCGATGAAGAGAACAGAAACTCCCAGCGCGACCCACAGGCTGATGCCCTGGCCCAGCTCGTTAAGCACTCATGACTCTCCACAAGCTGCGCGTGATCGGGCCGGCCATGGAGCGAGCCGTAATCCAGGCACGCTCCACTGCGGGCACCGCCGGGCGGCGGTGGAACACGTCGAAATCCGACGCCTCGATGTGCCGAAGCGTTTTACGATACATGTCGAAGGCGACTTTCATGGCAAAGCGTCCGCGCTGGTCCAGCAATTTGAGACCAGGCTCCGCCTTTTGATAATAGCTGCGAGCGCGTTCCGCCTGGAACTGCATCAACTGCCGGAACGCGTCGTTGCGGAGGTGCGCCGCTAGATCCGCCTCGGAATATCCAAACGCTTCCATTTCTTCGAGCGGCAGATAAATGCGTCCGAGCGCGAGCTGTTCGCCCACATCGCGGAGGATCGCGGTCAGTTCGATGGCAAGCCCCAGGTCCGCCATATAATCGAGCGCAGGACCCCGGAATCCGACAACATGGGTCATCATCAACGACACTGTCCCAGTGACGCGATGGCAGTGGGTGCGGAGCTGGGAAAAACTGGAGTAGCGCATCTGGTCGAGATCCATCCGCACGCCTTCGATCATTTCGAGCGGCAGATCGTGCGGGATGGCGCGATGATCCACAGTGTCCAGAAAAACGTCCAGCACCGGATGACGCGCCAGCTCCCCGCGCAGTCCGGCCGCGACCATCGACGCCCATCGCTCCAGATCGGAACGACCCTGTTCCGGCGTTTTCGCCTGACTGGCAAGCCTCCGGGTGTAGTAGCAGAACCAATAGACGGCATGGGCGGCGCGCCGCAGGTCCAGTGGGAACAGGCGCGTCGCGAAGGAAAATCCTTGGGATCCGGCTCGCGCTGCCTCCGCCGCTTGGGCGTAGAGAACATCGAGCGAGTTGATACCGCCGGATGGGGGAGGACGCATAGTTAAATTGTTTCAGAGATCATATCACGGCGGGAAGGGGCGGAATGGTCGGTAGGAAACGACCCTGACTTATGGCCGGCGCCAGTCGTTTAGAAGGTGCAGGCTGGGCCTAGCCAAAATTACCCATTTTGGAACACAGCGGTTTCCGACGCGTACATTTCCAGGCATCAAAGTTGGAACAACAGCCGAACATCTGGTGTCTTATGGTATCAGAGGGACGGAGCCGGCCTAGTCATGCTGAACCCACCCAAAACATTGTGCTACTTAGATCTCAAGTTTTGCTTCTAACTGTAAGTGCATCGGCTCTCGTCGCAGCGACGCCGCAAGACGCCATGGAGACGTTCGTTTGGAACCATGGTGGTGACGTCATTGGACGATTGTCCGTTCCGAAGAAGTACACTGTGGAAGTGTACGATTACCGCGAAGGAATCGTTACGACGTTACACTATCAAGACGAAGCGTACATCGTGCTTCAGGTCGGCGGTATGTATCGGCTTCCGCTGTTCCAGGACCCAGAATACAAGCTGACCTCCTCGACCGAGAAAGATTTCAAGACAATACGCATCGGGCGAACTGCTAATGGGGAACTGCACTGGCGCGAAGACAACTGCAGGCCCAAGAAGGTGGCAGACAAACGACACTCGTTGTTATCCATATGGGCCATATGGGCTCCAAATATCGGTTACGCCAAAGTCAACGACGACCAGAAGGCCGAGTTCGACAAGTCGATGGACTCGTTCGTCAGAGAGGTTGATAGAATTATCCCCTCCAAACAATGAAACGAGAATGAGCTTGTGGAAGAGCGAGACGATCGATGGGGGTCTTGCACGAAGGGTCTTACCCTGTGAGCCACCGGGCTACTCGAAAGGGATTTCTACTTCCGTATAACTGCCCGGCACTGCCGCATCCACCGCGACAACGACCCTTTCAACGTACCGGCGCAAAGTGGGCCATTGCTGGTTGCCGATAACCACAAACGCGATTTTCCGGCCTTGCAGGTTTTGTTGGTATCCGCATGTTTCTGTCAGTGGTAAGCAATAGCTCGAAACCAGCCGCCTCAGCAACCGCTATCAGATCGCCGTTAATAAGCCGGTCCCATCCGCGTTCAATGGCTCAACAACAATGTGACCCTTAAGGGCATACCGGAGCGGAGCGGAGCAGGGGTACCGTTATCAAAGAGTATGAGCATCGACCGTTTCGACGGAGGGCTGCACGGGCGGCGCGTCAAGGCTTCGCGCCGCAAATTCGATCACGGCAACCACCTGCTCGTGTGACAAATGAAACCAGTCCATGATCTCGCTGATCGAGGCTCCCACTTCCAAGTTGTCAAAAACAACGGAAACCGGCGTCCGCGTGTCACGGAATACCCACGCGCCACTGCGCTTGCCCGGGATGCTCTCCACGGCGGAACATTGTGACCAATCAAGAGCTGCCATGTTCGTGCCCTCCTTTCATCGTAGCCTCTTAAATAGCCTAACGCTTGATCAAAGAGAATGCGCATCGGCGGTCTGCATTGATGGCTGGAGCGCTGAAACCGGCGGATCGAGGCTGCGGGACGCGAAGTCGAGCACCGCTTTAATCTCCTCGCGCGAAACAGGATATTGCTCCATGATTTCGTCAATAGTCATGCCGTCCTCAAGATTCTCGAAGACGAGCTTTACCGGCGTCCGCGAGTTGCGGAACGTCCACGCACCGCTAACCTTGCCGGGGATACTCTCCACCGCCGCGCATTGTGACCAATCGAGAGCTGCCATGTCCGAGCCTCCTCCTCCAGAATAACGCGTCTCTACAGAACTGTAACAACTCGTTATATGATCTAAACAGAGGTGGCCGTGACCCGATCGCTTTCGTTGCTTGCTTGCACTTTGACAACGTTCGTGAATGGGGCCACGCCCGCTCCGACTTTTCATAAAGACGTCGAGCCGATTCTTCAAAATCGCTGTCAGGGCTGTCATCGACCCGGCGAGGCTGCGCCGATCGCGTTCCTCAGTTATAACGAGGTCCGTCCCTGGGCGAAGGCCATCCGCGGTGCCGTGCTGACCGGCAAGATGCCTCCGTGGCAGGCCGATCCGCGCCATGGAAAATTCGTCAACGATCTTTCTCTTGGGCCCGGCGAAAAGGAAACGATTATTGCCTGGATCGACGCTGGCGCGCACGAGGGGAATCCCGCGGACGCTCCGAAGCCTCGCGCGTGGGTGGAGGGATGGCGCATTCCGAAGCCCGACGTGGTTTTTGAGATGCCCGAGGAGTTTTCCGTCCCGGCGAACGGCGTCATCAATTATCAGTACATCCCGGTGCCAACGCATTTCACTGAGGATAAATGGGTGGAGCTGATGGAGGTCCGGCCCAGCGATCGCGGCGTGGTGCATCACGCCATCGTGGTGACCGATAACGGCAGCGGATTTCGAGGACAGGAGTATCTCGCGGGTTACGCGCCCGGCATGGCGCCGCAGATGTGGAAACCGGGGCAGGCGAGATTGATCAAGGCCGGATCGAATCTCGTGTTTCAAATGCACTACACCACCAATGGGAAGCCGGCGCGGGATCGCACCAAAATCGGTATGATCTTCTCGAAGAAGCCGCCCGCGCAGCAGATCGTGGCGATGCAAGCCGCGGCGCATTGGCTGCAAATTCCTCCCGGTGATGCGAATTACCGCTTGGATGCCTCGACCACCATGCGGGAAAACGTGGAGCTGGTCGGTATGCGCGCCCACATGCACCTGCGCGGAAAATCGATGATCTTCCGCGCCGTGTATCCCAACGGCGAATCGGAAATTTTGCTCGATGTCCCCAAGTACGATTTCAACTGGCAGCCTTATTATTACCTGGAGACGCCGAAAGCCCTTCCGCGTGGCACACGCATAGACGTGAGCGCGGTGTTTGACAATTCGGTGAACAATCCGTTCAATCCGAATCCCGCGGCAACCGTATTCTGGGGCCCGCAAAGCTGGGATGAAATGATGATCGGCTGGTTCGACGTCGCCGTCAACGCCGGGAGCACCATCGGCCATGCGCTCTATGGCGCGCCCGTTGAGTTGCATTAATCCCGCTCTGCGAGTCTGCTAGACTACACCAATACTATGGCGAACCTGCTAGCCCGGAAGTCTCTGAACTCGCTAATGGAAGAAGCTCGCGAGACGGGCGGACACAGTCTGAAACGTACGCTGGGAGTCCTCCAGTTGACGGCCCTGGGCGTGGGCGCTGTGATTGGAGCCGGGATTTTCGTGATGGCGGGGCTTGGCGCTCACTACGCCGGACCTGGCCTCATGTTGTCCTTCGTGCTGTCCGGACTCGGGTGCGCTTTCGCGGCCCTCTGCTATGCGGAATTCGCCGCCATGATTCCTCTTGCCGGCAGCGCGTATACCTACGCCTACGCCACCTTGGGGGAAATATTCGCGTGGATCATCGGCTGGGATCTCACACTCGAATATGCGATGGGAGCCAGCACCGTATCTTCGGGCTGGTCGAATCATTTCATCGAGCTCCTTCGGATTTTCAAAATCGAAATGCCTCTCTGGATGGCCTACGACCACTGGACCGGCCTCAGGACCGCGGAGGCGGCGATCGCCCGCCAGATGGCGCAGGCTGCGGATTCCTCGCTCGTCCCTGGAACGCAGGCGTTTCTCGAAAAAGTTTCCGCCATCACCGCCGAACATTCTCCGGCACTCATCCAACGCGCTCACGATCTCCTCGGCGCGCCGCAAATCTTCGGTGTCGAGATAGGGTTCAACCTGCCGGCCTTCCTGATCGCCCTCGTCATTACCGCGATTCTGGTAATCGGGATTAAAGAGAGCGCGGAGTTCAACTCCGTTATCGTAGCGATCAAAGTTTCTGTCGTGCTGTTCGTCATCGGTCTGGGTATCACCTACATCAACAAGGTCAACTGGGGATCGGACTGGGCGACTTTCGCGCCGTTCGGGTTCTCCGGAATCGGCGCTGGCGCAGCTTACATATTCTTCGCCTACATTGGATTCGATGCGGTCTCCACCACCGCCCAGGAGGCCAAGAATCCCCAGCGCGACTTGCCCATTGGGATTATCGCTTCGCTCCTGATCTGTACGGCTTTGTATATTTCGGTGGCCGCGGTGCTCACCGGAATGGTGCCGTGGCGCGAAGTCAATATCGAAGCGCCGATCGCCCACGCGTTTCTGGATCGGGGTCTGGTCGGAGCGTCGCACGTCATTACGATCGGAGCTCTTGCCGGCCTAACCAGCGTGATGTTGGTGATGCTTCTCGGCCAGACGCGAGTGCTCTACTCGATGGCCAACGACGGTTTGCTTCCCAAGAAGTTCTTCGCCGATATCCATCCCCGTTTTCGCACCCCCTGGAAGAATACGATTCTCGTGGGTCTTCTCGCCGCGTCGGTCGGAAGCGTCACGCCGATCGACGATATCGGCAAGATGGTGAATATAGGCACGCTGCTGGCCTTCGTCATCGTTTGTGCCGCGGTCATGGTGCTGCGCCACACGGATCCCGCTCAACCCCGCCCGTTCAAAACGCCGTGGGTGCCCCTGGTTCCGATTCTCGGCATCCTGTTCAATGGATACATGATGTACAAGCTCGGATGGATGAACTGGGCCCGCCTGTTCATCTGGCTGGGCATTGGCCTGGTCGTTTATTTCGGATATGGCTTGAAGAACAGCCGCGTGCAGGCCGCGCTCAAGCGATAGCACCAGTCAGTGGAGCGGCGCGAATCCGCTATATTCGGAGGAATGCGCCGCACCGGTCTGACCCTTCTTCTGCTCGCCGTCACCGTCACCGCCGCGCGCCTCTGCCACACCAACGTTCTGTGGGCCGACGATAATCTGCCGCTCGCCGCCGCGGTCGAAGTTGCGCGCGGAAAAGTCCTCTATCGCGATGTATGGTTCGATAAACCCGCGCTCGTCGCCTGGGTCGATTTGTTGTGGGGCGCACGTGCCGGAGTCTTGTTGCGCCTCGCAGGCGCGGTCTACGTGATGGCGGTCGCGGCAACCGCCTGGCAGTTCGCCCGCTCGATATGGAGCGAACGCGAAGGACTTTTCGCCGCCTTCTTCGCGGCGTTCTTTCTCACTTTCGGATTGCCCTCCGCCGTGATCCCTCTCGCTTCCGACATGCTGCTCGTGCTCCCGCATCTCGCCGCCGTTTATTTCGCATGGCGCGGACGAGCATTCTTAAGCGGCGTCGCCGCTGGCATTGGTTTACTCTGCAGCGCGAAAGCGATCTTCGTCCTCGCCGCGTGCGCGCTGTGGCAATGGAGACAAGCGCCCATGTTGCTGATTGGCTTCGTCGCGCCCAACGCGCTCGCCCTCGGATGGATGTGGTTCCACGGTTCCGCGTCGGAGTATTATCGCCAAGCGTGGCAATGGGGACGGATCTACGCAGCGAACACCTTTGTCGAGCATCCTCTAACCGAAGGCCTCACACGAACCGCAAACTGGATCGGATTCCAAGCCGCGCTGGTCGTGGGCGCGATCTTCGCAGTGAAACGCGAACGCCGCCTCGCCCTATGGATCGTAATCTCGCTCGCCGGAGTCATCGTCGGATTGCGATTCTTCCCCCGCTACTATTTCCTGCTGCTGCCGCCGATGATCGTTGCCGCATCGCGCGGCTGGTCTCTTCTAGTTTCCCCGGCCTCACGCCACGGGGCTATAACCCCGCACGTCAGTGCGGGGATTACGGCCTCCCCAAATAAAATGGCTGCACTCGCACTGTGCACATTACTCGCCGTCCCTCTCATCCGATTCGGCAAAGGCTACATCACCCTCGCGCGCGGCGGCACGTCGACCGATCTCAGCATGGACCGCGACAGCCGCGCCGCATCGGAAAAACTTCGCGCGCTCTCGCACCCTGGCGATACCCTCTTTGTATGGGGCTTCCGTCCTGACATCTTCATTGATTCCCAAATGCCCGCCGGCACGCGATTTTTAGAAAGCCAGCCCATCTCCGGAGTCCTCGCAGACCGCCATCTTTTCTCGACCGTATCGATCGCACCCGAGTTCACCGCTCCCAATGTGCGCGAGCTAATCGCCAAAAAACCAACCTGGATCGTTGATGGATTGGGCCTCTATAATGCGCCCCTCTCGCTCTCTCGCCAAAGTGCGCTCGCCGAGTGGTTCTCCCAATACACCGAAGTCGCGCGCACGGACTTCTCCATCCTATATAGGCTCCGCCAATGAACACCGCCGTTTTGATTCCTTGCCACAATGAGGCGCAAACGATCGCGGGCGTTGTCGAAGCCTTTCGATCCGCTCTCCCGTCCGCCACCGTGTATGTCTACGACAACAATTCCAAAGACGATACAGCGCGCGTCGCCGCGCAAGCAGGAGCCATCGTGCGCCATGAGCCTGCGCAGGGCAAAGGCTCGGTGGTCCGCCGCATGTTCTTGGAAATTGAGGCCGACTTCTACATCCTGGTCGATGGCGATGGAACTTACGACGCCTCGATCGCCCCGCGGATGCTGACCATCGCAGCCGAACAGCGGCTGGCCATGCTCGTCGCCCGCCGCGTGCCTGCGTCATCCGGTGCCTATCGTCGGGGGCATCAGATGGGCAACCGCATGTTCACGAAGTCCGTCGCGATCCTGTTCGGCGCCAGTCTTCACGACATTCTGTCCGGCTATCGCGTCTTCTCGCGCGACTTTGTGAAATCGTTTCCCGCATTTTCTCGCGGCTTCGAGATCGAAACCGAGCTCACCGTGCACGCGCTCACGCTGCGCCTTCCGGTGGCCGAGATCGAGACCGTCTATAAGGAGCGTCCCGACGGATCGTCCAGCAAGCTGAACAAATACAGTGATGGCATGCGCATTCTGTGGACCATCGTCACGCTGTTCAAGAATGAGCAGCCCTTCGTTTTCTTTTCACTGCTCAGTCTGCTCTTTCTCATCACGTCGCTGGCACTGGCGTATCCGGTCGTGGCCACGTTCCTTGAAACAGGCCTCGTGCCGCGCTTTCCCACAGCCATCCTCGCCACCGGCCTCGCGATTTCCGCGCTCATTTTTTTCGCGTGCGGACTAGTTCTCGATACGGTGACGAAAGGGCGCCGCGAAATGAAGCTGCTGCACTATATGAACGCGCGCAAGCGTGAATAATCACTTCGAATCGAGACTAGCGCTCACGAAAATGATTCCCAATGCCCGGCCATCCGCTGCTGACGGACCCAGTGCTTTGTCGAGACGAAAATCAAATCGATTCTCCGCGTTCCCCGGCTCCAAGCTGCGGGTCACGGTGTAGTCGCCAGGTCGCGAAAATGTTTCCGGACCAAGAACATGCGCTCCCGCGCGAATGCTCATGGTGATCGCGCCGAGCCTCTGGATCACCGGTTCAGGCACATTCACGTGCAGCGTGAGGCGCGCTGCTGGGGAACTTGGGAATGTGAGCGAGAACTCTTGCTTGGTCCATCGCCAGCTCCCTTTTTCGATCCCGTAGAATCCCGTCGACCGCTCTGAAAACGCCGGATCGTTCGCCGCAATTTCCTGCCTGATGGGAACGGGCGGATCCGGAGGCGGCGCGGGTCCGGTGCCCAACGTGTCCGGTACAATCTCGATCACCTCCGCGTAAGGAACGCCGCTTCTTTGCGGGACAGTGTATCGCCGCATCGTCGGACGTCCCTCGGCCAACGCGCGTAGGAACCCGGTGGAAGCCGCGGGAATCTGACGGTTCTGCGGACCGTTCAGCAAAAACACCCCGCCACGGCGAATCTCCTCGATCCATTGGACGTTCCAATCTGTCTTGTCTACGGTGGCGCGACCAAAATGTTCTCGAGTCCGCACCCGCCCGTCGGAAAGAACGTACACGTTGTTTTGCAATCCCCAATCCAGAACCTTTAGCTCCTGGCCAGGAAAATCCGCGCGCAACCGCTTGGTCAACTCGAATATTCCGTCGGACCACGGTCCAACGCCGCCAGTCCTCCGTAAGCCATTCAAAGTCGCGAACTGCCCATACACCGCGGACCCTGCGTATACAGCCGCGACGGCAATCACTGACGCACGCGCCCACCGGGTTCGATGCATCAGTTCCCATCCAGCCAGAGCAACGACCATCACCGCGATCGGTACAAGAGTCACCAGGTGATGTTCCGCCACCGTGATGCTGGTCGAAAAGAAAACTCCTGTGAAGATCAGTAGAGTAAGCGCTGCCGTGCGCGGAAGGAATCCATGCCGTTGTTTCACGATCAGGCAAACCAGGCAACTCACTGCGATCACTGTAGGGAACAACCATAGTTGCCACTCGGGCAAGGCCGGGCCGTCCCAAATGCGCTGATGCTCGCCATCGCTGAAGAGCGTTTCTGAAAGCATCCACAAGCGGTGCAAAGAGCGTTCCGTCAAGGTCCCCGATGCTGGAAACATGCCCGCGGCCTCCCACGTGCCGCCGCGCGACAGCGCTTGATAGACCAGGAAAGGAAGACCCCCGATGAGTCCGCCAACCACGATAAACGCCCAGTGAGAAAAGGGCAACAATAGTCGTCGCCCGGCCGAAATCACAAGAGCCGCGAAGAGCGCCGCCAGTAGCCAAACGTAATTCGCCCTGGCCCATACACCGAGCCCCACCGTCGCGCCCACCCAGAACGCGGTGCGCGGATTCGGGACGTCAAGGTATCGGGAAGCCGCTATGCACAGTAGCCCGAAGGCTCCCATCCAGGGCGAAAACGCCGAGTTATCCAGCACCGTCATATCCAGATAAGACGGATGAATCGCCATCGCCCACGCCGCCGCTGCGGCGACTGGGTAACTAACTTGCCTCCCCAGCAATGTCGCGATACCGATAATCCCCAGTGCTCCCAGCGTCATCGCGACCAGTCGCACCACCTCCGCTCTTGGTCCGAGTATCGCGAACAAGGGAAGGCAGATGTACTCTTTAATCGCGCCGATGTATGGCGCGCTCATCAGCGGGAAACAGTGCTTCTTCACGCAGAACCAGGTGTCCGGCGAATGCGGAAGCGTCAGATCCGCATGCGAGTGCCGCAAATGGACGGACCCAAGCACATCGATGGCTTCGTCATAATGAAACCCCGGCTTCGCCTGAATAAACAAAATCGCCCAGAGGCAATACCAGAGCACCGCCCCGCGAGCCACCCACCGCCATCGTCCATCCGACATCGTTACCATTTTCTCTGTCCTGCCTTCTGCTACTTTCTCCCGGAGGCAGATTTGCATTTCCTCCTCCGGGTGGGGCGGACCCCCCGGTCCGCGCGGGTCCCCCTGGACCCGCTCTTGCTCTTGTGGTGCAGGCTGCACCCGTGCGGACCGATTGTGGGCGCCCTCCGGGCACGGTCCCTCCGTGCGAGTGTCCCGAGCTATCTCAAAACCTGCCACGCAAATCCACCCAACCCCGCCATCAGCAACCCCCAAGCGATACCTCTTCGCCAGACAGTCGAAACACGCAGCGCGCCCAATCCCAGCACCACAAAAACAGCGATCTGCAACACTCTCGCCCCCACCATGTAAGGCGCCGGAAACCCGGCGATGCTCAAGCCATGAAATAATCCCAGCACCGCGACAATCCAGCTCAAATGCTTAGCGTCCGCCACCATGAGGATTTCTACAGCAAGGTAAGCCACCGTCAACGCCATCGCCGCCTCCAGAAATCGCGGCGCCAGCGGCCACGGAATCCGCGGACCAATCAAAATTGCGCCAGCTTCGCCGATTAAAAAACACGCAATCGGCGCAACTGCGCGCGGCGCCGCCATCGCCAATCCCAGCAGAAACAGCAGACCGATCCAATTCATCGCCGCGCGAACGAACCCCAGTCCGAACTCGCGCGCGAGAGTCTCGATCCGCGAAGGAGGCCGGAAACGCAGCTCCGAACGCGGGAATGCCCCGTCGAAAACTTCCTGGTCGCTGTTCGCTCCGCGCACCGCATGCAGCCAGTGCACGTGGTTAGGCACAGTCACCGCGAAGTAAGTACACTCAACGCCCAGTCGCTCTGGAACCAGGTTTTCAAATTCGTAGGCAGCCTTGCAGACATAGGTGCCGTCCTCCTCGGCGCACTTCGCGAATCTCCGATGCCCTCCGTCGAAGTGAATATAGTTGAGAATCGTCTCTGGATTCGCCATGTGCGCGATTTCGACCATCGGCATGCGCAACTCGTAATCGGCCAGAGGGCCGTCAATGCGCAGCTCGCCGCTGCTCATGCTCACAACGTGCGCCCAGGCAGGCGCAGCGATCGTCAGCAACTTAAAAATGCTACGCCACCGCACGCCGTTGTCTCCGCAGCCGCACATACAAGACGCGCAGCGCGGCAATCACTGGCACCGAGAAGAACATGCCTGGTACTCCGCCGATCTGCTCTCCGGCCAACACGCCGAACAAGACCAGCAGCGGATGGATCTCGACGCCGGAGCTCATCAGGTGCGGGTTGAGCACATAGTCCTGGAAGATTCGGTAGATCCCGAGGAATGCCACGATCCACAATATGTGCGGATACCCTGTAAACGCAGCCACCAATAAAATCACCGCCGACGCCGTCAGAGGCCCTACCACGGGTATGAATTCAAAGATGGCCGCGATTCCCGCTAGCAGGATCGCATACGGAACCGACGCGATCGACAGGAAGCCGGTGTAGAAGAGAAATGTCGAAATGGCCAGCATCACCAGGGCGCGAATGTACTGCGCAAGCAGCAAATTGAGATCCATAAAGATCTCGTTGACGACGGCCTGGTTCGAAGGAGCGAAACTCTCGACAATCGTCCTCCGGATCGCCGCGCCGTCTTTGAGAAAAAAGAAACTGAGAATCGGAATCAGAATCGTGCTCAGCACGTTGCCAATGCCGCTGATAATCTGCACCCCCGCGCTCGAAAGAAGCGGAAGCACCTGGTATTCCAGATCCCCCAACCGTTCTTTCAAAAGTTCCGCGAGCTTTGGGCGCGCAAATTCGAGCCACGCCGGCAGCGGCAGGCGGCCCAGCGGGTCTTGTTGATGCGTCAACTCCGGCAGCCGCGTCAACAAACTCGCTGCCTGCTCGCCGATGCGAGAGCCCACCGAAATCAACGTCAACACGATCACCACTACCAGCGCGATATAAACAAGCACCAGGATCGCCACCCGCGGCACCCGTGCTGGAACTGTCCGCTCGAAAAAAGCAACGACAGGACCGAGTAAATGCGAGAAAAATAGCGCCAGCGCGAAAATCATCAGCGTATGGCGAACCTGGTATACCACCGCTGCGATCAGCGCGAACAGAAATACGGTCCACACGATCTTCAACGCGTGCCGCTCAATTCCAAGCATCTAGACCGTTACTATATCAATAGTGGCTGAACTAACGATGCGCTCGATGGTCGCGGCATTTCAGGAGCTGGAAGATAAACTGCGCGCGGGCGGAGGCGCGGAGAAAATCGAGAAACAGCATCGCCAGGGAAAACTCACCGCCCGCGAACGAGTTGCGAAGCTCATCGACCCTGGAACGATATTCCTTGAAATCGGACTATTGATTGCTTTTGACAAATACGACGGCCAAGCCCCCGCCGCCGGCGTGATCACCGGAGTGGGCCGCATTGAAGGACGCCCCGCCGTCATCGTCGCGAACGATGCCACCGTAAAGGCCGGCGCATGGTGGCCCGAAACGATTTCGAAAATCCTGCGAGCGCAGGAAATCGCCATGCGCAATCGCCTGCCAATCGTTTATTTAGTAGATTCCGCGGGCGTTAACTTGCCGTATCAAGACGGAATTTTCCCTGGCCAGTACGGCGCGGCGCGAATTTTTTATTACAACTCGCTGATGCGCCGCAGATTGAAAGTCCCGCAAATCGCCGCCGTGATGGGCATGTGCATCGCGGGCGGCGCGTATTTACCAGCTCTCTCCGACGTCATTATTATGGTCGAAGGATCGAGCTTCATGGGGCTCGGCGGACCCAATTTAGTGAAGGGCGCGGTGGGCCAAATCACCGATGCTGAATCACTTGGCGGTGCAACTCTGCACACGCGGACCAGTGGCGTCGCGCATTATTCCGCCAAGGACGATCCGGAATGCTTGCAACTGATCCGGCAGAAGATTCGCGAGCTTCCGCCGCCCGCGCCGGCATTGAAGGGCGCTGCGCCCGCGAAACCGGCGGAAGGACTCTACGATTTACTGCCATCGAATCACCGTCTTCCGTATGACATGGAGGAAGTGATCGCGCGCATTGTGGACGCCGGCGATTACCTGGAATTTCAACCCCATCACGCGCCGGAGATGCTGTGCGCGAATGCGCGCCTCCACGGACGCGAAATCGGGGTCATCGCGAACCGCCGAGGCTTCCTAAAAACGTCCAGCGGACCTCGAATTGGCGGCATTGTGTACACCGAATCAGCCCTTAAAGTCGCTTATTTCGTCGAAAATGCGGCCCGGCGAGGCCTTAATCTGCTCTATTTGCAGGACGTTTCGGGCTTCATGGTGGGCGTGGAAGCGGAGAGTGAGGGCATTATTCGCGCCGGCGCAGCGATGGTGGAAGCGATGGCGTGCGCGACGGTTCCCAAAATTGTACTCACGCTGAATCACGCTAGCGGCGCCGGATATTATGCGATGGCGGGGCAGGGATTCGATCCACATTTCACATTCGCGTGGCCGACGGCGCGCATCGGCGTGATGGAAGGCGACGCGGCCGTGCAGGCGGTGCATGGTCCGGAGTTGGAGAAACTGAAAGCATCGGGCGAAGCTGTTCCGCCGGAGTTGGAGGCTCGGATCGCGCAAACACGCGCGGATTATGAGCATTGGCTAGACGCTCGATTTGCGGCTGCGCGGGGGCACGTCGATGCCGTCATCGATCCGCTCGAAACGCGGCGCATCTTGCAATTCGCGTTCGAGGCGGCTGCGGGAACGCGCGAACATCTAGTCCTCGAAACGTTATGAAACTTCGCATCGAGCTGGATGGCAGACTTTATCGCATTGCTCTGTCGTCGCCTGAAATGCGCAATGTGCTCGACGCCGAAGGATGCCGTGATTTGATGCGCGAGATTCATGCGGCGGAAGCAGACGCGAATGTTGGCGCTATTCTTCTGGAGGCCGATGGACACATCTTCTGCGCCGGTTGCGAGCCGGATGAAGAATTGATGGCGATTGGGCGTAACATCACAAAACCGATCATCGCCGCGGTGCAGGGTGTCGTGCTGTCGGGCGGACTGGCGCTGGCGGCGAATGCGCATGTCGTGATTGCGGCGCAAGGAACCAGCTTCGGCCTGACCGATATTCGCGAAGGCCGGTTCAGCGCGGCGATTTTGGGCGCAGTGGCGCGCGCGATCGGCGAGCGGCGGGCGCTCGAATTAGGATTGAGCGGCAGGGTTTTCTCGACTCCCGAAGCGCTCGCGTGGGGACTGGTCCACCACGTCGCACCGGCGTTCGAGCTGGACGACCGCGCGATGGAGGTCGCCATTGGGATTGCCAACGCCAATCCGGATGCGATTCGCGCTATGCTAAAAATCTAGCATGCGCTGGATTATTGCGATTCTTTCTTGTCTGCTCGCCGCCTGTCGGCATCCGGCGTATCAATTGACGCGGCAGGGGCGCACTCAGATCCTGACGCCTCCTCCGTCGAAGCCGGAAATTAAGAACGCCCGCAAGCGTCCGAGTCAGAAGACGGGATGCGATATCGAGTCCGAGTCTTTCTCTTTAGCCTGGCGGGGAAACACGGCGCACGTGACGGTGAAGACGGAAATATACTTTGCGCCTCCCCAGACCGAGAGCCAGCCTGCGGCGCCGCAACACATCAGCATTGCGGAAAGCGGGCCGCGGATGTACGCGGATACCTTGACGGACCTGGAGAAATTTCGCGAGGCTGTCGCGGCCAGGGCAGACAAAGGGTGCCTTGTGAGCGACGAAACCTCGCATATTGAGCAGGCGATCACGGAGACGTTCCCGTTTCCTCCGCAGATTGCCGCCTATGTTCGCTTCGGCACCTATACGCAAACTGGTTTCATCGATCTGATTCCCGGCTTTTTCTTGAGGCTGGTGAGTCCGGCGGGCGCGGAGCCCGATGTTTCCTTCTACGAAATCGCGCGTGCGCCCGGGGATGATCGAGTGCGAATCACGCTCGCCTCAGGTGCGGGGAAATCGCTGACGGTACCGGAAGCACCCGCGTATTTCCGTTACCTATACTGGACCGGCGCGTCGGCGCACAACTTTCGAGCGACGATTCTTGGCGCGCCCGACCGGAAGGCGCTACACGATGCAACCGGCCAGTTCCTCTCCGACCCGGAAACGTATTGCGCGAAACCCGGAGCGGGAATGTTCTGCCAGTCGATTGCGGTAAATGTGGGAATGAACGCCGGTTTCCATGTCCGCATCAACGGCGGCGATGTTTTCGTCCGAATGGGCGGCACGGTTGGAGAAGCCGTCGGGGAGATGAAGACCGGGTTGCGAGTCCTGGGCCGTCCACAAGCGCTACCTCAAGATGTGACGGTCCGCAGGATGTTTCACGGGCGGTTGATTCCGATAAAAGTGGATGGCTCGCCAAACGATATTTTCGGCTTGGTCGCGATGCCGGGGGATGAGATTACTTTTTGACGAGCGGTGGTTGTTTGGGTTGGACCATGCGGCCTTCCCCCTTGAAATGGGCGGAGATGTCCTTACCTCGGTCGGCGAGCCGGGCGATTGCTTCGGCGGTGATCGGTTTGGCGGTTTTTCGAGTTTTCTTCAGATCAATAAATCTCCATTGGGTCGACTTTGGGCTGGTTCTCGATTAGGGTTGCGCCGCTGCATCATTCGCTCTCCGTCGGTGGCCCAAGAGCCGCGCGAGTAAATGTTCAACCTCCGAAATGAGCGGATGTGGATGGCCCTGGCTTATTCGCTCCCAATGCTCACGCTCGAGTTCGTCAAGTTGCGCGATCATGGATGTGTGTTCGGGGAACGCCGCGCCTAACTTCTGTTCGATCTCATTCAGACGGCCGAGTGTGTTCTTGCGATCCATCTCCCGCGCAAGCCGCCTTATCCACCGCGTGGGAATCAGCACGGATGCGAGATGTTGTAGAGAAATATTGCTTAGCTTCTTTGCACCGT
The DNA here is from genome assembly GCA_003170295.1 of Bryobacterales bacterium. GTDB lineage: Bacteria > Acidobacteriota > Terriglobia > Bryobacterales > Bryobacteraceae > Palsa-187. The sequence continues at coordinate 41,716 of PNAJ01000141.1, read as the reverse complement.
TAGTTCCAAGGGACGCGATGTTCTGCGCGGCCGTCAAAGCAAGCTCATCCAACCCATAGTCCAAGGATTGCAGAGCGAGGATGCCGAGGGATTCCGCGGCCTCACGGGTGCGTTGCAGATCCATCGCCTTGGCATGATATGCGACCGAGCCATAGAAATTGATTAACGATCCTGCCAGCTGTTGGAGTTCCTCTAGCGAGTTTGAATCCGCTTCTCGCGCCCTCCGAGATTCATCCAGAAGGCAATGGACGATTTGCCTGACACTCAAGTTCAACGAGAACATGAGGATGCTGGACGCGATGGCGGGGTACTCGGAGATCAGCCGGAAGTGCTTGGTGATTGATTCGACGAAGGCTGTGAAATGCGACCACGACACCGGACCCGTATGGGCTCTGATCGGCTCGATCAGGTTACGGGCTCGGCCCACGAGCGCGACCAAGGAGAGGTCCGAGCTTGCATCATAAGGTGGGCCGATAGGGTGCTGCATCAGGGCCAGCGGCTCCGTGCCTTCCAGGGCCAGACCCAAGGGTAGGATCGCTTCGAGTTTCCGCAAGAAACGTTCCGTCATAAGTCCAGATTGGAAGTCCTTATGGCCGACCAACGCGTGGAGTACCTCAAGAGCTCGACTCAGCGCCTCCCTGAAATAGAAGGCACTGTTTTGTGAGGCTGGTCGCAAGCTTATGGTCTCGAAAATGCCATCGATCACCGAGATGTGTACATCCTGCACATCGGTATGAACAGGTGCCGCAAGAGCGATCTTGGCTAAAGTCGCGCTACCTTCACTACGGGCTTCATCGATCCCCTTATCCTGTGATTCTTTTATAGCAGTGCGACAGTACCAGATTGGGCCCGGAGCTAGAGGGGCCGAGTATTCCTGGGGCTTGGGTCGGTGGATCGTCGTCATGTGCTCGCCTATTCGCCCGAGTGTGCGGATCACCATCATTGAAACGTTCTCCGCTCCTTGACGAACGGCTGTTCGATTAATAACAAGAAGGTCCTCGTACACTCGATTCAAGGGCTTCTCAGCGGTTGCCTTCGCGACCATGAAATCTGCCAGATAAAAAACGAGAGCGGATTTTCTGCACTCGATGGCGTCGATCGCGAGCCGCTGCATGGCGTTCAGGGTATTAAATGTCAGTGACCAGTCGTTTCTTGCCATTGCCTTCTGGGCTATCTCAGCAAATTCCACAGATTGATTCCAGACGAAGTTGTCGTGAGTCTGATCTTGTTCATAGTACCGGGCCAGGTACTGTTCCGGCGTGCGCTTGTTTTTCTCGGCGGGCGGCGACGACTGCCATAAGAGATGGGAGGCCCGCACAATTTTTCCGTTGAGCCGGGTGAGTTTCTTGTGGGCCTGCGCGGACAGGCGCCTGACGGCCTCGTGTGGGTCGAGGAGACGCGTGATCAGAACGTAGAGCCGCCGTAACAAGTCTAGGCTGACGCCTAACAGCAGAAGGATTAGCGGCAACGTTGCCGCTGGTTTTATGCCCAAGACGGGAGAGGCTGTTAGGCCGAAAGAAAGGAAGCAAATCGCCAACAAGGTGAGCGAGACCGCACGAATGCCGCGATCCTCCTGGAACAAGCGCAGGATCGAAGCCGAGTAAACCTCGGCTGCCTTCTGCAGTGGGATTATTGACAAGGAAAAGGCCAGGGTCAGGATGGTGCCAACAAGTAACCCCACGGCAATTTGTAGATCGCGGACGGGCTCAAGTTTAGCGAGTTGGTTTATCTTGGTGTAGAGCGCGAGACACGCGATTCCAACCAATGTGAAGATCCACGGCTGGATCGCATTCCAACACCAGACGAACGCCTTTCGAGCCCTCATCGAGACCATCAATAAGCGCCACTGGACCGGCGGACTGGCAAGGTTGGATTTCGTACTTTCAGATTACACCGTGACATGGCGACCGGGTGCTCAAGAAACAGAGGGCCGCCTTGAATGGCGGCTGCCGGCAAGATTGCCGGCCCCACAAGACGGCGACTGAAGTCGCCGCTGCAAGCTGAAGCTCGCGCCACCCGGATCATCCAATATGGTATAGTCGATCAGATATTGGTATGCTTCCACGGCTCGATCTCGACGCCCAGTCTCCCACGCCGCTTTACCGGCAACTGCATGAACAGCTACGTTCTGCGATTCTTGGCGGGCGGATGGTACGCGGGGAACGGATTCCGCCTACTCGGGAATTGGCTCAGTCCATTGGACTGAATAGGGCGACCATTACGTCAGCCTTCGATGTTCTCGAATCCGAGGGGCTGATTCGGCGCGAGGTGGGGCGCGGGAGTTTTGTTGAGGGCGGTCCGGAGGAGAATGCTCGGGTCGATTGGGCTGCGCTGAATCCGATAGAAGCAGCGCCTGCTGCGGCAACGATTAGTTTTTCGGCTTCGCGGCCGTCCGAGATCATGTTTCCGCTGGACGAATTTCGCGCTACTTGCCGCGAGGTTATTGACTCCGATGACGCGGCGCAGATTCTGCAACTTGGTCCGGCTAGCGGATATGGGCCGTTGCGGCGTCATCTCTTAAGTGAAGCTCGGAAGCGCGGGACGGCGGGCGAGGACGATGACATTCTGGTCACCAGCGGATGCCAGCAGGCGTTCGATTTGATCCAGCGAGTGCTGGCCGCCCGCGGCGAAACGGTGCTGATCGAAGATCCGGTGTATCCGGGATTGCGAAACGCCTTCATGCGAGGCGGGGCGCGCGTGATCGGGATGCCGGTGGGTCGCGAAGGTGTGGATGTAAACGCGCTCGGCGCGCTGCTCGACAAAGAGAAGCCTCGGCTGATGGTGCTGACTCCGAATTTTCAGAATCCGACGGGGTCGACGCTGCCGGTGGAGTCACGCCGAACCATTCTGATGCTGGCGAAGCGCGCGGGTGTGATCGTGGTCGAGAACGATCTGTACGGCGAGCTGCGCTATCACGGCGCGGAAATTCCGTCGATGAAGAGGCTCGACGAATCGGGCGACACCATTCTGCTGGGAAGTTTTTCGAAGATCGCATTTCCGGGGCTGCGGGTGGGATGGGCGATCGGGCCACGGCACTTTATCGCGCGGTTGACTGAGGCCAAGGAAGCAAGCGATCTGCACTCGGATCAATTGTCGCAGGCGGTGGTGCTGCGGTTTGCGGAGTCGGGGAGACTAGCCGCGCATCGTCAAAAAATGTTGACGGCGGGAGCGCTGCGGTTGAAGGCGACGCTGAGTGCGTGCGCGAAGGAACTGCCGGCGGGCGCGAGCTTCACCAAACCAGAAGGCGGCATGAATGTTTGGGTGGAATTGCCGAAGCCTCTGGACGCATCGGAGCTGGCGACGCGGGCGGAACGGGAGAATGTCAGTTTCCTGCCCGGGCGGTATTTTGCGGTGACGCGTCCGCAGGTCCAAGGGTTGCGATTGAGTTTTGCGGGGTTGACGCCGGAGAACATCCGGCACGGACTGGCCGTTTTAGGGTTGATTTTCCGGACCGAACAACAACGCGCGCAGCGCAAGCAGCGGGGCGAACCGGCCCCGGCGTTAGTTTAACGCGCATTCCGAGGAATGCGCTTGCTATATAAGGAGCGAACAATGTACCTATCTGAAGAGTTTCGACTGAAGGTCGGATTGGCGGAGATGCTGAAAGGCGGCGTCATCATGGACGTCACCAACGCGGAGCAGGCGCGGATCGCGGAGCAGGCAGGTGCGTCGGCCGTGATGGCGCTGGAACGCGTGCCGTCGGACATCCGCAAAGAGGGCGGCGTGGCGCGCATGGCGAACATTCGCATCATGCGCGACATTATGAAAACCGTGTCGATTCCGGTGATGGCGAAAGCTCGCATAGGGCACTTCACGGAAGCCCTCATTCTCCAAGAGATGGGCGCCGACTACATCGATGAGAGCGAAGTGCTCACACCGGCGGACGAAGAGCACCACATCGACAAAAAGACCTATAAGGTCCCGTTCGTGTGCGGAGCGCGCAATTTGGGCGAGGCTCTGCGTCGCATCGCGGAGGGCGCGGCGATGATCCGCACGAAGGGCGAGGCGGGGTCGGGCAATATTGTCGAGGCGGTGCGGCACATCCGGACCATCGTGAAGGAGATGAGGCATCTGACGATTCTCGGGAAAGAGGAACTGGTGCATGAGGCGAAAAATCTCGGCGCGCCACTTGAACTGGTCGAGTGGGTGGCGGCCAACGGTAAACTGCCGGTGCCGAATTTTTCGGCGGGCGGTATCGCCACGCCAGCCGATGTGGCGCTGGTAATGCAACTGGGCGCGGAGGCGGTGTTCGTCGGCAGCGGCATCTTCAAATCCGAAGACCCGGAGGCTCGGGCGAAGGCTGTGGTGAAGGCTGCGACGTATTACAAAGATCCGATAAAGCTGCTCGAAGCATGCGAGGATTTGGGCGAGCCGATGCGCGGGCTCGACGTATCGAACCTGCCCGAAGCGGAACTCATGCAAACTCGGGGCTGGTGATTGAAGACGGTTGGGATACTTGCGTTGCAGGGCGACTTCGAGGCTCATGCGAAGGCCATCGAGAAGGCTGGCGGACGCGCGATCGAGGTGCGCACGCGCGAGGAGATGTCGCGGTGCGATGGGTTGATCCTGCCCGGCGGCGAGAGCTCGACCATGCTCAAGCTGCTGGAGTACGAAAATCTGCTTGACCCGCTGCGCGCGTTCGGGGAGCGAAAGCCGATTTACGGAACTTGCGCGGGGGCGATTCTTCTAGCGAAGGAAGTCACGCATCCAGCGCAGTTGAGCCTCGGGCTGATGGATATTGATGTGGAGCGCAACGGGTATGGACGGCAGATCGATAGCCGCATTGCGAAGCTCGATTTGAACGGCGATGGGACGTTCGAGGCCGTGTTCATTCGGGCGCCCATTATCCGCCGCGTGGGCGGAGACGTGCGCGTGCTCGCGAAATATAATGGCGACCCGGTATGGGCGGAGCAGGGTCGCCACATGGTGACGACTTTTCATCCGGAGTTATCGGACGATGGGCGCGTGCACCGGCGCTTTTTAGAAAAGTTATAGCCACTTTCGCCGATATGCCTTCTTTATGAAGGCAATATGGATGCAGTCTTAAGACTGCACCGGATGTGGCTGTCTAGTCCCTCCGAAGGCCGCCAGGCTGATCTGAGCGGAGCGCCACTGAATGGCGAAAGTTTTACGGGAGCAGATCTGCGCCGTTTGATCGCGTCCGGTGCGAGTTTTCACGAATCGCGGTTCTACGATGTGGATTTGAGCGGGAGCGACGTCACTGGGGCGCACTTTTATCACGCGCGGTTGCATCACTCGAGCTTGACGGAGCTGAAGGCTCGGGAGGCGAACTTCACGGGAGCGAGGCTCGATCATTGCGATTTTTCGCGGGCCGAGCTGACCGGCGCGAATTTCTTCCGCGCGGAGATCAACGAGTGCATCTTTCGGGACGCGGATCTACAGGGCTCCGATTTTCGCGAAGTGCGGATGCACGGCGGAGACTTTCGCGGGACCAATCTGCGAGGGGCGGTGGGGTTGACGTTGGAACAAATCGCCAAAGCGATTACGGATGACGCGACGACGCTGCCGTAATCCTAGTGGCGTGTTCACAGCCAAAATCGTAAGCATGTCCCCCTCCTTCACAGTCGGGGTTCGGTGTCAGCGCAATCTCGTTTATCAGCACTGCGACCGCCCTCGATACTCCCCACCGAACCCCGACCGTCAGGAAGGGGATGATAGTAACGATTTCTCCGCGATAAGACACTATTTGCCTGCGACGATGCGCTTGACGCCGGGAAGCAGATTGAGCTCAAAGTCCGAGTCGGACAAGGCCGGATTGATCTGTTCGTTAGAAAACTCGAAAAGATTGTAGTCCTTGTTCTCTTTGCCGAGCAGCCGTTTCTCCTGAATAGGATTGCCTTTGTTCTCCGGTATCCAGAGCTGAATCATGTTGAAGATTTTTTTCGCTTCTGCGGATTTGGGTGTTAAGTCGAGGCGCGTCGTCTTCACTCCTCTGATCGTTTCGGACCCGCCGACAACAATCCTATATTTTTTTTGCAGATCCGCCGAAGAGACTCCGAAACCGACCAGCAGAATCTGGTCTACCGATTTCGTGTACTTGCGCGTGTCATAAATTTCGACGCTGTTGGCCTTGGGGTGGTAATATTCAATTTTTTCGCCGGCGATGCGCATTTTGCGGGGATCCCTGCCGCGAAACTCAGCGAGCAACACTACGCCGGATTTGGCCTGCTTCTTCATTTTGAATGTTGCGTCTTCCACTTGCGTGTCGGATAAAACGTCGATGTAGTCGGTCTTATGAACGTCCGCCGATAAAGATCGAAACGCGCGCGCGGCCTGATCCATTCTGGCGAGGACTTCGCTCAGAGAATCCGCACGAGCGCGCAGCGCGGTGAGCACCAGGATGAAAAAGGCGCGCTTCACGGCTTGGTATAGGCCATGTAGCCTTCGAGTTCCTGCTCGTCGTTATAAATGGGATCGACGCTCATGATGATCGTATGCGTTTTGTACTTCGCGTTCACGGCCGTGGAGGCTTTGGAGAGCAATTCGTTTTCGGGGACTCCGGTAAGCACCTGTGGATCGATCCAGAAGCCGTTGCGGATGATGTTGACGCTAGCGGCTTTTGGCTGGTCGCGGAAAATCGTCTTCGGAGTTACGAAGATGAAGACCAGAATCAGGCCGACCATCACGTCGTACTGCCAACTGCCTCGCGGAAAATCCCAAAAAATAAATCGTTTCAGTGCGCCCATCGATTTCAGTTTACCAATGCTTCGACCGCGGCGTTGAGTTCGTTAAAATACGCGATCATCGCCGGTGTCGGAGCCGCGTTCGCGGAGTCGATCATCGTGGCCAGCGACGTCAGGTTTTCGAGCAGGCGTGGACCGGTTTCGCTGCGGCTGGCATTCTGCGGTCGCGTGAGCCGATCGCGCAGCGGATTCGGATGTCCAGTCGCGTCGATCTTGCGAATTGTGGCATTGACACGTGCCTGCAATTGCTGGACGCGGCGGGCGTAGTCGAATTGCATTGCGAGGTCCTGCGGCGATACGGAGACGCTCGGGTCCATACGCAAGTCGAGGGGCTGCTCGAAAGACTTATTATCGGCCGTGAGACGGATTTTGTACGACGCTGGCAATGCCTGTGGGCCGCGCGCGGAGTCGTAGCGGAGATCCCAGGCGGTCCGGTTGAGTCCCGCATCGAGTGGAGCGTCGCGAAGGTTGCGCACCGTCGTGCCTTGGCCATCGAGGATCTCCAGGTGGACTTCCGCGGAATTTGAAAGGAAGTACGTAATCAATGAACCATACGGGGGATTCGGCGCAGTGAACGCCTTATCGCCGATGCCGAATCGCGTGGCGCGCATCGCGTGGCGGTACGCCGGCCGCGTCTCGAATAGGCAAGTCAAGCCGCTCATCTGTTGAAGCGCGGAAATATCGTCGAGCACGTAGACGCTGCGCCCGTGGGTGGCGACGATCAGGTCGTTCGAATCGAGCTGAATCACAATGTCGCGGACAGCGATGGAATACGGCATGTTGGCGAGGTGCAGCGGCGTCCAGTTCTTCCCCGAATTCCAACTGGCGAACAATCCGAGCTCGGTTCCGGCGTAGAGCAGGTCAGGATTTTTCGGATCTTCGCGGATGGTCCAGACCCAGCCGTTGGCGGGCAGACCGTTCGTGATTTTCGAAAACGTCTTGCCTCCGTCGGTGGTGCGGAAAATGAAGGCGCGGAAATCGTCGAACATGTGCAGGTCGAGCGACACGTAAGCAGTGAGCTCGTTTTTGCGCGACGCTTCGACATGCGAGATCGGCGCGTTCTTCGGGATGCCGGGAAGATTCGCGCTCAGATTGGTCCAATGGCTCCCTCCGTCGGTGGTCATTTGCAGATTGCCGTCGTCGGTGCCGGTCCAGATCACGCCGCGTCTCGCGGGCGATTCGGAGACCGAGAGAATGGTCGAGTAAACCAGGTCGGCCGAATTTTCGATCCATACGGGACTGCCGGCGTTCTGCATCTTCGTTTGATCGTTTGTCGTGAGGTCTCCGCTGATGGGTTCCCAACTGTGGCCAGAATCGCTCGATTGGAATACCGCGTTGCCGGCCAGATACCAGGTATTTTTTCCGAACGGCGATTTGACGAACGGCGCGTCCCAGTTGAAGCGATACTTCTGTCCCGCAGCGGTGCCTCCGTTATTATTGCGGACATTGGGGCCGACTTGCTGCTGCTCGCGAGTCTTCAAATCGGTGCGCAGTAAAACGCCGCCGGATTGCTCCGTGATCACGACGTCGGGGTTGTCGGGATCGCTCAAGGCAGCGAAACCGACGAAGCCGTTGATCATGCGCCAATCGTCGTTCATGATCCCCTGCGGCTCCCGCGTGCGGCTGGGGCCGGTCCAGGAACCGTTATCCTGCATGCCTCCGGTGATGTTGTAAAACGGCACGCGATTGTCGGCGTATACCTGATAGAACTGGCCCAATGGAATGTTGTTGATCTGTTCCCATGTGTCGCCGCGATCCTGTGAAACGGCGAGCCCTCCATCGTTCCCGTTCCAAATGCGGCGCGAGTTCTTCGGGTCGATCCATAGAGCGTGTAGATCGCCATGAACCTTGGCGGCGATGCGCTGGAAGGATTTTCCCCCGTCTGCCGACAGCATCAGATTGTTGGTCAGCGCGTAAATGCGATTCTCGTCGGAGGGGTCGACGCGCATGTCTGCGAAGTAATAGCCGCGCCCGACCAGTTCCCGGTCGCTCGACAGTTTTTCAAACGTCGCACCGGCGTCATTGGACCGAAACAGCACGCCATCGTTGCATTCGGCGATAACGTAGACCACTTTCGGATTGCTGGGAGCAACCTTCACTCCGATGCGCCCCATCAGCTTCGGGAGATTGGTCAATTTCTTCCAAGTGCGTCCCGCGTCGACGGATTTGAAGACTCCTCCCTTATCGTCGCCGCTCTCGAACGTCCAAGGCTTGCGATCGAAGTGCCACATCGTGGCGTAAAGGACATCGGGATTCCATTGATCGATTTCAAGGTCGGCGGCACCGTGGACGTCGTCGATGAAGAGTGTTTTCTTCCACGTCTTGCCGCCATCGAAGGTAGCGAACACGCCTCGTTCAGAGTTAGGGCCGAACGTGTGACCCACCGCGGCCACGTACGCGATGTCGGCATTGTTCGGATTGACGACGACGCGCGAAATCGTCTGCGTATCCCTGAGGCCCATGTTGTGCCAGGATTTCCCACCGTCGCGCGAAAGATACACTCCGTCGCCGAAACTAACGCTGTTTCGCAGATTCGCCTCGCCAGTGCCGACCCAGATCGTGTCGGGATGGCGCTCGTCAATCGCGATGCCGCCAATCGAAATGGTGCTCTCGTGGTCGAAAATCGGTTTCCATGTTGTTCCTGCATTGGTCGATTTAAACAGCCCTGCCGATCCCGCAGCGGCATAAACAAGATTCGGATCGCCGGGAACGCCCGCAATATCGGCGATGCGTCCGCCCATGGTCGCGGGTCCGATGTTGCGCCATTCCCACTTCGAAAAAAGCTTCGCATCGGGGACTTGGGCAATACAAATGCTAGCCAAAAGGAGGGGGATCACGCGGCGCATAGCTAAGAAATATAGGATACCGTGGCGCGGAGCACCCCGGATGTACCAAAATAGAAGAGTCTCGCGTCTATCGTTGGAGCAGCATTCCTAGGAATGCTGCTGTGAGTTGAATGCACGCATTCCTAGGAATGCGACTGTAAATGGGAGAGTATTTTTTGTATTCACGATTTTCTAAATCGCTCGGGCTGGCCTTTGCCTTCGCAGCTTTCGCCGCCGCCCAGCCGCAGTATCTGGTCTCGACCGTCGCCGGCGGATCCGTTATACCGACTCCGGTAGCCGCGCTCAGCGCATCCATTACGCAGCCGCAGCGCGTCACGGTCGATGGCGGCGGAAACGTGTATTTCACCTCGTCGAACGCTGTGTTCAAGATGTCCTCCAGCGGAACGCTGACGCTGGTGGCGGGCACGGGACGCATGGGCTACGCGGGCGACGGCGGTTCGGCCATCAAAGCCCAATTCAACAATCCCCAGGGCGTCGCGGTCGATTTCAAGGGCAACATCTATGTCGCCGACACTGGAAACAGCCTGATCCGCATCATTACCTCCGATGGGAACATCAACCTCTTCGCGGGATACGTGGCCTACGGCTTGCCGACATCCGGATACGACGGCGACGGCGGTCCGGCCAATAGCGCGCAGCTCCAGTTGCCAGCGGGGATCGCGGTCGATGGTGCGGGCAACCTTTATATAGCGGACTCGGCGAACAACGCGATTCGCAAGGTCACCTCCGACGGCAACATCAACACGATCGCGGGCCTTGGTCCAAACGCCCCCGGATTTTCAGGGGACGGCGCCGCAGCCACCGTGGCGAATCTCTATGGACCCCTAGACGTGACGGTGGATAAGTCCAACAACGTTTATATTGCCGATACGAACAACGCGATCGTGCGCAAGATTACGAGTGACGGCAATATCAACACCATCGCGGGAAGCACGGCCATCAAGTCGAACGTCGTCACGATCGCTTTCGGCTATTCGGGCGACGGCGCCGGAGCGACTCTCGCGAAGCTTGCCGGACCAGCGGGTGTCGCGGTCGATTCCTCGGGCAATCTGTATATCGCAACGTATGCCGACAATCGCATCCGCAAAGTGGATTCCACGAACAACATCACGACTTTCGCCGGCAACAGCGGTTACGGGTTCGCAGGCGACGCCGGTCCGGCCATCAACGCGCAGCTTTCCGCGCCGCGCGGCATCGCGGTGGATTCCTCAGGCAACATCTACCTGGCCGACCGTTGGAATAATCGCATCCGCAAGATCGCGAGCGGTACGCTATCGACCATCGCGGGGAACGGGCAGGGTAATTTCGGCGGCGACGGTGGCGCGGCCGCCAGCGCGCAGTTCAGCGGTCCCTCGGGTGTTGCGGTGGATAAAGCGGGCAACATTTATATCTCGGACTTTTTAAATAATCGCGTGCGCATAGTCTCGCCCTCGGGCGTTGTGACGACCTTCGCGGGCAATGGAAATTCTGGTTTTTCAGGTGATGGCGGCGCGGCCGCAAGCGCGCAGTTGAGCCAGCCCGCCGGTCTTGCGATCGATTCGGCGGGTAACTTGTACATCGCCGATTCAAACAACGCGGCGGTTCGCAAAGTGACGCAGGGCGGCATCATTTCCACAGTCGCGGGCACCGGCGGCTCGCAGGGATTCTCGGGTGACGGCGGCGCGGCTACCAGCGCGAAGCTGGGGGCTCCTTTCGGCGTTGCGATCGATGCCTCGGGTAATCTCTATATCGCCGATTTTTACGGATGGATTCGCAAGGTGAACGCGTCGACCGGCGTGATCGCGACCATCGGAGGCAACGGAACCATCGGCTATTCCGGCGACGGAGGCTCTGCGACGGCCGCGCAATTCTATAATCCGCTGGGCGTCGCGGTCGATAGCTCGGGCAACGTGTACGTCGCCGATTCGAATAACGGCGCGGTGCGCATGATCGCGAATGGAATCGTCTCGACCATCGCGGGCAACGGGACGCTCAGTTACACCGGCGACGGAGGCCCCGCGTCCTCCGCGCAGTTCAGCCAGTTGAGCGGCATCGCGGTGGATGCGCAGGGCAACATCTATGTCGCCGATACCGGAAATAACGCGATCCGTCTGTTCCCTCTCGGCGGAACCGTCACGACCATCGCAGGCAATGGAATCCAAGGCTACACGGGCGACGGCGGCCCGGCAACGGTCGCGGAGATGAATAATCCTCGGGCGGTCGCGGTAACGGCGTCGGGCAACGTGTATTTTACGGATACGGCGAATAACTCGGTGCGATTGCTGACGCGGCAATAGGGACACTACGTCTGTACGAGAAATCGTGCGCGGGCCGGCTTCCCACACCGGCCCGCTAATGGCTTGGACTGCCCTCTAGCGCAAACATTACGGACGCCTTTCGGGCGCCCGCTGCTACACGCTTTCGATGCGCAATCCTCTGAAACCCAATGGGTACGACGATCATAGCTATCCGCTCTCCCAGAATGCCATCAGGATCGATCCCAAAAATCTTCCGTCGACACCATCCATATAGTCGATGCCGCAAGCCGTCTGACGGGCTCCGGAAGCTCAGCACCACCGCAATACGACATTTCCTGCGCAGGAAACTTTCTGTCTGAGAGTACGATAAGAAATGCAAAAGACATTTCACGCAAAGTGGCAAAGCTCACAAAGGAAAGGGAATAAGGCGGCGAAGTTTTACGCGAACAGCAATCGTCCTTTGGGCTCCGGAATAGGACGGCCGAGTTCTTTCGCCGTCTCGATCCACTCATCGATCACGACCTCGACATTGGCAAGCGCCTCCTGTCGAGTCGAGCCGTCAGCGGCGCATCCGGCGAGTTCGGGGACTTCGGCGATGAAGGATTGGTCTGCGTCGCTCCAGTAGAGGATGATTTCGTGTTTCGTCATTTATCCCGAAATTTGGTCCCGATCCTGCTTGTTCATGCAATAATTTTACCGCACGTTTCTTGGCCGCATTTGAGAGAACTGAATCTGGTAGAATAAACGCAATTTCCACAACAGTATGACCGCCCAAAAGCTCTATGGAACCTTGAAGTTTCTGGACGCGCTGGATAACAAGCTCGGCCTACAGACAAACCTGGAGGCGATCCTGGCGGCGCTGACAAGCCTAGTGGCCGCGCCAGCGCAGCCAACGTACCAAAGCGCTCTTGCCGACGCAATGGCCGGATTTGAAGCTGCCGCCGCGAAGCTTCGCGATTCGATTACGCCGTCTCGAGCCACAGCAATTGCTGACATGGGCGGCGCGGAATTTTTTGATCCCTTGATCGCCGAAAAGGTAAAAACCTCAATCCAATCCAATGCCATGACGCCGTCAGTGGCGATGGATTTTGTACAGTATCTTGCGAGTCGCCGCGATGCTTTCCTTGGAGTCGTGAGAAGCGCTATCCAAAGCCTTGAAGAGCTGAATATCCGTGAAAGTGCCCTTGCGCCGGGAACGGCAGATTTAGCTTTCTTGATTCCACGCGATCTCTTTGAGAATCACCTTGATGAATTTGCCAAAGAGCTTAGGTTCATCGATAGACTAATCCGTGATTTGAGCGAGGCGCTGACGGGGCAGCCACAGGCAGTAGAACTGAAAGAATTGTCGTCGTCGATTCCGACCATCGCGGTGGTGGCAGGACTGATCGTGATCGACAGGCTCGCCACAATCGTGAACAAATTCTTGGATGCGTGGAAAAAGCTGGAAGAGATTCGTGACATTCGCGCTCGGCTAAAGAAAGCAGGCCTCACTGGAACCCGTACTGAGGACGAGCTTGACGAGAAGGTCACGACAATTGTTGAGGAGGTTGTTGAAGAATCAACATCCCTCGTTCTCATCGATTACAAGGGCGAGCCAACCAGAAAGAACGAGCTAGAGACTGCGATCAAGCAGGACACGAAGAGGTTGTTCGGTCAGATCGAACGCGGCTTGACGATCGAATTCCGCGCGGTGCCGAATCCCAGCGCGGGCGAAGAGGATAAAAAGGCATTAGGAAATGTTTCTACGCTGAGCCAGAATATGCAATTTCCGGAAGTTACCAATGAGCCGCTGCTGTTGGCGAGTGGAGAAATTTTAGAGGGAGAGATTCACGGGATGAAGGCCACCAAGAAGACCTCGAAGACGAGCACCACGAAGAAAGAGGTCCATAAGGTAACAAAGTCTGACAAGACAGAGGACGGCTGAGGACGAGTTGCCTGCGGTGGCTCGAAGTGCAGTTCCAGCGCTTCCTTCAGATTCGCGAGCGCCTCTTCTTCAGTCTTACCCTGACTGGCGATATCAAGCTCCAGACATTGGGAGACATACCAATCTCCCTCGCGCCAAACAGTCGTCGCGAATGGTCGCTTCATATGCACTATTGTTGCAAATACCGCCCCACCGCCTCCGCCGCCTTCCGACCCTCTGCGATCGCCCACACCACTAATGACTGGCCTCGCCGAGCATCCCCTGCCGCGAAAACTCCGGGGACCGATGTCGCGTAATCCGTAGTCTCGATATTTCCACGCGCATCCAGCTTCACGCCGGTCTCTTCGAGCAACCCTGCGTGCACAGGACCCGTGAAGCCCATCGCAAGCAGCACCAGATCCGCGTCGAGCACGATTTCTTCTCCCGAATCGAGCTTCTTCAAATGAAGCTGCTTCACATTGCCTTCCGCGTCTCCTGTGAACCGCGTCGAGGAAGCCGACCAGTGCCTCTCGCCGCCCTCTTCATGCGAGCTTTCGACGCGCAATTGCAGCGGCCACAGAGGCCACGGTGTTGTCGCCGCACGATTCTCCGGAGGCATCGGCATTATTTCAAGCTGCTTCACCGATGCTGCTTTTTGACGATGCGATGTTCCCAGGCAATCGGCGCCCGTATCGCCTCCGCCGATGATGATCACTCGTTTCCCTGTGGCTAGGATCTGCTCGTCCACCGCGTCACCGGCGATGCGCTTGTTCTGCTGCGGCAAAAAATCCATCGCGAAGTGGATGCCGCGCAAGTTGCGCCCTTCGATTGGCAACTCGCGAGGCTGCTCCGCGCCCATCGCGAGCACCACGGCTTGGAAGTCGTGCAGATCCGCAGCGCGCACGTTGGCGTTGGTGACGAACTCCACGCCCTCGCCCGCCATCTGATGCATGCGGCGGTCGATCCAGCGCTTCTCCATTTTGAAATCGGGAATGCCGTAACGCAGCAGGCCCCCGATACGATCCGCTTTTTCGAACAGCGTGACGCTGTGTCCCGCTCGCGCGAGTTGTTGCGCCGCGGCCAGCCCCGCCGGACCCGAACCCACAACCGCCGCGCGCTTTCCCGTGCGCTTCTGCGGAGGCTCCGGGTGAATCCAACCTTGTTCCCACGCGTGATCGATGATAGTGCGTTCGATCACTTTAATCGTCACCGGAGGCGCGTTGATGCCGAGCACGCATGCTGCCTCGCACGGAGCGGGGCAGATGCGTCCGGTGAACTCGGGGAAATTGTTAGTCGCGTGCAATGTGCGAACCGCTTCGCGCCAGCGGTCGCGATAGACCAGGTCGTTCCAGTCGGGAATCAGGTTATTGAGAGGGCAGCCGGTGTTGCAGAATGGCACGCCGCAATCCATGCAGCGCGCGGCTTGCGTCTCGACTTTCGCGTCGTCGAAGTCCTGATAGATTTCGAAATAGTCGTTGACGCGCTCGTCGACGGGGCGGCGCGCGGGGACTTCGCGTTCGTATTCGAGAAATCCCTTTACCTTACCCATGTCGACCGCTCCCGATGGTCGCGGTTCTATTTCGTGCGACGCCCAGCACTCGCCGGTATTCATGCGGGAATACTTTCACGAATTTCGGCAGCATGAAGTGCCACTGGTCTAAGATCCAATTCGCGCGCGGGCTGCCGGTTTCCTCGGCGTGCCGCGCGATCCAGTAGTGCAAAGTCTCGATGTCCTTCTCGTCCTCCACGCGTTCCAGATCGACGCTCTCCTGATTGCAGCGCGTTTTTTGGAACTCGCCACTTTCGTCGAGCACGTACGCGAACCCGCCCGTCATGCCTGCCGCGAAATTCTTGCCTGTGTCGCTCAGGCAGATCACCAGGCCCTTGGTCATGTATTCGCAACCGTGATCGCCCACGCCTTCCACCACCGCCGTCGCGCCCGAGTTGCGAACCGCGAAACGCTCCCCCGCGCGGCCGTTGAAGAACGTTTCACCCGAAGTGGCTCCGTACAAAACCACGTTGCCCACCAGGATGTTATTTTCCGGCAGAAACGTCGACGTGCGCGGCGGATAAACGATGATCGTTCCGCCCGAAAGACCTTTGCCGACGTAATCGTTCGCATCGCCTTCGAGTTCGAGCGTCACGCCAGAGGCGAGAAACGCGCCGAAGCTCTGCCCCGCCGAACCGGTAAACGAAAAGTGAATTGTGCCCGGTTCCAGGCCCTTCGATCCATGCTTGCGCGCGATTTCTCCGGAAAGCATCGCGCCCACGGTGCGATCTACGTTGCGGATCGGAAGCTTGAATTCGACTGGTGTGCCTCTCTCAATCGCATCCTTCGCATAGTCGATGAGCTTCGCGTCAAGCGCCTGATCCAGGCCGTGATCCTGCGCGATGGTACAGCGTCGCCCCACGCGCGCCGGAACTTGCGGACTAAAAAGGATCTGCGAAAAATCGAGGCCTTTCGCTTTCCAGTGATCGACAGCCGGCCGCATCTCGATCATGTCGGCACGGCCGATCATGTCTTCGAAGCGTCGGAAGCCCATTTTGGCCATGTGCTCGCGAACCTGTTCGGCGATGAAGAAGAAAAAGTTGATGACGTCTTCGGGCGTGCCGTGAAATTTCTTGCGCAGCACCGGGTCCTGCGTCGCAATGCCCACGGGGCACGTATTCAGATGGCACTTGCGCATCATGATGCAGCCGAGCGCGACCAGCGGAGCCGTGGAGAATCCGAATTCTTCCGCGCCCAACAGTGCAGCGATCGCGACATCGCGGCCCGTTTGCAATTTTCCATCCGTCTGCACGATGATGCGGCTGCGCAGGTCGTTCAGCACCAGAACCTGCTGCGTCTCGGCGAGCCCGAGCTCCCAAGGAATGCCCGCGTGCTTGAGCGATGTGAGCGGCGATGCTCCCGTGCCGCCGTCGTGTCCGCTGATCAGCACCACGTCGGCATGGGCCTTCGCAACGCCCGCTGCAACGGTGCCGACGCCAACTTCAGCGACGAGCTTCACCGAAATGCGAGCCTTCGGGTTGACGTTTTTCAAATCGTAAATGAGCTGCGCCAGATCCTCAATCGAATAAATATCGTGATGCGGCGGCGGAGAAATCAGAGGCACGCCCGGAATGGAATGGCGCACGCGCGCGATCGTCTCGTCCACTTTATGACCGGGCAACTGACCGCCCTCGCCGGGTTTCGCTCCCTGTGCGATTTTGATTTGCAGATCGTCGGCGTTGACCAGATAGCTGGTCGTCACGCCAAATCGTCCCGATGCCACCTGCTTGATCGCGGAGCGTCGCTCAGTCCCAAACCGAGCCTCATCCTCGCCGCCCTCGCCAGTGTTCGATTTTCCGCCGATGCGATTCATCGCAATCGCGAGCGTTTCGTGTGCCTCCGCGCTAATCGACCCAAACGACATCGCCCCGGTCGCAAAACGCTTCACGATTTCGCTCGCCGGCTCCACTTCTTCAAGCGGCAGAGGTTTTGCGGAGGCGCGCAATTCCATCAAGCCGCGCAGCGTACACAATTCGCGATTCTGGCGGTCGATCAGCGCGGCGTACTCTTGGAATGTCTCATAGCGCTTGTCTTGCACCGCGTGCTGTAGCTTCGAAACGGTCTGCGGATTTAGTAGATGATACTCGCCATTGACGCGAAACTGATAATTTCCACCTAAATCCAGCTCCGTTTCCGATTCCGTCATCGGGCGGTAGGCGTATTCGTGCTTTAAACGGGCTTCTTCGGCCAGAACGTCGAGCCCGACGCCTTCGATTCGCGAAGCTGTGCCTGTGAAGTATCGATCTATCAATGACTTATTAAGACCGAGCGCTTCAAAGATCTGTGCGCCTCGATAACTTTGCAGCGTCGAGATGCCCATCTTCGAGAACACCTTGAGAAGGCCCTTATTGATCGATTTCTTGTAGTTTTTGAGCGCATAATCGAACTTAACGTCGCTTAAAAGACCTTTTTGACAGCTATTTTCGATCGTCTCGATCGCTAAATAGGGGTTAATTGCACTAGCTCCGTAGCCGATCAGCATGGCGAAATGGTGCACTTCGCGAGGCTCGCCGGATTCGATAATCAGCGCGACTTGCGTGCGGGTCCGCTCGCGAACCAGGTGATTGTGAACGGCGGTGAGGGCGAGCAGGCTCGGGATAGGCGCGTATTCATCGTCGACGCCGCGATCGGAGAGAATCAGCAGACGGTAGCCGTCGCGGATGGCGAGCGATGCGCGGCGGCACAGACCATCGAGAGCGCGCTCCAATTCGCGTGCGCCGCCCGATGCTGGAAAAACTGCAGAGAGAGTCGTTGCTAGAAAATCGCCCCAACTGACGCGGCGCAATTTCTCGAGATCGAGATTGGTCAATATTGGATGTGGCAGCTTCAGCGTATGGCAGTGCTGCGGCGTTTCTTCCAAAATGTTGCGCTCGGTTCCGATGTAGCTGGTGAGCGACATCACAAGTTGTTCGCGGATCGGATCGATGGCAGGGTTGGTCACCTGTGCGAAAAGCTGTTTGAAATAATGAAACAGCGTCTGCGGTTTGTCGGAAAGGCATGCCAGCGGCGTGTCGGTGCCCATGGAGCCGATGGGCTCTTCGCCGTTCGTCGCCATGGGAGTCAGCAGCAGGCGTAGATCCTCTTCTGTGTATCCGAAAGCGCGCTGGCGCTGGACGATGGTTTTTGGATCGAAGCCATAGACGCGCGGCGGCTCCGGCAGCTCGTCGAGCATGATCTGGTTCTCTTCCAGCCAATCGAAATAGGGCTGCCGCGTCGACAGAACGTGCTTGATCTCATCGTCGGGAACGATGCGCCCCTCTTCCAGATTGACGAGCAGCATTTTCCCGGGCTGGAGGCGGCCCTTATATTCGACGTCCTCCGGTTTCACCGGGAGCACGCCCGTTTCCGATGCGAGGATCAACTGATGATCCTTGGTGACGAGATAGCGCGCCGGACGAAGGCCGTTGCGGTCGAGCGTCGCACCGATCCACTTGCCATCCGTGAACGCGACGGCGGCGGGTCCGTCCCAAGGCTCCATCAACGATGCGTGATATTCGTAGAACGCACGCTTCTCTTCGGCCATCGTCGAATCGGCATCCCACGCTTCCGGGATCAGCATCGCCATCACATGCGGCAGGCTGCGACCGGCCAGCGTCAACATCTCGACCGCGTTATCGAGCGATCCGGTGTCGCTATTGCCGGGCTGAATGACGGGAAAAATCTTCTGTATATCGTCGCCGAACTGGTCCGACGCGAGCACCGATTCGCGAGCGTTCATCCAGTTCACGTTGCCGCGCACGGTGTTGATCTCGCCGTTGTGGCAGATGTATCTATAAGGATGCGCCAGCGGCCATGTCGGAAACGTGTTGGTCGAAAATCGCTGGTGGACCAGGCAGAGCGCGCTGCGCGTGGATGGGTCCTTCAATTCTTTATAAAACTCCGCGATCTGCGGAGCCAGCAGCAGTCCTTTATATACGATGGTGCGCGAGGACAGCGATGGCACGTAGAAAAACGCCTTCTCGCGAATGTCGAGCGCCGCGACCGCTGCTTCCGCGCGCCGCCGCACCACATACAGTTTTCGCTCCAGATGGTCGTGATCCCAGCCAGCGCCGCCGCGCAAGAATACTTGTTCGATGTAAGGCTGCGTGGCGCGCGCCTCGCGTCCAATCGCATCGCCATCCAGAGGAGTATCGCGCCACCCGAGCACTGTCAGACCCTCTTCGCGCGCGATCCTCTCGACGATCCCTTCGCAGATCAGCCGCTGCTGTTTTTCGACCGGCAGGAACATCATCCCGACGCCGTAAGTCCCCGGCTCGGGTAGCGAAAATCCAAGCTCCGCGCACTCGCGCGCGAAAAACTCGTGCGGAATCTGGATCAGGATGCCGGCCCCGTCGCCCGTCTCCGGATCGCAGCCGCACGCGCCGCGATGCGTCAAATTGATAAGGATTTCGATGCCCTTGCGGATAATCTCATGCGATTTCTCGCCATTGAGATTGACCACGAAGCCCATGCCGCAAGCGTCGTGTTCATGGCGCGGGTCGTAGAGCCCCTGACGACCTGGAGGGTATTCCATGCTTTACATTACACGATCTAACAATATCACGTCAACAGGATTTATGCTATTGCAATATTAGTAGAACTGATTGTATGATAGAGCAGATGGCACACGAGAGCCTCAAATTGTTTCGGGATATCGCGCAAACACGCAGTTTCAGCCGGGGGGCGGCTCTGAACTCGGTCAGCCAGAGCGCCGCGAGCCAGCAGGTGCAGGAACTGGAACATGCGCTGGGTATTTCGCTGCTCGACCGGTCGACGCGCCCGTTAGTCGTCACCGCGGCGGGGCATCTTTATTCCGAGTTTTGCCGCGACGTGCTGCGGCGGCGGGACGAATTTCACGTCGCGCTTGACCGCATGAAGCAGGAGGTCGAGGGAACGGTGCGCGTGGCATCGATCTACTCAGTCGGCTTGAGCGAGATGGTGCAACTCGAACAGGAGTTCGGGCGGCGGCGGCCAGAGGCGAAATTGGAAGTCGAATACTTGAGGCCCGAAAAAGTGTATTGGTCGGTGCTGTCGGATGCGGCGGATCTCGGCCTGGTCAGCTACCCGGAGCCGAGCCGCGAGATCACGGTGATCCCGTGGCGGCAAGAGGAAATGGTGGTGGCGGCGTCGCCGTTTCATCCGTTGGCGCAGGGAACCGGGATGCTTGAACCCAGCGACCTGGAAGGCGTGGATTTCATCGGCTTCGACGACGATCTGCCCATTGCGCGCGAGATCGACCGGTTTTTGAGCGGCCAGGGAATCAAGGTCAACGTCGCGCTGCACTTCGATAATATTCAAATGATCAAGGAGGCGGTGGCGCACCGGGTAGGCGTGAGCATCATGCCGGCACGAATCATGAAAGACGAGATCGCACAAGGCCGCCTGGTCGCGATTCCGATAGCCGCGCCGGAGCTGTATCGTCCGCTGGGAATTATTCACCGGAAAAAGAAGAGGTTTTATCCGGTCGCGCAGGCGTTTTTGGAGTTGTTGTGCGAGAAGCCGTCGCCGGAGTTTGAGGCAGTTTAGTCTCGGCTAAATACTCTAATTTATCTGTGAGACAATCTAGGACCACAAGTTTATACTTGTACTCCGAACCGCGGAGAAGAAATATCCACGAGGGAGCCTCGAATGCATACTCTCACGAACGGTGCCCCGGGCTCAGACCAAGTTGACCGTAATGATCAAAGGGAGCCCCCGTGGTGGATCCTCCTGTCGGTGTTGACCCTTATCATCGCATTGCTCATCGCCTACGGCTGGAGTCTTCATGCTTGGCCTGTTTTCGTGCTGGAATTCATGGTAGGAATCGCTGCGCTATCCGTAGGCGCACTTGTGGGCTTCCTATTCGGAATTCCACGAAGCCGGACACACGATACGCCTGCCGAACAAAGCGGCAATGTACCAGACAGTCAGGGTCCGGGTTACGGCCCGAGCACTAACTTGGAGCAAGTCTCCGATTGGCTGACCAAGATCCTTGTTGGCGTTGGGCTCGTCGAGTTTAACAAGTTCCGCGAAGCTCTCGGCTCCGCCGGTGAGTTCGTCGCTGCATCCCTCAATCCCCGCGTCGCGAGCGCCAATATCGTGTCACAGCTTGTGATGGTGGCTTTTGCTACGCTCGGCTTTCTCGCCAGCTTTCTGTGGACCCGCGTTTACTACGGCAACATTCAGTTCAGGGCGGACGAGCAGATTTGGTCACGATTGAACAAGCTCGCCAATCGCGTCGGTGAATCCGAGGAGGATTCGCAGAAGGCGGTCAAACTTGCTTCTCTCGTGGCAAAACAAACGCAACCCCAATCTGTGTTTGAGCCTGAGGCTGTTGGAACTTTCGAGTTTACAGCTGAAACGTCAGCACGAGTAAAGGAAGTCTTTAAGAAGATCGAACAATTCAAAAAAGCGCCCGCCGAATTCAACTCGAATCCCACGGGGGACCTCGGTCCTACTTCCAGCGCCGCCATCGCGGTATGCAGCGCCGCCGTTCCGGAGGTGACCGCTAGCGCGTACTTCGTGAGCATGCGGGCAGCGCACTCGTTCTCGAACCGCGCGACCTTCGATCTCTCGGGCGGGTTGCTGAAGCGGAACGGATTGTGGCCCTCCAGCACCTCCGTGAGTTGCGTCTGTTCCTTATTGTCGTAGTATTGCGGTCCCCAATTCGGGCCCGCCAGCGGCTTGCTGCGCACCGGAGCGCCGCCGTTCATCGCCAGTTGAGGAGCAGCATCGGCCGTCGCCGCGGCCGCCACTGAGGCCACCAGAAAATCTCTTCGATTCATCGTGACACTCCTTTGCTATTAGCCGCTGAACGCGGATGAGCGTCGCGGCCCTGCGGCCGTCCTGGATGAAAAGCGACGACTGAAGCCGTCTTGCAAGCCCAAGGCTTGCTCCACCCAGACTCTCACATCGGCGGCCTGACGTTTCCGTATTCATAACGCGTGGAAATGTGATTCTTACCCGCATCTAGGTCGGTGACCGAACGCAGAGGCAGCCCTTTCGACTTGGAAATCCAGGTCTTGGAGTCGGACGTGGCCTTGGGCGACACCTCGTGCACGCTGTATACCGCGGTGATCTCGCCGTTTATGAGCTCATCGTTCAGATAACGGCACGTCGTCTTGTTATTCTTCCGGTTCTTTTCCGTAAGCTGATTCATCTCCTGAGTGGTCGACCCGGAACTCCATTTGCCATCGTACTTCGCGTATACTAGGCCGCCCGTGAAGATAGACTCTCCGGTTTGGGACTTGCCGGTTATGTCCATCGTGATGTAGGCGTTAGTGGGGGTTTCGAAAACCTTGGTCAAGGCATCCATTACCATTTTGCAGTCATCTTGAGCCACCACGGGCGCAGCGCTAATCAGCATGTAGAGCAATATTTTTCGTGTCGTTTCCATCAGCTTCCTCCTCGCATCCAATGGTACGCTTTCCGACGGTGAGCAAATGAGATCCAATGTTAACTCCGAGCCGAGTTTGATTTATGGGTCGCCAAGCGAAATCGCCGAAACCGATCATCAAACCAGAGGTTCGTCGGCGTGCTCATTGATTGCAAACGACTTTGGTTGCGGGCGGTCCATGCCGAAGGCTGCCTTTGCCGGTTGACCAAGTTGCCAAGCGTGGGAAATTTACGCGATTCGCTTGGCGAGCCAAACGAAAAGCCTTACGCGCTAGTCAACACGGTCACGCACGACGGCAGCCACAAGTTCGACCAGCCTTCGCATCCTTGCGCGAATACTGCACGCGCACGGGCTTTCCCACCGCCTGTGAAAGTAGCGCGGCGTCAAAGCGCACGGAGTCATTGGTGCCCGCGGGCCACGCGCTACCGGCGTCCATCCGCCGGTTCGACGCGCACCGCTGCTCCCGACGTCAAAGAGTCCGGAGTATTGATGATGACGGAATCCTGATACGTGATGCCGCTCGTGATTTCCACTTCAGTCCCAAAATCACGGCCTTGTGTGACGTGAACCAGTTCAGCCCTGTTCCCATCCCGCACCACCGCGACCTGCAATCCTTCGGAACGAAAAATCAGCGCAGTCACGGGCACAACCAGCGCGGCGGTGGCGGCGGGAAGCTTCAGATGGACCTCGGCATAAGATCCCGGCATCAACTGGCCGGATGCGTTCTCGATATCCACTTCGGTGAGCAGCGTTCGCGTGACGGCATCGATGACACCCGTATTTCGCGCAACCTTCCCGGTGTAGTGGCGGCCCGGTACTTCCGGCAGCGTCAGATCGGCGCTCACGCCCGGAACCACTGCGTGCGAGTACATCTGCGGAACGCCGATGAAGATGCGAAGCTTCGCGGGGGAAGCAATATGGAACAGCTCCTGCGCCGCGCCGCCATTGCCCGCATTGATAAGCTGGCCGATGTCGGTGTTGCGCGCGGTGACGATGCCGTCGAACGGCGCGAACACTTTTTCGAACGCCACCAGTTGTTCCAGGCGCTTCACATTGGCGGTCTGCGAAGCCGCCACCGCTTTATCGGCTTCATACGCGCCCACCGCGTTATCCACGTCCTGCCTGGCAATCGCTTCCAGCTTCAACAGCGCCTGGTAGCGATTCATCGTGATCTCCGCCAGCTTCATGTTGGCCTGAGCGGTGCCCAGATCGGCCTTCGCCTGCGAAAGCTGTTGATCCACCTCGGGTGATTCGATCTCGGCCAGCAGTTCTCCCGTCTTCACGCGAGTGCCGATGTCGCTGTACCACTTCTTCAAGTAACCGCTGGTCCGTGCATAGACCGGCGCGTCGACGAATGCCTGAATATTGCCCGGCAGCACGATCTCGTCCTTCAGATCGCCACGCTTCGGATGGATCACGGAAACCGACGGAACCGCCAGTTCGAGCGTCTTCTCCCGAATCACGGCCGCGGCATGGATGCGCGAATGGATGCCGAGAATTACCACGGTGCTTGCAGTGAGCACGGCGGCGGCGACGATGAGAACTACCTTGAGTGTGCGAAACATGCTGAATTCCGGATCAATTCGCGCGGCGCCGGTGCATCAGGCTAAACACAGTGGGTACAAAGAACAGCGTAGCAGCCGTCGCAAAAATCAGGCCGCCGATCACGGCGCGCCCCAGCGGCGCATTCTGCTCGCCGCCCTCGCCCAGCCCGAGCGCCATCGGCACCATTCCGATAATCATCGCCAGGGCCGTCATCAGCACCGGACGAAACCGGACGAAGCCCGCGTCCAGCGCGGCCTGCTGAGGCGTCTCCCCTGCCTCCAGTCTTTCCTTGGCGAAGCTGACCACCAGAATACTGTTCGACGTCGCCACGCCAACGCTCATGATGGAGCCCATCAACGCCGGGACGCTGACCGTCGTATGGGTTGCGAAGAGGAAAAAAACAATTCCCGCCAGCGCCGCCGGCAGCGCGGTAATAATGATGAACGGATCCAGCCAGGATTGGAAATTTACCACGATCAGCGCGTACACCAACACGATCGCCAGTGCCAGCCCTCCCAGCAATCCGGTGAACGAGCTTTGCATCGTTTCGTATTGCCCCCGGATCGCGATCCTCATGCCGCGCGGAAGATTCTTGCGGTTCGCGTCGATAATCTTCGTGATATCCCGGCCAACGGCGCCCAGATCGCGATCCTGTATGGAGCCGAAAATGTCGATCACGCGCTGGATATTGTAGTGCGAAACCACCGCCAGCCCCGCGCCCCGATTCATGGTGGCGACGTCGCCCAGAATCTCCGGCCGCGAAGCTTTTCCCGCCGCCGATGAAATCGGGATGTTTCGCAAATCGCTCAGCGAAGCGATCGTGAACTGTGGCGCCTGCGTCACCACGCTATAGCTCACTCCATTGCGCGGATCGAGCCAGAATTCGGGCGTGGTTTGCGAACTGCCGCTCAGCGAAATCAGCGCGCTGTTGGCTACGTCGAGCTGCGTGAATCCGCTCTCTACTGCCTTGGTACGGTCGACGCTGATATGAATCTTCGGCTGATCGAAGGGCTGATGCACGCGAAGATCGGCGGTGCCGGGTACGGATTTGAGCTGCCCTAGCAGGTTGGTGGCAAACTCCCGGCTCGCCTCCGAATTCTGGCTGACTACCTGAATATCGATCGGCGCGGGCAATCCGAAGTTCAGAATCTGGGTCACAATATCGGCCGGAGTGAAATAAAAAAGCACCCCGGGAAACTCGCGCGGCAGGCGCTCCCTCAATTCCCGCACGTAGGCGTCCGTAGGCCGGTGCCGCTCCGTGAGCGTCACCAGAATATCCGTGTCCATGGTTCCGATCGGCGCCGACGTGCTGTATGACATGTTGATGGAGCTGTAGGGAAGTCCAATGTTGTTGATCAAGCTTGCGATCTCGTTTGCCGGAACAATGCGTCGAATCGCCGCCTCGACCGCCGTGCTCGTGCGGGCCGATTCCTCAATGCGGGTCGCGGTCTTCGTCCGCATGTGCAGATTAAAACGTCCCGCGTCAGTCGATGGAAAGAAATCCTGCCCTAACCACGGCACCAGGAAAAACGTCGCCGCGCATGCAGCTAAGAATAGAGGCAGGAACACAGCGCGATGGGCGATGCAGACGGATAGCATTTCGCGAGACGAATTGCGCATCCTCTCAAGCTGCCCCTCGAACGCAAGTTGCATCCGAGCGGGAAAATTCCAGGCCGCCGGCGCAGCTTCCTCGTGAACATGCGGTTTGAACAGGTACATGGCAAGTGTCGGAACCAGCGTTCGTGAAAGCAGATACGACGCCAGCATGGCGAACACTACCGCTTCCGCGAGTGGAATGAACAGATATCGCGCCACACCGGTCAGCAGGAACATCGGTAGGAACACAATGCAGATGCAGAGCGTCGAAACCAGCGCGGGCACGGCAATCTGGCGCGCGCCTTCCAGAATCGCGGGCACCACCTCGGGGATGTTTACGAGGTTTCGATGGATGTTCTCGATCTCCACCGTGGCGTCGTCGACCAGAATCCCAACAGCGAGCGCCAACCCGCCCAGAGTCATGATGTTAATCGTTTCGCCGATCGCGCTCATCACGCAGATGGAAACAAGAATCGAGAGCGGGATGGAGACCGCGATGATCACCGTGCTGCGCCAGCTCCCCAGGAACAGCAGAATCATCGCGGCGGTGAGACATGCCGCGATAATCGCCTCACGAACCACGCCGCTGACGGCCGCACGCACGAAGATCGATTGATCCGCGATCGGTTCAATCTTCAGTTCCTTCGGAAGCGTTGCCGCAATGGCCGGCAGCGCTTCGCGCACCTGCTTCACGATTTCAAGCGTGGAGGTCTGGCCCACCTTCATGATGGTCATCAGAACACCACGGGCGCCGTCGCGAAGCACAATGTTGGTTTGCGGCGAATAACCGTCGCGTACGTTCGCCACATCGCGGATAAATATCGTGGTGTTGTTGACAGCCTTGATCGGCAGATTATTGAGTTCCTGCACCCGGGTCGGGCTGCTGTTCAGGTCCACATCGTACTCAAACGGTCCTATTTTCGACGTTCCCGAGGGCAGGATCAGATTCTGCACGCTCACCGCATTCACCACATCGGCCGGCGACAGTCCCTTCGCCTGCAATAGATCGGGCCGGATGTCGATCATCACCTGGCGTTGCTTGCCGCCATAGGGATAAGGGATCGCCGCGCCCTGCACCGTCGAAAGCGTGGTTCGAATATTGTTAATCGCGAAGTCGAACAGTTGCTGCTCGGAGAGCCCTTTTCCGGAAAGCGCGAGCTGAATGATGGGAACGCTCGAAGCGTTGTACACAAGGATGAACGGCGGCGTGGTGCCCGGCGGCATCTGGCGGACCGCGGCCGCCCCCTGCGCGGTAATCTGCGCCACGGCCATCTCAATTTTCACGTTCGGATGAAAAAACACCTTAATGATGCTCTTGCCGTTGTAGGTCTGCGACTCGCTGTGCTCTATGTCGTTGACAGAGGTGGTCAGGTTCCGTTCAAAGACGGTAGAGATACGCTCCTCCATCTCTTCGGCGTTGAGGCCTGTATAATTCCACAAGACGACCACTATTGGAATATTCACATTAGGGAAAATATCGGTAGGGGTTCGTTGAATCACCAGCGGGCTGATCAACAGGATCAGGAGCGTCAGCACGATGAATGTGTATGGCCGGTTGAGGGCGATTCTAACGATCCACATTTGCATTTCATTGTAAGAGGCCGGCGGCGTGCGCGTCTCTTTGCCTTTCGGCCAATCGCCCAAAATGCCCTTAAACGACGTAACCGGAAAGATTAGCCGCTTTCGGAGCGTTTTCAGCAGATCGTGAGTTTTTGGTCGATTAAGGCGTTTTTCAACACGCTAACGACGCAATTATGGTCATTTTTCCGTCGTTAACGCGCTCCAAGAGGCGACTCTTCGGCAACTCCTCTTGCTAAAGAAAAAGTTCGACTGGCGAAAATCGCGAGAGGACTGCGTCATCGCAGAGCTCGCGCTCGGATGCCTGCATGTTCCTCGGATTGATGCCGAAATTCATCGTGTCCCCAAGCCGCATCGCTCCGGCGCACTCCCGTTACAACCGAAAGGACATCACAGGAGTGATCTCCGCACTCGCTCTTTCGGAATTACTTGCAGCGTGCGTTAGAATCCTGTTGTGCTCTCCGGCTCCGCTGCGATCTCGATTCGTCGATTGACCAAGCGCTACGGCAAGCTCATCGCTGTAGATCGTCTTGACCTGGAGGTTCGGCGTGGTGAGGTCTTTGGATTCCTCGGGCTGAACGGCGCTGCCTGTTCGTGCTGCGGTACTGTTCCACCGATGTAGAGTTGATTACACCCAGGCGATCCGGATAGAGGCGCCCGAGCATTCTGATCATTTGAGTGTGCAGTCCGATGAACTATTGCGGCAAGCCCATCCCTCGCATGAGAATCTTGAATCGCGGTTCGGTTCGAATCTGGTCGAGCCGCGGGTCGGGGAGAATCCAGCCGTTCATGGACCGTTCCGCGAAAGCCTTCTCAAACCACTCTAATGCCAGTTCCCGCTCCCCCAGGCCTTCATAAACCATGGTCATGTACTCGGGCGGCACGTACCTTTGCTGCGACAGCCTCCGCATCTCATCCAGCATTTTGCGCCCCTCGGCCCGAGCGCCCGAGACACCCAGCGCGTGCGCCAGATACATCAATTCCAGCAGGCCGCCATGGGACTCGGCGGCGGTCCTCCGCAACTCCGCGACTGCTTCTCGCTGGCGCTCCGTTTGTAAGTACACAGACGCCAGGATATATCCCCCGGTGTCCTTAGGATCCCATCCGCTCAGCTTAGGGAATACCAACTCGGCCTGCTTATCTTGGCGGGCAAGGTGCAACTTCCATATCACATTGGCACCGAACACCGGGGAGAGAGGCTCGATCTCTTGAGCCCGCCGCGCCTCAGCCACCGCCTCCCGTAACCGGCCTGTCTCAGCTAAATATGTCGCATATTCGTGATGGGCGTTTCCATAGTCGGGACTCAACTCGATGGCGCGCTTGCACAATCGCTCCGCGCCGGCCCAGTCCCACTCGTAGTTCACTTTGACATTAGCGAGCGTGACGAGAGGGCCGACAAGGCTATTGTCGAGTTCCAGCGCTTTTTCGGCGGCGGCTCGGGCGCGCGGACGCGCATCCTGGGAACCAAGGACGCCCCAACTTGCCAGCCAACTGTAGGTGTCCGCCAGCCCGGCCCATGCCAGAGCATAGGCGGGGTCCTTTTCGATCGCCTTCTCGTAGTGCTCCCGGCTCTTCCTCAGATTCTCTTCTGTAGGGTGTTCCCACAATAGCGGCCCTTCAGATACGCCTCGTACGCCGCGGGATCGACCGCGCGCCTTGTGGCCAGCAGTGTCCGCTCCCGCGGGGTCACCTTGATCTGAATTTCGCGCACAACGGCCTTCGCCACCGCATCCTGCATGGTCAAGACATCGTTTAAGGTTCCTTCGTACTTCTCAGCCCAGAGATGCTTCTCCGGCGACGCACCGATCAGTTGCGCCGTGATCCGAACCCGGTCCCGATCCCGCGTCACCGTGCCCTCGAGAACAGCATCGACATTCAGTTCCCGCGCAATCTGGGCGATGGGCCTTTTTGTTCCTTTGTACTGCATGACCGATGTTCGTGAAATGACTCGTAGCGCGCTGATCTTCGCCAGGCCTGTGATTATTTCATCGGTCATTCCATCGGCGAAGTATTCCTGATCGGGGTCATGAGAGAGGTTCTCCAAAGGCAGCACAGCCAGCGATTGGATCGATCTCCGCGGCGGCTGATGCTGCAGGCGATCCCGTATTACGCCGGGATTCGAGGCTAGCACCAGCAGCGCCGCGAAAGCTACCGCAGTTGCCGCACCGCGCGTCCGCCATCCGGCAAGCCTATGTAAACCCTGAACGGCCGCTGGCTCCGCTATTTGCGGTGGTTCCAAAGCAGACAGCGGGGCCGAAGACCTCTCCGCCAGGACCGGCGGCAGCACTTCGTCCGAAGCCGCTGCCTGTGAAGCAAATTCCATACGCTCCAGCTCTCCGATGAATCGATACCCACGGCGGGGAACAGTCTCAACGAACCTGGGCCGGTCCGCATCATCGCGCAATGCATAACGAATCTGCCGGATGGACTTGTTGATACCATGCTCAAAGTCGACGAAAGTATTGCCATCCCAAATTTCCTCCCGGATGTCTTGTCGTGTAACGAGTTGCCCAGGGCGGCTCGCCAGGAATTCGAGAAGCCGCAACGCCTGTGGCGGAACTCTCACAAGCCGGCCGTCTCCACGCAACTCTTTCGTTTGACGGTCAACTTCGAAGCAGGAGAACCTAAGTATTTCGTGCGCAGGCGAGGGCATAAGATCCTGTGTGCCGCGTGCCAGCCCATTATATAGCCAGGGTATCGGCTCGTGTCTGACTGGCCGACACTTGTTAAATTGCCAGGCTGCAGTCAATATGCGGTGAAACCCTGTGGGTTCCATCACTTGTGCGGTTATCTCTCAGTAATCTGAAAGTAACCATCCAGGCATTGTGGCGAGGCTGAATCTACGATATGGTTGCTGCGTTGCTGAGACGGGATTAACCCGGCGTTGCGTGCAAAAGAGGACTAGCGGTCGGCCACAGGAAAGGACACGCTTTATGATCGCCTACCCAGCGTTGCCCAATCAGCATAAGCCCGGAAAAGGTCAAGAACCGACCAGCATACAAAGACGAACTTTGATCGGCGGAGCGCTGGCCGCCCTGCTTTCATCCAATGGGCGGATGATGGCCGACCCAAACGAAGGGTCGCCCGACAATTTTTTCATCCTTCTATTGAAGGGACTCTATCAGCCCGTGGGCGTGGGTCTCCGCACTGCACCAGATGCGAGATCCGGTTGCCTCAGTCCAAGTCCTTTCGACGATAGCCGGTATCCAAATTCAGACGGGCAAATGGTCTGACGCCGCCGATTCAGTGTCGCAGCTTGCCTCGCTATGATCCGCTCCAAGGGATCCTCCTCCCAAAGTGATCTGCACCAAATTCGGCACGCAGTTGACTACAGGGTGGCGACGTTTTTGGGGTCCCCAGACCCTCTCT
The DNA here is from genome assembly GCA_003170295.1 of Bryobacterales bacterium. Taxonomy (GTDB): domain Bacteria; phylum Acidobacteriota; class Terriglobia; order Bryobacterales; family Bryobacteraceae; genus Palsa-187. The sequence goes on along the minus strand of PNAJ01000141.1, from coordinate 11,035 downwards.
CCCCGTTGTTTCATAGCGCCGCGGCTTCAGATCCGCATTGTTGCCGCAACCCGCGGGAACTTGTTTTGGAGACGCGTCTGTATCACGACGGAAAGCAGGTGTACGCCGGAGCGCCTGCTCCGTTCCAATCCACCGGGCAAACCGGAGGCGGTCCATACGAGATCGAGAATCGGCTTACCTTAGGTTCGCAGCTGGAGCCTGGCGAATATGTTCTCCAGGTCGTGGTGACAGACAAGCTCGCGCCTAAAAAAGCTGCGACCGTGTCGCAATCGACCGACTTCGAGATCCGGCCCTAACTCTGCAGGAATTGTCGGAAGCTCTTCAATCGCCCGCGACCCAGCCGAGAGCTTTCGCTGGTGAACAAGCGTGGCGCCGCCGCGACAGATATGGATCGTGGCCGCGGCAGTAGGCGTAAGCGAAGAGGAGCATTGGTAATACCTGCTTCCTCTGGAGGGGCCGAGTGAGCACATCGAAACCCCCATACCGGATGACTTGGTCGCTTCCCGGAGCATCCGTTTCGCTGGATAGTAAGATTACGCAGACGTCGCGTCGCACTTCATCAAGTCTCGGACCATTTGCCGCCAGCAATGCGAATGGTCGCCATCACAAAGCACGATTGGGACAGAGGCGTCCCGAACGACGTTTGTGAGTTCAGGAAGATCGGAATCAATTACGACCCAAGGCGTGCCGAGGAGGGTCGCCTCCAGCGTATTCCGGTCCTTTCCATCGATGTTCGCCAGGATTACTTCAAGTCTTGAAACCCTCGGTCGCATTAGGATCTGCTTATCTAGAGCGATGTCGTGTCGCTGATCGGAGGATGAGTTATCCAACAGACCGTCCCGCTCCAGTTACGGTCGCATCCAACATAACTTACTTCCACCCCCGGTCCCATACTCCACGCTTGGTATATTCGGTGCACGTGCCAAGGTACTACGATCCACCTCAAGGCGGGTTGGCTGGCGAAGTGGTTGCTATGCTTGCCTACTTGATCGGGATGGGTATTCTACCACTGATCTGATATTTTACGGTCCGACAAATCAGACGTTGATGAAGTCAACTTTAGATCTCGAAATCTAGACGGTGCCGTCGCACCCAAGAAGGGCGCCAGTCTTCAGTCCCACGGACGTCCCTTCGAATTAGTGCAGGGCTCCGGTCTGGTACTGCACTGCAATCCATTGCGCCTGGTAGTCGTAGCGAGCACTGGCTGCGCCGATTTGAGCCGATGTCAGATTAAGCTGGGCTTGGCTCAACTCCACAATCGAGCTCAGACCGAGGTTGTAACGGCTCTCGGCCAGATCGAGCGCAAGCTGCGCCTGTTTCAACAACTCGTCGGTCAGGTCGATTCGGTCGTGTGCGGTCAGTGCGGCCAGGTAAGCGACACGAAGGTCTCGCACGACACGATTTGCGAGGTCATTGACATTCTGGGTGGCGGCCTGCGCTCGCAGCTCGGCTTCCGTTTGGCGAGCTTTAAACAGGCCGCCATTGAAAATGGGAATATTCACATTTACGCCGGCGGCTCCATACCTTCCCGGTATAGTTTGCTCACCGGCCGGAACGACCCCGACTGCCCCAAGCGCTCCGATGGTCGGGAGAAAAAGCAAATGCTCGGCTTTGGCGAAACGCTCGGCGGCGTTCTGCTCCAGCCGCAGGCTCTTTAGTTCGGGACGGTTCTGGATGGCATCCTGAATGAGCGGTTCGAGACGATCTGGCAGCGCAGCCGGCAGGGGCTCTTGGGAAAGAGTGAAGTCCGTTTGACTGGGCAGCCCCATCGCTGCAGCCAATTCGGCCTCGGCGGATTTCAAGTCGTTCTGCGCTTGGATCAGGAGCAGTTTGGCGTCGGAGAGGTTCACGTTCGCGAAGCTGACGTCAAGTAGGGACTTGAGCCTATTGGCCTCGAGCGCCGTCACCTTGTCCGATACAAGCTGGCGCGCCGCGACCGTCTGTATTGCCACCTGAAGCACGGCAGTTGCGCGCTGAACCTCAAAATATGCCCGGCTGGTGGCCAACAGGATATCCGCTCGAGTGCCTTCGGTTTTCTGATCCTGTGCTTGTGCCCGGAGTTTGGCCATATCGACTAGATTCCGGGTTCTTCCGAAATCGGTCAACATCTGACTGACGGTGACGCCGGCAGCCAAGCGATTGTATACTGCCGGATTGTTCAGTGCACCTGCCGCGAGCCGGCTGCCCGAGTCGGCCCCCACCCCGGTCAAGCTGCCAGTCACAATGGGGGCAAAATTGGAACTGTATTCCTTGGGGACTTGGTAGGAGGCTGCGGCGTTGAGCTTGGCTGCTGTGAACTGTGGATTATTCTGAATCGCCAGCCCTTGGGCTTCGATGAGGCTCAGTGGCTTGGGCTGCTGCTGGGCCGACAGTGAAGCGCAGCCAAGGATCAGCAGAGCCGTTCGCAGTGTGGAGGTTCGCGTCATTTTATTTCTCTCTGTCGTAAACCAGAACATAAGCCGCAGGTACCAGGAATACGGTCAACGCGACGGAAACACTTAGACCGCCCAGAATAGCCCGCGCCAAGGGAGCGTAGGATTCGCTACCCGCGCCGAGTTTGAGGGCCATTGGTAGGAGCCCGATAATCGTCGCGAGCGAAGTCATAAGCACGGGACGTAATCGCACGCGGCAAGCGGTAGCAACGGCCTCGCGAACCGGCATTCCCTCTTCCCTAAGATGGCGCGTAAACTCGACGATCAGGATGCTGTTCGAGACTGCGATTCCCACCAGCATCACGACCCCCATCAATGACATGACGTTCAACGTGGTGCCTGTCAGCCAGAGCGTCAGAATGACACCCGTCAATCCCGGCGGAACTGCGAGAAGGATGATGAAAGGATCGACGAACGACTGGAACTGTGCAACCAGAATCAAGTACAAGAGCACGAGAGCGAGCGTTAGGCCGAGTTCAAAGCTGATGAACGACGCCCTCATGCCCTGCACCATCCCGCGCAGCGTGACGCTCAGACCCTCGGGTACTTTGGTCTGAGCGATGATGCCGTCGATCGCGTTGGCGATCCGTCCAAGATCCTCATTGAGCGGCCGCACGTAAATGTCAATGGTGCGCCGGATTTCATAATGGTCCACCTCAGTGGGTGACTTAATCCTCTGGATGTTGCTGACCATGTCAAGGCGCGTCGGCTCGCTTTGACTGGAGGCACGGAGCGGGATGGCCTTCAGGTCGGTCAGGGTTTTCACCTGATTCTCGGGATACTGGACCGTGAGCATGTAGTCATTGCCGGTCTTCGGGTCGATCCAGAAGCTCGGGGCGATCATGGTGTTCGAGGTCAAAGCGGTGATGATGTTGTTCACCACCTCCTGCTGACTGAGGCCCATCTCGCTGGCTCGCATCCGGTCCACATCGAGTTCCAGCGCGGGATAATCCACGTCCTGGGGTGTAAAGACATCGGCCACGCCAGGAATCTTCCGGATCTTGGCAGAGAGCTTCAGAGCCGTATCGTAGGAAAGGTTCAGGTTTGAACCGGCCACCTGAACGTCGATGGGCGCGGGCAGGCCGAGGTTGAGAACTGCGTCCACCATGCCGCCGGATTGGAAGTATCCAGTCAATTCCGGCAGGTCTGTCTGCATCTTCTTCTTCACTTGAGCAATGTACTCGTAGCTGCCGATCTTGTGCTCGTCTTTCAGACTCACCTGCACGAACGCCGTGTGCATGGCGGAATTCGTGGTGTAGATAGCGGAATAGTCGGGCGTGGCCCCAATATTGGAAACGATCATGCCGAAGTCTTCCGGAGAAACGACCTGGCGCACCAGGTTTTCGACCTTTGCCACTTCCTCCTCGGTCACCGAGAGCCGGGTGCCGCTGGGCGCTTTCAGATTGATCACGAACTGTCCGGCGTCAGTGCGAGGGAAAAACGAAAGCCCGAGCAACGGGAACAAGCCGAGACTGAGCACGAAGATCGCGGCGAACGCCACCAGCGTGAGGACCGGCCGTCGCAGCGTGGCTCCCACCAGCTTGTCATACATCTTGAGGAATCCCTCGAAGCGATCATTGAACCAAACGTTGAACCACTGACCAAAGGACCGGCGCCGCTTCGTTTGCGCCACTGTAACCGGGACTTCCTCGGAGGGCATGCGATGATGCGAAGAGGCCTTCAAAAAGCGGGCGCAAAACAGCGGCACGACAGTCATCGCGACGGCGAATGAAGCAAATAGCGAAAGTGCTACAGCAAGCGCCAGTGCGGTGAACAAAAACTTACTGACGCCGTACAGGAACGTAACCGGGAAAAAGACGACTACCGTGGTGAGAGTAGCCGCTAGCACCGGCAAAGCCACCTCACGGCCGCCTTTCTCGGCCGCCACCGCAGGCTCCTCGCCGAGTTCGAGGTGACGATAAATATTTTCAAGCACCACCACGGAGTTATCAATCAACCGCGAGAACGCCAGAGCGAACCCGCCTAGCACCATGCTGTTAACCGAGCCTCCCCCGAGAGAGAGCGCAATGAACGCCGCGAGAACAGATAGAGGAATCGAGAAGAACACCGCCACGGTGGCCCGAATGCTCCCGAGGAACACTAGGATCATGACCGTAGTGAGCACCAAACCGATGCCGCCTTCGTCCAGCAGCGTTTCAATTGCCGTCTTCACGAACTTTGATTGATCGAACACCACGGCGGTGATCAGTTCTTTCGGCACGTCGATCAGGTGCTTTACGGCCTCCTTAATGCCATCGACGACGGCGATGGTGTTGGTATCGCCGCCCTGCTTCAGCACCGGGACATACACGGACGGTTGACCATCCACGCGGACGATGTTGGTCTGGATTTGATGGCCGTCCACTGCATTTCCGATGTCCGCGATCCGCACTGGAGATTGCCCCACCATTTTGATGGGGAGCTGGTTGATCTCGCCGACCGTTCGCAATTGGCTGTTCGTGTAAATGTTGTAGTCAAGCGGGCCGAGCTGGACATCACCGGCCGGCAAAATGAGATTCGCCAGATTTAGCGTTCGCACAACATCCATCAAGCTCAATTGGTGGGCTTCGAGCTTATAGGGATCGGTGTAGACCATAATTTGCCGGTACTTGCCTCCAAAGGGTTGTGGAACGCTCGCCCCCGGAACGCTGGAGATCTGGTTGCGCACCTGAAATTGGGCAAGATCCCGCAATTGCGTTTCGTCCAGTCCCTCCCCCTTGAACGTTACGAGACATACCGGCAGGCTTGATGCATCGAACTTCAATACAATCGGCGGTAGCGTCCCGGGCGGAAGTCGCCGCAATTGGGCCATGGCCAGGTTCGAAATCGTGGTGACGTCCGAATCCGGATTCGTGTTCGATTGGAAGTATACTTTGATGATGCTCACACCAGGAAGCGAGCGCGACTCGATATGATCAATGCCGCTGCCCAGCTTAAAGAAACGTTCGAAGCGGCTTGTTATGTCGGTCTCAATCTGCTCCGGAGGCATGCCAGAGTAGAACGTCGCGACGACGACGACAGGGATATTCATCGCCGGAAACATATCGATCGGCATTCGCGAGAGACTCGTGACGCCGACCACCCCAATGATCAGGCAGATGACAACGATGAAATAGGGATTGTTTATAGCGAAGCGGGACATAGCGTTATCGTGAGGAGGGGTTCATAGTAGTGATCTTCGGCTTTACTTCTTGACCCGGTTGCAGACCCGACCGGCTGCCCACCACCACCAGATCTCCTTCTCTCAGACCCGACCGGATTTCCACTTTGGTCGAAGTCTGGAGGCCGAGCTGTACCTTCCGAATCTCGATGTGATTCTCGGCCGTCACCACCACGACTTGCCCGGAGGACTCATCGCTTCCCACATCCACCGCCGGAACCGGTACTACAAGGACTCCGCGGCGGCTGTCGAGGTTCAGGTCCACCTCTGCATACATCCCGGGGATGAGTACCAGACTGGGGTTTGGAACATCCACTTCCGTGTCCATCGTGCGGGTCGCGAGTGAGAGCTTATCGGAGAAGCGAGCGACCCGTCCGGGGAAGCTGCGCTTCAGCGTGGGCACGCGGACATCGACCTGCTGCCCGAGGTGCACCGTTGGCACGGCGGACTCGGGCACAGGAAGGATCAAGCGGAGCAAGCTGTTTTCCGAGAGCCTAACCAGCGGCATCGCCTGACTGCTCGACGCCGTGCCCGCCTGGATCATTGATCCGGTATCGGCATAGCGCTTGGTCACAACGCCTGCGAACGGCGCGATGACACTTGTATAGTCGAACAATGTTTTGACTTTTTGCAACTCCGCGCCGTTGACGCGGACCTGCTCTTCCGCCACTGCCAGGTTGGATCTCGCTCCGGAGACCTGCGCCTCCGCTACTAGGTCCTTGCCGCGGGCATCGTCGATCTCTTGCTGCGCAACTAGTCCAGGCTTTTGCTTAGACACCTCTGCCAATCTTGTGTAAGAGAGGTGGGCAATCTCATGAGCGGATTGGGCTTGCTGGAGTTGGTCGTTGGCGCGCGCTACCTCCGCCTGGCTGCGACCTACACCTGCCTGTGCCCGAGCGCGGTCGTCGGCCATCTCAGGGATCTCGAGAACTGCAAGCACTTGCCCTTCCGTGACCCGGTCGCCCACATCCACATTGATCTTTTTGACGTAGCCGGCCACTTTAGCCATGAGGTCGACCTCTTGAAATGGCTTGAACTCAGCGGTGAGAACCAACCCACGCGACAGGTCTTCGATGGTGGCCTTTGCTACAGCAACCGTAAGCGCCTCCGACTCCTTTGCCGCATCCGCCTCCGACTTTGCGGTTCTCAAGCACGCGTCGCTGAATAGAACAGCTACTCCAACGAGCAGAAGTGTGGACAGCAGGAATAGAGATTTTCGAGTGGGTGTGATCACTATTGGTCACTCCGGATTTCTTTCAAGAGTTTTTCGGTTGAAAAATCCGGCGACAAACAAATTTGAACGATGCGCTGTTCCTTCGATCGTATCCGGGCCGCGACTTCCGGCAGTTCTGCTGCGATTTCCAGCGGAATGGAAACCACACCGTGGCAATCGGCGTACAGCAGATCGCCCGCCCGAATCCGCAATCCGAAAATCTCAACTGGCTGACCATAATCTACGGAATGCATATAGGCATGTGAAACGGCCACGGATGGCGCAAACATTGGAAACCCCAGCTCGCTGACGGCCGGTAGATCGCGAACCGCGCCGTTCGTGATGACTCCGGTGCAACGCAGCGCTTTCAGAATCGCGGCGTGAACTTCCCCCACGCATGCTCCGCCGCCGGGCGCGGGGTCTACATCCTGGATGACCGCAACCCTGGGCACCGGCAACGAGCCGATGTTGGTCCACCAGTCTGTCCGGTCGAGATACAAAGCACCCGTCATCGGTGGGTTCGATGATCGGACCTTACTCGTCGCCGCATAGCCCAGCAAGCGGGTAGCGCCCTTGGTTAAGCAATGCAATCCAGGGCGGGTGAATCCTTCGTTCCGAAGCCGCACTCTGAACTGTTCAATTGCGTTGGCGATGGTGCACGTATCGAACTGCCTGATAGCTTCGAGTTGGCTGACGGAGAGCATTGTCAAGTGTCGTCTGAGGAGTTCGCGTCTGACGGATTGCTGGGCCTGATCGCAATCAGCTGCTTGCTCCATGGACCCCATCGACTTGGTTCGAAAACTGCCCAAGCCATGCCGTACCTCGAATGTACCGCATGTCATTTCATGGGACCCATACCAGGGGGTTGGTATTTTTAAAGAAAAAACCTAGTAGCTCCTATCCAGTAGGTGCCGCTTCGGTTAGCATTGGATCAATGGATCAATTGGAGAGTGAAGCACCGATGCGCAATCTCAACGTGTTAGATCCTCGTCGACTTGCCTCAGAGGGGGCTTTTTTTCGCGGTTCGCGTATCGCTCTCGTGGTAGGGTTCGGTGGTCTTCTTTTGATTATGGCCCTAGCTGGAATCGATGCGCTACGAGTGCTTCAGCAGTTTCGGCGCAGCGACGAAGAGATCAGACGCCGCTTCCTCTCTCAAAATCACGTTTTAAATGAGATCCGTTCAGACGTTTACGTTTCAGGAACCTACGTTCGGGACTACCTTCTGGAGCCAGACCCGGAGAGGGCGGAGGTGTACCTCACCAGTCTTGAAGCCCTTCGAAAGCACATGGAGTCCGCGTTGGAATTGTACGGTCGCCAGGCAACCCCGGCGCAGGTTCAGCATTATTCAGCCCTGCGGGCCGAGCTGACCGGCTACTGGGGAATCCTGGCACCAATTTTTCAATGGAACGCTTCGGAAAGACATCGCTCCGGGTACCCCTTTTTACGAGATGAAGTCTTCCCGCGCCGCCAGAACATGCTCGCCATCGCCGATCGCATTGCCGCCATCAACGAACAGCAGTTGACCGCCGGAAACGATCAGGTCGTTTCCCTGCTACTGCGCTTCCAAACACGCCTGCTCGTGACATTAGTGGCTGCGTTAGTGCTCGGCCTCGGGATGGCTTCTTTCAGCACACGCAAGATTCTGAAGCTGGAGGATCAATCCCGCTTGCGATACGAGGAGGTGGCTGACGCCCGCGGCCAGCTCAAGGACCTCTCCGCTCGGCTCGTTCAAGCGCAGGAAACCGAGCGGCGAGCTCTTTCGCGCGAATTGCACGATGAAGTAGGTCAGTCCCTTTCGGCCGTGCTGGTCGAACTCCGCAATCTTTCGGGGGGGCTGAGGACCCGATCTGAAGAACAATTGCGCAGCCATGTTGAAACAGTCAAATGTCTGGTTGAAAACACGGTTCGTGTCGTTCGCAATATGGCTTTGCTCCTGCGGCCCTCAATGCTGGACGACCTCGGGCTTATTCCGGCGCTGAAATGGCAAGCCCGAGAATCCGCCAAGCGCACGTCGATGGATGTGAGTGTCGCAACCGAACTCGAATCCGACGATCTTCCTGACGAGTACAAGACATGCATCTACCGAGTTGTCCAGGAAGCGCTGCACAACTGTGCACGTCATTCCCACGCGACCACCGTCCGCATTAGGGTGGAACAGACGACGGACCGCCTGACACTCATCATCCAAGACGACGGACAGGGGTTTGATGCGCGGCAACTGAAGGGACTGGGCCTGCTTGGCATCCAAGAGCGCGTGACCCGGCTCGGAGGTAAGTCGAACGTTCACTCGAAACCCGGCAGCGGAGCCATCCTGTCCGTAGAATTGCCGTTCACCGATGACCACCGGAGGACCAACACCCGTGAAGCTGATTCGCATCCTGTTAGCTGACGATCACACCGTAATGCGCCGAGGCTTGCGGCTCCTGCTGGAAAGTCAGCCTGGATTCAGCGTCGTAGCCGAGGCGGCGGATGGCCGGCAGGCGGTTGAACAAGCCGAAGCGACGAAGCCGGATGTCGCGGTCGTCGATATAGCCATGCCTAACTTGAGCGGAATCGAAGCAGCACAGCGTATTGCGACGGTTCTTCCACAGACGGCGATCGTGATACTCAGCATGCACTCCGATGAGAGCTATGTTTTGCGAGCATTGAAGGTGGGTGCCAAAGGCTACCTGCTCAAGGATTCCGCAGAAGGTGACTTGATTGACGCAATCAATGCGGTCCACCAAGGGAAGACGTTTTTCAGTCCGGAAATCAGCAAGATGCTGGTAGAGGACTATGTCCGCGAGATCCGGACCCGTGGATCGGAAGACAGCTACGATCTACTCACCGCACGCGAACGAGAGGTTCTACAACTGTTAGCGGAACGCAAATCAAACAAGGAAATCGCACTGGCGCTGAATCTCAGTATTTACACGATTGAAACGCATCGTCGAAATCTTCAGGAGAAGCTCAATCTGCATAGCCTCGCCGACCTAATCTTGTATTCGGTGAGAAAAGGTGTCATCTCCTGACTGGTCTGTGACCGCGTGGAAGATTTCCTTTTATAGCCGAACTTGCGCCGCGCTGCCCTGCGATCAAACTTCCAATTGATTTTGATTCGAGCGCGATTCATTTGGCGGTTCCATGCACGCGTTTCCCGACGCAGCGTCTCCAGGTCCGGGATTCTTCGGGTGCCGAGGCATTGACGCGCCAGGATGCCGATTTCGATTTCGGCCTGATTCAGCCAGCTTCCGTGAGTGGGTGTGTAGTGGACGGTGTGAAGCGGTCCCAGATTTCACCGCCGACCTCGTTGCCGAGCAGGTCGGTCAGGGATTTGCGGCGATGCATGTTGAGGTCGTCCAGGATCAGGTGGATGGCCGTGGCTGCCGGGTACTGGAGAGCCAGGTCGAAGGCCACTTTGGCGAACTTGAATGCGGACCGATCCGGCGTGGCGAAGGTGAAGTGGCGGCCGACTTTCGGCTCTACCGCGCAGAAGATGTTGGCGGTGCCTCGGCGTTCATATTCGTTATCCTGTCTGGCTTCGCGGCCCGGTTTGGCGGGCGAAGCGAGTCGAACGTCGGCGTGCAACGTGACTGGCTTTTCGTCCAGACAGACCACGGGCTCCTGGCATCGTAAGGCCGTTCGTAAACTTCCAGAACGTCCTCCATTTTGGCGATGTAGTCCTCATTGAGTTCGGCCACGCACCACATTTTTTTCCCGCCACGGCTTGAGGTCGTGGTGCAGCAGCAGAACCCGAATGGTCTCTCTGCCTACACGCGGAACCAGTCGCCGTTTGACCGCTTCCTCGGCGACTAACCGCACCGTCCACCGGGCGCAGCCCTCGGGCGGGTCGCTACAGACCATGGCGATGATGCGTTGCTTCTGGCTGTCCTCCAGCAGAGCGACGGCTCCCGGCCGCTCTTTCTCATAGAGCGCCCGTTCGAGTCCGGCCTCCTGGTAGCGATGCCCGATCTTGCGAATCGCCTGAGCTGTTAACGGCACCGTGCCCGCGATCCGTGGTGCGCTGACGCCTTCGGCTGGACGCCACCGCTCAAAAGCTTCCTTAACTCCTACTTGTCTTTGCTTGTGATCTCAATGCGCAGGGCAGAACGCGCCATACCTCAAGTATGCGCCAAAACATTCCTGATTGGAATTGTTTTATTAGAATATCTTCAAGCGGTCAGAGACCTAGACCGCGACGGCCTTTGAGACACCGTTGATGGTCTTCAGAATGCGCGAGACGATCTGGTA
>PNAJ01000006.1 GCA_003170295.1 Bryobacterales bacterium | reverse complement strand
CGCGCCGAAATACGACGCGACGAACTGGAATCGGGAGCAAGACAAAAAGGTCTATGACTACTACGGCGTCAACGGTTATTGGATGTGACGCGGAAACAAAGCGACTAGAAGAAAGTTGCTTACTCAGGACGAGGGTTGATCTCTTTGCCCCCAGCATTCCCCTCGGCTCTCGTTCGGAAACCCCGCTTCGGCGGGGTTTTTTCTTTGATCCCCGGCTCGGGGGAACTTTTGTTCCGCTATTCGATTGCCACTCAGTTCAGCCAAAGGAGTTCCCATGGTGGATAAAGATCGAGTAGCCGGTTCAGCGCATCAGGCCAAAGGCAAGGTGAAGGAAGTCGCTGGCAAGGTGCTGGGCGACAAGAAAATGCAAGGCGAAGGCAAAGCCGAAAAGACCGGCGGAAAGATCCAAAACTTTGTCGGCGGTATCAAGGACAAGCTGCGCGGCAAGTGAACTGTTATAGCTTGTGAGCAGCTCGGCAATCGTCACAACGTAACGGCCGTCCTTACTACATCGGCCCGATATTGTGGGACAGGACGCGTTTGCAGCCGTCATTCGCGACGTTATGAAGGCATGAGCATGGTTGTGCTTGCTCAAAATGCCGAGAGGCCGAGAAAGTCTAGAGATTTCTGCGCCACCGCCTTACCATCACGGGCATGATCACGATCCTTTCCGCCGTCGTTTCCCTGCTCTCATTCCGCGTTCGTAGCCGCGCCTCACTGGAGCTTGAGCTCGTCGCCTTGCGACATCAGCTGACCGTGCTGCGGCGGCAACGCCCAGGTCGGCTTCGGTTCTTCTCGACCGACCGGCTCCTCTGGGTTTGGATCTATCGGGTTTGGCCGCAAGTTCTCAACGCCATGGTGCTGGTCAAGCCGGCAACCGTGATCCAGTGGCATCGCAAAGGCTTCCGCCTCTACTGGCGGTGGCGATCACGCCGTCTGGGACGGCCCAAGATGAGTACGGAGATTCGTGATCTGATCCGTCAGATGAGCTTGGCTAATCCGCTCTGGGGTGCACCTCGCATTCACGGCGAACTGCTCAAGCTCGGCATTGAAGTCAGCCAAGCCACGGTCGGTAGATACATGCCGTGGCGACCCAAGGTCCCCTCCGCGACTTGGCGTAGCTTCCTGCACAACCACCGGACCGACATTGCGGCGATCGACACGCTCATCGTTGCAACCGCGACGTTTCGGCTTCTTTACGCGCTGATCATGCTCGGCCACGACAGAAGAAAGGTCATTCATTTTGAGGTCACCCAAAATCCCACTCAAGCTTGGCTCTCGCGCCAAATCACCGAGGCCTTTCCGTGGGACACCGCGCCCCGCTATCTGCTGCGGGACCGGGACACATCGTATGGTCCGGCCTTCCGCAATCGTGTTCAGATAATGGGCATGACAGAGGTTGTTACCGCGCCGCGTTCACCCTGGCAGAACCCATATGTCGAACGCCTCATCGGCTCGATCCGCCGTGAATGCTTGGATCACATTATCATCTTCAACGAGAGCCACTTGCGCCGCGTCCTGTCGAGCTATTTTCAATATTATCACAGAACCAGAACCCATCTCTCGCTCGACAAGGATTGTCCGCAGCCTCGCCGCGTACAGTCGTCCTCTGCGGGCAAGATTATCGTATTCCCGGAGGTCGGCGGTCTGCATCATCGCTACGAACGTCGTGCCGCATGACCTCAGAGTCAACGAACCGACGCGCAGGCTTCGGCGTGAAGGATCGCCGCAATTTTTAACCGTTGCGCTCACACGCAACGGTGCCCAGAATTTCTATTTATTTCGCACCCGCCGCAAACGTTTCCGATGGGCCGACCGGCATCATCTGCTGCCCGATTTCCACGCCAAATACAATTTTGAGCAAGGACGACCCGCCGGAAAAGGCCGCGCGGCTGCCGGTCGAGCGCTTTGGCAGCGCCATTCGCGTGGGTTTTCGACACGCAAGGAATAATCCGCATTTGCGGGCGACCTTGGTCCGAGCTGCGGCCTTCTTTTTGTTCTCTAGCACCTATTGGGCACTCCTTCCACTGGTCGTGCGCACTCAGATCGCCGGTGGGCCAGACCTGTATGGCTATCTCCTAGCAGCGATCGGCGTCGCTGCGGTGGGCGCTGCGCTCGGATTGCCGTGGTTGAAACCAAAACTCGGACCCGATCGTCTAGTGGCCGTCGGAACGCTCGGCACAGTATTGGCGATGATCCTGTTCGCGTTTGCTAACGATGCTCCAACCGCTCTGGCGGGAAGCGTTGTTGCGGGAGCATCCTGGATCGCTGTCCTGGCAAGCCTCAATGTCTCGGCCCAGGTCGCGCTGCCTGACTGGGTGCGCGGCCGCGGACTTGCGATCTTTGTTACTGCTTTCTTTGGTTGCCTGACTTTAGGCAGCGCGATCTGGGGGCAAGTTGCCGGAATGGTCGGCCTGCCGGCTGCACACGTTATTGCCGCGGTTGGTGCTCTCGTGGCAATTCCTGTGACCTGGCGCTGGAAGCTGCAGACCGGCGCCGGGGTCGACCTCACGCCATCGATGCACTGGCCGGCGCCGGTTCTGGCGCAATCCATCGATGGCGACCGAGGACCGGTCCTCGTAACGGTCGAATACCGGGTTCTCCCTGAACACCGGGCGGCATTTATGACCGCGATGGACAGGATGGAGCATAGGCGCCGTCGCGACGGCGCCT
>PNAJ01000114.1 GCA_003170295.1 Bryobacterales bacterium | reverse complement strand
CGAACACGACGTTTAAGAGAATCGGCCGGAGCCCTGAGTTTCAACCGTCAGTACCTTGTCCCGGATCACCTCGGCTGTTGCGTGGATTTCCCAGGCGGGCACCGCGATGGCCACGATCGCACTCTCGTTTGCCGCACAGTAGCAACCCGGACGGCGGGTGTTAAGCTTGGGCGTGCCTGAAGCTCCCATCGCGGGCGAACTTGCGCGGGAGTTCGAACTGCCGGACTCGACGCGGGTGTTGCGGCGCCTGACGGGACTGATCTCGCACGGCCGCCTGGTGCTGGTGTTTTATCGCGGGAACTGGTGACCTTTCTGTCTCCGCCAGTTGGCGGACTATCGAGAACACTATTCGGAGATCCGGCTGGCAGGCGCGAGTCTGGTGGCTGTGTCGGTGGATCCTCCCGAGGTATCGGAGGCCTTGCGAACCAGCCTGTCGTTGCCTTTTCCGATTTTGTGCGACACGGAGCATCGCGTCGTAGTAGCGCGTGCGTGGTCTGGCTGTGAAACGGCGAGATGTTTAGATGCCAGGGAGCCAATTTGGCGAGATTCCGTGGTTGATATTCATTCTCACATCTTGTCCGGCCTGGATGACGGTCCCCGCGATTTTGACACCAGCCTGAAAATGGTTCGGATGGCGTTGGAGACCGGGACCACCGTTCTCAGACTCTCCTGCGAGGGACGCGCTTTTGGTTAACGGCCCCCCGCCAGCCTACAGTGACGGCGCCGAACCCGTCGTGCGCGGCGGCGTCCCGCTCCCGTGCAGCTCCCCCACACTTTGGCGACCACGCGCTGACCGTCGCATGCCGATTAATCAGTGGTGAAATCGCCTGCAAGGTGCTCCATCCCGCCATTGGCGTAATACCGAGCTGCCAGCGGAACCTCCGGTTGAAGCACGTTCCAGGCTTCCTTCTTGGTCTTTTCGGTCGGGCAATGCACTGCGACAAACGCGGCGCCATGCCGAGCCAGATCGAGATCGCTGTCGTGAGACATCTGTTCAGTTGCGAAGAATCGCGAAAGAGCTTGCATCAGGAAGCTCCCCAGTCCTGTCTCTTCCTTAGCAAGTTCGATAAAATCCTGTCCCGCTGCGGCGATTACCTCATCCTCGGCAAACCCCGCGAGTCGCAACTTCTTGAGAGCCTGTTGCGCTGTCTCCAGATTGCGGAACACTGCGATCAGGTAGTGGTTGGGATAGAAGATCCCCAACTGCGTATCAGATTCTTTAAAAAAGTTAGTAAACAAGCTCATAACTTCCTCGTATCTCCGGTCACGACGGAGCGCCGTGCCGCGGTGCGGCCGGGATGCCAAGCAGGGCGGTACTTGTGAAGAAACCTCTTTGCCGTCATATACATCAAGAACGCATTCCTCTCCAGAATTTCCTGCGACAGCAACGCAAAGCGTTCCTTGAACGTTAGCGGCTCTTGGCTGCACCTCCCCAGCATGATAGATGGGCTCGAGGCCGGACGGCTACCGGGTCGCCTTTTTTTTGGCTAATCCAGTTGCTCTTCAGTAAGCATATCGACCTGCGGCGACCGTTACTCGAACCGAAGAAAGCGGGCCCCGCATTGGTCCGGGCACCAGTCTCCGCCGCGCTGCCACGGCGGCATTCAAGGGATGCCGAACGTTGGCGTGAGGTCAGCGTCTCAACGGACGTTGACGCTCCGGAGGCCCAGCCTTCATTGCGATTCTGACAGATATCTTTCTCTCTAAAAAGCTTCGCGGGCTCTAAAGCTTCGCGGGCTCTAGAGCTTGGCGGGCCCTATTGGTCGCGTTTGGGCGAGTCGCGATGCAGCGCGTGTTCAAACTTTCCAGCGACCGCCGGAGTTTTGAAGTCTCCCGTCAGAATCTCACGGTTCGTTGAGGCATGGCCGTAGAGTTCCCGGTTGGTTTCCTCATCCGGACGAAGCGTCGCGCCGTCCAGTGAAATGCCGGCGAATAGCCCGCGCGAACGGGAATAGGACAACATTTCTGCTTTCATCGTGGCGTCCGTCTGTGCGCTCACGTCGCGGCCAATAGGGCCTGCCGCCGCTGTCGCGTCTCCGCCGATCGTAAACTTATCGGATAAGAGGCGCTTCATTCCGCCATCGTTCATCACCAGCAACACAATATCCGTTTCTGAAGCGCCAATTTGAAATCCGACACTTCCGCCTTCAACCCGCATCGCGGCCGGAGCGCTCCAGCCCGAGCCACCGCTCCGGCGGCACACCGCAAAGCCGCGGCCATACTTCGCAGCGAAAATAAATCCGGCCTTTTTCATACCCGGCACGACAACGACGCAGTGCGCCTTGTCCATCAGGTTCTGAGGGATACCCTTATCGGAAGCCCTCATCATATCGGTCAGCGTGTCGGCCGAAGCATCCAGCCTGTCGTCGACCTTGATTTCTCTGTCCGCAGCGTACGCGGCCATGCTCATGGAACCGGCAATTGCCAAAAAAGCTACAAATTTTTTGCGCATCCAAAGTTCTCCTCTCGGTTTCCATAGAGAGCACCGTGGCTTCCAATGTGCCGAAAGTCCCATCAAGGGAGCAATCCTTGGCGGCTGTGACCTCGGCGTTGACTTCGACCCTTGCCTCGCCAAGGCAGCGAGATCGGTGGGTACCCTCTGCTTTTCAAAAAGCTGAATGTGGAAATGCGTTAAGATTCATAGCTTAGCGTTTCACCAGGCAGAAACCGCATCCACCCCGGTGACCGTATTCACTCCGATTCCCCATCGGGTGTTTGCATCTTGTCAGGCTTCCGTCGGAAGCGTAGTGGAGGGCGCAGTCAGGGAATCGCAAGTCCGGGACGGACCCAATAGTTGGCCCTATGACTACAGGTGGTCAATATCACGGCGCCCGCCTGGCCGAAACCGATTCCGCGCTCCCAACTCTTGCTGCGCAAAGGACTCAGGGCCGCAGAGTCAACTTCACCGGCTTGTCAAGAGTCGCGATTCGCAGTTTGTGATGGGCTGCTAACGCGGCCAGATCCGTGGGATCGAGCCACTCCAGACCCTCTAAGTCGAGGCCGTACATCACCGACCTGACATTTGAGCTATGCTGCAATCCAAGCATATGGCCGATCTCGTGCACCGATATCCGATACAACTCCGTCTCGTCGAGCGTCTGCGCCGGATTGAACGCAATCCAGCCCTGGAAATCGAGCCGGTCAGGTAACTGTGCCCTTGCCACAATGAGCTGGGGGTTAGGCTGGAAAAGATCGCGCGCTCCATCCAGAACTTGAATCGAGCAATTCTGAGTGTTGTCTTCGTGCCAGTCCAGGTCGAGGATCCTGGCCCAGGCATCCATGGCGCGCCGGAACTTTTCGGCGAGAAACAGGTTCGCTGTAGCCACTCGCACGCCGAGATCCATGTGTCCTTGCTTCAGCAGTTCTGAGTGCCGATTGCAGGGAGGATAGTTCGCGCTCCAATTCGCGGACGTCTCTCCTCCAGCCACGCTGAGGCAGAGGAGCAGCCAAAGAGCAATCAGGCGCATCTTACTCCTTCTTTTCGACTGGGGAACAGGAAAACATTATACAATTTGTAAACCGTGTCGGTACTTGATCCGCAAACGAGAGGCCGGGCAATCTGTGCCCCTTGGAGGTTATGCCACGCCAGTTGATCGATCCTAGCCCGCTTGCGCATGGGGCAGTGCGGCCCTCGAACGAAGGAATGTGGGGATTCGTGCTCCTCCTCTCGTTGTTGTCGTTTTCGTCCATGGCTAGTCTTACTCCGCAGTTGAGCCGGTGAACCGCCCGCAGTACTCTGAAAGCCTATGCGAGAGATTTCACCCTTCGGCGTGTCGGTGGACGAGTACCTGAAGCTCGCTTGCGGACTGAGGCAGACCGCCCGACATTCAGGGCGCGGCAGGAGCTTGCGGCCTGAGAAATAGCGATTAGAATAAGTGCATAAAGACTGACCGAATGCGGACGTATCTTACGAAGGTCGCAAAAGCGTGGGGCAGCAGAATCTCGGGGTGGGTTCTTGCCCTAATCGGACTCGCTTCTCTGTTTGCGACGGCGTTAGTGACGAAGTTCGATGCCGATCCGAGCCTCCTGAACGCAGTTCTATTTTTGACGGCAGGTGTCTCTTTCCTCTGCTGTGCTTGGCTGTGGATTCGTGCTCACTATGCAGTATGGGACGAGACCCACAAAGAACTGGAGGCGCTGCGTAAGAAACACGAGCGGCCTACTGTAGACCTTCGATTTGACGAAGAAAAGCAAGAATTTACTTTGGTCAACAGCGGTGGCGATGCTTTTCAGGTGAATGTGATTTTCGCCTCGATGGGATGCCATATTGAACTTAACGCCTCGCCTATACCGAAACTTGCAGCCCACTCAACTCTTCCTGTTACGTTCATAATCTCAACGCCACAATGTGACCCTAAAGTCGGCACCACGACTTACTTATTGGCTACACGAGACCGAAATGAACTGATGCAGATGTGTGAAGTCATGTTTGAACGTGTGCCAAGCGTCAGCAAAACCGAGACTTTTATGATCCGGTATCAGAACGAAGACGCTGTTGACTACGAAAGTGAATGTCAACTTGTATATGACCCGGATGGCCGACGTGCCACTGTATCCTTGCTTCGGGCACAACGTTCCAAGGCAGTTGCGCCAATCCACGTCATACAAAGCGGCCTGCGGAGGGGGTCAGCTGGACCCAGACCACGTCGTTTTCGAACGTATCGATCAGCGTGAACTTAGCGGATTTCTGCTGCACTACGCCGATGCTGGAGCGCTGCTTTTTACCTCACAAACTCGATAGGCCCTGGTGCAACCCAATCAGTGAATGAACTAGCGACAGCCTCATTTTCCGGCTCCGGCGGCCCGCCTTCTTCAGTAACGGTATTCAGTGGTCTTAGTCTTGGCCCGGGCACATATTACCTGACGCTAGTCGGAAGCGGCACCGACATAGTAAGTAGTAATATCGCGACGACTACGGTGGCACCGGGTGTGACGATCAACTTGGACTACCGTATGCTTTCGATTGGAGCGTACGCGCCAGCATCAACACTGGATTCAAGTTATACTGATGGTATTCACTTTAATTTTCAAGTCACTGGCGTCCAAACGCCCGAACCCCCTCCAATCCTTACCAGTGGAGTGGCGCTAATCCTAGGGATATTCGTGACAGCCGCGCAGCGGCGGCAACGCAAAACCACCGACTAAGGTATGCGCTTTTCCGTTCTGCGCGTTGCTAGGGCTGTCGCCTCAAAACAAGCACCCCAGAGTCCTGACAGTCTGGTGACCCCGTACCAAAATCGCGGAACAGACTTGGCGTACGGGTTCCACGGCGTGCCGCTGGAAAAACACCCGGAGGGAATTATCGATTCGTCCGATCTGATATGCCCGCAGCCGCTCATTTTCCGTAAAATGCCGATTTCGCGCCGCGTGATCCTAGGTATAAGAACTAAGAATATAAGCTGCCCGCCTACTCTCCACGCCCTCGCAACATCCTCTTTAGAGTTAATAAATTAACGTGTATAAGACTTACCACAGCAAATAGCGCGATTTGCGTGGACAGAAAGCACGCTGCTCAGGCCCTCTACGCGATCTGCCAACCGGATGCTTTTAAGCCTCCAAATCTCTGCTTCGCGCGCGTGAATGTGAATTTAAGGTTATATTAGGTGCCCTCGTTTTCTAAATCAGCAAAATATCCCCAGTCGAATGAGGATTCTATGTTGATACAGGAGTTCACGGCAAGAAAAGATTCAATTTTCGAGGTTCAGACCACACTTGCCGGGATGCCTCTTGGAGCTGTTCAAAGACAACTGCTGCAGGACAGCATCAACCAACTGCCATGGCGATAATGGCGTTACAGAGATCCGCGCGGCTGGTCCGCTGGCTAGGGCTAGCCGGAGGCGACCCAATCGCCACACGTCTTCGCTGCGCAACAAATCACTTGCATCCCTAGTCCACAGAGGCTGAAACTGGGCGTAGATGTCTTTTCCGCATCTTACGGACCGCGCCTTCCGTGACTTCAACTTTTGCGCGATTTGGGATCCAACCCTGCGCAGAGGGCCTTCCTTCGAGGCACTGTTCAAGCTTGTATACTATGCGCGCCAAGGGGATCTGCCGGGAAGCATGGAGTTCGGCGACACCATGTATTGCACCTTGCGCCCCGCGGCGTTCGAAGCCTACCAGCGAGCTCAGGGACCGCGCGCATTCACCTACGCCGAGTGGTTCCACGCCAAGGTCAAGATGTTCTTTGAGATTTTGCTCTACAAGCGGTTGGACGTTTTGGAGATGACCGCTATTGAGAACTTTGAAACTCGCGAGGTGGAGCAGCCGTGGAAGGAGGGTGTGAGAGGGTTCTTCCATCACGGTGACTGGATCGACGACGAAGAGATTGAACAAGCTCTGATTCCGGAGGATAACGAACGTCTGAATTGGCCGTGGCTCGTGCACGAGGTCTCCGCGGTGGGAACGAACCGAACCGAGTTCCTGCGTGAGTGGCTCAGGCGCCAGCCAGCCGAAAGAGATGCAGCCACACGCAAACCGACTTCATGGGGAAAGAACCGCGAGCGAGACGAGATTATCTCTAATGGCGTGGAACGTAAAATGGATAAAGCGGAGATCTGCAAAGCGCTCGATAAGCGAAATATCCCTGCGCTGCCGAGCTTGCGGAAGGCCGGTCTCGACAAATGGGCCGATGCCTGGCAGGATTTGGACGGCCGCCAATCCATCCAGCAGCTGTTCTCCAAGCGGCCAAAGGCTGTCAAGTTCCGGACGCTTTCCAAATAGCCTGCGCCGCCTATGAGTTTCCAGGGCGCTTCCGAACAGCATTGCCGACGGTAGGAATCCCAGTCTACCCCCGACAGTCTTCGATCGTCTTTCCAAATGCTTTCCTAACAGAAATTCAAAAACAGCATTCCGCAAAACCGGACTGACTATTGGCTTGTGAAGCCACGCAGTTCGCTGTCGATACCGGCTACAGGCAGCAACGCGTCCGATAGGTGTGATATTCTGCCCGACGAGCAAATCCGAAACGAGTCATCGCCGCAAGGAGGCGGCTTTGAAAAAATGGCTCGTCGAAGATACCAAAAACCCACGCCCAAAAGGCGTGGCAAGCAGTGGAGCATCCTCGTTCGCGAGGATGTTGTAAAACATGGGCAGAGGAACCGGAAACTTAAACGAATCCCGTTGGGACCGGCGGCGCTCACCAGGGCCGAAGCGGAGCGGTTGCGCGACGACTATCTGGCGGCCATTAACCAGGCGCACGTCGGCATCGGCGGGGCAATTTTGTTCCGGGACTTTGCTCGAATCTATGAGCGTGATGTGCTCTCAACTCTGGCGAGTACAACCAGGGAGAGGGCGAAGAGCGTGTTGAAGAATCATCTCAATCCGGAGTTCGGAGAACTGATGTTGCGGGAACTGACATTGGAAGGACTGCAGGGCTATTTTGTGCGCCTGCAGGCGACGAAGCTGTCGGCGGAGAGCATCGACAAAACCAAAGACGTGCTTTCGGGGGTGCTGCGCACGGCCGTAGATTACGGCCGCCTCAGTACCAATCCAGTGGAAAAGATCCGGTTAAAGAAGCGGAAGCTGACCAAGCCGAAACCTTTCATCCGGGTCGATCAGTTCTACGCCTTGCTGGAGTTGATGGCAGAGCCGTACGTCACTATGGTATATGTGGCGGCGTTTACGGGACTGCGGGTCAGCGAACTGGCGGGGATGCTGTGGCGCAATGTTGGGTCAGACACGATTACGATCGAGCAACGATATAGTCGTGGGGATTGGGATGAACCTAAGTCTGACGCAAGCCGGACAACGGTCGCCGTCGATGATCATGTGATCGAACGGATTCAGAAGCTGAAGTCTGCGGAGACCGTGGTTCGGGCGGGCAAAGCACGGAGGCGATACAAGGCAGTCAAGTCGGACAAGCCGGACGACCTGGTGTTCCAGTCGGTCAAGACGGGAGCGCCTATCCGCGACAACACCGTTCTGTCGCGGCACATCAAACCGGCGGCACGGAAACTGGACATTGGCTGGGTGAACTGGCAGGTGCTCCGGCGATCGTGTGCCACTTGGTTAGATCAGGCGAAGGTAAGTGTAAAAGACGCGCAGGGAATCATGCGGCACAGCCGGGCGAGCACGACTCAGGATGTTTACCAGCAGGTGGTACCGGAGTCGCAACGCAAGGCGGTGCGGAAGCTGACCGAGTTCGTCAGGTCGTTTGAGAAGGAGGCTGTCCCTATGCAGTAGTGTGGTAGAAGTGCAACCAAATGCAACCAAACTCAGCAGAGCAGGCTTGTAAGTTATTGAAAAAAGTGGCCAGGGACGGAATCGAANNCCTTTTCAGGGCTGCGCTCTACCGACTGAGCTACCTGGCCGTAATTCCGCTGGAATACGATCATTGTACCATTCCAGTATGCACCGTGCGCGCTCCGCCGCTCTCTTTGTCCTCCTGCCGACCCTTCTCGCTGCCGATCTCAACCGAACCCGCAACGTGATACTTGTCACCGCCGACGGCCTCCGCTGGCAGGAACTCTTTCGCGGCATCGACCCTCTGCTCGCCCGCGAAAAATCCGTCTCCATGGACCCCGCGAGCAAGGATGCCGACGATCGACGCACGCGCTACGCCACTCGCGAATCTCTCCTCCCGTTTTTCTGGCGCATCCTCGCGAAAAACGGCCTCGTCCTCCGCGACATCAACGTCACCAATTCCTATCGAGTCTCCTACCCCGGCTATTCCGAAATCCTCACCGGCCGCGCCTCAGACGACGTGATCAAGGGCAACGATCCCATCCAGCAACCCAACGAAACCGTCCTCGAATTTCTCAAGCGCAAGCTCTCGCTCACCAGGGACCGCGTCGCTCTCTTCTCCAGCTGGGACCATTTCCATTACATCGCCGAGCACACCCCCGGCACGATCTTCATCAACGCCGGCTATCAGGATCTGCCCTCTTCGCCCGATCTCAGCCGCCTCCAAAAAGTCACGCCAACTCCCTGGGACGAAGCCCGCCACGATTCCTTCACCTTCGAACTCGCGCTCGCGTATCTCAAATCCGCGAAGCCCCGCGTCCTCTTTATCTCTTTCGACGAAACCGACGACTGGGCTCACGCTCGCCGTTACGACCGCGTCCTCGATATGATCGCGAACTTCGACAGCTTCCTCAATCGCCTCTGGACCACAATTCAGAGCATGCCCGAATATCGCAACTCCACCACCCTGATCGTCACCTCCGATCACGGCCGAGGCTCAACCCTAGCCGACTGGTCCAGTCACGGTAGCAAAGTAGCAGGCGCGGATAAAATCTGGCTGGCGATGATGGGTCCCGACACTCCCGCCGCGGGCGAACTCGCCGCTCACGCCGAACAGCGCGACATCACGCCAACCATGATCAAACTGCTAGGCCTGAATCCTTCAGACTATAAAGGCGCAACAGGATCGCCAATCCCAGCAGCATTCAAGCCCTAGATTCTGCCTACTTCTTAACGACATCCTCGCCATACACCGAGTTATGCTTCTCTTTCTCCGACTCCCGATCGATGTACGGAATCCCTTTCTCCATCCAAGCCGGCTTCGGAGCATCCTTTAATAAATAATCGAAGAACTCCTGCATCCGGACCGTGTAGTCTTTCTGATCCGGCCTCCGCCGCAGCCCGTGCGGCTCGCCATTGTAGTTAAAAAGGTACGCCTCTTTCCCCAATCGCCGCAGTGAAAGGAAAAACTCGATCCCCTGATACCACGGCACCGCATCGTCGCCGTCATTCTGCAAAATCAACACCGGAGTTTTCACGCGATCCAACTGGAACACTGGCGAATTCTCGATGAATCGCAGTGGCTCCTCCCACAGAGTCCCTCCGATGCGACTCTGCGTTTTCTCATATTGGAATTGTCGCGGCAACCCTGAGCCCCAGCGAATCCCGTTATACGCGCTGATCATGTCCACCACCGGCGCCCCCGCCTCCGCCGCATGGAAAATATTCGTCTGCGTCAGCAGATACGCCGTCTGATAGCCGCCCCAACTATGCCCCTGAATCCCGATCGAATTGCGATTCACGAACCCTTTCGCCACCACTGCCTCAATGGCCGGCAGCACGCACTTCAGCGCGCTCTGCCCAGGATGCCCCGTTGTATATACAATGTCCGGAGTCAGCACCACGTACCCGTTGCTCGCGTAATAAGCGACGTTGATCGACGTCCCCGGCGTCGGCCGCACGAAAGTATTGACGTTCTGCGACAGCCGCTCGTAAATGTAAATCATCATCGGATACTTCTTCGCCGGATTGAAATTCTCAGGCTTGTAGAGCGCGGCCTGTAACTCCACTCCGTCGTCATTGTGATACTTGATCAACTCCCCCGAGCCCCACAAAATCCCCGCCTGCTGAGGATTCGCGTCCGTGACCTTCTTCATCTGCCGGAACGTCGAATCCGTAGTTTGAATATCCGGCTGATCGCGGAACGTGGTCGCCGTCACCATCACCACGTCGGCATCCTTAGCCTTCCCCAGCGTCCGATAATTCTTCGGACCCATCAGCAGCTTCTGCGGCGTTCCGTTGTCCAGACTTGCCAGCGAATAAAATCCCGAATCCCGCGTGTCGATATTCTCCGCGCGCAGTAACAGAGGCTTAGCCGGATCGATCCCGCGCTCTTCCTCGCCATCGTCGACGTCCAATCGCACCACCCTATACTGCATGTGCGATGCTCGCCCATCCGTCAGCCTCTTCATCGCGAGCCCGTCCGCCGAAACTCCCCACACGTCATACTGATCGTAAACCAGCGCCCATTTCCCATCCTTAGTCCATCCAGCCGACCCATAGGATGGCGGCGTATCTGGCGTGTCATGCTCTTCATTGAAAAACACTCCGCCCGTTTTCTCCGTCAGATTCTTCATCGCCCCGTCCGGCGTACGAATCGACCACCAGTGCTTGTCTTTAAACGCCAGCAGATATTTCCCATCCGGCGAAAACTGCACCCCACTGCCGCCCCGGCCTCCACCTCCGCCGCCTCGCATCTGCGGCAAAAGCAGCTTGCGCGCCCCCGTGACCGTATCCACCAGATACACGTCGTTATAAGTCCCGTCGTAATCCACCATGTGCCGCAGCGCCCGATCGTCCATCCCGATCGCGTACCGACCGTCATCGCTAGGCGTCAATCCGATCATCGTCGGATCCGCCAATTGCACAAACTTCCTGTCGGCCAAATGCACCACCGCCCGATATGACCGAGCCCTTTCCTGCGCCGCCCGCACCTTCTGCATCGGCTGAATGTAGTCGTCGTTCCAGCGCCACAAATCCGCCACGACCTTCTCTTCATTCGGACCCGGCGTCGCCGTACTGACAGGTGTGTCGCTCTCCGCCGCCGCCACCGTCCCCACCGGTGCAGCGCTCAGAAACAATCTCGATCCATCGCGCGAAAAGTTGACCGTCCCGCGCTCGAAAATCGCATACCCCGCTCGGAATCCCGGCATCGCTTCCGATACCAATTCCATCGCCGACCGCGTCTGCCGGTTCCACAAATAAACTTTGTACTTAGGAGGCTTCGCCGCCGCATCGTCCCGATCGCTCAAAAACGCGAGCTGCTTCTGCGCGAAATCCCAAGTCAGCTTCGAATATCGCCCCTTCCCCGCGAGCAGGCCCACTGGAGCCGCATCGCTCCCCGGCATCACCTCAAACGCGCCATTCGACTCTTCCTTCTTCGACGCTACCGTGTACGCCAGCGTCTTCCCGTCCTTGCTCATCGAATATTCAGTGACATCCTCGAACGTCCGCTCCTTCGCGACCCGCAAATCGCGAACAATCATGTCGGACCCGATCTTGCTAGCTCGCCCTCCGCGACCACCACCGCGCGCCCCGCGCCCCTGATAATCGCCGTCATTTTCCGTCGGAGCCGCTGCCCCATTGGAAGCCTTCGGACCCTTCAGATAAGCCAGCAAACTCTCGCCATTCTCCGGCACCTGAAAACTCGCGACATCGGCAACGCGCGAAGAAGTCATTCCCGACAAATCGAAAATGACCAGGCTAGGCTTAGGCATCTCTTCCGCCTTCTTCTTATCTTTCTTAGCCTGATCCGTATCAGCCTTCTTCGCGAACGCAGTCGAGATCAAGAACTTGCCGTCCGAAGTAAACGCCAGCCGCACACTGCGCGCAGCCGCCCCAGGCGCCTCTGGCGGAGCCTCAAAATTCTGCGTATCCGGAGCCGGTGGCAGCGACCCCGCATTCTCCCGAGCCTCTTTCCCCGTAGCGAGATTCCGCACCACGATCTCCCCATCCCCTTCTTCCGGGAACATCGAGTACGCCAGAAACTTCCCGTCACGCGAAAGCACCTGCCCCGAGATCGTCTTCCAAGGATCGTAATCCCGATGATGCAGCGGACGCTTTGCCGGAGTCTGCGCAATCCCAACCAGCGTAAAAACAAGAAGGAGCCGAAGTGTGTTCATAGGAGCCTTTCAAGAGATTATAAACCCCATCGCCGTTTATCCGCGTTGATCGGGCCGGGATTAGTATAGTAAGGAGCCGATGAAACCAATGCGCGCATCATGGATCACCCCCGTTTTCGCGGCCGCCCTGCTGACCGGTTGCGGCGAGTTGCCTTCCGTGGAGGCTTTGGCCAACAAGGAAAACACCGTCTTCGATCCGTCCCTTGTGGGCGCTTGGAACTCCGGCGATGCCGTCATCATTGTTCAAAAGGGCGAAGATCAGGCTTACCTGATTCACTGGTTGGGAGCGGACGGCAGCATCGACACTCCGCGAATCGTGCGCATGGAGGGACGGCTTGCCAAAATTGGCGATCAGAGAATTCTCGACCTGACCTCGTCCAACCCAGGAGCCTTCGCCATCCCCTGCCACGTCTTTCTTCGCATCCGTCCAGCGAAGGAGGGTATCAAAGTTCAGTTCATCGATTCGAAATGGGTTCGCGAACAAGTGTCGTCGAGCTCGCTTGCCGGTTTTGTCCAGGACGGTCATCCGGTGCTCACTGCTCCGCCGTCGCAGATCGAAGCGTTCCTCCTGAAATTCGGCTTCGATGAACGAGCCCTGGACGATCCCATGCTGCTGCGCCCGCTAAAACATTAGTGACGGCGCTCTTGGTAATCGAGAGCACAGATTTTTCTCCATCCCTTCCCTTGAGAAGAGTTTCGATGTAATCTGACTGTAACTGTATCGTCACCTTGTGATGATGTTTTGACGACTATAGTGGACATTTGTGACTCCCGGTAGAAGCGAAGATCTGCAAATCGAAATCATAAACCGTCCGTCGGGTGTGCAGCTCATCAAACTGAACGGACCTCTTACTCTCCTTGCTTTATTCGAATTCCAGGAGGCTGCCAGGCACCATGCCGGGCACGCTCTCGTGGTGGATGCCGCGGGGATTCCTTATATGGATTCGGCCGGATTGGGTTCGTTGATCGGAGTTTTTGCATCGTGCCAACGGACCGGCCAGAAGTTTGCAATTTCGGCTGTTTCAGAGCGCGTTCACGTGCTGTTCGAGATGACGGGCGTGAACGGTTTGCTGCCTTGTTTCCCATCAATCGATGAGGCCGAAGCGGCTGTCATCTCTCAATAACCCGGGTGTCATGAAGCTTTTATGACTCGCCGGTAAGCTAAGGTCTCATTTTCTAAAGACAGAACAGGAGTTTGGGATGATTAAGAGTCTGGCAAGTATGCTGGTATTCGCGTTGCCAATGATGGTGGCGCAGAGTCCGACGAGTTCGGAGATCGAACAGCTGAAGCAGATGTTGGCCGATCAGCAGCGGCAGATTGACGAATTGCGGCATCTGCTCGGGATGCCGAGAAACGCGCATCAGGGGATTGGCGAGGTGGCTGGCACGACGACGATTTTGCCGCCCGCTCCCGCGGTTAGCGCGCCAGCATTCACACCTACGCCCGCGGCATCGGGCCAGCAAGGGTCGGACGCGACCACTTGTTGTTTCGACTTACTGAAAAAAGGAAAAGATGGCCAGATCGCGTGGAGCGATACGACCGGGCCGCTGCAGTTTAAAATTGGCGACGCGCTGGTGACTCCGGTGGGATTCATGGATATGACGTCGGTGACCAGATCGACTAGTCCGGGAACCGGCATCGGGACGAACTTCGGGAGCATTCCGTACGGGAACACGCAGGCGGGAAGCTTGACCGAGTCGCGGTTGAGCATGCAGAACTCGCGCATCGGCATGCGGATCGACACGGCGTTCCACGACTTCAAAATCCAGGGATATTGGGAGTCTGACTTTTTGGGGCAGATCGGGAGTCCTCCCAATGGCGCCCTGGCGGTGAGCAGCAATCCTTACGTCTTTCGCATCCGGCTGTTCTGGGTGGACGTAAAGAAGGGCAAGAACGAGTTTCTCGCCGGGCAGGCTTGGAGCATGATGACGCCGAACAGGAGCGGGATTTCTCCGATCCCCGGCGACATCTTCTTTGGGCAAACCATTGACATAAATTACCAGTTGGGCTTGATTTGGGGCCGCATCCCGGGATTCCGGTATGTGTATCATCCGAGCGAGAAGGTTGCGTTCGGCCTGGCTCTGGAAAACTCCGAGCCGTATGTCGGCGGCGGGAATGGCGGGAGCGGCGCGGTCCTCCCCGCGGCGATCTCGACCGCGAACGCGGTGTCCGGCGCGGTTTTGGGCGGCCAGATCAACAACGGATCGAGCACGATCAGCGCGGCGGCGCTGCATCCCGACATTATCGCTAAGCTGGCCTTCGATCCGAGCAAGAAAGTCCACTTTGAAATCGCGGGTGTCGAGATCACCAACAAGATCGCGTATCCGGTCACCGGCCCGGCGTTCCCGACGAACACGAAGGCGGGCGGCGGCGGATCGGTCAACCTGAACGTAGAGCTGGCGCCGAATTTTCGCTTCCTGACCAATAATTTCTATAGCGCGGGCGCCGGGCGGTACATCTTCGGGCAGGCGCCGGATTTCATCATCCGGTCCAACGGAAGCTTGTCGCTGGTGCACTCGGCATCCACGGTGACGGGTTTTGAGTTCAAGCCTAAAAAGACCTTGTTCTACACGTACTATGGCGTAGTGTACATTCCGAAGAATATGGCGCTCGACGCTAACGGCACGACCAAGATCGGGTATGGCTCCATTGCGAGCGACGGGCAGAACCGGGCGATTCAGGAGATCACGTTCGGGACGAACACGGACCTTCTGAAAGACGCCAAGTGGGGAGCGCTGAACCTGATGTTCCAGTACTCGTATGTGCAACGGAATCCGTGGCTTGCGGCGACTGGTGCGCCGTCGAACGCGCATGCTTCGATGGGCTTTATAAATCTCCGGTACACGCTGCCGGGAGCGCCGCCACCCGCGAAGTGATCGCTAAATGTCCGCAGTAATCGATT
Organism: Bryobacterales bacterium; assembly: GCA_003170295.1. Taxonomy (GTDB): domain Bacteria; phylum Acidobacteriota; class Terriglobia; order Bryobacterales; family Bryobacteraceae; genus Palsa-187. Next base: position 75,967 of record PNAJ01000114.1, on the reverse strand, counting down.
TGTAACAGAAGATTGAGAGAATTAAGGAGGACCGAGCATGATGCGAAATATCATCGGGGCGATCCTGGGTATCGCCCTTTTGGCGGCCGTTGGGTCCGCACAGAAGGCTCTTAAGGGGAGCGGTTCCGGGGAGCAGATCCTTATCAATGGTGGTGGGGCGACGTTCCCGTATCCGATGTACTCCAAGTGGTTTGACACTTATCACAAGAAGTTTCCAACACTGGCGTTCAACTACGCGTCGATCGGTTCGAGTGGCGGAATCAAGCAGGTGACGGAGGGCACGGTCGACTTCGGCGCGAGCGACGGCCCGATGAGCGACGACCAGTTGAAGCAGTTTCGGGAGAAGCGGGGATGCAATGTTCTGCACTTTCCAACCGTATTGGGAGCGGATGTGCCCACCTACAATATTCCTGGAATCAAGGAGCAGCTTAACTTCACGGGGGAAGCGCTGGTCGGGATTTTCTTCGGCAAAATTACAAAATGGAACGATCCGGAGCTGACGAAGGCGAATCCGGGAGTGAACTTGCCCGCTAACAATATCGTGGTGGTTCACCGCTCAGAGGGCAGCGGCACGACGTACGTATGGGTGGATTATCTGTCGAAAATCAGCCCGGAGTGGAAGCAGAAGGTCGGGGTGGCGGGGTCCGTGAACTGGCCGGTCGGTCTGGGAGGAAAAGGAAACGAAGGCGTGTCCGGACAGATCCAACAGACGCCGAACTCGATCGGTTATGTGGAGCTAATCTACGCGATACAGAGCAAGATGACCTATGGGAAAGTGAAAAACTCGTCCGGAGTGTTCGTCAGCGCCAACCTGGCGAGTGTGACGGCGGCCGCGGCTCGGGCGTCCAAAGAGATGCCGGACGATTTCCGGGTCTCCATCACCAATGCGGACGGCAAGGACGTGTATCCGATATCGAGCTTTACCTGGCTCCTGATTCCAGAGAAAATCGCGGACGCAACCAAGAAGAAGGCCATCACGGACTTTCTGAAGTGGATGCTGACGGACGGACAGAACCAGACGGAAGCACTGGACTACGCTAGACTGCCGAAACCGGTTGTCGACAAAGAGATGAAGGCGATCGCAAGGATCCAATAGCACCACGTGGCGGCCACAACCACTACCGCGACACCAGCCCGCCCTTCGGGGCGGGCGCAATCATTTCAGCAGCGGCTTCGCGCCGGCGACGATCTGGCGTACATGGTCACGCTGGTCGCGGCCCTGACTATTCTGGCTGTCACTGCGCTGCTGGTTTACGAGCTGTATGTCCACTCCGCTCTCTCGCGCCACAAATTCGGCTGGTCGTTTCTGGTTACGCGGACATGGGACCCGGTTGCGGAGCAGTTCGGCGCACTTCCGTTCATATACGGCACGGTGGTGACGTCGGTGCTTGCATTGCTGCTCGGGATTCCGCTCGGCGTCGGCGCTGCGATTTTTCTAGCCGAGTTGGCGCCTCCGAAGATTTCGTCGGGATTAACGTTTTTGATCGAGCTTCTGGCAGCGGTACCGAGCGTGATTTTTGGTTTGCTGGGAGTCTTCGTTCTTATTCCCATGCTGCACAAGATCGAGGGCCCGCTACGCTCGGTGCTGGGATGGACGCCGTTGTTTCAAGGACCATTTTACGGAGTGAGTCTGCTATCGGCGGGAGTAGTGCTGTCGTTGATGATCATTCCGTTCATCATCTCGATTTCGCGCGAAGTGATTCTGGCGGTTCCCAGCGATCAGCGCGAGGCGGCGCTGGCATTGGGGGCAACGCGGTGGGAATCAACATGGGACGTGGTGGTTCCGTACGCCTACAAGGGGATCACGGGGTCGATTTTTCTGTCGCTGGCGCGAGCGCTGGGCGAGACCATGGCGGTCACGATGGTGATCGGAAACGATCCCAAAATCGTGACGTCGCTATTTGCGCCGGGCTACTCCATCGCCGCGATCATCGCCAACGAGTTCGCGGAAGCGCCCGGCGAGCTTTATACCAGCGCGTTGATCGAGCTGGGCCTGGTGCTGTTCGCGCTGACCATCGTCGTCAACGGCGCGGCACGGCTCCTGGTCGCGGGCACCAGTAGTAAGACGGGCACGTAAAATGGCGAACGGCAAAATGTCGCTTCATCTGATCCGCCGCAAAACGGTGAACGCGGTGATGCTATCGCTGACCGGTTTTTGCACCTTTATCGCGACGGGAACGCTGCTGTATATCCTGGGGTATCTGTTCGTCCATGGCGGAAAAAATTTGAGTTGGGATTTCTTCACCAAGCTCCCGGCACCGGTAGGCGAAACCGGCGGGGGGATGGCGAATGCGATTCTGGGCAGCGCGAAACTGTTGGCGCTGGCGATGGTCATCGGGGTGCCGATCGGATTTTTGGGCGGCGTCTATCTGGCGGAATTCGGTGGCAATACGTTCGCGTACCTCGTACGCTATGTAACGGACCTGCTGAACGGCGTTCCCTCTATCGTCATCGGGATTTTCGCTTACACGTTAGTTGTGCTTCCTCAGGGACACTTTTCGACCATGGCGGGCGGCTTGGCGCTGAGTATTATGATGATCCCGATTGCGATCCGCAGTTCGGAGGAATTTTTACGCGCGGTGCCGCTGGCGTTGCGGGAAGGCGCGATGGCGCTGGGCGCGTCGAAATCGAAAGCGATTTTGACGGTGGTGATTCCGGCCGCGAAAAACGGTATCATGACGGGGATCATGCTGAACCTGGCCCGGGTGGCGGGAGAGACGGCTCCGTTGATATTCACCAGTTTGGGTAATCGCTTCTGGAGCCCCGGTTGGGAGCAGCCCACCGCCTCGCTGCCGGTCATGATTTATACTTACGCCCTCGGCCCTTACGAGGATTGGCACCAGCAGGCCTGGGCGGCCGGTTTTGTTTTATTAACTCTTATCCTCGCGGTAAATATTGTCGCCCGCTTCATTCTTTCGCGGCAGGCGCACGTTTCCAGGTGACTTATGCAGGCCCCTCTCCGACAAAAATCCACTGAAATCAATATGCCTCCGCAGACTGTCAATGTGGCGATACCCGAGGAAAACCGGCCTACCGGAGACTCGGCGACCAAGCTCAGCACGGCGAATCTCAATTTCTATTACGGGACGTTCCAGGCGCTGCACGATATCTCGATGCAGGTGTACGCGAATCGCGTGACGGCGTTCATCGGGCCATCGGGCTGCGGCAAATCGACGTTTCTCCGCACCCTGAACCGGATGTACGAGACGGTTCGCAACAGCCGCGTGGAGGGCGAGATCCGCCTGGACGGCGACAATATTTTCAACCTCGACGTTTCCGAAGTGCGGCGCCGCGTGGGCATGGTGTTCCAGAAATCCAACCCGTTTCCGAAGTCGATTTTCGAAAATATCGCATATGGGCCGCGCATCAATGGATACGAAAATCGCGCCGCGCTTCGCGACCGGGTGGAGCAGAGCCTGCGCCGCGCCGCGCTGTGGGACGAAGTGAAGGACAAGCTGAATCAGTCGGCGTATTCGCTTTCCGGAGGCCAGCAGCAGCGTCTATGCATCGCGCGCGCGCTCGCCGTGAATCCGGAAGTGCTATTGCTCGATGAGCCCTGTTCGGCGCTCGATCCGATCGCCACGGCGAAGATCGAGGATTTGATCTTTCAATTGAAAAATAGCTGTACCATCGTGATCGTGACGCATAATATGCAGCAGGCCGCACGCGTCGCGGATTTCACGGGCTTCTTCCTGATGGGGAAATTGATCGAGTTCGACAATACCACTGTTATTTTCAAGAACCCCGCGAAGCGAGAAACGGAAGACTACGTCACGGGCCGGTTCGGTTGATCGGGAGCCTACAAAATTGCGACACTTTGTCGAAGAATTAGACCAACTCAAGACTAAGCTGCTTGAGATGAGCTCGCTGGTGGAATCGGCGATCCAGCGCAGCATCAGCGCGGTTATTCAGAAGGACCGCAGCGCGGCCGAAGAAGTGTTTCGCAATGAGGCGCGCATCAACGCGATTGAAGTGGAGATCGACGAATTCGCGATCAACCTGCTGGCGCTGCACCAGCCGATGGCGGCGGACCTGCGATTGATCGTCGCGGCGCTCAAGATCAACACCGACCTGGAACGCATGGGCGACCTGTCGGTCAACATCGCGCAGCGGGCCACGTCGCTGATGGACGAGCCGGTGATTAAGCCGATGATCGACATTCCGCACATCGCGGGCCTGGTGCAATCGATGGTGCGCAAAAGCCTGGACGCATTCGTGACGCGCGACGCGGACCTGGCGCGGAGCGTGCTGGCGTCGGACGACGCGGTCGACAGCCTGCGCACGGCGTCCTATCACGAGCTGGTCAGTTTCATGGAGCGCGATCCGGAAAATATCAAGGCGGCGCTGGATCTTCTGGCAATCACCAGAAATCTGGAACGGCTCGCGGATCACTCCACCAATATCGCCGAGGACGTGCTCTTCCTGGTGAAGGGAATCGACGTCCGCCATCATGCCGAGGCGCGGCAATAATGTTCACCGGCCTGTAATCAATATGTAACGTCGCCAACGTTACGATGGACGAAGTCATGAAGAAAATTGTATTAATCGAAGACGATCCGGATCTGTACTCGCTTATTCAATATAATCTCGAAAAGGAAGGCTTCACGATGGCCGGCGCGCAGACGGGTAAAGGCGCGATCGATCTGTGCCGCCGGGAGCGCCCGGACCTGATCATCCTGGACATTATGCTGCCCGATTCCGACGGCCTGGAAATCTGCCGGGCGATTCGCAATCATTCCGAGCTGGCGCCGGTGCCGGTGATTTTTCTCACGGCTCGCGCGTCGGAGACCGATCGCATCGTGGGTCTGGAATTGGGCGCGAACGATTACATCGTCAAGCCGTTTTTCATTCGCGAGCTGATAGCGCGCATCAAGATTCATTTCCGCGGACAGCCTCCGGCGACGAAGATTCTGCGTTCGGGCGATCTGGAGCTCGACCGCGCGCGGTGCCGGGTGCATCTGAGCGGTGGAGAGGTCACACTGACCGCGACCGAGTTCCGGCTGCTGGAATTTCTGATGAGCCGTCCGGGGGTAGTGTTCAGCCGCGAGCAATTGCTGGACGCGGTATGGGGACACGATCGGGCGGTCACGGATCGGACGGTGGACGTGTACATTCTGCGTCTGCGGCAGAAGATCGAGGCGGCGGAAGAATCTACGTTTATCCGCAGTGTGCGCGGGTTTGGATATAGTTTTAACGCCGAGGTGCCGCAGGAGCAGGTGCAGTAGAGACTGCATTTGTGGGGCGGGCTATTTAGCCGGCAGCCTGCTTCCAGCAGGCTTTGGTGGGCTACGAAGAAGCCGGTTAGAACCCGGCTCGGCAATATTGCCCGCCCCACCCAGAGCCAAAAATAATCTCTAATGCGGCTTCTGGCGCAATCGCCCGAGGCGGGCAAGGATCTCCTGTTTTTCCGAGGTCAGAATGTCTGCTTTCTCCTCCACGTCGTACTTGTTGACGGTCATGTACTGATCATCGAGGTAGTACGTCGGGTAATCGAGCATCGACAGCTGCTTCCAGACGTACGCCGAGACGATGAAACGATGCTCGCCGATGTGAGCCTCATCCGGACCCAGACATAATCGGCGGTCAGAAATATCAGTGCATCGGATATCGACGCATCGCTCCAAAATGCGTGTTGACTTTGATTTGAAAGCTGCACCCGTGACATGAAGGAGTCCTCTAAGTCCTTTTCTGTGCCGGCGCGAAGCAAAGCAAAATGAATTCCCCAGCCGCTGACTCCGCCGGTCTCCGCCGAAAAAAGGATCACGGGCATGTCTTTTTTCAGTTGAACGATACTTACTTGGGGATTATTCCCAAACTCCTTGGGCGCGGTGTAGCACTGCCGCCGCGGTGGACCCTCCACGCACACCGCCGCCGGACCTTTGGGAAAGAAGATGCCCTCCTCACCACCTTCGCGCTCGGGGTGGATGATTGTTACTCTGCGTCCCATAAACTTCGGGGGAGCCTGCGCGTTCATTTCCCCCGAGGTGAAAAACAGCAAAATCGCAATGAGAATTAGGTTTGTTGCCATCGCCCGGGCCTTGGCGGAATCGCCTGTCCCATTATCGCGTGACCGGCCCGGTTACAATATGAATAGGAGTCTCCTCCTGCCTCATGCAAAACCTTCGCCAGCAACAACTCTACGACGCCCTTGCCTCGCGCATTCTTATCATCGATGGCGCGATGGGGACGATGTTGCAGGCGTACAATCCCACTCTCGACGATTTTCTTGGCCTGGAAAATTGCAGCGAGATTTTGAACCGCTCGCATCCTGAGTGGATTGAAGCGATTCATCGGGCGTATCTCGAAGCGGGCGCTGATATTGTCGAGACGAATAGTTTTCAGGGCTCGCCGATTGTACTGGCCGAGTTCGGACGCGCCTCCGACACGCATGAATTGAACGTACTCGCCGCGCAGATCGCGCGCAAGGCGGCGGACGAATTTTCGACGGCGTCAAAGCCTCGATTCGTCGCGGGCTCCATGGGTCCGACCACGAAATCGATCACGCTGCGCGGCGACGTGACGATGGCTGAGCTGAGCACCAGCTACTACGCGCAGGCGGCGGGCTTGCTCGACGGCGGCGTGGATCTGCTGCTGATCGAAACGGCGTTCGATACGCGCAATATCAAAGCGGCGCTGCTCGCGATTCAAAAACTGGAGCGGGAGAGGGGCGTCAAAATCCCTACAATGCTCTCGGGCACGGTGGAACGGTGGGGCGCGATGCTCGCCGGGCAGCCGGTCGATGCGCTGTACTCTTCGGTTGCCAATCATGAGCTGCTGTCGATCGGTCTGAATTGCGCGACGGGTCCGGATCTGATGACGGACCACATTCGCACGCTGGCCGAAATGTCGACGACGCGGATTTCCTGTTATCCGAACGCGGGTTTGCCGAACGAGGAAGACAAGTATCTTGAAACGCCGGAGATGCTGGCGACGCAGCTCGATAAATTTGTCGAGCATGGCTGGCTGAACATTGTCGGAGGATGCTGCGGCACGACGCCGGAGCATATTCGCGCGATCGCGCAGATGGCGGAAGGACGCGCGCCACGCAAGGCTCCTCCGTCATCGCATCGCGCGTATTATTCCGGGATTGAATTGGTTGAGGCGGACGATTCGAATCGTCCATTGATCGTCGGCGAGCGAACCAACGTGATCGGCTCGCGCCTCTTCAAGAGCATGGTCGCCGCGGAGAAATGGGAAGAGGCAAGCGAGATTGCGCGCTGGCAGGTGAAGAATGGCGCGCACATCATCGACGTGTGCCTGCAATCGTCGGATCGCGAAGAATTGAACGACGTCGCTCCGTTTTATTCGAAGCTGATGGCGAAGATCAAGGTGCCGGTGATGATCGACACGACGGACGCGGCGGCGATGGAGCAGGCTCTAACATGGTGCCAGGGCAAGAGCATCATCAATTCAATCAACCTCGAAGACGGCGAAGAAAAATTCGAGCGCGTTTGTCCGGTGGCGAAAGCTTACGGCGCGGCGCTGGTCGTGGGCACCATCGATGAAGACAAGTTGCAGGCGCAGGCGTTCACACGTGAACGCAAGCTGGCGGTCGCCGAGCGCTCGGTTAAATTGCTGACCGAAAAATACGGGATCGAGCCGGAGGACATCATCATCGATCCGCTAGTGTTTCCCTGCGCGACGGGCGATGAGAACTACATCGGCGGCGCGGTCGAGACTATCGAGGCGATCCGTCTGATCAAGGAGAAGATTCCTTACGTCAAGACGATTCTGGGCGTATCGAACATCAGCTTCGGGTTGCCGGCGGAGGCGCGCGAAGTGGTCAATTCGGTGTTCCTCTATTACTCGACGAAGGCCGGTCTCGATCTGGCGATCGTGAATGCGCAGAAGCTGGAACGGTTCGCGTCGATACCTGTGGAAGAGCGGCGGCTCGCGGAAAGTCTGCTGTTCAATACGCCTCCACCTGAGATTCACGCGCCCGAAGACTGGCGCGAGCAATCGGCGGAGCAGAAGGCGGCGATCAATCGGTTTCATATAGCAGCCGTTGCCGAACACTTTCGAAAGGCTGGGAAAAAAGTCAAGAAAAAGGACACTGAGCTGCCTCTTGACGAACGGCTGGCCAACTACATCATCGAAGGCACGAAGGACGGGCTGATCGCCGACCTCGACCGCAAACGCGCGGAGGGTGATGGTGCGATGGCGATTATCAACGGGCCGTTAATGACCGGCATGACCGAGGTCGGGCGTCTTTTTAATAACAATGAGCTGATCGTGGCCGAAGTGTTGCAGTCGGCCGAGGCGATGAAGGCCGCGGTGAATCACCTGGAACAGTTCATGGAGAAGAGCGAGTCTTCGACGCGCGGCAAGATCGTGCTCGCGACCGTGAAAGGTGATGTCCACGACATCGGCAAGAATCTTGTCGAGATTATTTTGTCGAACAACGGTTATCAGGTGATCAATCTCGGGATCAAGGTTCCGCCGGAGGATCTGATTCGCGCGTGGCGGGAGCACAAGCCGGACGCCATCGGACTTTCGGGCCTTCTCGTGAAGAGCGCGCATCAGATGGTGACCACCGCGTCGGATTTCAAAGATAACGGCGTCGAAGTGCCGCTGCTGGTGGGTGGGGCGGCGCTGTCGGAGCGGTTCACGATTACTCGGATCGGTCCCGCGTACTCGTCGCCGACTTTCTACGCGAAAGATGCGATGACGGGGCTCAGCATCATGAACGAGCTGATGGACCCGGCCACGCGCGAGATCGCGATCAGCACGCACATCTTCACGACTGCCGGTCCAGCGCCGGCGGAGGTCGCTACGGTGATCAACACGGCGACTACGCGCAGTCCCAAAGTTCGCACGGAGATTCCGATTCCCGCGGCGCCCTATCTCGACCGGCGCGTGCGCGAAGTGCCGAATCTGACGGAGCTGTGGAGCTACATGAATCCGTACATGCTCTACGGGCGGCATCTGGGGTTCAAGGGGAATTTCGAAAAGCTTCTCGCCGACCGCGATCCGAAGGCGCTCGAATTATTCAGCGATGTCGAGCGCGTGAAGCAGGAAGCCAAGAAATTCTTAAAGGTCCGCGCGGTGTGGCGATTTTTTGAGGCCGAGCGCGATGGCAATTCGATCCGGCTGTTCGAACCGGGCTGTCCCAATGCTCTTCACACATTCAAGTTTGGACGGCAGCCGAAATCGGACGGGCTGTGCCTGAGCGATTATATTCTCGATCCCTTAGACGGGCGCCGCGATCATCTCGGGATGTTCGTCGTCACGGCGGGCGAGGGCGTCCGCGCGCGTTCGGAAGAGGCAAAAGACCGCGGCAAATTTTTCATGGCGCACGCGCTGCAGGCTCTGGCAATCGAGACAGCAGAAGGTTGCGCGGAGTGGCTGCATCGCCGCATGAGGGAGGACTGGGGCTTTCCCGATTCCCCGACCATGACAATGCAGGAGCGCTTCACGTCTCGCTATCGCGGAAAGCGCTATAGCTTCGGCTATCCGGCGTGCCCGAATCTGGACGATCAGCAGGGGATCTGGAAGCTGCTCAACCCCGACGAAATCGGCGTGTGCCTGACCGAAGGCATGATGATGGACCCGGAGGCGAGCGTAAGCGCGCTGGTGTTTCATCATCCCGATTGCGCCTACTTCACAGCTTCGGACGCAGTGGATTAGTTCATGCTCGATTGGCTCTTTTCCAACCCGCTCCCAGTTGGCACGCCGGCGCCCGATTTTGCGCGGCCCGATCAGGATGGCAACCAGGTCTCACTCGCTTCCTTGCGCGGAAAAAACGTCGTGCTGGTGTTTTATCCCCGCGATGAGACGTCGGTCTGCGCCCAGCAGTTATGCGAGTTTCGCGATGGTTGGGCCCAGGTGCAGGCGAAAAATGCCGTGGTGTTCGGCGTCAATCCGCAAGATGCCGCGAGCCACGCGAAATTCCGCGCGAATCGCCAGTATCCCTTCGCGCTGTTAACCGACAAGGGCCAGAAAATGGGCGAGCTCTATCGCACCAAGGGACTGATCGTGAAGCGGACCGTATATCTGATCGGCCCCGACGGCATTATCCGCTTCGCCAAGCGCGGCAAACCGGTGCCGTCGGAAGTCTTGGCAGCCGCGGTTTAACGGGCGGTTTGCCGGTACCGTGCCGGCGTCAGCCCGATCTGCCGGCGGAACGTCGCTGAAAAATGGCTCTGATCGGAGAATCCGCACGTCATCGCAACCTCGGCCAGCGGCGTGTCGGTCGTCGACACCAGGCGGCACGCATGTTCGATGCGCTTGCGCCGCAGGAACTCGCCAACGGTGGTCGAAAAATAACGGCGAAACTCGCGCGAGAGGTGCACGCGATGCACGCCCGCCGCCGCCGCGATCTCCGCCAGGCTGATCTGTCGCAGAAAATTCGCTTCCAGATATTCCCGTGCGATGTGCAGCCAGCGGGGAATCATCGCGACCCGGTTCGCGCCCGAGTGCCGTGCGCCCTCCGCGAGCATCTCCAGCAGGATTCCCTCGAGCGAAACCAGCGCCAGCCCGTCGCCCTGCCGGAATTCGTGATACAGCCGCTGCGCCAGCCACGTCGATGCGATGCCCTGAATTTCGCCGGGCCGGTCCAGTGCCTTGGTGTGCTCCTCGACGCGCTTCAGAGCCTCCGGCTCCACTTCAACGATCAGGCAGTGCGTCCCCTCATCGAACACATTCGAATGATTCTGCTCCGGCGGCAAATAGCGCAGCACACGCGGAGGGCAGATCACGCTGCTCGCTCCTCCGTACGACTCCGCATAAGGTCCCGTCAACACGTAGCTGAGCAGAGCGTGCTCGTGGCGATGGCTCGTCAATTCCAGGCCCGCAGGGTAATGATTCTCGACCACCTGGAATCCCGGTACCCGGCGCATTGCCACCACGGTGCCGGACGTATCCGCGCACGGGCAGTCTTCGCTCGCGTGAGGATGAGAATAGGTTTCGGTGCTCGCCGCTATTGGATTCATTGTTATCTTAAAGACGCATCGCCAGGTGTTAAGATTCCTGGGGTTTGTAAAATTCTTAACTAGAACTTGTAACTTATGATGAAGCTTCAGACCAATGCGCTGAAGATATTCTATCCAATCCTGGACACGGAAACGGCGGCGCGCCGCGGCATCGGTCCGGTGTCCGCCGCCGCCCGGATTCTGGAGGCCGGCGCGCGAATCCTTCAACTCCGCCACAAGGGTGTTTTCTCAAGAGATATATTTCAGCAAGCGCGCGAAATCGCCGCGCTCTGCCGGCAGGCGGATGCTCTGTTCGTGATGAACGATCGCGCCGATGTCGCCAGGCTCGTGGGTGCCGCGGGGCTGCATCTGGGACAGGACGACCTTTCTCCCACCGACGCCCGCCGCGTTGCAGGCGACGATTTATTTATCGGCTTCTCCACTCACAACGAGGCTCAACTCAGTGCCGCGTCCAACGAGCCCGTGGACTATCTCGCACTCGGTCCCATTTTCGGAACGTCCTCCAAGCTGAATCCCGATATCTTAGTCGGGCTCGAGGAACTGCGCCGCCTTCGCCCTATGACCGCCCGGCCGGTGGTTGCGATCGGCGGGATTACCCGGGCCAACGCCCGCAGCGTGCTCGAAGCCGGCGCGGATTCCCTCGCCGTGATCGCCGACCTGTTCCCGGAAGACGCCAATATCCGAGCTCGGGTCGAGGAATGGCTCACCATCGTGTGAAACAAAACGGTGCGGACGGACTCTAATTCGCCGAGAGGGTTCTCTTTGCCCACCGATGAGCCAGACGATCTAGCGGATACGGTACAACGCGAGACGGAAAAAGCGGTAGAAAGCGTCAGGCGCCAGCGGGGCGAGCTATACGAGATCGAGCATCCCACTGACGACGCCAACTCGGGCGTTGAGCCCAGCGACACCGGCCGAGTCTCCTGACGGCCGCCAGGCTTGCTCCGAAATTGCGCTCTTGACACCCGGCTCCTTTCGTACTAATTTATTAGTATGCGATCGCCGAAGCCCACTCTGACGGAGCAGGAACTCGAAATCATGAAGGTGGTGTGGCAACTGGAAACCGCCACCGTGCGCCAGGTTTATGAAACCATGCTGGCGCATCGCCGCATCGCTTACACCACCGTGATGACGATGATGAACATTCTGGAGCAGAAGGGTTATCTCAAGAAGCGGCAAGACGACCGGGCTTACGTCTATCGCCCCAGCCAGCCTCAAAAGCTTGTGATCCGGTCCATGGTGCGGGAGTTCGTCAATCGCGTTTTTAACGGTTCCGCGGAACCGCTTCTGGTCCACTTGGTCGAGGGCCAGCACCTCGACGCCAAGGATCTGGAAGAGATTCGCAAGACCATCCGGAAGGATGCCAAGTCATGACCGCCGCGCTGGTCCTCGACAATGTGCTGGCGTGGTCGGCGCAGGTTGCGGTGCTGGTGGCCGTGGCCGCGCTGGCGGCGTGGACGCTCGGTCATCCTCGCGGTCGCTTGATTTTCTGGCAGGGGATCCTTGCGATCGCCCTGCTACTCCCCGCGGTCGAGCCGTGGGTTCAGCCGGTGGCGCAGGACGACGGATCGGTTGCCGTCGCGGCCAGCGCTTCCCCTGTGATCGTGACTCACGGGTCTGCTTCTCGCTTCGCATGGAAGCGGGAGTACTTGCTGCTGCTGTTCGCTGCGGGCGCGGCGCTGCGATTCCTGTGGATTGGAGCGGGCCTCGTTCGTCTGCGCCGGCATCGTCTCGACGCGCGCATGCTCACGATCCCTCCCGTGCCTTTTTCGAATCCTCGCGTGCGCTGGTTTGTGTCGGCCACGGTCGGCGGCCCGGTGACGTTCGGGTTCTTGAATCCATCGATCCTGCTGCCCGCGCGCGTCCTTGAGCTCCCTCAAGATATGACCGCTGCTATCGCGCATCACGAGCTGGCGCACGTGCGCCGCCGCGACTGGCTGTTCGTGCTCTTGGAAGAGGCGATTCGCAGCGCCCTATGGTTTCATCCCGCCGCCTGGTTCGTGCTGAGCCGCATTCAACTCGCGCGGGAGCAGGTGGTCGACGCCGAAGTTGTCGGGCTTACCTGCGATCGCGAACGCTATCTTGACGCATTGGTCGCGGTAGCGGCGCAGGGACTTCTGCCGGATGTCGTTCCGGCAACGCTGTTTTTGAAAAAACGCCAGCTCGCCGTGCGAGTGGCCGCTGTCTTGAAGGAGACTCGCATGTCGAAACCCCGCACTTTCCTGAGTTTTACGACCGTCTGTTCGGCCGCGCTCATAACGGCTCGCCTAGCGGTCTGGATGTTCCCAATGCAAGCGCCTGCGCAAACACGCTCGGTCGAAAAGACGTCGATCGTCGCTGACGGCCCCGGTGTCGCGGTCGAGCCGGGCGCGAAGATCCTCCATCGCCCCCCGGTGTTCTTTCCATCGGGCGTCACCACCGTGGGCTCGGTAATCGTCGAAAGCACCGTCAATCAAAAAGGAGAAGTGACCGACGCGCATGTGATCAGCGGACCCGACGAGCTTCGCAGCGCGGCGCTCGCAAGCGTCCTCAACTGGCACTTCTCGACCGAAGGAGGCTTAGCGCCGCACGTGCAAAGCACCATCAGATTCGAGACCGCGCCGCGCCCCGCGCCTATCTCGACAGCCGCGGTTGCGGCGCCGGTGGCGCGCACTCCTCTGTACCTCAAATCGATCGACATGATCGGCCTCTCGGACGAACTGGAGGAAAAAGTTCGCGCCATCCTTCCCGTCCATATTGGCGATCCGTTTGGCAACGACGAATTCGTTCGCGTCATGGCCGCGGTGAAGGAAGTGGACGAACACTTGATGGTCAGGATGAACGGCCATGCGCCCGATGCGATGCTGACGATCATGCTTCGGCCCTCGGGTATCACTGGGGGAATCACAGGAGGAATCACAGGAGGAATCAGCGGCGGCATCGCAGGAGGAGTCACCGGTGGAGTGATGTCGCTGGGAATAGAAACCATTCCTCCTTCCGCAAATGGCGCGCAGCGCGTCCGGGTTGGCGGTAATGTGCAGGCCGAGAACATTATCAAGAAGGTCGTGCCGCTTTATCCGCCGCTTGCCAAGCAAGCTCGTATTCAGGGCACGGTCCAATTCACGGCCCTGATCGCGAAGGACGGCAGCGTCGCCGCACTACAGCTTGTGTCCGGACACCCCTTGCTGGTGCAATCGGCCACGGAAGCCGTGAAGCAGTGGCTGTACAGACCGACACTGCTGAACGGAGAACCGGTGGAAGTTCTTACACAAATTGACGTGAACTACACCCTGACGCAGTAAGAACATTCCCATTCGAAAATGTTTCAGAAATGAATTGACAACGTGTCTCGACCGAATTATGATGATTGCATCACTGAAAAAGGAGGTGGTCCAGTCGAATGATATCTGGTAGTAATCACTCAACTCTAACTACGCGTGAGGTGGCCGACTCTTAAAGTCGACACTCTCTAAACGTTCAGGTTTCGTTCAGTGACGAGGCCGCTGCTCCTGTGGACCGGCCCTCTCACGCGAAGACGAGTCTGAATTCCCAAAGAGCCCCGTCCGGCGACGCTTTTCGCCGTTGCGGGGCTTTTTGCAGTTTGCTCTACCGAGCCGCGACCGCAGGGAGCGATCAGCGCCGAAGTTTTCACGCAGACTCTCACGCTCAGGGGCTATAACCCCGCCCCGTTAGGTCGGGGATTCGGCGTGTGGTAGAATGAAGTTTCCAAGGACAATATTATGAAAGCCGGAATTCACCCCGCCTACGAAGAAATCACTGTGACCTGCGCTTGCGGTCATAAGTTCCAGACCCGTTCGGCTCACAAGGGCAATATGCGTGTTGAAATCTGCTCCAACTGCCACCCGTTTTTCACGGGCAAGCAGAAGCTGATCGACACCGAAGGCCGCGTCGACCGTTTCCAGAAGAAGTATCAGAAGGTAAAGGACGCCGCGGAAGCCAAGAAAGTGGCCGACGACGCGAAGAAGAAAGCCGCGCAAGGCTTTGTGAAGGTGTAGTTAAATGCCGGGGCCAGGTCCCCGCTCGCCGTTCTGCTTTTGGTGCTCCTCGCGCTCTTTCAGCATTTTCTCGTATTCGGTCTGCTGATCGGGCGTGAGCACGGAGCGCATTTTCTCACGTTGCTCCTTCCCGATCTTTTCCATTTCCGGGTCCATCCGGTGCCGCACTTCGTGGAAGCGCGCGCGGGTTTCGTCGGAAATACTGTTGATCTTGGCGGATTGATCGGCGGACAGCTTCAGGCGGGTCTGTAGCTCGCCCATCCACCTTTTGCGGACGTCTTCAGATTTCGGACCACCCTTGGAAATCACGGTGCTAACGGCATAAAGCGAGTGCCCAAACACTCCTAAAACCGCGCCACTCGCAAATATCAGCCCCACGTAGAGAGCGATCGTCAGCCGCGACAGTCTCACCGGACTCCACCTGCCAACAGTTGAATGTAATCGGAAGAGTGCTCCGCCGACAGCGCCTCCAGATAGGTCGAACTGTACGCCGGATTGTCCTGGATTTTTGGAATCAGCACCGCGCCGATCAGCAGCGTCAAGGCCACCGAGGCCATTACGCAGATCTGCGCCCAATGACGGAATACCGACACGGTTGCCGTGCGACGCGCATCAATACGCTTCCACATTCCTGGCATGAAGTCCGCGCTCGGCTCCGGGTCCGGACTCGCGGCCCGGTATTCCGCAAACAATCGGTCGAGCTTGTCTTCCATCCGATCCATTCTATACCTCCACCTTACACTGAGTCATCGGCACTACCCCGGCCAGCTTTAGACGCCGCCTCTTTATTCTCCTGCGCCTCGAATGCCTTCAGCACCCTCTGCCGCGCCCGGAACAGCCGCACTTTCAGGGCATTTTCATTAACCCGATAAACCTTCTCAAGTTCCTTCAGCGACAGACCTTCTACTTCTTTTAACGTCAGCAGAATCCGGTCTTCCTCGGAAACCTGCCCTAGAAGCGATTGCGCCAGCTCCCGCACCTTGGTACGGCGCTGCTCCTCATCGCGGCTTTTCGTGCCCGCCGCGGCGTCCGCCATCATCACCTGCTGCTCGCTCAGGTCCGACATCCGGCTTTCCTGCCGCCGGCGCTGCCGCCTCAAATAGTCATACGCGGCATTCACCGTCAACCGGTACAGCCACGGTTCAAAAACTTCCGGCGTTCGCAACTGGTCGAGCGAATAATACAACCGTAGAAAAACTTCCTGCCCCACATCCTCGACATCCTCGGGCCTGCCGATGGTGCGGGAAATCGTCCCCAGAATCCGCTTCCGGTACGCTTGCACCACCTGATTGAACGCGCTGTCGTCGCCGCTCCGAGCCCGTTCGATGAGCTCGAATTCAACCAACATGTTCAACCAAACCGCTACCGCCCGCCTCGCCGACAGGCTCTTTCGCGGTAGTCAAATCCCAATCTGTCCAATAAAAAAGGCGCACCGGCTCTCTGTTAGGTTACAACAAAAGGCGAGGACGAACGATCCCTTCTTGTCACCAAGCCAGTCAGGCTGCACCCGCAAAATGGGGGGTCCGCGCCTGGCGTGACTGCTCACGGCGTGGTTTCCGGGCGGGGGGAAGTTCGTATACGCTGTAGCGCTCCATACTCAGAATAAGTTCGTCGAGAGCGATCTTCCGGAGCTGGAGGTACGCTAGCCGCGCCTGGATAGCACCAAGCTTTTCCGGGGAATAGCGAGTCATTGCTACTAACATTTACAGTACTAGTACGCACTGGACAATACCCACGTTTGCGGGTATTGGCTGTGGGCGCCTGAAGGACACTTAAAATAAGTTCTTCAGAATGAGAGCATTATGGGGACGTGCTAAAATAAAAGATCCATGGATTTTCTTGCAGGCCTGAATCCCCGCCAAAGGGAGGCGGTGGAGCATGCCGAGGGCCCTCTTCTCGTCCTTGCCGGGGCGGGAAGCGGCAAAACCCGCGTCATCACGCACCGGATCGCCCATCTGATGAGCGCTCATCAAGTGCCCGGCTGGGCGATTCTTGCCGTCACGTTCACCAATAAAGCCGCCGGAGAAATGCGAGATCGAGTTCAGTCGTTGGTCGCGGGAATTAGCACATCCGGAATTGGTAATGCCGCCCTGCCGACCGTTGCCACATTTCACTCCTTTTGCGTCCGATTGCTCCGCCGGGAAGGCGCTCCGCTGGCCCAGATTCGCCCCGGCTTTACGACTCGTTTCACGATTTACGACGACGACGATCAGATCAGCCTCCTGAAAGGCGTCTATAAATCGCTGGGTCTCGACGACAAATTCATGGCGTACCGCGCGGCCCTTTCCAGAATCAGCAATGCGAAAAGCCAGAAGCGGACTCCCGAGGAACTGGAACGCGATGCCGCCGATCCCATTTCGAAGCGTTTCGCCGTCGTCTACGAACGCTATCAGGCAAAGCTGCGCGAATCGAATGCGCTCGATTTCGACGACCTGCTGCTCGAAGGCGTGCGGCTTTTGCAGCACGATCAACCGACGCGAGAGAAGCTGAACCGAAGGTACGAATTCCTGATGGTGGACGAATATCAGGACACCAATCGGAGCCAATACGAACTCATGCGCCTGCTATCGGCCGAGCGCGGCAACATCGCAGTTGTAGGTGACGAGGATCAATCCATCTACGGCTGGCGCGGCGCGAACATCCGCAACATTCTCGACTTCGAGCGCGATTTTCCCGGCGCGGTAACCATTCGGCTGGAGCAGAATTACCGCTCCACCAAGAATATTCTCGAAGCCGCCAGCGCGGTGGTGGCGAATAACATCGAGCGCATCAGAAAGTGGCTCTGGACCGAAGCCGAAGCGGGTCAGAAAATTTCTTTGTACGAAGCTCCCGATTCGGAAAACGAAGCGCTATGGATCGCCGACAAAGTCGAGGCGTCTCTCCGAGATAATCCGAAGGATCGCGTTGCAATTCTCTATCGGACGAATTCTCAGTCGCGCCAAATTGAAGAAGCGCTGCGCCGCTACGGACGAAAATACATCGTCGTCGGAGGATTCAGTTTTTACCAGCGCGCCGAAGTGAAGGACATCCTGGCGTATCTGAAAGTGCTGGTGAGCCCTCACGATTCCATCAGCCTGCTTCGCGTTGTGAATACGCCCGCCCGCGGCATCGGCCGGACCACGATGGAACAAGTGGAACTGTATGCGTCGCAGCGCAACTTGGCGCTGTGGTCCGCGCTCGGGCAGATGCTCGAAGAGCGAGTTTTTCCGGGACGCGCCGAAGCCGCGTTATCGGCATTCCATCGCATGATCGCGGAACTCGCCTCGCAGGTCGAGTCCCGATCGATCGCCGATTCTCTGCGCGATGTGATGGATCGCACCGGCTATCGCAAAATGCTGGAGGAGGAGAATACTGAGGAAGCGAAAACGCGCCTTGCCAACCTCGACGAACTGCTCAATGCCGCCGTCGATGCGGGCGAGCGCGGCGAAAGCATTCGCGATTTTTTGGATCACGCGGCGCTGGTCGCCGACGCCGATTCAAACGACGGACGCGCCGCGGTCTCGCTGCTCACCATGCACAATGCGAAAGGCCTCGAATTTCCAGTGGTGTTCATCGCGGGCCTCGAAGAAGGTTTGTTCCCGCACAGCCGGTCTCTTAACACCGAAAGCGCCATGGAAGAAGAGCGCCGCCTGTGTTACGTCGGCATGACGCGCGCCGAAAAAAAACTGCACCTCACCTGGGCACGCTACCGCCGCCGCTTCGGAGGAGGGCAGCCCGAGCCGTCGATCCGCTCGCGGTTCCTCAAGGAAGTTCCGCCCGGGCTGATCGAAAGCGTCCGCTCGATTCAAGGCATCGACCTCTATGCCGAGCGCCACGAGGTCCGCGAAACCGCTCGCCGAAACCTTTATACTGGGAAGACTTACAACTCGGTTGAGAATATTAAGCAGTTCTTTTCCGAGAAGGGGATGCCGGTTCCGCAAGGGATTTCAGGGGCGGCTCCGAAGCCTGCGCCCGTCGTACAAAGTACGCCCGCGCCGGTGAAGAAAGCGGCAAAAAAGTTTGGGCCAGGCTCGGTAATCGAGCACGCCAAGTATGGCCGCGGTACCGTGTTGCGCGTCGAAGGCTCGGGCGAGGACACGAAAGTGACCGTGAATTTTCCGTCCTACGGATTGAAGAAACTGATCGCAAAATTTGCAGGGATCAAGATTGAATGAATACTAAGAAAATTACCGATAAAGACGAACGCAAGAAGCTGAAGCGCGCCGCGCGCAAGAAGGCCGCGCCGAAGGCGAAGCGAGCCAACGACGTAGACCGCGGCTCCCAAAAACGAAAAGTGAAGAAGATCGTCAAGGGCCAACGCAAGCGTTAACGACCGCCTGGTATGTCGACCCTCTTCCGCACCAAGAGCATCGACGATCTGATCGCGTCTTCCCAGGAGCCACAGAGGCAACTGCGGAAGACGCTGGGGCCGTGGAGTCTTGCGTTCCTGGGGGTCGGCGCGGTGATTGGCTCCGGTATTTTCACGGTAACCGGCACAGCGGCGGCGGGCAAAATCGAGAAGGTCGAATCGTTGCTGCACGCAACGGTGCTCGACCTGATCACGTCCGGAGGCCACGCCGCATCCACCATGGGGCGTCCGGGCGCGGGGCCCGCCATCACGATTTCATTTCTAATGGTAGCGATTGCCTGCCTGTTCGCGGGCCTCTGCTACGCCGAGCTCGCCTCGATGATTCCCATCGCGGGCAGCGCGTACACCTACGCTTACGCGATTCTGGGCGAAATTATCGCGTGGATCATCGGCTGGGATTTAATTCTCGAATACGCCGTATCGAACATGTCGGTGGCGGTGGGATTCTCGGCATATTTGCAGGACCTCGGCGATAACGTACTCGGATTCCATCTGCCGCCCGCGATTGCCTATCCGATGTTCCCCGCAACCGGCCAGCCTGGCGGTATTTTCAACATCCCCGCGTTGCTGATCACCATGGCTGTCACCTGGGTGCTGGTGCGCGGCGTGCGTGAAAGCGCGAACGCGAACACCGTAATGGTGGTAATCAAGATCGCGGCAATTCTGTTCTTCTGCATCGGCGCCGCGAAGGCGGTCGACATGCGCAACTTTCATCCATACGCGCCCAACGGATTCTCGGGCATCCTCACCGGCGCGTCGATCGTGTTCTTCACCTATATCGGCTTTGACTCCATCTCGACCGCCGCGGAGGAATGCAAACGCCCGCAACGCGATCTGCCCTTCGGCATCATCGCGACGCTAATCGTCTGCACCATCCTTTATGGAGGAGTCGCCGTGGTCCTCACCGGCATCGCCAACTGGAAAACGCTGGACCCGGATTCGCCGGTTGCGGTCGCTCTCAAGACTCTCGGCTACAATCGTCTGCGCGTGATCGTCACGGCCGGTGCGCTCACCGGCATGATCTCGTCCTTGCTGGTTTATCAATACGGGCAGGCGCGCATCTGGTTCGCGATGTCGCGCGACAAGCTGCTGCCGGGATTATTTTCGAAAGTCCATCACATTTATCAGACGCCGCACATCTCGACCTGGATCGCCGGATTCGTTGTCGGCGTGCCTGCGGGCTTGTGGGATATCGACACCTTCGCCGAGTTGTCGAACATCGGCACGCTGTTCGCGTTCGTGGTGGTGTCGGCTGGTGTAATCGTATTGCGCAAGAAGCAACCGGAACGCGCGCGCAGCTTCCGAGTGCCGTTGGTCCCGCTGGTGCCGATCCTATCGATCATCTGCTGCGCGATCCTGATGATGGGACTGCCGCTGATCACGTGGATCCGATTTTTCGTGTGGCTCGCGATTGGGCTTGCAGTGTATTTTACGTACAGCCGGCATCGCACGGCGCGGGTTTAGGCGGCGGATTTTGTTAACAGCGATAAGCCACGCTGCGGTGCGCTACTCTCGAAATCACGATTGCGCTCTCACCTTTCAACGGCCTGAAAAGGACTCGCCATTCACCCACGCGAAGCCGCATGCCACTCAAAGGTGCGGATAACTGCTTGATGTCGCCTTCACCATCAACCATGTAGCGGTCGATTGCGTGCAGAATTTCGAGCGCAGTTTTTTTATCCAGTGCGCGAAGTTGAATCTTCGCCGCCGACGACCAGCGGACAAATCTTTTCACTCGATTCCGAACTCACGCAGGATTTCTTCGTGGGGAGTTGTTTCGCCTCGAGCGAACTCCGCGTCAGCTTTCGCAAGGGCGGCTTCATCCTCTTTGGTTACTTCTTCATTGTCGTACGGCGCCGACTCGAGAGCGAGCCAAAAAGGATCGACAATCAACGCCTCCAGCACCCGCTTGGCAGTCCGGATATCCGCGACGGGGACCCTCGTTGCGAGTTCCACCAATTGCTTCTGCTCTGGCGTCAGTTCCACGATTAAATTGTAACTCAGCTTTCAAAAACCCGAGTCGTAATCATACCCATTCTCCGCCCAGTAATCGCGCGGACGCGAATCACTAAACGTAATCTTGCCGATCCGCTTCAGGTTCTTGATTCCATATTTCACGGGAATCATCAGCCGCAGCGGCGCGCCGTGATCGTTCGTCAGCGGCAGGCCGTTCATCTCGTATGCGAGCAGCGTTTGCGGGTGCATGGCGGAGGCGCGGTCCAGACCGACGTAATATTCGCCGTCCGGGGTTTCCAGGCCGGCCCAGCGTTTTTCGATCGCTCCGCTGGGCGCATGCGCTCTGGCGAGATCGGAGAACCTCGCGCCGCCCCACTTCATGATGTAGTTCCACCCCTCAATGCACTTGAACTGCGTGATGTGCTCCACCTTCGGCAGCGCTTTTATCTGATCGAGCGAGACGGGGCTCGCGCCCTCAACTATCAATTTCCAATCCGAATTGGGCTCGCCGTCGAGTCCGATTTTGCCGTTTACCCGCGCCTCTCCAATGTCGGCGGCATCGAACGTTTTCGCGAGTCGTGTTTCGCTGAACAAGGCGCGGGAGAACACATCGTCGGCTTCTTCGGCCCGCCGCAACGGCCGCGGAATGCCGTTGTCGTCAAAGCTGTTGCGAATCCAATACCAAGTTCCGAAGCCCGCCGCCGCGGCGATTCCACCGGTCAAAAAGCTGCGCCGGGTGCGGCGTGAAATCTCCTGGTCAGTCGCCTTCATTTACCACCTCAAATCCTGTGACCATCGCACGAAAGTTATTCCATCCCGCGAGAATCACCTGCGATAAGTGAATCACGAAGAAGAGTACATAACCGATGGTGAGAAGGAAGTGTTCCACGCGCGCCGCGGCATATCCGCCCAACATCGCGGTCAGCCCGCCGAACTGCACCGGCTTCCAAATCGCAAGGCCGGTGACCAGCGAACCGAAACCCATCACGATGATGCTCGAATAAGCAATCTTCTGGGCACCATTGAATTTTTGACGCGGCAGTGGAGCCTTGCTCAAATGCAAATCGTGCAGCACCACCTGGATGGCTTCCCGAAGCGTGGTGCGATTCGGAACCAGGTAGCGCCAGTCGCCCGAAAAAATCGTGTATAGGACGTAGCACACACCGTTGAGGGCGAACAGCCACATAAACAAGAAATGCCACGCCATCCCTTCCGAAAGCCGTGAGCCGATGCCGAGCGCGTCGTAAAATCCTTGCGGGAAGAAATGAAAAGGGGTCGTGTTGCCCCACCCGATTTTATAAACGTCGTTGGCCCAATAGATGAGCAGTCCGCTCCAGATCATAATGCTGAGCAACGGAAAGTTGATCCAGTGAAACCAGCGAATGGCGGCCGGATGCTTCGACTCGATTTGCTTCAAGGCGATTACCTTCCTTACACAATAATCGATCCTTGCGGACGGAAAGTTACGGTCACGGAATAATAAACGCGGAAGACGCGCCGACCCATTCCAAATCGCGATTATGATCGACGCCCATCATCTTGCCGCGTCCCATGCGAATGATGGTTGTGACGGCACGAAGTGTATCAAGCCATATGTACATCATCCGGATCTCGGCTTTCGTGGCGCCATGTGGAGTGTCGATGAGAGAGGCGAAGTTAACGCGCTCCTGCAGAATGTATTCGCTGGGATTCGCGACGCGGGCGATGTCTTCGTGGGTTGGCCCTATAACGACGCCTAATCCCGCAAAAGAATATAAGGGCTTCAAGACCCAGTTCTCCAGATCGTCCGGCACGCCTTCGCTTAGAAAGCGAGTTTGCGGAACAGAAGGATGCTTTAGAAACGGAAGCGAAAATTTGCTGATGCGGAAATACCAGTTCGGATGACCGGCCCATTCGACGTGCAAATCGTCGCGGTAATCGAACGGCTGCTGGATATTGTTCCGCTGCAGTTCGTCGACTATCACGCGATTGTAAATCCGCTCGATGGGCACGTTGTTATGAAAGAGCCGGTTGCCGCGCTTCTCGATCTTAGTGATGCAAACGGCCTTGATGCCGAGCATCTTTTCAGTCAGCAAAAAATCGGGTAGAGTCTTCTGCTGCAGCGGATCGATCTCGAGGAGCACTACATTTCGAGGATCGTGGTTACCAACGACGGCGCGGCGGAATTCGGCCTCAAAGGAGGGATCTAACTCCAGATGCATATCGTAGGCATCGCGATAGGCGCGCTGCAGAAAAGGCTGATACGCATATAGCGAAGGGAACGCCTGGATCTCGACCAGCTTCGGTTCGAGCGATTCTGTCAATCCGAAATCGACTTGAATGAACAGCGGTCGCGGGTCTTCGTTCGCGACGCGATACGCGGCGGGAATCGTTTCAGCGCTGCGCTTCAGATACTCCGGCGTCATCAACTGCTGAATCAGCTCGCGCCCGTCGCGTTCCATACGCTCGATCAAAGGACGTGGAAAGAAGCACGGCGTTTCGCAGTTGCGGAATTTGATGTGTGTCCCGCAGCCGTCGTCGAGCATTTTTAGGAAGCGCTGGTAGCGCTCCGGCGTATAGCTTTCGTTGAACTGGCGCCGCCGCTCGGGAATCATCTAAATCAAAAACTCGCCCGCCCGCATGATTTGACGGTCGTCCGCCCAGATGTCGAACCTCGTGCCCACAACGTCAATATGGGTGGAGCAATCCCAATCGGCGCCGGTGTGCGCGCCGTAGGGATTTCCAAAAGCGATGTGCACGCCGGGAATTTTTTCATCCTGCAAAATATTTCCAATCACGCCATGCAGGCCGATATTCGTGCCGATGGCGAACTCGCCCACGCGGTCGCTATTTTCGTCGGTGTGCGTGTACCGCCAGAACTCGTCCTGCAATTCGCGATTCGCGCTGGTTGCTTCCTTGAGGCGATTCTTCTCGACATGAATCGTCAGCGGGGTCTCACACAGATCGCCGTACTTGGCGCAGAGATAATCGCCCACGACACCGTCGATAACGAACGTGCCGTTTACCTCGCCGGGAGTCGTGAACACTTCGCCGCCCGGAAGATTGCCCCACTTATTTGGGCTAATAATGCCGCTGGTTTTGAGCCACTTGTAATTCGGATTTAAATCGGCCACGATATCCGTGCCTGCCTCCGTGCGGGCGCACACTTGGTGCGATGCCGTGGCGATCTCCCAGACTTTCACGCTGAGCGCGTCTACCTTTTTGAAATCGGCGCGCATCCCTTCCAGCATAATGCGGCGTTCGATATTGACCATGTGCGCATGCCGTATCTTGCGGCGATTGACCACTTCGGTCATCTGCATGCGCGTGCGTAGTTCGTTCTTCTGCGCGACGACCGCGAAAATACTCACCTGGCTGGTCTCCATGTCGTCGAGAATGGGACGAGGCATGTCGGTCAACGGCCTCGGCGCGAGGTCTTCGAGTACGAACGTCTCATACGGCGACCCGAGCTGGTCGAGCTCCGCGGCGATGCTGGCCGCGATTTCGAGACACGCGTGATCGGTGATTAGCGTGACCTTTTCCTGGGGCTGAATGCGAAGGCAGACATGTACCGCGTTGTGCGCGCCTTGCGAAAATTCTGGATCGAAGGGAATCTTAATCAACGTGCAGCCCCCGCATCCGCGAATACCGACGATTCGGTCTCGTCAATAATGTAATCCACCACTTTCGTCAAATCTCCTGTTTCCTTGAAGACGCGGAGTTGACGGTCCGCGCCATTTCCGTTTTCCACGATTTTGCGAATGCCGCCAATCGCTTCGCGCGATCCGAGTTCATCGAGAACATCGTCGACAAAGGCAAGATATTCATCGACCAGATCGCGCATGGGGACTTCGATGCGGCGGCCGAAATCGATCAGCTTGCCATCGAGCCCATAGCGCGCGGCACGCCACTTGTTTTCCATGATTAGCGCGCGGCGATAGAGACGAAAGCCCTGATTCGCTTCGTGGAGCTTATATAATTTTGCCACGGTCGCCTGGATCAACGCGGCAAGCGCGATCGTTTCATCGAGGCGCATGGGAATATCGCAGCAGCGAAATTCGAGCGTCGGGAATGTCGGATGCGGGCGGATATCCCACCAGATTTTCTTCGCGTTGTCGATGCAGTGCGTCTGGACGAGAAGATCGACGAAGCTCTGATACTCGCCCCAACTTGGAAAATAATCGGGAATGTTCGTGCGCGGAAATTTATCGAACACTTTGCAGCGATATGATTTCAGTCCCATGTCCATGCCGAGCCAGAACGGCGAATTGGCCGACAGCGCCAGCATATGCGGAACGAAGTACCGTGCCGCGTTCATCAGATGAATCGCGGTTTCGCGATCCTCCACACCGATATGCACATGCAAACCAAAAATGAGATTGCCGCGCGCGACGGTTTTCATATCCTCGACGATGGTGTAGTAGCGCTCGTCGGGATAGATCTCCTGTTTCCGCCAGTCGGCAAACGGATGCGTGCCGGAGGCCGCGAGGCGCAATCCATTTTCGCGAGTTAGCGTGATGATGGCGCCGCGAAGCTGGCGGACTTCCTCGCGCGCGTCCTGAATGTTCTCGCAGATGCCGGTGCCAACCTCGACGACGCTTTGATGCATCTCGGCTTTCACCGCTTCCTTAAGCTGCATCTTGCCCTTGGCGATGATTTCGGCGTCGATGTGCGAGCGCAAGTCGCGCGTCACCGGGTCAATGGTCTGATACTCCTCTTCGATGCCGATGGTGAAGCTGGGCCGGGTCATGACAGGAAGCTCGCCCACCGCATGGTCACCTGTACAGGCTCTGCTAGAGCCTGCTCTACCGCGTATTCCGCGACGGCATCGACAATCCAATCGAAGTTCTTTTTGCCGACGGATTGCAGCTCGGCGTCGGGGGCGGGATTTAGAAAATCGATCGCATACGGAACGCCGTCTTCCACCGCGAACTCGACGGTGTTGAGATCGTAGCCGAGAGCGCGGCATAATTTCAGGCAATCATCTTCGAGCCGCCGGTACAGTGCGGGATCGATCGGCGGCGCGTCCAGCACATAGCGATGCGCGTGCGGACGGCGCGGATCGTATTGCATGATGTGAACCTTTTGCTGGCCGACCACGTAGCAGCGGAAATAATCGGTGAAGTTAACGGCCTTCTGCAGGGTCATGCAGAGGTCGCCGGTTTCGTCGTAGGCGGAGAAGAGCTCGGCGGGCGTGTCGACCTTATAGACGCTTTTCCAGCCGCCTCCGCTGAAGGGTTTCAGGAACGCCGGGAAGCCGATGTACTCAAAAATTTCTTCCCAGTTCAACGGGTAGATCAGATTACGCATGGATTGCGCCGTGGTTCCGGGCGGATGCGCTTTGTGCGGCAGGAGCACCGTGCGGGGAACGGCAACGCCTATTTTCGAGGCCAGCGCGTAGTTGAAGAATTTGTCGTCCGCGCCCCACCAGAATGGATTATTGATGATCGTGGCGCCGTTGAGCGCGGCGTTTTTGAGATAAGCTCGATAGAAGGCGATGTCGTGAGAGATGCGGTCCACGATGACGCGGTAGCCGGAGGGCTCGGCCATTTTTATGCCGCCGATGTGGATGTGTTCGGCCTCGACGCCTTCGACTCGCATTGCATTGATGCGGTCGACCAATGCGGGGGGGAACGTGTTTTCCATTCCGTAGATGACGCCGATTTTTCCCATGCTGTTCGCATGGTATCGCAGACACACATCCTGAAGCGGAGCTGCCACGCAAAGCATGCGGTTCGCTAAATCGACGGAGAAACGGCCATGGAAACAGTAGCCGAAATATCGCGTCGCTAACCAATCATCAAATCAAAACGATAAGCTCTTCAAGCACCGTCGCCCTCCACTACCCCATCTATCCTGAGTCAAGTAGGACGGGCCCCGGGCTTGTCCTCGCCTCGCGTTAAAATAACGCGAATCTAACGCGAGGAAGTTTTCGCGGATTGGAGTAAAGTGATGTGTTTTCTTGGACTCGCGCACCGGAGTGCCTTTTTAGCTCCCAGCGTTATTTAGCGTTAAACTGGCGTCTAACGGTCGCGTTTCCGGCGCTAAATTCGCGCGGCTAGAGATATTTTTCGACCATCTCCTGCCACCACGGCCAATCGTGTCCCGCGCCATCGCCCCAGATGTCGAGCGTGTGCGGGATGCCCTTCGCCGACAGGATGCCGGAGAGGCGCTCATTTTCAGGGCGGCAGATATCGGTCTCGCCCGCCGCGAGAACGATCTTCAAACGATCAATCGCTGGATCGTTGACATCGGGGAGAAAATCCGGAGGGCAGTTGTAGTAGCAGTTGTCGTCGTAGTAGCCGTCGAGAAACTGGTGGATGTCGAAGGCTCCGCCCATGCTGAGCGTTTGCGTCACCAGTTGCGGATGCTTGAGCGCGAAGTTCACGGAATGATAGCCGCCGAAGCTGCATCCGGTGACTGCTAACTCAGAAGATGCGTTGCGCGAATGGACAAACGGAACCAACTCGTTGACCAAATAGTTGTCGTATTGCACGTGCCGCGCGGCGCGCAGCGCGGGATGGACGGACTTGTTATACCAGCTCTCGGCATCGACGGAATCGACGCAAAAGGCCTGTATTTGGCCGTTTTCGTACTGATCGCCGATGACGCCGATCATGTTGCGATTCTCGTAGTCGAAAAAACGGCCCATCGAAGTGGGAAACACGATGACGGGAATTCCGGCATGCCCGAACACGAGCAGTTCCATGTCGCGCCCGAGGCTCGGACTGTACCACTTATGATACTCGCGATTCATTAAGACCGATCATAGCGAACCCATCTCTTCGCCTTCGCTTCGAAACGCGGCAGAGTGCCGGTGGCGACGCTCTCTACGGGGATGCGGAGCGCAAACGCGTTGGTGAGTGCGGCTTCCAGGCGATGAATTGCAGAGGGGTCCGACTCGACTTGAATGTGTAGCTGCGTCATGGACCGATCGGTTCGCACTTCTACTCGATACTCGGTGACGCCTTCGGAGCGGAGAACTTCTTCGACCGCGGTGGGGTAAATGTTGACGCCGCGGACGACGACCATATCGTCGGTGCGGCCGAGAATGCCTCCTTCGAGCGCAACATCGATCGAGCCGCAGACGCACTGGCCGCTGACGGCGCGGACCAAATCGCCCGTCCGGTAGCGAATCACCGGAGAGCCGATGCGTCCAAGATTCGTGAGGATCAGTTCTCCGTCGATGACCTCGGCGATGTAAGAAGATTCGATGATGTGCAGAACGCCGGGGCGCGCCTGGCAGCCGTAGCTGACGGGGCCGGTTTCGGTCATGCCGTGATGATCGACGACGCGCGCGCCGGGCCACAGCTTTTCGATATGAGCGCGCGTCGACGCGATGCTGCCACCCGGTTCACCGGCTACGATGATGCGGCGAATGTTCGAGACTTGGATGTCGATTTTTTCTTCGGCGGCTGCTTCGGCGAGGCGGATGGCATAGGTGGGCGTGCAGCAGAGCACCGTCGCGCGAGTCTCTAAAATCGTCCGGAGGCGGACGGCGGTGCGCATTCCTCCGCCGGGAATCGCTAGCGCGCCCATGCGCGTGGCAGATTCGAAGGCGGTCCAGAATCCGAGGAAGGGTCCGAAGGAGAACGCGAAGAAGATGTGATCTTTCGCGGTGATGCCTGCGGCTTGATAAACGCGGTCCCAATTGCCGAGCATCCAATTCCAACTCTCCGGCGTATCGAGCCAGCGGAGCGGATGCCCCGAGGTTCCGCTGGTCTGGCAGAACCGAGTATAGCGATCGCGCGCGAACGTCAGGTTGGTGCCGTACGGAGGATGCGCGGCTTGATCGTCGATTAGTTCTTGTTTGGTCGTGAAAAAATCGTCGCCGCTCGCGAGCTTGCGGGCGTAGAATCGATTCGCGGGAAGAATCGTATCGAGAAGCGATTTGATTCTCGCGGTCACCCTTGAACGGAAACCGTTTCTTCTTGGAGTAATGGCGCGCCGTGTTTTAAGGGTTCGGGGAGCTTGGCGTGCTTCGACATGCCGTCGTACATCGGTTGAAAATCGTGCAGCAGATTGCCGATCAGGCAGTCGGTCACGTCGCCCTTCATCGTGGGGAACTCCTTCAGATATTCGCGGAAGCTGAAGTTGTGATCGTAGAAAGCGTAGACCAGGGCGCGCATCGATTCGATGCTCTTGCAGAGCTCGGTTCCGTATTTAACGAAGCGCGAGGCTGAGAAGTCGTTATCGGTGAGGCAGGCGTCGGCGAAGTTCGCTCCCATCTCGCCGCTGTACAGCGCGAGGAACACGCCGGAGGAAAAGACCGGATCGAGAAACGCAAACGCGTCGCCGGTGAGGATCAGACCCTGCGCTCCGCAATGGCGCGAGCGGTAGGAATACTCGCCCGTCACGCGATAGGGGCCGATTTGTTCGCCCACCGCGAGATGATCCTTGATCCAGACGTTCTGCTCGACCTGTTGATCGAAGATTTCCTTAAGGTCCTTCGAGGTTTTATATAGATAAGTTTTTTCAGCAACGACCCCTACGCTGACGATATCGCCGGCGAGAGGAATGTACCAGAACCAGCCTTTTTCGGGCACATAAGCGACGGTGGTCGCGCCTTCGTCATATCCGGAGTCGCGCTTTGCGCCCTTGTAATAGGTCCAGACGGCGATCTTGTCTAAATAAGGATCGCGAATTTTCCAGCCGCTGCGAGAAATGAAAAATGCGTCGCGACCGGTGGCATCAATCGTGATGGGCGCGCGGAATTCGGTTGTCGAGCCATCCTTGCTAACCGCTTTCACGCCGACCACCGCGCCGTTTTCCCAGATCCCTTCACGAACCGTGGTTTCTTCGTGAACCACGACGCCTTTTTCGCGGGCGTTGTCGAGCATCAACTGGTCGAACTCGCTGCGAAGTACCTGCCAGGTTTGCGCGGCTTCGTGCTGCAAATGAGTGTGGAAGTAGAACGGGACGGAGGCGCGGCCATCGGGGCTGACGAATTGCACGCTATATTTTTTTGTGAACGCCGACTTCTTCATTTTGTCGAGCACGCCGATCCGCTCCATGGTGAAGTAGCCGTAGGGCAGCAGCGATTCGCCGATGTGATAGCGCGGGAATTTCTCCTTTTCGAGCAGAACAACCTTGCGTCCCTTGAGGGCCAGCGTCGCCGCGGCCGTGGATCCGGCGGGACCGCCGCCGATCACGATTGCATCGTAGTTCATCTAAAATTCTCCGGGAGGATTTCTAAAACCTGCGCTAATTTTCGACCCGTGCTGTTGCCCAGCATGTTGCGCCGCCCATAGAGCCGCGCGGGGCCGGTGATGTGCAAGCCCTGGCAGATGGACCCGTCGGCCTCGACTTCAAAAAAAGCGTCGGGACGGCTGAAATGCTTGATCGCTTGCGATTCGAGAATCGTTCCCAGCGGCAGCTTGCGCTCCAACACAAGATCGCGCGCCGCGGCAGGGAACTGGTCCAGATAAATTTTGATCGCGCCAAAAACCGCGGGGGAATCGCTGTCCTCCGGAACCAGCACGATCTGGCGCGAAAAGACCTCGCCAACGAGCGAGTATTTCAGCACGCGCAGATTCATCTTTCGATCATAAGCGGCTTCGAGCGTCGGCGTCATGTCGCGATCGTGAACCAGCAGGTGGCGATAAGGCTCCGGCATATCGCGACCATTGATGCGCGTGGCAAAGGGAAGCGAGAGACCCGCCTGCGAGTAAAACTCGTTGAGCGGATAAAGGAGGGCGACGTCGGACACAGCGGCGGTTAGAGTATCGATAAGTTCAGGCATAGCGGGCCGTCCGGTGCTGTGGGAGGAAGAAGTCGTGTAGCAGCCGGTCGACCTGGAGCAGCCCATCGCGCTTAAGGATCAGCATCCCGTGGTCCGTCGCGAGCAGACCGCGGTCTTTCAGATTCTGAAGCGGGCCATGGAAACGTCTCTCGACGTCGACGCCGAATTTGCGCTGGAAATACGCGCTCTCCACATGGCCGAGCTTCATTTGCAGAACGAACTCACGGATCATGCGCTCTTCGGGATTTGGCGTGAGCGCGCGATAAATCGGCAACTCGCCGCGATTGATCGCTGCCAGGTACGGGTCCCAGTCGTGCTGATTTTGAAAATGGGTGCCCCCGACGTGCGAGAACGAAGCGACGCCCGCGCCGATCAGATCCGCTCCAGCCCACAGCAGGTCGCGATAAAGAAATTTTGCTTTCGACGAGTCTTTCACGGCAGTGTACGCGCTGGCGACCGAGTATCCAGCTTGTTCCAGCGCGGCGAACGCGTCCTTCACCCAGTGGCGCTTGGTTTTCCAATCGGCCACCGGCGCGGTGGTTTGACCCAGAATTTTCATTTCCTTAAAAATGCCAGTGTTGTAAGGCACTTCCATCTGGTAGATGGTGACGGAGTCGGGTTGCATCGCGATGGTTTTTCCGATGCAATCCTGCCAATTCGCCTCCGTCTCCCCCATCATGCCGGCGATCAGATCGATGTTGATCTGGGGGAAGCCGATGGAACGTGCGAAATCGTAGGATCGGGCGACTTCCTTGGAGCGATGCGCGCGGCCGTTAATCTCTAGAATATGATCGTCGAAATTTTCGATCCCCAGGCTCAGCCGCGTCACGCCCTGATCCTTAATCGTGCGGAGTTTGCCTTCGGTCAGCGTCCCTGGCTCGCATTCGAACGCGACCTCCTCCACTTCATCCCAAGGCAGCGCCCTCTTCATCGCGTCGACCGTCGAAGCCAGCTGCTTCGACGATATATAGGATGGAGTGCCTCCGCCGAAATAAATAAATTTTGGCTTACGGCCCCCGATGAACGGCTTTTTCGAGTAAATTTCCAGCTCTTTGATCGCGGCGTCCATGTAGCCTTCGATCTCGGACGCATTTTTGTCGGTATAAACTTTGAAATAGCAAAAAGTGCAGCGCTTGCGGCAGAAAGGGATGTGGAGATATACGCCAAGCGGCGTATTCGGGGCCGGCGCACGGTTAAGCGCCGCATGCGCGTCCGCTACATTGGCCTCGCTCCAGAACGAATAAGGAGGATAGTTCGAGACGAAGTAGTTCCCGACCGTTGTTTCTTCGTCAAGAACCAGATTCGAATCGAGAGCCATGTTTATTAGACGCTTTCAGAACGCGGAAGGTCACAGTTTTAACAGCGCGCGCAGACGCTTCGTTTGGACCCGGCTGACAGGGATCTCGGTTTGTTTCTTATCGTCCATGCGCAGTTGAAAGCTCGATTTGAACCACGGAATAACCTCTTTGATTCGATGAATGTTCACCAGGAATGACCGGTGCACGCGCCAGAACATTTCCGGATCCAGGTTCGATTGCAGTTCTTCGATGGTGCGATAGTTGGACTGCCCCTCGAGACTCGAGGCCACGACGGTAATCAGTCCATCCTCGATGGTGGCATACACGACATCCTGCGCATCGACGATAAAATTGCGCTGATTGTTTTTGACCAGCAGCTTGGTCCGCTGCAGCGAAGGCTTGGGCGGAGGCAGTTCCGCGTGGGCGATTTTCTGCCGCTCCGCGACGCATTTGCGCGCCCGGTCGATGGCCTGCGAAAGGCGTTCTTTCTCGACGGGCTTCAAGATATAGTCGAGCGCTTCCCACTTGAACGCCTCGACTGCGTACTGATCGTAAGCCGTCGCCATCACGAAATACGGCAGAGGGATTTCTTTCTCGCGCAGCTTGCGGAGCACGCCCATGCCGTCCAGGCCGGGCATTTGCACATCGAGAAAAACAAGATCCGGCTCCAGATCCACGATCAACTGCACCGCTTCGAGTCCATTCGCTGCGGTGGCCACGATCTCGATGTCGGGATACTCTCTTAATTGATAGGCGAGTTCGTCGGAGGCAAGTTTCTCATCGTCCACCACAATCGCGGAGATCACGACGGAAACGGCCGCGGCAGTCGCGCGATTGAGCATAAAATGTTAGTATAACGTAAGCAATCCCAAGCCCAAGGCGCGTCATGCATCTCGCGTCATGCTGGGCGGTGGGTCCACTTCTAAGGAGTCCAACGGTTTGTCTTCTGGTAACGACAATGTCAAGATTGCGCCTGCCGACGGTAAACTTGGCGTATTGATTCCTGGAATTGGCGCAGTTTCGACGACATTCATTGCCGGCGTCGAGGCGATTAAGCGCGGTATGGCCGTGCCGGTGGGATCGCTCACGCAGCTTGCGACGATTCGCCTGGGCAAGCGTACCGATAATCGCACGCCGATGATTAAGGATTTCGTTCCCCTCGCGGGGTTGGACGATCTGGTCTTCGGCGGTTGGGATATTTACGAGGATACGGCGTATGAAGCCGCGGCCAATGCGCGCGTGCTCGAAGCGCCGCAGCTCGAAAAATTGAGAGAGCCGCTCTCGGCGATCAAGCCGATGAAGGCGGTCTTCGATCAGGAATACGTCAAGCGCATCAACGGTCCCAACGTTAAAGAGGCCGGGTCCAAGATGGACAAAGCGGAGATGCTGCTCGACGACATTCGGAATTTTCAGGAAACCAATGGCGTTTCGCGCTCCGTAATGATCTGGTGCGGATCCACGGAAGTGTTTCATCGCCCCGCGGCTGTGCATCAGACGCTGAAGGATTTCGAGTGCGGGCTGATGAAGAACGATCCTGAGATCGCGCCCAGCCAGATTTACGCGTACGCGGCGCTTAAGAGCGGCATCCCTTTCGCCAACGGCGCTCCGAATCTGACAACCGATATGCCGGCGCTGCTTGAGCTGGCGCGCGAACGCAATATTCCAGTCTGCGGAAAGGATTTCAAAACGGGCCAGACCTTCATGAAGACCCTCATCGCTCCGGGCCTGAAGGCGCGCATGCTGGGCCTCAGCGGCTGGTTTTCAACGAACATTCTCGGGAATCGCGACGGCGAAGTGCTGGAAGATCCAGGCTCGTTTAAGAGCAAGGAAGAAACTAAACTCAGCGTGCTGGACGCGATCCTGCAGCCCAAGCTTCACCCCGAACTGTACAAGGATTTCTATCACGCGGTCCGCATTAATTACTATCCTCCCCGCGGAGATTCGAAAGAGGGCTGGGATAATATCGACATTTTCGGATGGCTCGGGTATCCGATGCAGATCAAAATCGATTTTCTGTGCCGCGATTCCATCCTCGCCGCTCCGCTAGTTCTGGACCTGGTGTTGTTCATGGACCTGGCGCAGCGTTCCGGCATGCGCGGTATTCAGGAATGGCTCTCGTTCTATTTCAAAGCGCCGATGACCGCTCCGGGCCTCTATCCGGAGCACGATATTTTCATCCAGCTTATGAAGTTGAAGAACACCTTGCGATGGATGCGCGGTGAGGATTTGATCACGCACTTAGGCCAGGAGTATTACGACTGAGCCTCTATCTTGATTTGAATAATTTGAATAAAACGACTCGCGCATGAACTGCCTTGTCATAGGTGGAACCCGGTTCATCGGCCGTATGCTGGTTGCCGATCTATTGAAAGCGGATCATTCCGTGACGGTGCTGCATCGCCGCGCGCGGCACGATCTGGGACGCCGCGTGAAAAATATCGTGGCCGACCGCAACGACGGCCAGGCCATGAAAGCCGCGCTCGCAGGCAAGAAATTCGACATCGTCTTCGATAACGTCTACGACTTGGAACGCGGTACCACGGCGGGCCATATTGAATCGTCCGTACGCGCCCTCGGCGGCGCCAATCTTCATCGCTACGTTTTTATGTCGAGCGTGGCGGCGTACGGCGACGGCCTGAATCATCATGAGGGCGACGCACTCGCGCCAGACGATGCGCCCGAACTCTACACGCGCAACAAGGCCATGAGCGAGCGAGCGCTCTTCCGCCTGCATCAACGAATCGGCCTGCCGGTGGTGACGCTGCGTCCTCCGTTTGTCTACGGACCCGGCAACAATCTCTATCGCGAGGCATTCTTC
This sequence comes from Bryobacterales bacterium, assembly GCA_003170295.1. Classification (GTDB taxonomy): domain Bacteria; phylum Acidobacteriota; class Terriglobia; order Bryobacterales; family Bryobacteraceae; genus Palsa-187. The sequence goes on along the minus strand of PNAJ01000114.1, from coordinate 40,900 downwards.
TGGGACCGCCTCCGCGCCGGACGGTCGATCATCCTGCCGGGCGACGGCCGTCGCCTCGCGCAGTTCATTTACGTGAAGGATCTGGTACGAGCGTGCCTGAAAGTGATGGACGAACCAGCCGCCGTCGGCCACGCTTTCAATATCGCGAACGCCCGGCCTCTCTCGCAGGCCGAAGTCGTCGAGGCCTTCGCGAAGGCCTGCAAGAAGCCTGTGAAATTCGTCCGCATTCCCCGCGAATACATTTTGCGGGCGGGCGGACATCCGATGGGTCCGAAGTTGTATTTCGGAAATTATGTCGACGTTCCGCCCATTACGCAGGTGACCGCGAAGGCGCAGCGAGTGCTAAAGTTCAAGTCCACGGATTTCGCCACGGGCTTAAAAGAGACCTATAAATGGTATCTGCGCCACAACACGTTCCCGAAGCCAGATTACTCCTTCGAAGACCAGTTGCTGGCAACCGCGCCAGTGTTGGTCCCGGCGAAGGTTTAGTTAATTCAAGAGCGCCGGCTGCGTAAATGCTCCGTTGCCCGCCGAGTCCCACGCGGCGAAGCGTACCCACTTCTTCCCGCTTCGATCGAACGGAATCCGGAAGCGATGATTCCCGAGTGCGCCCAAGTCCGTTGCCCGCACGATCTGGGACCCGGTTGTCTTTCCATCGCCCCACACCAGCTCCACAAACTCCAGTGGAAACGTCCATTCCACTTCGGCCGTGTAGGCGCCGCGCTCGATGGCCCAATTCCGCAACAATACTTCTCCGCTCGAAACGTAGTAGTCTCCCGACCTCATCGCTTTCGAGATCGGACCCCAATCCTCTGTGAACTTGGGCACGCGATCCAGCTTCACGTAGTTCACAATCAACTGCGGAAATGTCTCGTCGTCGGGATATTTCATGTACGTGTCGCCCTCCGCGATCATGTACTTCGCGCCCGCGCCCCAGTTATTCATTTCGTCGAGCAGACCCAGACACCGCACTTCGCAGATCCGCTTTTGCGATTGATCGACCGGCAGCGACTGGTAGGAGCCTCCCAGAAATCGATCGCTCAAGAAATGCGCCTGATCGCGCACCGCGTCGGGATGGCCAGCCGAGCCCTTGGTGCGCGGATGCGCCTGCCACATCAGCCCCTGTTCGCGTCGCAGCATGTCCAATTCTTCCGCGGGCGAGCCGATATGATAAACCTTCCCGTACGGCGATTCAGTTCCCACGAACGACTGTCCGGGGGTGCGCACGTGAGACCAGTAAACGGGGTGCGGCAGGAATGTGATGTAGTGGCCGCCCAGCGTTGCATCCGGCTCCTCGCCTGGAATCAGCAGGAAGTTGCGATCTGAGAAACGCTTACAACCCTCGAAATAAACTTGCTGCTCTTTGAACCGCAACGGGCCAGGGTCGTTGAGATGCGCGTCTCCGTGAAAATCGGCGAGGATCGCGACGTCGATTCCGAGCCCTCGGAAAACCTGCAGCCAACTGGGCTGCGTGTCCAACGAACCCGCATCCGTGAGCTGTTCGTTGAAGTGCATGTGGAAGTGGCTCACCAGCACTTTGAAGCCGGGCATCGCCTTGTACTGATCGTCATGCGTGTACGCGAGAATCGCGTCGGCGGTTTCGCGGCCGTTTGAAGGGCTCAGATAGAAATAAGCCGGCATGCGCTGCCATGTTCCGGGCGGCGCATTGTAGAGCGCGAAATTGTTGATGTCGTGACGAGCCTCATGCGCGCGCCTATCCCACACCTCGTCGGAAACGCCGTAAGGACGGTAAGGCTCCTCGCGATCGGCCTGCCGCACGCCCACGGCGAAGGATGTCTCACTGTCTTTGCGGTAGTACACGAATCCAAGATTGGTCTCAATTTCACGCGCAAAGAAAAACTTGTGCGAAGGTGGTAGAAAAGCGAGCGAGCCGCCTCCGGTTTCCACAATCGCCAACCGGTTACGCGCCTTCACGGCGACCTGATCGGTATTCACACCACCGCCGAATCCATATTGCTGCCACGCGCGCGCCACATCGCGCCAGACCAAGCGGGTTTCATCGTGAATCGCGAGGCCTTTCAGACCCGCGGAATATTTGTACGCGACCGACGGCTCCTCTGTCTTGGCGATCGCTTCCACACGCAGCAGGTTCGATCCGCGATACATCGTGAACTGCAATTCTCCCGAAAAAATCCCCATGCTGAGACTAGGGAAGGTAATCTCGATGCGCGCGCCGTCGGTCTTCACGCGGCATCCTCCCGCCTGATAGCTCGCCGAGGCATGGCGGATTTCCTCGGGCTTGCGCGGCAGATCCAGATTGGTGTTGGGCGCTCCAGGAATCATCAGCGGAGCATCCCAGAACGCGTTCCACTTCTCGCGTTCGATCAGTGCCGGCGTGAGTGGCCCGAGTTTCCGCAGCGGCGCCATCTGCTGTTCCGACAAGCGCCGCTTTCCGCTGGTGACCTCAAACTCAGGCGCGAGATCGCGGCCCAGCATCACCCACTTGCCGCCGCTTTTTCGAACCTCCAGATCGCTCACTAGCGGCTGGCCGTTGCGGATACTAAATCCGGCCTTCAGTTGCTCGCCGCGTTCCCCATCCCAAAGAACTTCGAGCGCCGCTCCGCGAATTTCCGCGCTCATGCCGTCGATTCGTTTGTAGTCTTTGAGGTCGCAGTTCAGATCCTGCCCTTTGGCGGCGGGAATGCACAAGATCGCGCTCAGGAAGAAGAGATGAAGTTTCAAATTGCCCCCCGGGGCAAGTATACAATGCCGCTGAAAAAGGATGGAACTTGCGCGCATCGCCCGCGTACTCTACTCTGTAGAACATATGGCTACCCGCGAATACCTCGGCGAGTTCGAGCAAATCGTTCTGCTCGCCCTCCTTCGTCTCGGCAAAAACGCCTACGGCGTCCCCATCCGCCACGAGATCGAGCACCGCACTAAGCGCGACGTTTCCGTGGGAGCGCTCTACAGCACGCTCGACCGCTTGGAAGCAAAAGGATACGTCGCCTCCTGGTTCGCCGATCCCACGGCCGAACGCGGCGGACGTTCGAAGCGCTTTTTCCGCGTCGAGCCGCTCGGTCTCAAGGCCGTGAAACGGTCACAAAAGGCGCTTGCACTGATGCTTGAGGGCCTCGATCTGCAAAGGGTATGAGGATGCGAACTCCACCACGGCTCGCCTGTTTGCTTCTCCGTCTGCGCCTGTCAAAAGCGCACTTCGAGTGCATCGCGGGAGACCTCTTGGAAGAATTTCACAATCAGGTCCGGTCGAGCACTTGGTTCTGGCAGCAGACCCTCAGCGCACTGAGTCCGCGCTTTCGTAACCTTGAACATCTCGAACCCAAATCACAAGGAGTCAGTCTCATGACACTCATCTCCGATCTCTGGCAGGATGTCCGCTATTCGATCCGCACGCTTCGCAAGAGTCCGAGCTTCGCTATCGTCGCGGTGCTCGCGCTGGCTTTGGGGATCGGAGTCAACACCGGCATCTTCACGATCCTGAATGCCATCGCGCTGCGTCCTCTGCCCGTAGCCGACGCCGGTAGAGTCGTCAGCGTGTATCAATCGTTCCGCGGGAAGTTCGGTCGCAATACATACGGGTCGATCAGTTATTTCTCTTATCCCGAGTACTTGAACTACCGCGACAATAACCACGTCCTGAGCGGCCTCGCTGTTTCCGCCACCACGACCAACGCGTCGCTGGCGGGACTGGACGCGCGACGCATCCCCGGGCAACTGGTTTCCTGCAATTTTTTCTCAGTCCTCGGCCGTGTGCCTGACCTTGGACGTGCATTCTCACCAGGCGAATGTTCACATGCGGACGGTGCTCCCGTAGTGATTCTGTCCAACGCCTTCTGGAACTCTCAATTTCACTCCGATCCGCATATTGTGGGATCGGTCGTCACACTCAATCGCCGCGCGTTCACTGTGATTGGAGTCGCGCCTGAAGGATTCGGCGGCACCTCTCCGCTACCCAGCAGTTTCTGGGCTCCGCTTGTGATGCAGAGCACACTCATGCCCGGCACAGCGCTGCTGCCCGACCCCAATACGAGTTGGCTCGAAATGATCGGACGGCTGAAGCCCGGAGTCTCCCTCACCCGCGCGCGCGCCGACCTCGCGGTGATCGCCGGACGCATCGATCAATCGTACGCCGGTCGAAGCACGACCCTCGCCGTCGACACCGCGACATTTCTGGGAGAACCCGAGGCTCGTACAATCATCCTCGCTGGAGGCGCTGTCGCGCTGCTTGCCGTCGGACTGGTCCTTTTGATTGCCTGCGCCAACGTCGCGAATCTGCTGCTCTCTCGCGCCGCCGCGCGTCAGAAAGAAATCGCCATTCGACTCTCCGCCGGAGCCAGCCGGGGACGCCTGATCCGCCAACTTCTGACCGAGAGCCTCCTCATCTCCCTCACCGGTGGTGCGCTTGGATCCATTCTCGCGTTTTGGACTTTTGAGTCCCTCTATCAAATCGTGATGTCGAAGCTTCCGTCGGATATTCCGCCGATCGCGCTCAATCTGACGCCCGACCTGCGCGTTTTGGGATACGCCATCGCCATCTCCGCAATTACCGGCATCGTCTTCGGACTCGTTCCAGCGCTCCAAGCCACGCGGCCCGATCTTGTTTCCGCGCTCAAAGAAGAAGGGTCGGGATTTGGCCGCTTCTCTCGAGGACGCCTCCGCAGCGCTTTGGTGGCCGCGCAGGTTTCCGTCTGCCTCGTCCTTCTAATCGCCGCCGGACTACTTGCCCGAGGCTTGGAATCCGCTCAGACTCTGGACCCCGGCTTCTCTTTGAAAGGCGTCGTCGCCACCTCGTTCGACCTCGAACAGCAGGGTTACGACAATCCGCGCGCTCTCCAGTTCCATCGCCAATTGATGGAACGCGTGTCTGCAATTCCCGGCGTCGACGTCGCCAGCCAGACGGTCGTCGTTCCCCTGGGAGGATCGAGCTACGGAAGCATGGTCGAACTCGCCGGAGTCCAAGGTCCGCAACAAGTCAGGTTCAACCATGTGTCGCCCGCATTCTTCTCGCTGCTCGGAATTCCTTTCGTCCGCGGCCGCGGATTCACTGAAGCCGAGGCACGAAGCGGAGTGCAGGTCGCCGTCATCTCCGAGGCAACCGCCAAGCGTTTCTGGCCCAATCAGGATCCACTCGGAAAGACCTTTCGGTTCGGAAAGGACAAGACACCTGTGGAGATCGTCGGTGTCGCCAAGGACATCCGGTCCACCGATCTAGCACGCATCGAGAAGACGTTTTTCTATTTTCCGGCGAATGTCGAACATCAAAAGGGCATGCACCTGCTCGCGCACACCAACGGCAATATAGCCGCCACCGCGAAGCTGATCCGCGATGCCGCCCATTCGCTCGACGCCAACATCATCGTGGAGGCGAGACCTCTCGAAGACAACTTCGAAAAATATCGCATCACGTCGCGCATCCTGGCGTCCCTTGCGGCGACGCTCGGATTTCTTGGTCTCCTGCTCGCCTCCCTTGGAATCTACGGTGTGGTCTCCTACGCGGTCAGCAGTCGCATTCGCGAAATCGGAATCCGCATGACGCTCGGCGCGAAACCGGTGGAGATCCTGAGTCTAATCGTCAAACAAGCCATGCGCCCTGTCGTGCTAGGCCTTCTCATCGGATTCGGCGTGTGCGCCGCCGCATCGCGACTCATGTCGGTGATGCTCTACGGAATTAGCCCGCTTGACCCGCTGACCTTCGTTGGAGTCGCGCTGTTCTTAACGGGAATTGCACTTCTGGCGTGCTATCTGCCGGCTAGGCGCGCAACCAGAGTCGATCCCATGGAAGCTCTCCGCTATGAATAATCCGTTGCTTACTTGAGATCGTTCTGGCGCCCCGCTCCAAATTTCACGACCACGGTATACTATGGGCCATGCCAAGTCGCCGCGACGTTCTCGACCTCGCCGTCCGCGCCGCCGCGTTGCCGGGAGGAGCCGAGTTCTTCTCTGCGTGGCTAAGGGCGGCCGCCGTTGACCAGGACGACCACCAGCACGCTCCCCCGGAGCCGCCTTTGCTGCGGAATTATCAGCCGAAGTTTTTTTCACCCGCCGATTTTGCAGCGTTGCAGGCGCTCACCGAAATCCTGATCCCCACCGACGACACGCCGGGCGCCCGCGAAGCTCACTGCGCGCATTACATCGATTACCTTCTGCACGCAGCCGACGATGTTGCGCCGGACATGCAGAAGCAGTGGCGCGATGCCATGGCGGCACTGCAGCAAGCCGGATTTCATACCTTGGACGCGAACGGCCGCGCGGCTCTGGTCGAAGAAATATCCAAACCGGAGCGCGACCGCTCCGCCACGCACCCCGCGTTTGCCGCCTATCGCTTGATCAAGCAGCAGAACACCTTCGCTTTTTACACCTCGCGCGCCGGGATGATCGACGCGCTCGATTATAAAGGCAACTCGTACAACACCACATTTCCGGCCTGCGATCATCCGCAGCACCATGTGATCTAAAATGCCAAAAGTCTACGATGCCATCGTGGTCGGATCGGGCGCCTGCGGCGGTTGGGCCGCGATGGAGCTCGCCAGTAGAGGCATGAAAGTGTTGATGCTCGAAGCGGGCTCGAAGGTCGTGCCCGCGCAGGATTTTCATCATCGCTTCTTATACGAGATGGAATTCCGCGGGCAAGGCCGGCCGGGCTCCTTGCGGCGCTACACCGGTAACGAGCGCAACTATCGCATCATGCTCGATAGCACCGAGAATCCGTACACCACGGCTCCCGGCACCAACTACCGGTGGACGCGTTCGCGCTGCCTCGGCGGACGCACCATGCATTGGGCGCGCGCCACGGACCGCATGGCCGACTACGAGTTCAAAGCGGCTTCGCGCGACGGCTACGGCATGGACTGGGCGGTCGACTACGCCGCCATGAAGCCGTATTACGATCGCGTCGAGCGGTTCATCGGCGTCAGCGGCGCGATGGAGGGGCTGCCTCAGTTTCCAGACGGCGTGTTCCTTCCTGCGATGCCTCTCAACTGCGCCGAAACCATTTTCACCGCGGCGTCGAAGAGTCTCGGCTGGAGGACAACACACCGCCGCCTCGCGCAGTTGACGCGGATGCACAACAACCGGCCTCCTTGTCATTACTGCGGCAACTGCGTCAACGGATGCGACGTTGGAGCGATGTTCAACACCGTTGCCGTCACCTTGCCGCCGGCGCTAAAAACCGGAAATCTCGACGTCCTCACCGATAGTGTCGTCGCCTCCGTCCGCATGAACGCGGAGAATCGCGCGCAGGGCGTCACCTATCTTGAGCGATTCACGATGAAATCGATCGACGTTGATGCGAAGTTCGTAATTCTCGCGGCATCGACGCTAGAAAATACCCGCCTGCTGTTGCTCTCGGCGAAAGGAGGCCTCGCGAATTCGAGCGGCCTGCTGGGTCATTACATGATGGACCAGGTGGGCGGCGGCGGAGTCTCGGGAATCCTTCCGAAGCTTCGCGGCGGCCCCAGCCGCTTGGACGACGGCAAGTCCGCGGGCATCACCATTCCTAACTTTCAGAACATCGACAAGCAGACGCAGCGCAAGGATTTCATTCGCGGTTATGTCATCAACGCCACCGGAGGGCAAACCGAATACCCGCAATACGCCGCGTCGGTTCCCGGCTACGGATCGGCATGGAAGAAGGAGATCAAGAGCCGCTACGTTGCGCAGGCGCGAGTGTGGAATGCGGGCGCGGAAATGCTCGCGCAAAAGGAAAACTTCGTCGAGCTCGATCCGGAGGTCAAGGACCACTGGGGCATTCCAGCGCTAAAAATTCATTTCACGCATTCCGATAACGACCGCAAACTAATCGCCGATTTCCAGCAGAAAGCGGAAGAGCTTTTCCGCAAAGCCGGCGGCGAAATCATTCCAGGTCTCGGGCGCGGAGGCCCCGCGGGCTTCCCCGGCGGTCCAGGCTCGCCCGATGCGAATCAGGGAGGGCGGCGCGACACTCTCGGCGGAGCCATTCACGAAGTCGGCACCGCGCGCATGAGCGTCGATCCGAAAGAGGGAGTCTTGAATTCCTTCTGCCAAACTCACGACATTCCAAACCTGTACGTATTCGGCGGCAACGCGTTCCCGTCCACCGGCGACAAGCACCCGACCCTCACAATGATGGCATTAAGCGCGCGCGGCTGCGATCATCTGAGGGAACAAGCCAAGAAAGCCTGATTGCGCGTCCTGTTTACTGAGCCGCCCGAACCTCAGCCAGCCGTGTCCGCAACGGTTCCGCCAGCGACGCCTCAATCTCCGCGGTAATCAACCGGGCCGAGTCGAGATCCTTCAAATGAAGCTGATCCTTCATCCGAAAACTCGTAAGCTTCATCTTCACCAGATCCGCCACCGGAGCCAGCAAAATCCCCTCTTCCGTCCGAGTAGGCTCCGAAAACCCAGGCACAGGCTCCAGATACTCCGCCCGGACCTTCTCATTCACGAACACCATGTGCACAGCCGTGCTAGCCCGAGGCACCTCCGCTTCGACCAGCATGTCGATCCCAGCGACATGCCGATACCGAAACCCAAACTTCTCAACCGCCTCCGCGATCCGCTCCAGTTCCTTCCGGTCAACCGCAATATCGACATCCTCAGTAGAACGCCCGCGCCCGGGCCGCCGCAGGGAAACCTGAAAAAAAACCGCAAGCCCTCCCACTACGCGATACTCAATTCCCGCCGAATCAAGCGCGGCATGAAGCCGTTTGATCCGCTCAAAAAGCCGGTCCATGTGAGTATCGTAGGCGCGGGCAGTGATCATTCTCAGTTCTATTTTCGCATGACATTGCCGAGGTCTTAGGCTGGGTATGCGTGCAACCTGTCGCCTTTGACGAATAGAATGCTTCATAGGAGCCTCAAACAGATGGGCGATTTTCCCCCGGAGTGGACGTGGGTGCGCGACTTGCCTGAGGGCGGACAGGCCCATACCTTTGTGGTCCGACGCGCGGGCGAGTCGGGCCCTGAAGAGTACGTTCTAAAGCGCCTGAAAAATCCGAGTCGCGCGGACTACTTCGAACGCGAGATCCGAGCATGTATGGTCCTAGATCATCCGAATGTCTTGAAGGTGCTGGAACATGGCCGGACGCCAAAGGGCAAGCCCTTCTTGATAACAGAATTTTGCCCCGGCGGTTCTTTGGAGAACGGACCGACTTTCGGCAGCCCAGCCGCCGGACTTCGGTTTTTCGAGCAAATCGTCGCCGTGGTGGCGCAGGCGCAGGCCCAAAACCAACCGATCTACCATCTTGACCTTAAGCCGGAAAATATCCTATTGAAAAACGGAGTTCCTGTCGTGGGCGACTGGGGTATCTGCTTCATCGAAGACAAACAGGTCAGCATGACTAAAGAGGGCCCGCGCGGCTCGATGTACTACTGCGCTCCGGAACTGCGTGGGCCTAAGATTAGCGGTAATCCTCCGCTGCCGGTCGCTGACGTTTACTCGCTCGGAAAGGTTCTCTACTTCCTCTTCACAAAGGAAGTCTATGACGGAAACGAAGAGGAATACGGTAATGATCCGACAAGAAAGCTGGCCCACCTATTGCCGTCGCACCCTCAGTTCGCGCTTGTTGATGACCTGGTCGCAAAGACCGTGCGCCGGAATCCCTTGGATCGGATCGAAAGCGCCGCGTCGCTTCTAGGCCGCGTTCAACGAACCGCAGAAAGAATTGAAGCAGGAGGTCGTGTGCTAGACCTGGAAGTCCCACAACGCTGTTTGTATTGCGCAGAAGGGCACTACCGCCCCGCACACAACCGGGCCCATATCCAAGGCAATCCAGTGGAGCCGACGTTTCCTCCAGTCGAAGAGCGGAGGAAGCCGGAGGATCAGTCCTATCCCGCGCGAGATCGTTACGCAACCTTGAAGTACGTGGGGGCAAGAGATCTCGGCGTGCCTAAGGTTGGAATTCCCCTGCTCCTCATCTGCGATTATTGCGGTAATGTGCAATACTTCCGGCTCGACACAACGCAGGACGGCCACGGAGAGAACTGGCGTCCATAGGTATCTCAGACGCATTTTGTGGGGCAGGTTGCCAACCTGCGGACCGATTGTCAATCGGTCCATCCGGGCGCAGCCCGGACATCTGAGAATCCTCCCCCATATTCGCCACTATCACATGGCGTCTTGCCGGCACTCTCCCGTCAGGCCGCTGTTTCGATTCCCAAACGACCTCAGGAGAAGCCTTCCTCGCTATGGATCGTCCGCTCGACAACGCGCGCACCGGTCCGTTGTACCTTCGCCAACCCGTAGTCGCCAACATAGTCGTGGACGCGGTGCGCAACCGGAACGGTGGCCCCTACCAACTGCACAACTTCGTTGTCATGCCCAACCATGTTCACCTGTTGATTACGCCGCGTGTGCCGGTTTCCAGGTTGATGCAGTCGCTTAAGCGATTCACCGCGCGGGAGGGCAATCGGATTCTGGGCCTCACCGGGAGATCGTTCTGGCAGGACGAAAGCTATAATCAGCTGGTGCGCAATGAATTAGAGTTCAAGCGAATCGCGCGCTACATCGAGATGAACCCAGTGCGCGCCGGTCTGGCCGCAACGCCGGAAGAGTTCCAGTGGTCGAGCGCTTGGCCGATTGACAATCGGCCGCAGATTAACAATCTGCCCCACAAGGCCCAACATGCTTAAATAAACTGATGCCGAGCCTCCTCCGCCGACTGGGACTGTTCGACGCCGTGATGCTCGTAATGGGAGGCATAGTCGGCTCAGGCATCTTCATCAATCCCTACGTCGTCGCGCAGCAAGTCCACACACCGTTTCTCATCCTAGGCGCATGGGCTGCCGGAGGAGCGGTCGCGCTTGCCGGAGCCTTCGTTTACGCCGAGCTCGCCGCGCGACGTCCGCAAGTGGGCGGGCAATACGCGTATCTGCGCGAAGCGTTCCATCCCTCGGTGGCGTTCGTCTATGGATGGGTGCTGCTTCTCGTCACGCAGACCGGAGGCATGGCCGCTGTCGCTGTCACCTTCTCGCGATACTTTCTCGAAATCACCCACACTCCAATTTCCGAGGGCGCTGTCGCCGCTACCGCGCTGGCGTTGCTCACCATCGTGAACTGTTTCGGAGTCCGCGCCGGATCGACGGTGCAGAGCGCGCTCATGATCCTGAAAATCGTCGCCATCGCCGCGCTGGTTCTGGCTGGCTTTTCACTCATTCGGCCCGTGACACAATCCACCGCATTACTCGATCGACCGATCTCGATAACCGCCTTCGGAGCCGCCATGACCCCAGTACTGTTCGCATACGGAGGCTGGCAAACATCGAGCTTCGTTGCGGGCGAAATGAAAGATCCGTCGCGCGATTTGCCCCGGGCGCTGCTCATCGGCGTCGTCGCCGTCATCGTTTTATATATGTCCGTGACATTCGTCTGCCTGCGCGTGCTCGGCGCGGATGGACTCGCGGCAACGAAGACTCCCGCATCGTCCGTGATGCGCGCGGCACTGGGCGAACGCGGAGCCACCTTCATCGCATTGGGCATCGCGATCTCGACGCTCGGATTCTTGAGCCAGGGCATGCTCACCGCGCCGCGCGTCTACTTCGCGATGGCGAAGGACGGACTGTTTTTCTCAAGCGTCGCATGGCTCGATCCGCGGACCGCCGCACCGGTGGTCGCCATCGCGCTCCAAGGAGTGGTCGCGGTGATCATCGCCTTATCCGGCCGCTATGAGCAGATTCTCAATTACGTCATCTCGGTCGATTTCATTTCCTTCGGCATGACCGGCGTCGCGTTGTTGATCCTGCGCCGCCGCGAGCCCGCCTCCCAAGGCTTTCGCGCGCCCGGCCATCCTTTCACGACGATCTTCTTCATCGCGTCCAGCTTCGCAGTGGTGCTGAGCACGATCGCAAAATATCCCGCCAACAGCGCCATCGGACTGGCAATTCTCCTCACCGGTGTGCCAGTCTATTTTCTCTGGAGCGCACAGCGCGGGCCGCGCCCACTATAGGATAGAAATTAATCGCGGCCCGCTGCGTTGTGCGCGACGTCTATGGAAGAGAAAAATTGAGCACTCAGTACATGCCGTGGGCCAAGCGCCGATCCCATGCCCGATACAACCTGGCAACAAGTGGTCTCGCGCATTGGAAGCTGCGCGATCTGCCGGTGAAGATCGACGACCTCGAAATCAGCGGCCCGAGCTATTACGGATTCGAACCGCTGCAGAACGCGCTCGCGAAACACTGCGGTGTTGCGGCAAATCGAATCGTTGCGGCGACGGGAACGTCGATGGCGAACTATCTCGCGATGGCAGCGGTGCTGAAACCGGGCGATGAAGTGCTGATCGAGCATCCGACGTATGAATTAATCGTCGATGTGGCATTGCAGATTGGTGCGAAAATAAGGCGATTTAAGCGCTCAGAAAGCACGTTTTCTATCGATTTAAGGTCAATTAAGGCCTCGTTAACGCCGGCTACAAAGCTGATTGTGGTCTCCAATCTCCATAATCCGACCAGCGCGTTGATCGATGAAGCCACCGTGAAGGAGCTTGGAAACCTCGGAGTGCCGGTTCTGGTCGACGAAGTATATCTGGACGCCGCGTTCGAGCAAAAGCCACGTTCGGCGGGGCTTTTGGGGGACCAATTCATCGTAACGTCGAGTTTGACAAAGGTTTATGGGTTGAGCGGGCTGCGCTGCGGATGGATTCTCGCCGAGCCCGCGCTTGCCGAGCGGATGTGGCATCTAAATGATGTATTTGGAAATATCCCCGCGCACATGGCCGAATTGGCGAGTGTGATTGCGCTCGGCGAGCTGCCGCGCATCGCGAAAAATGTGCGCGCAAGGTTGGACCTGAACCGCGCAGCGTTATGGAAGTTTCTCGATAGCCGCGAAGACCTCGAGGTTTTTCGTCCTCCATTCGGTACCATTGTGTTTCCGCGCCTGAAGCGTGGAAGCGTCGATCGAATGTGTGATCTGTTGAGAACAAAGCATGAAACGACGGTGGTGCCGGGCAGGTTTTTCGACATGCCGAACCATTTTCGAATCGGAATCGGCGGAGAATTAGAACCCCTCGAAGAAGGACTGCGGAGGCTAGGCCTCGCATTGGACGAATTATGATTCCTCTATTAATGTTGTGCGCGGATTTAGTTCTGCGCAACGGAAAAATCGTGACGCTGGATGCGGCGAAGCCGCAAGCGGAAGCGATTGCGATTACGGCCGGAAAAATTGTCGCTGTAGGTTCCAATGCGCAGATTGCACGCGAGATCCAGCCTACGACGAAAGTTATTGATTTAGGCGGAAAATTGGCGATTCCTGGATTCATCGAGGGTCATGGGCATTTCATGGGCATCGGCCAATCGAAGATGATGTTGAATTTGCGCGACGCGAAAAGCTGGGACCAAATCGTCGCGATGGTGGCTGCGGCGGCGAAGGAGGCGAAGCCGGGCGAGTGGATTGTCGGACGAGGATGGCATCAGGAAAAGTGGGATGCGCGGCCGGTACCGAATGTGAACGGGTTTCCAGTAAATGCGACGTTGAACGCGGTTTCGCCGAATAACCCTGTATTTCTGACGCATGCGAGCGGACATGCGGCCTTCGTGAACAATGCTGCACTAAAGACGGCGGGGATCACTCGGGACACGCCGAATCCGCCGGGCGGGGAGATTACTAAGGATGCGGCGGGGAATCCCATCGGGCTGCTGAACGAGAGGGCGCAGAGGCTGGTGACCGTCCGGAGAGACGGGCAGGATGAAAAGGCAGTCGACCTGGCGGCTGAGGAATGTATTGCGAAGGGGATTACATCGTTTCAGGACGCGGGGTCGCCGGTGGATGTAATCGATCTGCTGAAGAGGCGTGCGGATGCGGGCACGCTGCCTTTGCGGATGTGGGTGATGTTGATGGTGCCGAATCCGTTGATTGCGAGGGATGCGGCGAAGATTCGTGCCATCGGGTATGGCGACAATCACGTGACAGTTCGCGGGATCAAGAAGCATATCGATGGGGCGTTGGGATCGCGAGGGGCTTGGCTGCTGGAGCCTTATTCGGATTTGCCTTCTACCAGTGGGCTGGCGACCGAGACGCCGGAGGAGATTGAACAGACAGCAAAACTTGCGCTTGCGAATGGGTATCAACTGTGCGTGCATGCGATTGGGGATCGGGCGAATCGGGAAGTGTTGAATGTTTATGAAAAAGTCCTGGCGGGGAAACGCGATCTGCGGTGGAGAATCGAGCACGCGCAGCATATCGATCCGGCCGATATTCCGCGTTTCGCGAAGCTGGGAGTGTTTGCGGCGATGCAGGGGATTCATTGCACTTCCGATGCTCCGATGGTGCTGCCGCGGCTGGGTCCGAAGAGGGCGGAAGGCGGGGCTTATGTGTGGCAGAGTCTCATGAAGAGCGGGGCGCATGTGGGCAATGGGACGGATGCGCCGGTGGAGGATGTTAGTCCGATTGAATCGTACTACGCCAGCGTCACGCGGCGGCTGAAAGATGGGAGTACGTTTTATCCTGCGCAGAAGATGTCTCGGATGGAGGCGCTGAGGTCGTATACCGTCGAGAATGCTTATGGGGCTTTTGAGGAGGGGTTGAAGGGGACGCTTCAAGTTGGGAAGCTTGGGGATATTGCGGTTTTGTCTCGGGATATTTTGACTATCGCGGACGATCAGATTTTGCAGACTGAGGTGGAGTATACGATTGTTGGGGGGAAGGTGGTTTATCAGAAGGGGCGGTGAAAGTTCGGATTTGGTCGTCGGCTGAAGCCGACGCTGCAAGCTAAAGCTCGCGCCACCCAATACACAAAAACTCTTATGATTGAGCTTATTTTTGAGGCGGCGGAGTATTTGCGGGGGCGGGTTCGGCGGACTCCGGTAGAGTATTCTTCGGGGCTTTCGGATTTGTTGGGTGTGCCGGTTTGGTTGAAGCTGGAGTCGCTGCAATTGACGGGGTCGTTCAAGATTCGCGGGGCAATGTTTGCGATTTCAAAGTTGAACGAACAGGTCATTACTTGCTCGGCGGGGAATCACGGGAAGGGGGTCGCGTATGTGAAGCGCGGGGCTACGATTTGCGTGCCTCGGTCTGTGGATCGATCGAAGCTCGATGCGATGGTGCGAATGGGCGCGGATGTGCGGGTTTCCGAGTTTGACGGCTACGATGATACGCAGGATTGGGCTTTGGAGATTGCGGCTCGGGAAGGGAAATATTTTTTATCGGCATTTGACGACGATGCGGTGATGGCGGCGAATGGCGGGACTGTTGCGATGGAAGTTTTGGAGGACTCGCCGGATGCTCGGGTGTTTGTTTTGCCGGTGGGCGGCGGAGGATTGTCGGCGGGGTTCGCGGTTTGGGCCAAGCATCGGTTGCCGGACGCGACGATTATCGGATGCCAGCATGTTTTGTCGCCTGCCTTGAAAATGTCGCTCGATGCGGGGCATGCGATTACGAAGCTGCCAGCGGTCGAGACGATGGCGGGGGGAGTCGAGGGAGGCATTGGGGCTCGCACATTTCCGGTGTTGCAACCTCTGGTGGATGAGGTCGCCCTTGTGAGCGAGGTTGAGATTTTGGACGGCGTGCGTTGGATGGTCGAACATGATCAGTATTTGATTGAGCCTACTGCGGCGGTCACGATTGCGGCTTGTATTAGTGGGAAAATTCGATGCTCGGAGCCCGCGGTGGTGGTTGTTTCCGGACGGAATGTTAGCGTCGGGAGCGTAAAGACAATTTTGTGCGGATGATTTGGAAGGGGTCATTTAGAAGGCCGAGGCTGAAGTCTCGGCGGCAAGCTGAAGCTCGCGCCACCAAGAAGAAAACAAATCTGTGCGCATCCTAAATCTGGAGCAAATACGTGGGCGGATCAACGATGGCGAGGTGATCCTTCGGATGCGCGAGGCGCTGATCGCGCAGGCTCGGGGAGAATGCTCGACGCCGATGCCAATGCACCTCGATATTGCCAATGGCGGCGAGGTTCATATGAAGTCGAGCTATCGGCGCGGAGGGAAATACTTCGTGCTGAAGATGGCTTCTACCGGCCACGGGATGATGCTGCTTTCTTCGGCGGAGACGGGCGAGCCGGTAGCTTACCTTGCCGATGAAGGCCATCTGACGGATGTGCGGACGGCGGCGGTGGCGGCGATGGTGGCTCGGGAATTGGGGCGGAGGGATACGTCGATTGGGATTTTGGGGACGGGAATTCAGGCTCGTTTGACGGCCCGGTTTCATCGGAAGGTTCTGCCGCTGGAGCGGATTTTTCTTTGGGGCCGGGATTTAGAGAAAGCTGGGCGATGTGCTGAGGAGATCGGGGCGACGGTTGTGAAATCGCCCGCGGAGTTGGCGGCGGCGACAAGATTGATCGTGACGTGTACTGCGTCGAGGAGTCCTTTATTGTTTGCGAAGGATATTCAACCGGGGACGCATATCTCGGCCGTGGGTGCGGATTCTGTGGGCAAGCAGGAGCTGGATCAGCAGATTCTGCGCGAGGCCGATTTGCTGCTGCTGGATTCGCGGGAGCAATGCGAGAAGCTGGGGGAGTTGCAGCATGCGCTGGATCAGCGCGAGAGGGCGATGGAGATTGGGGAGTTTTGCGAGCGGCGGCACTTATCAGAAGGCCCGATGGAAAGTTCGGTGGCTGATTTGACGGGGCTCGGGGTGGAGGATCTGTTTATAGCGGAGATGATTTTGTGAAAGGTAGTGCGTGGGGAGACGAGTGCGGGAACGTCCGAAGTTGAGGACAGGGCGAAAAATGGGGACAGACCGCTCTGTCCACTGGCGCGGGGATTGTGGCGTGATTGTTGCGCGGGATGGTGGCGCCTGGGACAGAGAGGTCTGTCCCCACTTTTCGCGATTTTGTGGATGGGTGCGGGAAGAGAGCGGAATTTGTGCGATTGAGTGCAAGGGGAGAGACTCGTGAAAATTGAAGTTTTTCAGATGGAAAGGATGCAATCGACCTGGGAGAACCTGGTCGAGTACGACATGAGCGAGAGCGGGGTGAGCCCTCTGACGTTGCGCGAGCTGGTCGCGATGGGGTTCGATCTTGAGAAATTTCTCGATGTGCCGCTGGGGTATAGCCAGTCGAATGGAACGCTCGCGCTGCGCGAGACGCTCGCGAAGATTTATCCCGGGACGACGGCCGAGACTTTTCAGGTGACGAATGGGACGTCCGAAGCGAATTACATGGCCGCGCTGAGCCAACTGCGCGAGGGCGATGTGTTTGCGCTGGAGACTCCGAATTACATGCAGTTGTGGGGCGTGCCGCGGAGTTTGGGAGCGGAGACGCGGACCTTCAAGCTGCGGCTCGATCGAGGGTGGGAGCCGGATTGGGAGGAGTTCGAGAGAGCGGTGGGGCAGGGGACGCGGATGGTGTACGTTTCGAATCCTAACAATCCTACGGGCGCGGTTTTATCGGACGCGGCGATGAAGAGGATTGTCGAGCGGTGCGATTCAGTGGGCGCGTATCTCATTAGTGACGAGGTCTATTTGGGGGCGGAAATTTCGCGTCCTCGCACGAAGAGTTTTTGGGGCATGAGCGAGCGCGTGATCGTGACGAGCGGGTTATCGAAGGCGTATGGGATTCCGGGCGTGCGGATCGGATGGATCGTGGGGCCGAAGGAAATGATCGCGGAGTGCTGGACGCAGCACGATTACGTGACGATTTGTCCGAACAAGATGTCCGACGAAATTGCCCGGGTGGCGGTGAAGAATCGCGAACGGTGTTATGCGCGGACTCGCGAGTTGCTGACTGCGAATTTAGAGATCGCGCGGGAGTGGGTCGCCGGCTTCGACGGATTTTTGGAATGGCGCGAGCCGGAGGCGGGGGCGATTGCGCTGGTGAAGTATCACGCAGATGTGGGGTCGGCGGAGTTGTGCGAACGGATGAGAGTGCGGCAAAGCACGCTGGTGGTGCCGGGGGCGTATGTGGGTCTGGAGGGATATTTGCGGATCTGGCTGGGCGGGCGGGAAGAGTATATGCGCGAAGGGCTGCGAAGGATCGGGGTGGAACTTCGGGCGTGCGCCGTCCCGGCGGGCCGCTGATCTATTGTTACGATAAAAGTGTGCGAAACGTTATCATTATCGGTTCCGGATGCGCTGGAAATACCGCGGCGATCTACACTGCCCGAGCCAACCTAAAGCCACTGGTCGTGATCGGGCATGAGCCCGGAGGGCAGCTATCGCTCACGACTTCGGTCGAGAATTTTCCTGGATTTCCGGGCGGCATCAACGGTCCCGATCTGGTCGAGAACATGAAGAAGCAGGCCGAGGAGTTTGGCGCGGAGTTCATGTATGGGTCGGTGACGGAAGCGGATTTGAAGGGCACGCCGATCCGGCTGAATATCGACGGCGA
Organism: Bryobacterales bacterium; assembly: GCA_003170295.1. Classification (GTDB taxonomy): domain Bacteria; phylum Acidobacteriota; class Terriglobia; order Bryobacterales; family Bryobacteraceae; genus Palsa-187. The sequence continues at coordinate 22,676 of PNAJ01000114.1, read as the reverse complement.
GTGGCACGAGACGCTGACGCTGATCATCGCCTCGGGGGCGTCGGCAAAATGGCTGGGATTGCCGAACGAGCAGAAGCTGATCGGCCATGGCGTGAGTTCCTGCGCGACGTGCGACGGGGCGTTTTACCGGGATCGCAAAATCATGGTGGTGGGCGGCGGCGATACGGCGATGGAAGAGTCGAATTTTCTGACACGCTTCGGCTCCGAGGTGACGCTGGTGCATCGGCGCGAGGAATTCCGCGCGTCGAAGATCATGCTGGATCGCGCGAAGGCGAACCCGAAAATTAAATTCCTGATGAACACGGTGGTCGAGGACATCCACGACATCGCGAAAAACGAGGTTACCGGCGTGACGCTGCGGTCGGTGAAGACGGGCAAGACGTGGGATCAGGCGGTGGATGGATTTTTTCTCGCGATCGGGCACATTCCGAATACGAAGCCTTACGTGGGGCAGATCGACCTGGATCCGGACGGCTACATTTTGTCGAAGGGCGGCGCGCGCACCAATATTAAAGGCGTTTTTCATGCGGGGGACGTGCAGGATCGCGTCTATCGGCAGGCAGTCACCGCGGCCGGCGCGGGGTGCATGGCGGCGATCGAGGCGGAGCGGTATTTGGAAGCCGAAGGGCATTAGCGTGACCAAAGCGGAGACGCTTCGCGCGCTGCATCGGGAGCCGGAAGTGCTGGTGCTGCCGAATGCGTGGGATTGCGCGAGCGCGCGGATTTTTGAAGAGCTCGGGTTTCCGGCGATTGCGACCACCAGCGCGGGCGTATCGTTCTCACTGGGCTATCCGGACGGGCAGCACATTCCCGCGAAAGAGATGCTGGCGGCGGTGTCGAGAATCGCACGATGCGTGGACGTTCCCGTCACTGCGGATCTTGAAGGCGGGTATGGAGACATCGCGGAGACCGCTGCGGCGCTGATCGAATCGGGCGCGGTGGGGTTGAATCTTGAAGATATTTTGGGCCACGGGCCGGAGTCGCTGGCTTCGATCGACGAACAGGTGAGCAGAATCGCGGCGGTCCGGCGGACGGGGGACGTCGTAATCAATGCGAGAACCGATGTGCTCCTGATGAAGATCGGCGACGAGGCTACGCGGTTCTTGCGCGCGACGGAAAGGCTCAAGGCTTATCGGGACGCGGGGGCGGACTGCCTGTTCATTCCGGGAATCGCGACGGAGGATTTGATCGCGCGATTTGTGGACGCGCTGCAATTTCCGATTAATGTGCTGGCGGTCGCGGGAACGCCGCCGGTTGCGCGATTGAAAGCGCTGGGAGTCGCGCGGGTGAGTGTGGGCTCGGGGATGATGAGGTCGGCGATGGGGCATACGCGGCGGATCGCGGAGGCGCTGAAGAAGAGCGGACGGTTTGAGGAAATGATCGAAGGGTCGGTGCCGTTCGTGGAAGCGAACGCACTGTTTTAATTCGCTCACAGGAGCGTGTCCAGGGGGTCCGCCCCACAAAAACACTAGTTCGTGGTGCGTTGCTTTTCGTATTTCTGGGCGGTGTATTTCGCGGCTTCGTCCAGGGCGCCTTGGGTGTTGTCCTTGGTGCGCGCGGCCTGGCGATACTCGTTTAACGCGCGGTCGCGCTGATCGCTGACGTCGAAAATTTTACCCAGGTTGATGTGCGACCACACTTCGGTCCACTTCGGCTCCAGATCGCCGTTGATGGCTTCGCGAAACTCGTTGGCGGCGGGCGACCAGTTTCCTTCGAGGAAATGAACCTGTCCGATACGGAAGTGCGCGAGCGAACTGTTGCGCGCCACGTCGAGCGCTTTCTGATATTCTTTCAGGGCTTCGTTATATTCGCCGACTTCGACGAATTGCTCGCCTTTGCGGATCGCCACCGCGACGCGCGCTGTAGTGGAGAATCGCAGCACAAGGCCTTTGGGATCGAGCACCACGTTTTTCGGCTTGCCGAACGTCTCGACGACAAACTCAGAAGATGTACCCACGACCTCAATGGTCTTTTCCTCCGGGTTTCCTTCGGTTTCGACACGCAGAGTGACGGGCATGCGGAACAGGTCGAGGTCCTGCGAGATTTTCCCCATTACGCGGAATCCCTTCTGGGTGCGGAACACGGTGTACTCCATCTTGAATTCAGGCGCGCCGCTCGATTCCACCCACTGTTGGAAAAACCAGTTCAAGCTTTGTCCGTACGCTTCCTCGCAAATTTTGTGAAAATCGTCGGTATTCGCCGACTTCCAGGCGAAGCGCGCCGGATATTCCTTCAGCACTTTCATGAACTGGTCGTCGCCGAGCACATTGCGGAGCATCTGGAGCACGGCCGCTCCTTTACCGCCCGTGGCCGCCCAATATTCCGGCGAATAGTCTTCGAGACGAGCGGACTGAATCATCGGCGGCTGATCGACGGTAAGGGCCTCGACGTAGGCATCGTGAACGTCAGAGGCCAGCGCGCCAGGTCCGTTCAAGTGCTCGTCGTAGAGGAACTCGGAATATCGCGCCAGGCCGTTTTCGAGCCACATATGATTCCGGGTGGTGGGCGAGACGAGCGTCCCGAACCACTGCCGGGATACCTGATTCGCGATCAGCTTGGTGTTTACTTGCTTGCCGATCCCAGCGGGGGAAAAGAACAGCATCCCGGGAGCGGAGTAGCCGCTCGCGGCCCCAGCTTCGGTCTCGACAACCGTGAGGCTCAAGCGGGGAGGCACGCCATAAACGCTGGTGAAAAACGAAATTGCTTTGGCGATCTCGTCGCCATAGGCCTGCACCATCGCCGAGGCATCGCGGAAATAAAAATATGTCTTGATGCCGCCGGAGGCCACCATTTGGGCCTGGCCGCGCACGATAGCGAAGCTGCCGGGGAACGAGGATTGGTCGTACTTAAATCGAAACGAAGACTGACCGGCGGGAGCATTATCCTTGCTCTCGGACCCGCTCGAGACGACGTTATACCCGTCCGGCACGGTGACCTTCAGATCGGAGCTGAAACGGTCGGTCGAGTAATCGTTCACCGGGAACCAGCGCGAAGGATAGAGAAGATAGGACGTCTCCGGATGAATGGCGGCGAACTTGATCCCGAATACCGGCGACTCCTCATCGCCTGAGAGTTTGCCGTCGTAGACAAACGTGAGCGCGGCGACCTTGCCCTTCTTCAACGTTTGGGGAAGGCTCAGGCGCACGCTCATGTCCTGCTGCAAACGGGACGAAGTCACTTGCCGGCCGTCTTCGTCGACGACCTTGGAAATATTCAGCGCATTGTTCAGCTCGAACGTCACCGAGGACGTGTCTTCGAGCGGGATGAATCGCACCAACACAGTGGCGTTCAGAGTCTGCGCGCGCGGGTCCACCTGCGCGTCGATCAGATAGCTCTGCACGTCGATCTTCTGCTGGCGCGCGGAGCGGTCCTGCGCGCTCAATAGCTCGGTCACGATCAGACAACTAAGTACGCCTAACTTTTTCATGCACGACCTTCTGTACCCATTCCGCCGCGATCTCCATCGGATCGCGCTCACTGGCAAGCTTCGCCGCGACCTCTTTCAGACCGGCTCGCATCGTTTCCAACGCAACCGGATCGTCCAACAGCCGGATCGCCTCGGCCGCGATCCTTTGACCAGTCATCTCGTCCTGGATCAACTCGGGCGCGATCTTCCTCCCGGCGACCACATTCACCATCGACAGAAACGGCGCCCGGACCAGCCAGCGGCCCAGTATCCAACTTAACGCGTTTACCTTGTAAAAGGTCACCAGAGGGCAGCCGAGGAGCGCCGCCTCAATGGTCACGGTCCCGCTCGCGGCCAGCGCCATCTCTGCATGGGCCAGCGCATCCCAGGTCGCGCCTTCTATTACTTGGATGGACGAGCCGCGAATGCGTTCCGAAAAAGTGTTGCCAAATCCGCCCGGGAGTGCCAATAAAAACACAAGATCGCGGCCGCCCAGGCGCTTTGTGGCGTCCAGCAGATCCTCAAGGTGCCGCTCGACCTCGCCCGGACGGCTGCCGGGCAGGAGCACGACAATCTTCCTTCTGGACGGCAAGCCAAACTTTGCGCAAAACTGCTCGCGGGTCAGCGATGTCTTGACGATCCTCGCTAGCGGATGCCCGATATAACTCGCCGGGACCCCATGGCGCGTGAAAAACTCCTCTTCGAAGGGAAAGATGCAGAGAAGGCGGTCGACGGTCGCCCGCAGCGTCTTTACGCGGCCCTGCCGCCATGCCCATGCCTGCGGAGCGATCAGATAAACCACTGGCACACCCTGCTTCCGCAGAAATCTCGCGAGACGCAAATTGAAATCCGGCGCGTCGGTGAGTACGGCGATGCCGGGTTTCAGGGCGGCGATCGCCTTTTTCAACTTGCGAAATTCGCCGTAGATTCGAGGGAGGTGCGCCAGCACTTCTATCAGGCCGACCACGGCTATGGATCGCGAATCGACCACGGGACGCACGCCCGCGGCTTGCATGCGAGGTCCGGCGCAGCCGAAGAAATCGGCGTCGGGGTGGCGCGAGCGGAGGGCTTCGACGACGCGAGATGCGTAGAGGTCGCCCGAGGCCTCGCCGGCAGAGATGAAAATGCGCACTGCTCACCAGTTTAAAGAACAAGCTAGGAGACCGTAGACAGCTGCCAGAGTCGAACCGCTGTATTCGGCTTCTTAGGAGGAGGCAGAGGAGTGGGGCAGTCCCCCTGGACTGCGGCCGACGCCCGCGTCGGCCTCCGCTTTGAGTACGTTGGCAGAGCCGGACCAGGGGGTCCAGCGCGGGCGAGGGCGCCCGCCCCACAAAACCTAATGAGAGGCCACGCTATCGGCGGATGTCTATTTCCCGAAACATCCAGCACTTCGACATGCTACGCCCAGATGGATACGATACGATTCGCGAGAAACGCGCAGACGTAGGCGAGGCCGGTCATGTACGCGAACTGCACCGCTGGCCAAAACCATCCACCGGTTTCGCGGCGCACCACGGCGATGGTCGACATGCACTGCATCGCGAAGGCGAAAAAGACCAGCAGCGCGACCGCTCCGCCGAGCGTCAGATCCTGGCGCAATGCCTGCTGCAAGCCGTGCTGGCTACCGGTGTCCTGGATTCCATAGATCGTGCCGAGCGTACTGACGATGGTTTCGCGTGCCGCCATCGACGTGATGAGACCGATTCCGATCTTCCAATTGAAGCCCAGCGGTTTGATCACCGGCTCCACAAAATGTCCGATACCGGCGGCGATGCTATGCTCTATCGCCGGTGGCTTTCCATCGTGGATCGGCAGGCTCGAAAGCACCCAGATGATGATGGCGGTGGCCAGGATCACCGTACCCGCGCGCATCAAGAAGACTTTGGAGCGATCGACAAGACGCAGAGCCAGGCTTCGCGCCGTGGGCCAGCGATAGGGCGGCATCTCCAGCATGAACGACGAGCGGCCGCTTTTCAGCACCGTCGATTTGAGGAGACGCGCGGTGAGAATCGCGGCCACGAAGCCGAGTACATAAAGACCCAGCATTACCGCGACGCGCATGCTCATGAACGGACCGAGAAAATGGCGGTCGGGGATGAACGCACCGATGATCAGAATGTAAACCGGCAGACGCGCCGAGCAGGTCATGAACGGAGCAATCAGGATGGTCGCGATGCGGTCGCGCTTGTTCTCGATGGTGCGCGTGGCCATGATCGCGGGAACCGCGCAGGCGTAGGCCGAGAGCAGCGGGATGAAACTTTTTCCTTGCAGGCCGAACCTTGCCATGGTGCGGTCCGCGATGAGGGCCGCGCGGGCGAGATAACCGGAGTCTTCTAAGATTCCGATAAACAGAAACAGCAAAAGAATCTGCGGGAGAAAGATAACGACGGAGCCGACGCCTTTCCAGATGCCATCGACCACCAGGGATTTGAGCGCCGCGTTTGGTATCAGATATCCGATCCATCGGCCAGAAACCTCGATGAGCGCTTGCACCGCGTCCATCAGCGGACGCGCGCCATTGAAAATCGTCTGAAAGACGGCGGCCACGACGAACAGAAAGACCAGCGGTCCGCCGACGGGGTGAAGAAAGAACGCGTCGAGCCTTCGCGTCCACAAAGGAGGCGCGGGCGCGTGATAGCCGGTCTTGTTGCCAATACTCGTCGCCCAGGCGCGGCATTTCGGAATGTCCTGGATCACGGGCAGTTGAATGAGAGGTGCTTTGGGAGCCGCGCCGAGGGTCGCTCCCGTGAGGAATTGGAAAATCTTTTCGACGCCGGTTCCTTTCGCCGCACTCACCAACGCGACGGGCGAGCCGAGCTGCATGGCCAGCTCCGGGACGTTCACATCGCCCCCGCGGTTCTTCAGATCGTCGGCCATGTTGAGGATAACCAGCGTCGGCAGGCCGAGGCTCAACACCGGTGCGGCCAGCACCAGATGACGGCTGAGATTGGTGGAATCGAGGATCAGCAGGACGGCGTCCGGGCGCGGAATATCCTTCATCTGTCCGGAGAGCACATCGTGAGTGACCCGCTCGTCCTCAGTGCGCGGAGTGAGGCTATAGACACCCGGCAGATCGACCACGAAGACCTCGCGGCCCTGTTCGAGCTTCACGCGGCCCATGCGATGCTCGACGGTCACGCCGGGGAAATTGGCGACCTTTTGGCGCAAGCCGGTCAGGCGGTTAAACAGTGTCGATTTGCCGGAGTTGGGCGGCCCGACGATAGCCACGATGTGGCGGCGGCTGATTGCTCCATTAGAGCCCGCTACGGCGAGGCCCGGAGGCGGAGGAAGGGTCGCGATATTGTTGGGGCAGCCGTGGCAATCGCCCATATAATTCCTATCGAAGAATCAGCCGGAGAGCGGTCTCGCGGCGCAGAGCGACCTCAGACCCGTCTACGCGAAAGACCCTGGGATCACCGCCGGGAGCGGAAAGGCCTCGCGTTATGGAGTGGCCGGGCACGAAACCCATTTCCATCAACCGTTGCGCGTCGTCGTCGGGCAGGTCGAGCTTGCCGAGCACCCCAGCTTCGCCGGGCTTCAGCTCGGTGAGGTTCTTGGCCTTTTTAGACGAGCCCTTTTTGAAAATCACTTGCATTTCTGGCCTCAGCTTTGCGGGTCAACTAACTACTATACGAAATCCGTTTGCAGTTGTGAGTTCTCTCACTCACGATCATACACCATATCGGACCATAATGGTCGTACTTCCGTTATATGGTCTTTTGGGAGGGCTAACTGCGCAGGGAGGGTCAAAAAGGGAAATGGAGCACTCCAAAGAGAGCGCCGTCCTGAACCGGAACGAAATGCAAAGATCGTTAGGATTGCTTGCGCTTGCGAAAGCGGAGTGCCGCAACAACGGCTAATGCGGCTCCGAGTAGGACGAATGTCGATGGCTCCGGCGTCTCATCGAACAAATCGGAAAACGTCAGGAAGCCGGTCTCATTGGTTCCGGCGCCGCCAGTGAGAGTGATCACCTGGGTTACGTCAATGTAGGTGGGGTGAGGGCTAAAGGAAATCGAGGCAGTTTGAGCAGCTAATTGCGCGAGCGTGATGCTGGACGACTGAAATACCCCTACGCCGCTGACGGCCGCGTTGCATTGTGCCTGGGTGGTAACGTTGCCGGTCGGCTGCGTCGATCCGGTTCCCTTCAAGCAGGTGTCGATGGTCACGGAGCCGCTTCCGCCCGTAGCGATGGTGATGTCATTTACGGTTAGCAGGACGGCGAAAATCCCCGTTCCCATGCTATCTGTGACCGCGTAGGACTGCGTCGTTGTGAACGTTTCGCCATTGTTGACTTTGTAGTTGTCGGTGCCGTCATTCGTCGCATTGTCAAGGCCTAATCCGGTTCCTTGAAGGGTTGCAAACAAAAGCGTCTCGGGACCTGTCTGAGTGGTGCCGGTTGGCGCGACAGACAGGTAAGTTCCGGCGAGCGAAGGAGGGGTGTTCTCATTCGTCCCGCTGCTGGTGAGGGCGAAATTGCTGAATGATAAATCGATCGCAGTGCAGCCGCTTGCCGCATTCACGCCGCTTAAACTGTTGGGGAGGGGAGTGCCGGTTGTCGAGCCGGGTATGGTGACGCCGGTGTACGCCGGACCGCCGGTGAACGTCCGGTTCACCGACCCTGTGGTCACCGGGCAATTGTTGATCGCTGCAAAGGCAGTCATCGACGTCAAAACCAGGACGATCGGAGTACTGAGGGAAGTGCAGAATCCGATCTTTGTTGCCAATTTGATCATCATTCACCCGCTTTGACGCCCGGTACAATCCTCCGACAGTAGGCTGGTCTGTTCTGTTTTCAGAACGCCAACGGATTACATGCTCCCTAATAGTAAAGGGAAAATAGTATTTTAAATCAATAATATACAGAGATTTTGTTCGTTATTCAGAACAAGTTTTGATCAGTTCACCCTTTGATCCATTCTAGCATCGGAGAACCGCAAACTCTAGTAACGTTTTGTAGAATCTCGCCTTAGCCAAGACCTGAGTACTTCGGTTCTACCCGTTCAGTGAGAACGAGTTAGAGATCTAAAGATGTCCTGGAGGTTCACCACACCCATGCCCGCCACGCTGAGAGGCCACCTGTTTGATAAAGGAAGGTGCCGTTAACGGCGCTTGCGATACCCGATCACGGCCAAGCTGGCGAGCGCGAGACCCATCAAACCCAAGGAGGCAGGCTCCGGAGCGATGGCTGTCTGGTCAAACCCATCGCTGAAAGAGCTGAGAGAAATTGAATAGCGATCAGCGTTGTTGGGAAGCGTCGTGGGGTTCTGAAGAGTGACGACATCTTCCACAAACAACCCGAGCACGCCATTAAAGGCAAGGGTACCGGCCCCGTTATTCGCCACGCAACCAAATCCGACGCTAGCAAGGCAGGACGCCGACAGGGTGGTGATCGAGGTTCCATTGTTCGTGCCACCGTTGTTCGTATACTTTACCGAAACCTGGACCGTATCGTTAGCATTGCAGCCCGCGGCGGTGCTCGCGCCGAGGCAAAGCGTTTCGGTGATCAAGATTTCCGTGTTCACCGGGATCGTATCGGTGCCGGCGGTGATGTCAATTACTGGATTGGTTAGGCTGAGCGCTGTGGCACCGTTGACCGCCCAGACTTTCCCACCGGTCGGGGCAAAAGCCGGATCCAGGTTAGTGGAAACCTTGTAATTGAGATCGGTAATCTGCGTATGGGTATTCAGCGCCGTGAGAATGCCCCACCCGGTCGTCCCGGAACCGATGGAGGTAAATGTGTCAGTGATGGGATTAATGGCATTGCTCACCGGCGCCGTGCCTGAAGCTTGTATTTCAATGGTGCCCGCCGTAGGGGGAGGCGTGTCACTCCCTGAAGCGGGCACGGCAAAGTTGCTAAATCCCATATTAATCGCGCCGCAGCCGTTAGCAGGGTTATTTCCATTTGCGCCCGCTCCTTGCAAGGTGGAGAGGGCCGTACCGGGGGAAGCGCCGCAGGAGGTTACCGCAGCTGAAGATACACGGACACCCGCTAACGCGATGAGAATGAGTGCTGTGACAGGAAAACCGCTTTTCATCGTTACTTCTACTTGATCACCCAAGGGCAGGAAGCCAGTACTCCGACAGGCGCCGATTTTCTTTGTTCTACTCGCGGACCAAGGCATCACCGCCCCGAAGTCAAGATTACGCATATTTATTTTGGCAGGCGCCGTTGTGGCGCCCGGTATCATCCTCCGACAGTAGACTGGTGTTGTTCTGTTTTCAGAACGTCTAGCGATCAATTGTCCCCGAAAGAAAATATTGATTAGTTTGTTAAATCAATAACATACAAATATCTTGTTCGTTATTCAGAACAGATTTGATCAGTAAGCCCCTAAAATGAACTAGAACTCAATGCTAGCATGGAAGGACCGCAAACCCGACTAGGGTTGCGTAAAATCTAGCCTTAAAGCTAAGCTCAAAACACCGCAGTACTTCGGTTTCAGGGTTTATCCTGTTCGGGAACATCTTTGCCCCCGAGACACGCCTGTAGTATCCTGAGAACGAGTATATTTGGTGCCCTGGAGGTTCAAGCAATCACTTTAAGTTACAAGGAGTTAGCGCTCTAATGGCGATAAGCGCTTGGAGTGGAAAACTGGAGCTTGGAGCTCTTTAGGATTGCAGCTTGCGCTTGCGATACGCGGCTGCAGCCAATCCGGCGAGCGCGCCACCCATCAAACCGAAAGTAGCAGGTTCGGGGGTATCGCCAGTCTCAAAGAACCTGTCCTCGAACTTGGTCTGAGTGACGGTCGCTGTGTCGCCAGTGGTTCCTGTCAAAGAGACCGATTCGGAAATCGCGATACTCGTATATTGGAAAGCAGCACCAAAGTTAACCCGATTGCTCGATGCACTCACGCACGTACCATCGGCGCCGGAGGCGCAAGCGTAAGTGAGCTTTCCCGTTCCGTTCTGGACGGTTGTGCCGGTCATGGTTGCGGTAATGGTGCCTTCCTGTGCCGCCGTGGCGCAACCGCCCGTTCCGATTGTCGTGGAGGAAGCTCCAATGCAGAACGTTTCCGTGATGACGATCTGCTGGAGAGCCGCACAACCACCCGCATTGGAGCAACTCACCGTGTAGGTCGGCACCAGATTAAGGCCCGAATATGCCCAATGCAAGAAGCCGTTCGTCGGAGACGGATAGGTGTTCGCGCCGCCGTTATAAGTGCCCCCTGTATTAGCCTGTGAAAGATAACTAATCGTGAAAGCCTGGGAATCAGTGGCCCCGGTAAAATTCCAATTATTCGCTAATCCGTTGCCATCAAACCACGCATTCACTGGACCGACCGTATTTCCACTCGCGACGGTGCCAGTGGAGTACATCGCGATGTTGGCCGTGCTTGGAACAGGAATTCCCGCGCCAGCAGCCGAAGCGCCACTAATCGCGAAGTTATCGAAGCTCAGATTGACTTTGCCGCACCCATTCGCCGCGGTCGTTCCCAGCGTCGTCAGTGTCGTGCCGTTTGCCGCACCGGCGCAAGCCGTGATTGTAGCCCATCCGGTCCCAGCCGTACCAAGCGCCAGCGCAAATAGAAATATGTAGCTCTTACCCATCTTAAAATTCATTCATTCCTGTGCAGCTTTGCCCGAATTAGTGGAGCGCAGCTAGTCCTCCGACCAAGCTACGATGTTAGCATCGCAAAACGTGTAAGTCAAGCCGTTACTTAAGTTACAGGGATTTTGCTTAGTTGAAATAGGACCCTTAGTACTATAGTTCCAGGCTCAGATGCACGATCACGCGTTCCCTCCTCGTGCGTAACATCTTTGCCCCTGGGACACGCCTGTAGTATGCTGATATCGAGTTAGAGATATTGATGTCCTGGAGGTTCACCCAACCCATGCCCGCCACGCTGCGTAGGTTCGCCATTGCGATTCCGGTTACTCTTTTACTTTCTGTCGCTTGCTGGGGGCAGACGACGGCCTTTGAGGGCGATGTCAAGGGCGCTGACGGCAAGCCGATGGTGAAAGTGATGGTTCACTTGGACCGCAAGGACATTAAGGGAAGCTACAAAGTCAATACGGACAAGAAGGGTCACTACTATTACGGCGGCCTCCCGATCGGCACTTACAAAATCTGGGTCGAGGTGGACGGTAAGGAGAAGGATTTTGTGGACAACGCCAAGAGCGGACTTGGCGACGCGAAGGTGATCAATTTCGATATGAGCAAATCCGCCGCACAAGCGGGCGATCGTCAGGCAGAGATGAAGAAGACCATCGAATCGGGCGGCGAACTGACCAAGGAGCAGACCCGCGACATGACGCCGGAGCAAAAGGCGGCGCTGGAAAAGAGAATCAAAGACGCACAGGCGCAGATGTCGAAAAACAAAGCGCTGAATGATGCGTTCAACGCCGGTAAGGCGGCGATGGAAGCGAAGCAGTTTGACGTAGCCATCGAAAATCTCGAAAAAGCGAAGGAAATGGATCCCAGTCAGAACGTGATCTGGGGCAATCTCGCCGACGCCTACGCGGGCGCGGCCAAGACCAAGGTGGGCGCCGAGCAGCAGCCCTTGCTCGAAAAGGGAATGGAAGCTTACAAGAAAGCCATTGAACTGAAGCCCGACGATGCGGCGTATCACAACAATTACGCTCTTCTGCTGGCGCAAGCCAGGAAAACCGACGAAGCGCTGGCGGAGCTGACCAAGGCCGCGCAACTCGATCCGCCCAGGGCTGGCCAGTATTACTTCAACGGCGGCGCAGTGCTCGTGAACCTGGGCCAGAACGAGGCTGCCGGCGTCATGTTCAAGAAGGCGATCGACGGCGATGCGAACTACGCCGAGGCGCATTATCAGTACGGCCTAACTTTGTACGCGAAGGCGACCACGGCGCCCGACGGAAAGATCGTCCCTCCGGATGGGACCCGGGAAGAGTTTCAGAAGTATCTCGAACTGAAACCCAATTGCGCGAATGCCGAAGCGAGCGCGAAGCCGGAATGCGCGAACGCGGAAACGGCGAAGGCGATGCTGCAATCGATGGGCGCCACGCTCGAGACTGAATTCAGCAAGCCAGGCGCGAAGAAACAGACGACGAAGAAGAAGCCCTAGCCGGGCGGTGCCCTCATGCTGCGGGCGTTAGCTTATCTGATCGCCACGGTGCTGGTGATCGGCGTTATACGCTCGATCATTGGGATCGTTCTGAAGGGATTCGCGGATCTGTTTCATCCTCCGTCTCAAAATGCGCCTTCTCAAAAGGTCCCACGAACGCCCGCGGTTCCCGTCGGTGGTGAATTGAAAAAGGATCCGGTGTGCGGGACCTTTATCTCGACTGCCACCGCGATCCAGAAAAAAGCGGGCGGCGAAACCTACTATTTCTGCTCGGCCGATTGCCGGGATAAGTTCCGGGGATGATCAAGCTCCGGCGGTCAGGAATCCGATCTTCCGCTTGGGCCGCATGGGAGGCTCCAGCATCCCGCGAAGAGTCATGAATACGCGCCGGAGTTCGACGTCGTGCTTGCCGACTTTGCCCGCGAGTTTCCCCATTTGCCTGGCGAGTAACTCGTGCGTGACGAGCCTTTGTCGAATCCTGACGAAGGCGCGAACCACTTGAATGCTGGCCCGTACGGCGGGAGCGCTTTTCAGGACGTTCGCCAACATGACCGCCCCCGTGCTCCGTGAAGACGTAGGGCAGGTACTTGACGTTCTGGCCTCGTTTCAAGATCACAGATTGTGATCTTGAAGGTAACTGCTCCGCCGCTTCCTTGGGAGTCAGACGGAACATGAAGTCCGGCGGAAAGCGATCGAGGTTGCGCTTCACCGCTTGGTTTAGGGTTCGCGTCTCCACTCCGTAGAGTATGGCGAGATCCCGGTCGATCATCACGCGGTGGCCGCGCGATGCAACAATTCGCCGCTCAATCACGTCGAGCGAAATGACTTCGGCTTTCTGAGTTTTCGTGGCAGATTTAGCTGGCATACTATTTGGATAGCGCCGCGGAGGACCCAGGTTTCTCATGTTCAAGATCACATTTTGTGATCTTGAACGTATTCCGATTAACCTAGAGACATGAATCTTTCCGATCTCGCCGCCATGCTAGGCTGCGAATTGCGGGGCGACGGCTCGATCGAAATTACAGGCGTCGCCGGGATGGAGCACGCGGGCGCGACGGAAGTCACGTTTCTCGCGAATCCGAAATACGCGCCGAAGGTGAAGCAGACCGGCGCCGGTGCCATCCTCGTCAAGGCGTACATCGAAGATATCGCGCCGGCTCAGTTGCTCTCGAAAAACCCGTATCTTGATTTTGCGCGGGCACTGGAACTGTTCTATCAACCACCCAGGCCCGCTCCGGGGATTCACCCGCTGGCGTATGTGGCGGAAACGGCGCGGATCGGCGAAAACGCGTCTATCGGTCCGTTTGTTGCGGTGGGAGAAAATGTAATTCTTGGACGCGACGCGGTGCTTCATCCGCACGTCGTGATTTATGAAGGCGCGCAGATAGGTGACCAGTTCCTGGCTCATTCGCACGCGGTCGTGCGGGAATATTGCCGCGTCGGAGATCGCGTGATTCTGCAAAATAATGCCGTAGTCGGGGGCGATGGATTCGGCTTCGCTAAGCGTGCCGACGGCACTCATTACAAGATCGTCCAGAGCGGCGTCGCCGTGATCGAGGACGACGTCGAGATTCAGACGCTGACCTCGATCGACCGCGCATCGACCGGAGAAACTCGCGTCCAGCGCGGCGCGAAGATCGACAGCCTGGTGCAGGTCGGGCACGGCTGCGTGGTTGGCGAGGACAACATCATCTGTTCCCAGACGGGACTCGCTGGATCGAGCGTGCTCGGAAAAAATGTTCTACTCGCGGGACAGGTCGGCATCTCGGGACATCTCACCATTCACGACGATGCGGTGATTTACGCGCAATCGGGCATCGGCGGAGATGTGGAGGCAGGAGCGGTGATGAGCGGCTCCCCCGCATTCGAGGCCCGGGAGTGGCTGCGCGCGATCACGGCGTTCCCCAAACTGCCGGTCCTGCTACGCACAATGAGACAATTGGAGAAGCGGGTGGCGGAACTGGAAGCCAGCTCGTTAACAAATCCCATGCATGAAAGACAAGACCGGTCCGCGCTGGCGTATCGCAATCAGCAGTTTCTGGATGCGCCCGATGCGCGCTCGCTGCGAATCCTGAGCGAGTATCTTTATCCGCTTTCTCATTTTCGCCAGCAGAAAATTCACGACACCATCGTATTTTTCGGCTCGGCGCGAACGCTCGAGATGGGCCCGCTCGGGCGCTATTACAACGAAGCCCGCGCCCTGGCGAAGCGCATCACTCAATGGTCGGACAGTTTGCACGAAAGCGGACGGCGATTCGTTGTCTGTAGCGGAGGCGGCCCAGGCATCATGGAGGCGGCCAACCGCGGAGCGCAGGACGCGGGCGGCAAAACCATCGGCCTCAACATCGGCTTGCCTTTCGAGCAGCGGCCAAATCCGTTTATCACGCCGGAGTTGAACTTCGAATTCCACTATTTCTTCATGCGCAAATTCTGGTTCGCCTACCTCGCCAAGGCTCTGGTGGTGTTTCCCGGAGGATTTGGAACGCTCGACGAGCTGACGGAAATCCTGACCCTCGCGCAGACGCAGAAGCTCGAAAAAAAGATGACCGTGATTCTCTACGGCACTACGTTCTGGAAGGAGATTATCAACTTCGACGCGTTGGTCCGGCATGGAATGATCGCCGAAAAAGATCTGGATTTATTCTCGTTCGCCGACGATGTCGAGACGGCGTTCTCTCTGCTGGAAGCGGGCCTGACGAAGCATTACATCGAGCCGGACACACAGGTGCCGGAAATCGCGAAGTCAAGAGTGTAGCCATTCGTGCGCGTGAGCCTCCAGACAATTCTCGGTTGGATGGGACGCGCCGGAGTTTCGTTTCTTGCTTTCCTACTGCTGTTTTTCGCGTTGAATTATTTCGCGCCGCTGAGCGGCATGCGATTCCTGGCCGCGATGGGCGTGTTTGTCACTGGCCTTTGGTTCGCCATTCGCCTGCTGAGAATGGCGGTGTGGCGGCTGCGCAACCGTCTGATCGTCACCTACATGTTTATCGCCGTGGTGCCGATCGTGCTAATCGCGGCGCTGGCATTGCTGGGCGGCTATCTACTGATCAACCAACTTGCGGTGTATCTGGTGACCAGCGAATTGGACCGCCGTATCGAATCGCTGGACGCGGCGGCAGAGAGCGTTGTTCGTAGCGCGCCGGCGGATCGTCCCGTGGTGATGCGGCGCATGACCGAGCTGTTTTACGGCGAACACAATCCGGGCCTCGAAATCCTCCTCCGCGAAGGCGGCAAGCTGATCCGTTATCCCGATGACGGAACCCTGCCGGCGCCGCACGAAGGATGGAAAGCGACCCGCGGAGTCCTGTTGCGCAACGGGCAATTCTACGCTTGGAGCCACCGTAAGACGAACACCGGAGATGTGACGGTCACCGCTCCTCTGACGGGCGAGTTTTTAGCCGCGTTGGTTCCGAATCTGGGCGTCGTGGATTTTCTCGAATCGCGCGGCGGAGCGACGAAACGCGTCACGCGCAGCTCCGCGAGACGAGCGGTGCCGCAGCCCCTGAACCGCTTCGATCTCGACGTGCTCTCGATTGCCACCATTCCCGCAGCGGTCTGGGAACGCCCCGACAAGGAGGGGGACGGACCCATCATCGCGGTCCATTCCCGCATTTCGTCGGTGCTGTCGACGGTCTTCAATCTGAAAACCGACCCTACGCAGGGAGGATTTCAGGTATTCGTTGTCGGTCTCGCGATTGTCTTTCTGATTGTCGAAATCATATCCATGATCATCGGCATCTCGATGACCCGCACCATCACCGGCGCGGTCCATCGTCTGTATGAGGGCACGCAAAAAGTAATGGAGGGGAATTTCTCCCATCGCATCGAAGTCAAGGGCAAGGACCAGCTCGCCGACTTGAGCGAATCCTTCAACCGCATGACGGAAAACCTGGAGCGGCTGCTCGTGGTCGCCAAAGAGAAGGAGCGTCTGCAATCCGAGGTCGAGATTGCGCGCGAAGTGCAGAGCCAGCTTTACCCGCGCGTGGTACCGCAGACGCGCACGTTGCGTCTGACCGCCGTCTGTCATCCGGCGCGTATGTGCTCGGGCGACTATTACGATTACGAAGTGATTCGCGATTCGCAGGTCGCACTCGCCATCGGAGATGTGGCGGGCAAAGGAATCTCGGCGGCTCTGCTGATGGCGACGTTACAGAGTTCGCTGCGATCCCAGTTGCAAAGCGCGCTGGAGATCGCGGCGACGGCTGGAAATGGCTCCGTGATGCCTATCGTATCGACGTCGCACCTGGTCTCGCGGCTCAACAATCAGCTTCACGCCTATACGTCGCCCGAGAAATACGCGACGTTTTGTTTCGGCATTTTCGACGAACCTTCGGGCATTTTCACCTACACCAACGCCGGCCACCTGCCGCCGCTGCTGGTTCGCGCGGGTGTCGCGGAGCGGCTGGATGTGAACGGCACGGTCGTCGGCGCGTTTCCATTCGCCCAATACGACGAGAGCCGCATCGAGTTGAAGTCCAGCGACCTTCTGGTCTGCTTCACCGATGGCATCACCGAGCCCGAGAACGAGTACGGCGAGATGTTCGGTGAGGACCGCTTGATAGACCTGATCGCGCGCAGCTCGCATCTCAACGATGAACAGATTGTCGAGGTGGTGCTCGAAAGCGTCCGCGAGTGGACCGCGACCGACGAATTGCAGGACGACATGACCATCCTGCTGGCGCGCCGCGTCTGAAATTGGGAAAATAATCTTATGAAGAAAAAGCTGTTTCTTGCAATGAGTTTCGCTGCCCTCGGGTTGTTCGCCGCCGATGATGTAGTGACGGCGGTGGAGGGCACCGTGAAGAAGGTGGATAAAGGAACCAAGACAGTGGTCGTTGCGGCGGCCGATGGAACCGAACACACCCTCCACGTCGTAAAGAAGACCACCGTTCACGGCTGGGATGCGACCGAAGCCGGCGCGAAGGACGGAATGCACGGTGTGAAAGAAGGCAGCCACGTGGTGGTGCACTATACCGTGAAGGGCACCGAGAAGACGGCTCAGGAACTGGATCGCATCGGCGAGGGTGGATTGAAGGTCACCGAAGGAACGGTTTCGAAGATCGATCGCGGTACCAAGTCGATCGCAATCAAAACCGCGGACGGGGCGGAGGCGACTTATAGGATCACGGAGCACGCGGTGGTCGATGCGGGCAAGGATGTCGGCAAGGGAGTGGAAAAAGCAAGCAAGGTCACGGTCTATTACACCGAAGAAGGCGGCAAGAAAATCGCGCACTTCTTCAAAAACAACTAGTGGTCTGTCCGCGTGGCTTGTCGCAGCCAAATCTTGTAGGGCGGCCAATGTTGGCTGCAGCCGCATTTTGGGCGGCTCTTGCTGATCGTCGAAAGGTCTGCCCGAAGGCAGGCTGCAGCTAACATTGGCCGCCCTACAAGACGACGCGGATGCTAACGTTTCGCTGATACAGGCCACTTGCTCCACCGAGCCGTGACCACAGGGAGCGGTGGTTCAGATTCCAGACAATTGAAGCTTCTTCCACGCCGCCGGCCAGGTGTACCGGTCGAGATACAACGCCCGGCCGGCTGCCCCAAGTGTGCGAGCTCGTCCGCGATCGTCGAGAAGCCCCTGCACCGCGTCGGCAAAACTGGCAGGATCGTCGGCGATCGCTAAATGTTCTCCGTCCCGCGCGCCCAGTCCTTCCGCGCCGATGGTTGTGGATACCACCGCGCGCTTCGCCGCCCACGCTTCCAGAATTTTGAATCGTGTCCCGCTGCCGGAGAGCAATGGAACTACCGCGACGCGCGCGGACGCAATCGCGGCGACAGCGTCTTCAACGGGTCCGATCAAACGAATAGCCGGAACGTCTTTCACGATACTCGCGATCGCTTCCGGATTGCGGCCAACCAGATTCCAAGTCAGCCCGGCGTTCTGCTCTCGCAGCCGGGGCCAAATTGCGGACGCAAACCATCGCACGGCTTCGATGTTCGGGTGATATTCAAGGTTTCCGCTGAAGACGATGCAATTCTCTTCCGCGACCGAAGGAAGTTCAAGCAGAGGTAATGCGTTCGGATACACTACGACGTTCTTGTGCCCGATGCGCCCTCGGTCCTCTTCTGACGTGGCGAGAACCAGGTCGAACTTCGGGATCCATTCGCGCTCCAACTTCTTATAAGCATCCGCAAATCGCCGGTGCAAACGCGATTCCAGACCGCTCGCCGCCCGAGCATGGGTCGCCGCCAGCTCGCTTTCGACGTTATGCAGATCCAGCACCAGCAGATCGCAGTAAGGCCGAATCGCCGCAGCGTACGGAGCGCACCAGAAATGCTCAATTACCGCGACAGGGTAGCGGCGTCTATTCAGTACCGGTGCGAGCTGCTCCTCGAATCCCGCGAATCGATCGATCAGCGGAGGCACTCCGCGCACTAGCCTCCATCCGTTCCTCCACGCGCGCGCCGCAAAATGTTTCGAGTGAGGCGGAAGCGCGAAGCTCGCCACGGTGACGTCGTACTTCGTCCGCAGATATGCGAGCAGCGATGCCGACCGCAGCCCTCCACCACCGGTGCCCGGTTGCGGCTCCTCAGGCGCAAGGAACAGGGCGTTACTTCGAGAACAGTCGCCGAGCCGCGTCATAGACCTCTCTTGTCTTCCGCGCCGTGATCGGCCAGGAAAACATCGCCGCCCGCTGGAGCGATTCCTCCCGTCGCACCGGCCGCGCGAGCATCGCCTCCGCGAGCGCGCGAACATCGGTCGCGTCCACATGCACTGCCGCATCGCCCGACACTTCCATGATCGCCGGATCGCGCGATGTGATGACGGTCGCCCCGCATTGCATCGCCTCCAGCACCGGCAGCCCGAAGCCTTCATACAACGATGGATACACGAATGCGATTGCGCCGGAATAAAGAGCAGGCAGATCCTCCTCGAGCACTGCGCCGAGCACGTGCAACCCCGGCTCCCCCGCGGGTGGCCTAAAATCCGCGCGCAGCCGGCCCGCCAGCACTAGGTCGACGTCCTGCGATTTCCGCACCTCTCTCCATGCCTCGATCAATCGTGCGATATTTTTCCGCGGCTCCAGCGTCCCCACGAAAAGGAAATAGGGACGCGCCGGCGGAGGGCTTTCGACGGGGCGAAATTGACTCGACGCCGCCAGCGGCACCGCCACGACCCGCGCTGCGTCGAGCCTGAATCGCGCGATCGCCGCGCGCCGCACAGCCTCACTCGGGGTAATGATCATCGTCGGAATACGGGCCCGTAGCAGTACCGGAACCCGGGTCCGCACGCGAAACGAATGCGGCTGCCAATTCACATCCATCTCATGGGACATCTCATGGGACACCCACGGCGAAAGATCGTGTAAAGTCATGACGCTCGGACGCCGAGGTATATAGGGTACAGAAAAATCAGTGCCGTGAAATACCTCCACCCCTCGCCGCATCATTTCTCGTTCCAGGCCCCACAACCACCAGCGCCGCTCGGCGGTCGTCCGCGGGCCATCTCCTTTATGAAGATTCGACGAAACCGCCGCAGGCATGGCGAAAGGTTGATCGGACAGCAACCAGTACTGATCGCCGGGATCGCTTGTCGCCAGTGCCCGAGCCAGCTCGGATGTATAGCGCATCACGCCGCCAGTGGGAACGGTCAGAGGGGTGGCATCGAGGGCGACTATCACAAGGGCTACAAAGAAAGTGTAGGATATCTAACGTGGGCGATGAGAATCTAAATCCTCTTGAAGAACTGAAGCGTCTGGACCAGCAGGTCGGCTCAATAGCCAGCCTGGAGGGCCTGAAGCCAATTTATTACCGGCTCGACGAAATCGCCAAGCAGTACGTTAACGATTTCGAAGTGCAACTCGTGGTCGGCGATATCAAGCAGCATCTGGTGAATCGCGGCACGAAGCTGAAGGAGCAGGAGGCGACCGGTGCCACTCCGCCCGCGATGGCAGCGACACCGCCGCCCCTCGCTCAACAAGGGCCTCCACCACCGCCTCTGCCTCCGCAAGCGCCGCCCCCCATGCCAAGCGCGATGCCCTCCGCGCCGCCGCCCGTTCCCGTCGCTGCTCCGTCCGCTGCTCCACCCTTCGCCGCGCCGCCGCCCATGCCGAGCGCGCCTCCCCCGATCTCTTCCGGTCAGTTCTCGCCGCCGCCGTCGCTGCCCACCGGTACATTTCCTCCCACCGGACCGCAGGCTGTTCCGCCGCATCCGCCCATTCCTCCCGTCGGTCCTCCGCCGATGAAGCCTCCGACCGGCGGAAAGGCTCCGCCGCCGCAAAAACCGGTTGCGTGGAAAAAAGCGTTGTTGTTCGGCGCGATTCTCGGATTGCTCGTCGCCGTCGCCGGTATCGCGTTTCTACTGAAAAAGCGCATGAAGCCCGTGGAGCCTCCGGCCACGACGGCAGGTATTCAAGTACAAGTCGCCACCACGCCGCCCGGCGCCGCGATTAAAGTCAATGGTGAGGATAAATGCACCTCGCCTTGCTCTATCCCTCTTCCCGCAGGCGATTATCAGATCACCGCGTTTCTCGCGGGCTATGAACCCGGCGCCAACGGAGTAACCGTGCCCGCCACCGGCGCGCCTCCGCAAGTGAACCTGACTCTCGAAGCATCGCCGCAGCCGATGCGGATTCTCGCCGAAGGAGTCGATGGCGGGCAAGTCACCGTCGACGATCAGCCCGCCGGCGTCGTGCAGGACGGCCAGTTCGTCATCGACAACGTGAAGCCCGGTCCGCACACCGTGAAAATCGTCGGCAAAGGCGGCGAAGCGTCGTTTTCGTTCGAAACCGCCGAAGCGAAAGTGCCCAACATCACCGCAGCCACCGGCAAGAATCTGCTCGCGGTGATCGTGGCAAGCTTCGGAAATGCCGCGCGCCTGGCAACCAGCGCCGGACCTCTCAAGCTCACCTTGAACGGACAGCCGCAAGCTGACGCATCGCCCACCGGTGTCGACCTCACGGGCTTCCAAGCCGGGTCGGCCGAAATCGCCGTTGGCGAAGGACCCGCGCAGAAGACCATGCAGGAGACCTTCGGCCCCGCCCCCGCGCTCACCGTTTTCCTGCGGCC
Organism: Bryobacterales bacterium; assembly: GCA_003170295.1. Classification (GTDB taxonomy): domain Bacteria; phylum Acidobacteriota; class Terriglobia; order Bryobacterales; family Bryobacteraceae; genus Palsa-187. The sequence continues at coordinate 1,223 of PNAJ01000114.1, read as the reverse complement.
CGATAAACCCGGTACCCCCGCGCTCGGCGACCTCGGCACGCTCATCGTCGTCACCGGGGAAGAAGATGTGCGCGTGTTCGTCAATAATAAGGAGCAGAAAAAGCACACCTTGCGCGGACAGCTTCGCGTCCCCACGGCTCCCGGCAAGGTGAACGTGCGCGTATATAAGGATGGATTCACCACTCCTGCCGCGCAGACCGTCGATGTTCAAAAGGGCGCCGATGCCCGCGTCGCGTTCCAGTTGCAGCGCATGGATTTGGGCGCAGCGCCCAAGGTGACGCCGCCCGTCCCGCCTCCCGCGCCCGTCGGTGGCGGCAATGGCACGGTTCGGATCACTCGTTCGCCCGGAGGCTCGATCGTGAACTACCGGCGCGACAACGAATCCATGCCGCACGAGCTCCGCCCCAATCAGATTGAACTGCCCGCGGGCGGCTACATCTTCACGTCGAAAGCTCTCGGCTTCATCGATCGATCCGAGCATGTGCAGATCGCCGCAGGCTCGCAAATTTCACTCGATCTGACCTTAGCCTCGGCCCGCACCGCTGCGCCCGCCCCCCCGACAATTGGAGGCATGGCCGATTGGGAAGATCCCGCCGGCTGGACGCGCGACGGCGAAGCGTGGGTCCACCACGGAGGCAACTTCGTCGCCTACAAACTCCCCGCCAAGGGACGCTATACCTTCACCGTCCAACTGATCAAGGGCGGCAACATGTTCCGCGGCGGACATATCCGCTGGTACGTCGATTATGTTGATCCCAAAAACTACGGTCTCTTCGAGATCGATAAGAAGACCTTCTGGGCCAAGGCCGTCACCAACGGCAAGAGCAAGGATCGCGAGAAAACGCAGCATGGCCTGGAGAATCAGAAAACCTTCACCATCCAGGTCGATGTGACTCCGGACCACGTCGTGCATCGTTTGAAAAACGGCGACACCTGGCTCACGCTCGATTCCTGGACCGAGTCCGGCCGCAATTTCTCCGACGGAAAATTCGGTTTCTACATCCCCGGCAACGACGAAATCGGCATCACCGACTTCAAGTTCGAGCCGCGATAGGGTTCCTTTTTGCTGGAGCGAAAAGTCGTGAGCAGAGGCCGCAACACCACTCGAAAAGCCCCGCGCCTGTCTCGGAACCAGCAAAAATGCAACCACCCCGGCAGTCACCGACAGGCCAATTAAAAAGATGCGTCTGCCCGAGAGACCCCGTCCGGGTGGCGCGAGCTTC
>PNAJ01000010.1 GCA_003170295.1 Bryobacterales bacterium | reverse complement strand
TACCGCGTTAAATAAGGTGGATCATCGCCTCCCCTTCACGCCGCCGGGTTCGTCCTGGCGGCGTTTCTTTTCTGAAGAATGTTTCTTGAGAAGAACCTTGCTTGTGGGGTGGCAAAGAGCGTTCATGTGACTGTGGTTGACGGCGCGGAGAGGAAAAACAAACGATGAACAACGCGGTATTGATGGAAATTGAGAAGCTGCGCAGGGCTAGCATGGCCAGCCTCAGAGAGAAGTTTCGAGAGGTGTTTCAGGAGGAGGCACGGTCACGGCATCGGGGACATCTGTTCCGGCGGATCGCCTGGCGTCTGCAGGCACTTGCGGAAGGCGATCTCACGGAACGGGCTCGCGAACGAGCGAACGAGATCGCGCACGATGCCGACTTGCGAATGATCGCACCCCGAGACTTCTTCAGCGTTGGCGGCGAGGCAGTCGAAACGACACGAGGGAACCAGCAGAAGGATAGGCGCCTGCCGCTGCCAGGAGCCATGCTCAGCCGGAAGTGGAAAGGGCGGACGATTCTGGTTGAGGTTCTGGTGAAGGGATTCCGTTTTGAAAACCAGCAGTACACTTCGCTCAGCGCCATCGCGGTTGCCGTCACAGGCACGCGCTGGAACGGCTTGGCATTTTTCGGATTGACGCGAACCACTGGTAGGGAACGGAAGCATGCGAAAAAATAATCAGGACATTCCGAAGCCACCCATCACTCGCCTGCGCTGTGCGATCTACACGCGCAAATCGACAGAGGAAGGACTGGACCAGGAGTTTAACTCGCTTGACGCGCAGCGCGAGGCGGCAGAGGCCTTCATATTGAGCCAGCGGCGCGAAGGATGGATCGGGTTGCCCGAGTGCTATGACGACGGCGGCTTCACCGGAGCCAACATGGACCGTCCGGCGCTCACGAAACTGCTTCGTGCGGTGGAAGCCGGCGAGTTGGATTGCGTGGTGGTGTACAAAGTCGACCGGCTGAGCCGATCGCTGCTGGACTTCACCCGCATGCTTAGCATTTTTGAGAAACACAAAGTAAGTTTCGTCGCCGTCACGCAGCAGTTCAACACCAGCACTTCGCTGGGACGGCTCACACTGAATATCCTGCTCTCCTTCGCGCAATTCGAACGAGAATTAATCGGCGAGCGCACGCGCGATAAGATGTCGGCCGCACGGCGAAAGGGAAAATGGACCGGAGGTTATCCGGTGCTCGGCTATGACGTCGACCTGGGAGGTGGACGCTTGGTCGTGAACGAAGAAGAAGCCGAACGTGTGCGATCCATCTTTGCGCTGTTCGAAAAGAATGGCTCGGTTCTACTGACGCTGGAGGCAATCGAGCGGCGGGGCTGGCGGCTCAAGAGCTGGACTCGTAAAACAGGTCAGTTCCACCCAGGCGGCCCGTTTGCGCTGAACTCCCTGCGGCGATTGCTGACCAACATTATATATACGGGCTCGATCCGGCATCACGGGAACCTTACCCGGGCGAGCATGCCGCCATCCTCGTGCCCGGCACGTGGGAACGCGTGCAGAGTATCATCCCGCAGCACACGGCGGGTGCGCGCGCGAGGTCGCGGAACAAACATCAGGCTCTGTTGAGCGGATTGCTCTATTGCGAATCGTGCGCAACGCGGATGGTGTACTCGTATTCCATGAAGAACCGTCGCAAGTATCCTTATTATGTGTGCCTCAATGCGCAGCGAAAAGGCTGGGCGGTGTGTCCTGCGAAATCGCTTCCAGCGCGCACCATAGAGGAGTCCATCCTCGGCCGGATCAGGGAACGATCACCTGGAATCTTTGAAACCGCTGACTGGGAACAGATGGGTCGCGCCCGGCAGGTCCAGGCGATACAAGCGACCGTCGAGCGGATTGGTTACGACGGAGTCGCCAAACAAGTCTCCATCCGGTTCCATCCAGCGGTGGGAGCGGAGGGGCAGGCATGAGCGGCAATATTGAAGTCACCTACGCTGTTGATTTTCGCGCTGCCAAACCATCCAACTGGCAGTCTCCCGACGGCGAAAGTATCGGCACTTCCATTCCCCGGATCGCCCGGCTTATGGCGATCGCCATCCGGTTTGAGAGACTGGTGCGCACTGGAACGATTCGGGACTACGCGGAACTGGCCCGCCTTGGTCGGGTGACGCGAGCCCGCATAACACAGATCATGAAGCTGCTCGACCTCGCTCCGGATCTTCAGGAACAAATCCTCTTTCTGCCGCCCATCAATGGACTCAATGAAAGAAACCTGCGGCGCATCCTCAGCAAAATCGACTGGACCGAACAGCGGCGCATGTTCCAGAAGTTCACGCACCGTCCGGTTTGAGACACGCCATGCGCGCCGCCGCTGCCCCCTGCCTGCCAGAATGCAGAATCTGAGACACGGTCATGCCCCTCAACTCGGCCAGCCGCTCCGGCGAAGGCGGTGGTAATCCACATCGCAGACGTGAATTTTCAAGACGCATCCGCAAGTACCGTGTTTGCTCGCTTTCGGCTGCTGTCTCCGGTCGTTCTACCAATCCAAATCGTTCCTCCAGTCGGTCGAGACGCTTCAAAGTGGCCCTCATCGTAGGTGTCCTCCGTTCCGCTCGGCTTGAGCAAACGACTTGAACCCCATTCTCCGAGCCGCCGTCTCACGGGCGGCACTATGCGCTACCAACATTGCCGACTCCCTTTCCGAGATTGTTCGTCGCACTCCGGCCACCAGATCGCGCGTCATATTCTTCATCACCTCCAAATCCTCATCGGAGATTTGCCGCAGCGCGAGATCCTCGATCTGTTCGAGCCGACTCGGCGGAGGCTGGAACTGCGGTAATTGTTCGAGCACGTGCAGGCGCCGTCGCACATTCTTCATTTGGTGCCCTCGCGCGCGTCCCCATCGGCTTTTGCGCTCAGCTCCAATGCGGTTAACCGGACTTGAATATCGTCGATTTCAATTGCCTGCTTTGCGTGGTCTAATACGGAATCGGCAGCGCGCACGCGGGTCGATGCCGGTGAATTCACGTCGACCATGATTCTCAATAGGAGCTTGTTAAGGCGCCGTTGCATATTCCGCATTTAGCTTCCTCCGCGGTTTGACGATTTCACGGTCTGCTCCAAAGCATTTAACCGGGCCTGGATGTCATCGATCTCGATTGCCTGCTTCGCATGATCCAATACGGAATCGGCAGCACGCACCCGGGCTGATGCCGGCGCGTTTCCGTCCACCATGATCTTTAAGAGCGACGTGACGGCGGCGCTCGACGCCTGTTGCAGTCGCGCGTTCGATTGGGAAACCGCCGCCCGGCGCGCTTCCAGGTACGCTTCCTCGAATTCCGGTATCTTCATCCACCGGCGCAGCGTTTGCGTTCCGATATTAATGCTGCGAGCGGCTTCTTCGACATTCCGCTGCGTGAGTAATGCCTCGATCGCCGCTTCTTTCTTGTGTCCGAATTTTGAGCCGTGGCCTATTTTCTGCGTCGCCCCACTCATGCCGCCATCCTCATGCGATCCTGCGCAATGACGTCAAACGCCCGGCCGTCGCCTTCGAGCGTAGCTTGCTTGCCGCTCAATCCTTGCCAGCGCTCGACCACCACATCGGCGTACTTGGGGTCGAGTTCGAGTCCACAGCAAACTCGCCCAGTCAGTTCCGCCGCCGCGAGTGTAGTGCCGCTACCCAGGAACGGATCATAGACCAGTTCTCCAGGCTTAGTGTGATTCAGGATCGGCTTTCGCATCAGTTCGACCGGTTTCTGCGTTGGATGATCGAATTTTTCCTCATTCGATCCACCCATGATAAATTTCGGAGATGGGCAACTCCAGACGGTCGAGTTCTCGCCCGCCTTCCCGTACCAGGGGGCGTTCTTCTTGCGCACGTACCAACACGGCTCGTGTTGAAACCAGTAGTGGGTCCTCGTGAGCACGGCGCGCCCCTTGTCCCAAATGATCTGCTGATGATGCAGGAAGCCGATCCGCAGCAAGCCGTCAAGAACCTCCCGCGTGAACTTCGACGCATGCCAGACGTACCCGACTTCGAGACTCGGAACCAGAGCAAATGCCTCCGACCAATCGGCGCGCGTGTCACCCGAGATTGTGGTTTCCTGGTGCCCTTTGGTCCGGTGCTTCAAATAGCTGGGCTCGGCAGGTCCGCGTTTGTTCAGCTTGGCCCGATCCCGCCATTCAGAATCCAGTTCAATTCCGTAAGGGGGGTCGCTTACGAGCAAGAAGGCCTTGCGCTCGCCCAACAACCGCGACACCGCTTCCGCATCGGTGGCATCTCCACATAACACGCGGTGCGAACCACAAAGCCACAGATCGCCGACGCAGCTAACCGGGTTAATTGGCACCATCGGTACGGCGTCCTCGTCCGGAGCGTCGTTCAAGATGAGCGCATCGATCTCCTTTGAATCGAACCCCGTCAGGCCGAGATCGTAGCCCGACGTCTCGAGGTCGAGCAACTCGATCTTCAGAAGTTCGTCGTCCCACTCAGCCCACGTCGTCGATCGATTCACCATGATCCGAAAGGCCTTGACCTGCGCTGGAGTCCACTCGTCGCACAGGATGACCGGTATGTCGGGAATGCCCAGC
>PNAJ01000106.1 GCA_003170295.1 Bryobacterales bacterium | reverse complement strand
CCGCTGCTGTTCATGGGCGATATCGTGGGGCGCCTGTTTCGCGAATTCGCGATTACGTTGAGCGTGACGATTTTGATTTCCGCCGTGGTTTCGCTCACGCTGACGCCGATGATGTGCGCGCGCCTGCTGAAGCACAAGCCCGCGTCGGAGCAGGGACGCGTTTATCGCTTCTCAGAGCATATTTTCACGAGCGTCATTGCGTTCTACGGACGCACGCTGCAGGTGATCCTCCGGCACCAGTTTCTGACGCTCATGGTGGCCGCCGGGACTCTCGCCGGAACGGTGATCCTGTTTCTGCTGATCCCGAAAGGATTTTTCCCCGTCCAGGACACGGGCGTGATTCTGGGTGTTTCCGAAGCCGCGCAAACGACCTCCTTTCCCGCGATGGCGCGGCGCCAGCAGGACATCGCGAAGATTATTTTGCAGGACCCGGCGGTGGATAGTCTCTCGTCGTTCATCGGCGTCGACGGCACCAATACGACCATCAACAGCGGACGCATCCAGATCAACTTGAAACCGATCGAAGAGCGGCGCATCAGCGCGAGCGACATCATCCGCCGGCTGCAGCCGGAGTTGGCGCAGGTGGAGGGGATCACGCTCTACATGCAGCCGGTGCAGGACCTGACGGTGGAGGATCGGGTGAGCCGGACGCAGTATCAGTACAGCCTGGAAGATCCCGACGCGCGGGAATTAGCGACCTGGGTGCCGCGCTTCATCGCGAAAATGCAATCGCTTCCGATGTTGCGCGATGTTGCGAGCGACCAGCAGAACGGAGGGTTGCTGGCCCTGCTGGTGATCGATCGCGGAACCGCGTCGCGTTTCGGCATCACGCCGCAGATGGTGGACGACACGTTGTACGACGCATTCGGACAACGGCAAGTATCGATCATGTTCACGCAGTTGAACCAGTATCGCGTGGTGCTGGAAGTGAAGCCGGATTTGCAGCAGAATCCCCAGGAGCTGAGGAATCTTTATATTCGGACCGCGCAGGCCAGCGTCGCGCCGTCCAGTTCCAGCCAGACGGGCGCGGCGCAGAGCAATTCGACCGCGGGCGGTTCCGCGACGACCGCGGGCGTCGTGAATATGATGGGCGGCCAGGTGCCTTTGAGCGCATTCACTCATTTCGAGGCCGGCACGACGCCGCTGGCGGTGAATCATCAGGGGCAATTCCCGGTGGTGACGGTCTCTTTCAACCTCGCGCCCGGCGCGTCGATCGGAAGCGCGGTGGATGCGATCAACGTCGCGAAAAGTGAACTGGACGGGTTCCCGAAAGCCATTCAAGCAAGTTTTCAGGGCACCGCGGCGGCGTTTCAAGCATCGCTTGCCAATGAGTGGATCCTGATTCTGGCGGCGCTGGTGACGGTGTACATCGTACTCGGCGTGCTGTATGAAAGCTATATCCATCCGTTGACGATTCTCTCGACCCTGCCTTCGGCGGGCGTGGGAGCGCTGCTCGCGCTGATGATCTGCCATGAGGATTTTAGCGTCATCGCGCTGATTGGCATCATCCTGTTAATTGGAATCGTGGAGAAAAACGCGATCATGATGATCGATTTCGCGCTCGAAGCGGAGCGCAAGGAAGGGAAAGAACCGCTGGAGGCGATTTATCAGGCGTGCCTGCTGCGGTTCCGGCCGATCATCATGACGACGCTCGCGGCGATGCTCGGCGGCGTGCCTCTGGCGCTCGGCACGGGAACCGGAGCGGAGTTGCGGCGTCCCCTGGGTATCGCGATCGTCGGAGGGTTGATCTTCAGCCAGGTTCTGACGTTATACACGACGCCGGTTATTTATTTGTACTTCGATCGGGCGGCGCGGCGCATCACGGGACGCAGCGGCGCGGGCGTGAATGTCCCGAGCTTGAAGCCTGAGGAAGCATGAGCATCTCCGAACCGTTTATTCATCGGCCCGTCGCCACCACGCTGCTGACCATCGCGCTGGGTCTGGCCGGCGGTATTGCGTATTTCTATCTGCCGGTGGCGCAGCTGCCTGAAGTCGAGTTTCCCACGATCATGGTCTCCGCGGGATTGCCGGGCGCGAGTCCGGAGACGATGGCATCGGCGGTGGCAACGCCCCTCGAACGCCAGTTCGGGCGCATCGCGGGCTTGAACGAGATGACGTCGTCGAGCTCCCTTGGAAGCTGCAGAATCACGATGCAGTTCGACTTGAGCCGGAACATCGACGCCTCGGCGCGCGACGTGCAGGCGGCGATTAACGCCGCGCGCGGCCAGTTGCCGAGTAATCTGCCGCAGAATCCGAATTGGAGGAAGATTAATCCCGCCGATTCGCCGATTCTGATGATCGGGATGACTTCGGATACGATGCCTCCAGGCGATATTTACGATGTCGCCGCGTCCATTCTGCAGCAGAAGCTGGCGCAGATGAAGGGCGTGGGGCAGGTCAACGTCGGCGGCGGCGCCCTTCCGGCGGTGCGCGTCGATGTGAATCCGACGCAGCTGAACACCTTCGGACTGGGCCTCGAAGATATTCGTACGATGCTCGGCAGCGCGAACGCGAACCGGCCGAAGGGCGATTTCCACGATATCAACCGCGTCTGGTCGATCAGCACGACCGATCAGCTTCGTTTGGCCGCGCAATACAGCTCGCTGGTGGTCGCCTACAAGAACGGCGCTGCCGTCAAGCTCTCCGACGTCGCCACCGTGACCGATTCGGTGGAGGATATTCGCAACATCGGCTTTGTCGACAACAAGCAGGCGCTGATGCTGGTCGTTTTCCGGCAACCCGGGGCAAATATCATCGAGACGGTCGACCGGGTGCTGGCCGCGCTTCCGCAGTTGCAGGCGGAAATTCCCGCGGCGATGCACATGCGGGTGATTCTGGACCGCACCACGGCGATCCGAGGGTCGGTGAAGGACGTGGAGATTTCGCTCAGCATCTCGATTTCGCTCGTCATCATGGTGGTGTTCATGTTCCTGCGCAGTCCTCGGACCACGATGATTCCAAGCGTCGCCGTTCCGATTTCGCTGGTGGGGACTCTTGGCGTCCTGTACCTGTTCCACTATTCGATCGACAACCTGTCTCTGATGGCGCTGACGATCGCCACCGGATTCGTGGTGGACGACGCGATCGTGGTGATCGAGAACATCACGCGCTATCTCGAGAAGGGCATGGAGCCGATGGAAGCCGCCATCAAAGGCGCGGCCGAAATCGGGTTTACGGTGCTCTCGATGAGCCTTTCGCTGATTGCCGTCTTCCTGCCGATTCTGCTGATGGGCGGAATCGTCGGACGGCTGTTCCGCGAGTTTGCCGTCACCCTGTCGGTGGCGATTCTGGTTTCGCTCGTGATCTCGCTGACGACGACGCCGATGATGTGCGCCCGCATGCTTCGCGGCCATGAGGAACAACGCCAGCACAATTTTTTGTACAGGCTGAGCGAACGGGTCTTCGACGTTGTTCATGGCGGATACGATAAATCGTTGAGCTGGGTGCTGCGCCACCAGTTCCTGACTCTTGTGGTGACGCTGTCCACGGTGGCGGTGACTGTTTATCTCTACATTTCGATCCCGAAGGGTTTTTTCCCGCAGCAGGACACCGGCCGCCTGAGCGGATCGATTCAGGCGGACCAGTCGACGTCGTTTCAGGCGATGAGGGAACGCGTTCTGCAGGTGGTCAACACGGTGATGGAGGACCCTGCGGTGGAAGGGCTGAACGCCAACACCGGCGCAGGCGGATGGGGCGGCGGCGGCACCAATGCCGGAAGCACGTGGATCACTCTGAAGCCTTTGGTGGAGCGCAAGGTGAATTCCGACCAGGTGATTGCCCGGCTCCGTCCAAAACTCGCGAAAATTCCCGGGGTCAGCCTGTTTCTGCAATCGGTGCAGGATCTGCGCATTGGCGGCCGTTCGAGCGGAGCGCAGTATCAGTACACGCTGCAAAGCGACAACGTGCGGGATCTGAACGAGTGGGCGCCGCAGGTGTTCCGAAAGCTGAGAACTTTGACCGAGCTCGCCGACGTCAACACAGACCAGCAGGACAAGGGACTGCAGTCGACACTGGTGGTGGATCGCGCGACGGCGGCGCGCTTCGGGATCACGCAGCAGATGATCGACGACACGCTGTACGATGCCTTCGGCCAGAGGCAAGTCTCCACCATGTACACGCAATTGAACCAGTATCACGTGGTGATGGAGGTGGATCAGCAATTCTGGCAGAATCCGGACGGCCTGCGGTACATCTACGTCGAAACGCCGAATAAGCGGCAGGTTCCCCTCAGCGCGATGACGCACTATCAGTCCGACACTACGCCCCTTTCGGTAAACCACCAGAGCCAGTTTCCAGCGGTGACGATTTCATTCAACGTCCCGGTCGGCCTGGCGCTGGGAGACGCGGTGCCGGCGATCGAGCAGGCCACCCGGGAGATCGGGCTGCCGTCCAACGTGCAAGGTATGTTCGCAGGAACTGCGCAGGCGTATCAGAGCTCTCTCTCGAACGAGCCGATTCTGATCGCGGCGGCGCTGCTGACGGTTTACATCGTGCTGGGCGTGCTTTATGAAAGCCTGATCCATCCGATCACGATTCTTTCCACGCTGCCATCGGCCGGGGTCGGCGCGCTGCTGGCGTTGCGCGCTACCGGAAATGAGCTGAACGTTATTTCGCTGATCGGGATCATATTATTGATCGGCATCGTCAAAAAGAACGCCATCATGATGATCGATTTCGCCATCATGGTGGAGCGCAGGGACAATAAATCGCCCGAGGAGGCCATCTACGAGGCCTGTCTGCTGCGCTTCCGCCCCATCACCATGACGACCATGGCCGCGCTGCTGGGCGGGATGCCGCTGGCGCTCGGTACGGGAATGGGGAGCGAAATGCGGCGGCCACTCGGCATCGCGATCGTGGGAGGGTTGCTGTTCAGCCAGATGCTGACGCTGTACACGACGCCGGTGGTTTACCTGTATCTCGATCGACTGCGGCTCCGCTGGGAACGGTGGAAAGACCGCGTGCGCGGGACGGCGCCGAGGCCGTCGGAAGCATAAATGATGTTGAGCATCGAAATCAAACTCGCGGACGGCAGCGCAACGCTGGCGCTCTCCGGAAAATGCAACGGCACGTCGCTGGGCGAATTGCGCCGCGCCATCGAACGCGCTCGCCGGTCCCATAAACGAGTCGCGATCGATCTGAGCGAGGTAACCTTAATAGACCGGCCGAGTTTACAGTTTCTCGCCGCGCAGACGCGAGAGGACGTGACATTGACGAATTGTCCAGAGTACATTCAGCCGTGGATTTACCGGGAGTGTTCGCAATGAGCCGGGAGTGTTCGCAATGAAAGGTTTGGAGAAATGGTTCGCGGCGGGAGTGATCGCGCTGCTATCGGCCGCATGCACCGTGGGTCCGAAATATGTGCGGCCCGCGTCTCCGGCTTCCCCTAATTTCAGGGAATCGGCGCCCGATTCCTACAAGGAGATGACGGGATGGAAGGCCGGCCAGCCCCGGGATAGCATCGCGCGCGGCAAGTGGTGGGAGATTTTCGACGATCCGGATTTGAACGCGCTTGAAGAGCAGATCGACGTCAACAGCCAGACGCTGGCGCAAGCGGAGGCGAACTATCGCGGCGCACGCGCGGTGGTGAAGACTTCGCGCGCGGGTCTGTTTCCGCAGATCACGACCGGGCCGACGCTGACGGAATCGCGGACCTCGGGATCGCGAGGGAACACGGGCTTCCAGCCTAAGACGGTTACCGACATTAACATCCCTTTCGACGCAACCTGGGAAGCGGATGTGTGGGGAAAAGTCCGCAAGACGATTGAAGCGAATATCGAAACGGCGCAGGCGAGCGCAGCCGACATCGAAAATGTGCGGCTCAGCCTGCAGGCGCAGTTGGCGCTCGACTATTTCCAGCTTCACGGGCTGGATGCTCAAAAGCAGCTTCTCGACACCAACGTAATGGGGTATCAAAAGGCGCTCGATCTCACGAATAATCGCTACACCCAGGGCGTCGCGTCGCAGATCGACGTGGTGCAGGCGCGCACCCAACTGGAACAGACGCGCGCGCAGTCCACTGATACGCTGGTCGTCAGGAATCAGCTCGAACACGCCATCGCGATTATTATCGGCAAGCCGCCGTCAGCGCTCACGATTCCTGTGAAGGTACTGAACACGCCGCCTCCGCCGATTCCGGTAGGCCTGCCGTCTCAATTGCTCGAGCGGCGTCCCGATATCGCCGCGAATGAGCGTCTTGTCGCCGCCGCGAATTCGCAGGTCGGCGTGGCGCAGGGCGCGTTCTATCCCGATATCACGCTGAGCGCCGCCGGAGGCATCGAAGGATCGAGCCTAGTGAATCTGTTCACCTGGCCCAGCCGCTTCTGGTCTCTGGGGTCGACGTTATCCTATACGCTGCTCGATTTCGGCAAGCGGCAGGGCACTCTCGAACAGACGCAAGCCTCGTATGATTCCGCTGTCGCCGTATATCGTCAGAACGTTTTGACCGCCTTTCAGGACGTCGAGGATAATCTCTCGACCCTGCGCGTGCTGGAGTTGGAAGCGGGCCAGCAAGCGGCCGCGGTGACTGCGGCCGAGCGTTCGCTCGAACTCGCGAACAATCAGTATCAGGGCGGCATCACGGCGTATCTTCAAGTCATCACGGCGCAGGCCATTGCGCTCTCCAATGAAGTGACGGCGGTCGAGTTGCTGACCCGCCGCATGACAGCATGCGTCGCGCTGGTTAAGGCTATCGGCGGAGATTTCAATGTGTCGGGACTTCCGACGCCGCAGGAAGTCGCGCCATGGAAGGGCGTGCAAAAGGTAGCGGCAAAGGTCCCGAGCGCGGCGCCGTAAGCTAACAAAAGCTGGCCGGATGCGGCCTGATCGGCGGAAGTCTGCGGATCGCGTCAACGCGGAGGAAATCACCACGGCGGTTTCCGGGTGGGGCGGACCCCCTGGTCCGCGCGCGATCCCCTGATCGCGCTCTTGACCGACCAGCCTGCACCACGTCGCTATTCCCCCACCACCAGCACCGGCACGTGGACCTCATGACGGACGCCGTTGATAGTGTTGCCGAAGATCAGATCCTTCACGCCGCGATGGCCGTGCGCGCCCATCACGATCAGGTCGGGATGAATCTCGCGTGCCACGCGCACAATCTCATCTTTCGGATTGCGCCCGTGCACCACCGTCAGCTCAATTTGAATTCCTTCGGCTTCGAGCGCTTCGACAATGCCGCGGAAGTATTCCTCGCCCGCCTGAATCTCCGCGTCGGAGGCCAGCGACCCGAACAGAGCGCTGGTCGCGCCTTCTTCCACGTGCAGTAAATGCAGGACCGATCCATGCGCCTTTGCCATCGCCGCCGAATGCGCGATAGCCGCGCGATCGCGCGAGGAATGATCGAGCGGCACCAGGATTCTTCGATACACGGGCGCGGGCAAATCCGCGGCGACCTTGATTCCTTCGCGCTTGCTATCGCGTGCGCTCACTCTTCCTCCACCGAATGTAATCCAGCCCAGCAACGCGAGGATCGCGAGCACCACCGGACCGACCAGCAATGCGTGCCACGCCGCCGCGGCCATCCACGGAATCAGGACGCTCGCCGCGTACCAGAAGTTCAACGCGAGAATCACAAACGCCACAGTCCAGGCGAGCGCCTTTACCCATGCGTGACTCGCGAACTCGCCCATGCGCGCGCGGTCGCTGGTGAACCGGATCAGAGGAATCACCGCGAACGGGAGCTGCATACTGAGGATCACCTGGCTCAGGATAATCAGTTGCAGAGTACCCTGCGGACCCCAAAAATACACGGTGATCACGGCGGGAATGATGGCCAGAAAGCGTGTGATCATCCGCCGCAGCCACGGCCGGAGGCGCAGATTCAGAAACCCTTCCATCACAATCTGGCCGGCAAAGGTTCCCGTCAAAGTGGACGATTGGCCGCTGGCCAGCAACGCGATCGCGAACAGACCGCTGGCGAGCGCGGTTCCCAGCAGAGGCGTCAGCAGCTCGTGCGCCTGCTCGATCTCGGTGACAATGACGCCGTGCTTGAAAAAGACCGCCGCTGCCATCACCAGGATCGCGGCGTTCACGATTAAAGCTCCGTTGAGCGCGATCACCGAGTCGGCCAGATTGTAGCGGCACGCTTCGCGCTTGTCGGCGACCGTGCGGCCGATGCGCCTGGTCTGCACGAGCGCCGAATGCAAATAAAGATTGTGAGGCATCACCGTCGCCCCCAGAATCCCGATGGCGATATACAGGCTCTGGCCATTGAGACGCGGCACGAGTCCGGACATCATTTCGTGAAGCACTGGCTTGGCGAACCACAACTCCACGCCGAAACATCCCGTCATCACCGCGATCAGCGCCAGAATCAGCGCCTCGATCAGACGGATCCCGTAGCGCGAGAACCATAACACCAGAACCGTATCGAGCGCGGTCAGCGACACGCCAATCACCAGCGGAATCCCGAACAGCAAGTGCAGCCCGATCGCCGCGCCCAGTACCTCCGCCAGATCGCACGCCGCAATCGCGATCTCGCACAGCACCCACAGGGCGTTGCACACCGCTTTGGGATACGATTCGCGACAGGCTTGCGCCAGATCCCGCCCCGCGACAATTCCCAGCCGCGCCGACAGCGTTTGCAGCAGGATCGCCATCAGGTTCGATAGCACCAGCACCCACAAGAGGCCGTACCCAAATCGCGCCCCGCCTTCCAGGTCGGTGGCCCAGTTGCCGGGGTCCATGTATCCCACGCTGACCAGATACGCAGGACCGCCAAACGCCAGCATGCGGCGCAACACGGAGGACCGCTCGGTTCGAACGGTGCCGTGGACTTCGGGGAGCGAGCCAGACGGAGATAGCTGTGGTTTCAGCAAATCAGTTAACAGTAGTTTACTTCATACCCGCCCCTTCATGCCACTCGATTGCTGGCCGATACGAGTATTGGGAGAACGCTGAGCAATGACTGTTGGAAAACAATTGACGATCTGCATCGCCGGAATGTTAGCAGTAGTGCTTGGCCTCGCCACTGGGGGGTGGTATTCAGCTCAAAGCTTGGGCACCGAACTGAACTTCGCCACTGGGACGCTTGGCGTTAGAACAATGCTCAGCGGCCAACTCGCCGCCGCTGCGGTCGGTATGCGTGAAAAACAGCGTGGAATGCTGATGTACGCACTGGCACATGACCGCAAGCGCTCCAAGTCGAATCGGGACGAGTTTCGGGAACGTTTCCACGAGGCGAAGGCCAAGATTGCGGCCATTCAGCCCCTTTTGACCACGCGCAAGGGAAAGGAGTTGATGGCTTCGATCGACGCTGATCTCGACAAATACTCCGAGTACTTCGAGCAAACCGCAAGCCTGATCGCAGCCGGCAAAGTCGTGCCGGGATTGACCTTGTATCGGGATTCGGGCAGCCCTATCGGCACCCACCTCGAGACTGCCTCCTATGAATATGTAGCTCTCCAGGAGGCACAACTGCGGGCCACCAATGCCGCCGGAGCCGAAAGATACTCTCCGCGCGATGGATGTCCGTGGTCTTTGTGACCATGGGACTCTCCGTCATCGGGTTGATCGCGGTAGTCGTCCGCAAGATCACGGGTCAAATTAGAGCGATTGCGGCGAGTCTTTCCGATGGCACGACTCAAATTGCGGCTGGGTCAAGCCAGGTTGCTGCCTCCAGCCAGACACTCGCCCAAGGCGCGTCGGAGCAGGCGGCTTCTCTTGAAGAGACCTCCGCCTCCGCTGAGCAAATTACATCGATGACTCGCCAGAACGCCGCCAACACCGGGCAAGTCGCGCAATTGATGACCACGGTCGACCATCGCGTCGCCGAGGGAAACAGCACGCTCGCCCTGATGATTACCTCGATGAAACAAATCAACGCATCGAGCGACAAAATCTCCAAGATCATCAAAGTGATCGATGAGATTGCATTTCAGACCAATATTCTCGCGCTGAATGCCGCGGTAGAAGCGGCGCGCGCGGGCCAAGCCGGCGCGGGATTCGCGGTGGTTGCCGACGAAGTGCGCAATCTGGCGCAGCGCTCCGCGCAGGCCGCCAAGGACACGGCCGCGCTGATCGAGGAATCGATTGCAACCTCGAACGAAGGCAGCACCCAGCTTCGGAAGGTAGCCGACGTGGTCGGTTCGATTACCGAAGCCGCGTCGAAGGTCAAAGTCCTGGTCGACGAAGTAAACATCGGCAGCCAGGAACAGGCCAAGGGAATCGAAGAAATCGCCCGTTCCCTCATGGAGATGGACAAAGTGACGCAGGGAACCGCCGCCGCGGCCGAGGAAAGCGCCTCCGCCAGCGAGCAAATGTCGGCCCAGGCGCAGTCGCTGTCCGCAATTGTCGACGAATTGCGCACCATGGCGGGAAGCGCCGCCTGAAAATCGATGTAATAATCGGGAACCTCGGCCGTCATTACTCGTAGAATGGAGTTGAGGTTCCAGATGAACAAACTATACTCGATCGTCTTCTCGTTATCATTAGCGGCGGCCACTGCGGCGGCGGGCGTCAGCCCTGCCTTGCTGAACCTCGTGATGCCGGACGCGACCGTCGTCTCCGGCATGAACGTCGACCAGAGCGTGACATCGCCTTTCGGACAATACGTCTTGTCCCAGATGCAGTTCAACGACAGTGAATTTCTGAAGTTCATGTCCGCAACCGGATTCGATCCGCGCAAGGACCTGCACGAAATGGTCGCGGCCACCCCATCGACCGGGTCTTCTACGGCCCATTCCGGATTGATCCTGGGGCGAGGCGTCTTCAACCCCGCCATGATCATCGGCTCCGCGACGGCACAAGGCGGCGTGATTACGAATTATCACGGCTTTAATCTGATCGGACCGCCGCCCGGCCAATCCACCGAATCCGTTTCGCTGGCGTTTCTCGACGGCGCCACCGCCGCCCTGGGCGATACGGCCTCGGTCCAAGGCGCCATCGACCGCAAAATCGCAGGCGCGAAATACTCCGGAGCGCTGGCCCAGACCGCGATACAGGTCAGTGCGTCGAACAGCGCGTGGTTCGCCACCGCTACGCCCCTTTCCGATTTCATGAGCACCAGGCAGAGCGGCAATCTCGGCCCCGTATCGCAAAGCGGACTGATTCAATCCGTCACGGCGGCCTCGGGAGGCGCGCAGTTCGGCACTACCGCGGTCACTCTTTCGGCCGACGCAGTGACGGCTTCTCCGCAAAACGCACAGGCGCTGGTCGACGTGCTGAAGTTCTTCGTCAGCATGATCGCCGGAAACGCGAACGCTCCCGCGAACGTGGCGTCGATTGCCACTTCTGCGCAGTTCAGCGTCAACGGCAGCACCGCGCATATCAGCCTGCTGCTTCCCGAAGCGCAAGTGGAGCAGTTGTTGATGCCGCAAGGCGAGAAAAACAAGGCGCTGAGAAAGCCGCGCGCAGCCCAACACTAAATATATTTCCTTTCCTTAGTGAGCTTTGCGACTCTACGTGAAATGTCTTTTGCGTCTCCCGGCGTATTCTCAAGTCAGAAGGAGTCTCCCACCGAGGCTTCTTTGACAGTTTTTTCCAGGCCTGGAAATGTCGCATTGCGGTGGTCCTGAGCTTCCGGAGCCCGTCAGACGGCTCGCGCCTCCGACTATATGGACGGGGTCGACGGAAGGATCTTGGGATCGATCCCATAAAGTTCGGGGAGATCGTACCCCGGGACTTCAGAGGGCTGTGCATCGAAGCAGGGAGCACCGTATCCACAAGGGTGCCAGGCTCCGTGAGAGACAGTCCAATCCACTAGCGGCCGGTTTAACTCACCGGCCGCTCGCGATATTTCGTACAGCCGTAGTGTGTCCTCTCCCGCCTAATCCCCGCACTGACGCGCGGGGTTATAACCCCGTGGCGTAAGCCCGGGGATTCACTCGGGCAGCGATCAAGGACGCTCTTCGCGATTGAACCGGACGTAAACGATGTTCTCGAAGTCCGCGTCGGAATCGACTGCGCTCATACCCGATCCCCTTCCCTATCAACCGTCGTATCCATACCCTCAAACGCTCCGCGCATCTTTAGCATGGGCCTGACAGGTATCAGAGCGATCCTGCCGTCCTATTCGATTACGCACACTTTTCCCCCGGCGCGGATTCCCAATGATTTCCGAATCGCTCTTGGAATGACGACCTGAAATTTAGGCGACACAGTCACAACGCTCATTGCCGCTATCGTACAACGTCCAGCATTCGATATTCTGTTTACGTGGATCAAATCCCTCTTTCAACAACCGGCCTTAAAGTTTCACACCTCTGCTTCGGCACCATGACATTCGGCGGCCAGACCGACGAACCGACTTCCGTCCAGATGGTCGAACGCTGCCTGGATGCGGGCATCAATTTTTTCGATACCGCCAACGTGTACACCGGCGGTACTTCGGAAACCTTCCTCGGCCGCGCTCTCAAAGGGCGCCGTCAGCGTGTGATTCTCGCGAGCAAGGTATCGAATAAAGTCGGCGATTCGCCGGATCAGAAGGGTCTCTCGCGTCCCGCGATTCGGCGCGGAATCGACGAAAGCTTGCAGCGCCTCGACACCGATTATCTCGATCTCTACTTCATGCACCTGCCCGACTACTCGACACGCATCGAGGAGTCGCTCGCCGCGATGGACGAATTGGTCGAGGAAGGCAAGGTCCGTCATG
Organism: Bryobacterales bacterium; assembly: GCA_003170295.1. Taxonomy (GTDB): domain Bacteria; phylum Acidobacteriota; class Terriglobia; order Bryobacterales; family Bryobacteraceae; genus Palsa-187. The sequence goes on along the minus strand of PNAJ01000106.1, from coordinate 38,107 downwards.
TCGCGCAATCGAACTACGCGGCCTGGCAGGTCGCGCAGATGCAAGCGATCGCTAAAAAGCCCGTGCTCGTTTCGCAGCCGATGTATAACTTGCTCGCACGCGGCATCGAACAGGAATTTCTGCCGATGTCGAAAGAATTCGGGATCGCCAACGTCGTATACAACCCGCTCGCGGGCGGATTGCTGACCGGCAAACACACCGCGGCTGAACCGATCCGGGGCTCGCGCTTCGACAAGAATAAAATGTATCTCGACCGCTACTGGCATGAAGACGATTTCAGCGCCATCGAAGCGGTTCGCAACATTGCGCAAAAGTGCGGACGCTCAATGGTGAGCCTGGCATTATGCTGGCTGCTCCATCACACCAGCATCGAGTGCGTGATCCTCGGCGCATCGAAAATCGAACAGCTCGATCAAAATCTTAAAGCCGCTGAAGAAGGTCCGCTCGACGCGGAAACACTCACCGCGCTCGACAAAGTGTGGGAACGCCTGCGTGGCGTGACGCCGAAATATAACAGATGAGCGAGTACGCACTTTTTCTCATCGCGACGATGGCGTTGGCAAACACGGCTCCGATCACCGACGAAGATCTGCGCATGACAGCGCTGCGCGCCATTTTTCCGGGGATGCGGATTTCGCTCGTGCCAGGGAAGCGAATCGGCGACCCGTCGCCGAAGAAACCGGGGCCCTACGAACTGGACGGCCCGGACGCGTTCGCGAAGGAGAGCGTCTATCGCGTGGTGGGCAAGGCGACGAACGAAGCTGAGGGATGCGCCTCAGAAGATCGCAGGACCGCCGGTAAGTTTGTGGACGTCCGACTGCTCCGGTTCCAAATGTTCCGCTGGCCAAACAGCTCTGGTCTCTTTGCCGTCCTCCAATACAATTTTGAGGGTGCCAATCCGGCGGGGCCTTGCTGGTCCGTTGGATTCTTAGCACGTCTGGAAGATATAGGCGGGCAGTGGAAAGTCCAGGAACGCTACTCTCTGAATGCTCACCACCACGAAATGCTGATGTCAGTCAGATCGCTCGATCTCACTGGCGACGGAGTCGATGAGTTGGTTGTGGAGCCGGATTTCGGAGGAGCCGGAACGTCGGGCAGCAGTCTTCAAATCTTTGACCTCGGCCATTCCAGATTTGAAGAAATCCTCTCCACAGTCTCGCGGATCTCGCAGGAGACCGACGAAATGTATACGCAGGTGCTTGACGTTCCCAAAACCATCAAGCACGGTGGCGCACTATTTTGCTTCACGAAGACCACAATGTTCGAGGGCGGCAAGCCGGCAATACCCCCTCGCATTAGCAAGCCCTTTTACAAACGCGGCGAAGGCGTCGACAGCAACGAGTCCGAAGAACGCAACAAAATGGTTGCCCCATTTCCGAACCCATAAACACGAAGAGCGACCCACCCGAAGGCAAGTCGCTCTCCGACCTCGCGGTAATCTATTTCCTTCCCTCTTTGCCAGGATGCCCTTGAGCAGCAGGCCTCGGAGCAGCTTTGTTGTTGCCACCCCCCGCCGGCTTATTCGCTGCAGCCGGTCGATTGACAGCAGCCGGCTTATTCGCTGCGCCGGGCGCGTTGCCGTTCCCACCATGATTCGCATTCCCCGCCCCATTCACGTGCGGACGACTCATGGCCGTATTGGCCGGTCTTCCGTGATTCACCGACGCCAACTGAGACCGGTCGTGACTCGCTGCTTCGTGATGAGAATTTTGCGCCGCGGTCGGCGGAACGTGCGACTCGTGCATCGCCGATCGTTCCCCAGCGTTCGGTTGCGCCCTCAATCCACCGGATCCGCCATGGAAGCTGGTATGGACGTTATTCACGACTACAGTTTCGTGATACGAATGGAACCCGACTCCGACGTTCGCCACGGCCGAGTTGTAAGCGAAGTGGCCGCCGTCCCAGCGCCCTCCCACGAATCCGACGCCTCCGAAGCCAAACCCGTAGTTCACGCCGCCATAGAGGCATAAACTCCTCCGCCCCAACCCCAGTACCCGGGCGTCCAAAGTACTCCAATGCGAGGCGGCCGCATCCACACTCCGGGCACCCAGAAATAACCCGCATCGCCATACGCCCAATAACCTGGTGTCCACAAGAAGCCGTCTCCGGGACAAATCGGCTGCGTATAGACAGGCAGTACCGGCGGCGCGATCGTAGCCGAAATGAAAACGCCCGCACGGGACACGGACGGCATTAAACTCACGGCCAACGCAAGGACCGTCATACGAATTGCACTTGAGGACCTCATTCAGGATTCTCCCTTGTCATCGTTCTATCGGCCGGATGACGGTCGACTTTAGCTCACAATTCAAGGAACCCCGAATGGAAATGAATGTCGTTACGAAATGCCACGATGGCGGATAATTAATGATTCGCGCTACTTGTTCCGCGCCTGCATGATCTGCAACGTTCTCTGCAACTGGCGGATTTTTTCGTCCTGCCGGTTTTTTTCCCGGGTCAGCCGGGCCACCTCGGCTTCCAGTTCCGCGCGCTTTTTCTTCAGCTCGCTTAATTCGTTCTGATCGATCTTTACCGGAGCCTGGCCCACGAATCGCGACGCTTCCTGCACCTTGGTGCCGCCGGAATCCTCCACCGACATTCTCACCTCGATATCGCCGGTCTTCCGCTCATAGTTAAAGTTGCCGAGTGTCAACTCGCGCGGGGAAAGGGGGAACGTTTGCGTGTCGCTGCCATCGTTGATCACCAGAGTGCCGCGCACCGCCGCGGTTACCGGTCTAGCGGAATGGTTCCATTCGATGCGCAACTGCCCGCCGTGCTCAATCACCCCAAGTGAAATCGGCTCCGCTACCGGCTGGAACATCCAGGTGCGCAACCCGAACACCACCGCGACAATCACCAGCACCGCCCAACCCACCAACCACGGCCACTCTTTTCGGGGCGGCGGCGACGGAACAAATCGTGGCTGGCCGAAAGTCGGCGGAGCGATCTCCGGCTGCGGTTGCATTTCGCGGCGAGCCGCCGCAACCGCACCCGCCGAGCTTTGAAACGCCTCGGGCCTTGGCACGGCATTCAGTCGGCGCTCCCCCGGAACCCGCTCGCTTCGAGGCGCGCGGTCCAGCACTCCCGCCAACCGGTCGGGAAAATCGAATTCCAGGTAACTGTGCTCGCTCTGGACCGAGCCATCGACCTCGCGCACGAAAAATCCGGAGCGCATGCTTCCGCCACGACCCGGCCGAACCACCAGCGTGACTTGCCACGGCGCGGGAAAGAAAATCGAGTACAGTTCAAGATCCGAATCGCTGAGAGTAATTTCACTGCGGGTGTGCGAAAGGAACCACCCCACGGAAATCAGTCCCTCTAAGTGAGGATCCTGCGCATCCGCGGTGAGTTGCTCATTCAGCATCATCCGATCTTTATCGGACAACAGGAACGCCGGACCGCGCGCATGCTCGCACGCAATCGGCCGCATCGCGAGAATGCGCACCGTGCGGCCATCGCGGGCGCCGTACAGGATACCGCCCACTTCGATACCGCCTCGCGAAAGCCTTTGAAACCCCTCCGCGACCGCGTGCCGGATCTCCTCGATCACGATGAGCGAGTACTCGATCGTAACCGCGCTACTAGAAACGCTCCATTCCGCGAACTTGGCGTCGCTCATCGCACCGGCTCCCGCCAATCGAGCGATGTGATCGAATTGTCATCGCCGCCCAAGGCCTGATCGTCGTTCTCGTGCAGATGGAAATAATAAGTGGTCGCGCCCATCCCGGCGGCGAGCATCAGCGCGAGCAGCACGCAGGCGATGGTTTTAGCGTTCCAAGCATGTTCATGAGACACCGCCGCCGCCGTAGCCATCACCGTCACCAGCGCCAACCCCATCACAAAACAGAGCTTGGCATACCACGGCATCAGATCCAGGTGGCTTTGTCCGCCCACGATGCTCCAGGTTTCGAAAATGGCGACCAGCGCCACCAAGAACTCGATCATAAATGCGAGCCGCAGTATATAAGGAGGCATCGAGAGCAGCGCGCCAGCAAAGCCGGACAGTTTTACGGGCGCGTACTTATGAAGATACCATTGTACGGAAAATGGACGATCTCCTCAGGTTCCTTCGTATCCCCAGCATCAGCGCGGACCCAGCATTTGCCGGAGAGGTTCGCAAGGCCGCCGATTTTGTCCGGTCCTGGCTGGAGCGCGCCGGACTTGAAAACGCTCAGCTCATAGATTCCCAGGAAGCCGGCGCCCACCCGATCGTTTATGCCGATTGGACGCACGCACCGGGCCAGCCGACCCTTTTGCTCTACGGCCATTACGACGTTCAGCCTCCCGATCCGATCGAGGAATGGATCTCTCCCCCATTTGAACCGAGCATTAGAAATGGCAACATTTACGCCCGCGGAGCGGCCGACGACAAAGGGCAGCTCTTCATGTTAATGGAGTCGGTGGCGGAGTCTTTGCGCAAAAATGGCGGACATTTGCCCATAAATGTGAAGTTTTTGATCGAAGGCGAGGAGGAATCCGGCGGACGGCATATCGATCGTTTTGTAATGGAAAATGCGCCCGCTCTTTCCGCCGATGCGGCCGTTATTTGCGATACTGCAATGTTCGCGCCGGAAATTCCCTCCATCACGACTGGTCTGCGAGGGATTGTTTATGGCGAAATTGCAGTCGAGGGAGCGGCTCACGATCTCCATTCCGGCGATTACGGGGGCGCGGCGCCCAATGCTCTCGAGGCTGTCGCGCAAATCGTCAGTTCGTTAAAATCGCGCGAGGGAAAGATCCTCATTCCGGGCTTTTACGATCGCGTCCAGCCTCCGTCCGCTGCGGAAATCGATGCCTGGAGCCGCCTGCCATTCGATCCGGAGCAGTTTCGCGAGAACGAAGTCGGATCGCCCGCACTCACCGGTGAATTGGGCTTTGATGTTCTAACCAGAATATGGGCCCGGCCGACCCTCGAAGTGCATGGTATCCGTGGCGGCTATACCGGCGAAGGGGCTAAAACAGTGATCCCGGCAACCGCATCGGCAAAGATCAGCCTGCGCCTGGTTCCCGACCAGATACCCAATGAAATAGCCACGCAGATCGCCTCCGCAATCGCCGCGGCATGCCCGAAAGGCGTCACCGCACGGTTCAATCTGATGCACTCGGCGCCGCCTTGTCTGATCGATCCCAATAATCCGTTTCTTACAAAGGCGGCAGAAGCGATGGAGCATGTTTTTGGCAAGTCCACCGCCTATATCCGGTGCGGAGGTTCCATTCCGATCGTCAGTCTTTTCAAACAGAAGCTCGGAATCCCCAGTGTTCTGCTCGGATTCGGTCTTCCCGACGACCAGATTCACGCGCCGAATGAAAAGCTTTGTATTTCCAATTATTTACGAGGAATAGCAAGCTTGATTGAGTACTACACACTCCTCTCCAATCCGCGATAAAATGAATACCTTGCCCGAGCCGTATCTTTCCATCGTGGTTCCCTCGCGCAACGATAATCACGGAGGCGATCTGCTGAAGCGAATGCAGATCTTCGTAACGGCGCTGCTGGAGCAATGCCGCCGGCACCAGATTCCCTCGGAGCTGATCATCGTCGAATGGAACCCTCCGGCGGACCGGCCTCCGCTCGTCGAAGCGCTACGCTGGCCGGATGAGCCGGGTCCATGCGCGGTGCGGTTCATTGAAGTCCCCTCGGCGATACACCGGCGGTATCGTCATGCGGATGGGCTCCCGCTGTACCAGATGATCGCGAAAAACGTGGGGATTCGGCGTGCCCGCGGACGATTTGTGCTGGCGACGAATATCGACATCCTGTTTTCTGACGAGCTGATGCAGTTCATCGCCGGGCAGCACCTCACCCCTGGCCGGATGTATCGCATCGACCGGTACGATGTGATGGCGGATGTTCCGGATGCGCCGGTCGCGGAGCAATTGGCATGGTGCGAGTCCCACCTGATCCGCGTGAACGCGGTGGGAGGCACTTTCCCGGCGATACCAGATGGTTCACTTGCGCCCGAAACGAACGACATTGCGGCGAGAGACGGCAAACTGACGCTGGGCGCCGGCTGGTTCTCGCGGGAGTTGGATGGTTCGAGGCCGTTTCGCTGGTTCGATAACGATGCGGAGATTGGCATCCAGCCTTCTAGCGATCCGAAGCGTGTGCTTGTGATCGACATTGAGCCCGGCCCGGGCGTCAGGATGGCGCCAACTACATTGGACGTTCTCGACGAAGGGGGATCGAAAGTTTTGTCGGTGCGCCTGGCGGGTCGCAGGGAGGTGAATATCCCCGTGCCGCATCGCATCGGACCAGGCGGAGATCTACCGGTTCAATTGCGGTTGCATGTTTCGGGCGGGGGGCACCGTTTGGCGTTGGATCCGCGGCCGCTGAATGCGCGGGTGATGCGCTGTGCACTCCGTAAAACGCCGGCGATTCCACGTCCGTGGCCGCTGGCCAAAAGAATCTGGTGGATGCTTGGGCGGAGGCTCGTGCGCAGTCTGTTACCCGAACTGGAGTACACGGAAGGATGGCCGGACCTTTTGCATTTGACGGCCTGCGGCGACTTCACGATGCTGGCCCGCGAGCACTGGCTCGATTTTCGAGGCTATGCCGAGTTTGACATGTTCGCCATGAATATCGATTCGCTATTCTGCTGGGCTGCGCATTATGGAGGAGCCAAGGAGTGTGTCCTCGAATATCCCATGCGGGCCTACCACATCGAGCATGAGACCGGATCGGGGTGGACGCCGGAGGGTCAAGCAAAGCTGTTTGAACGCATGACTGAGAAAGGCGTTCCGTGGCTGCACCATACAGACGTGATTCGCTGGGCCCGCGACATGAAGCGATTCGACGCCCCGATCATTTTCAATCGCGAAGACTGGGGACTCGGATCGGAGGATCTGAAAGAGACGCGACTGCTGCTGCGCGAGCAACCCCCAGCGGGCCAGGCGTAGTTTTCGTTGCAAGTAGCTCTTAATACTCAATGATTTGACGCGGTCCCAAAAGCGGAAGTTCCCAGCTCCCTTCGGCCTCCCGGCGGTAGAAGTTGTTTATTTCCAGATTCTTCTGAGAAATAGCCAGCATGATCCAGTACTTTTGACGTCCTGAGCGTATGCGGACATGTGCTTTCACAGTAGCGTACTACTACATATTGTGGACCCCATCCACAAGTATTAGGCGTCTAGGGCAAAAAAAGGAGTACGAAGGGGCTTTTCCATCTAGCCGCGATGGTGCAGCGATCGTGGTAAGCTCTTCTAAGTCCTAGTGCTGTTTCAACATTTCTGGTGTCTGGGACGTGGTTATTGATATTTTTTTGGTCGGGGGAGTTTACGTGAAGAAGCTTTGGATTGCTTCTGCGGCGGTTGTTGCATTGAGCGGGAGCATCCTTGCGGACACAGTTAGCGGAACGGGAACATTTACGGCGTTTCCAGCCGGTTTTGCGTCATCGACGCCAGCCTGGATAAACAACGCCACTCCGCCGTTGACTACGGGAGCGCCCTTCTGGAATGACGCTTCGGACGATACCGGGATCGGTCCTGGCCAAGGCTTGAGCCACTTGATGAACGTAGGCTATGTACTGACCAACACAGGTGGAACAACCGGCACGTCTTCCGTTATCGGATCGGATACCGTCTCCACGGATTACCTGGGCACTGCGGGAGCCGATCCGTCAGCATTCAGCTTCATTCGCGGTGTGACTTCCTACAATGTAACCTTGCTCTTTGCCGATAGTGGTATGAATAGTGGAGGCAACCCGGTGGGAGCAGGATCGCCAATCAGCCCGGCGGGAGTCGTAGGATCGCAGTTTGGTTACTACGTGGGCAGTACTTTCACCATGCTTTATAATGTCGGCCAGACTACTACGCCGACGGGCACCAAGGTTTTCAATCCGACTGGAAATTACGGGTTCTACGATACCGTTTGCTATGGGGTCACTAATGGCGTCTGCACAAATTTCGAAACCTATACGAGCAGCAATGGCAACACGGGTAACTATCCGCTTGCTAGTTGGAACCACTTTGCTCTGTTCCAGTTGGCCTCTGGCAATTACGTTATTGGCTTCACCGGTCAAAACGGAATGTACGGCGAAAACCAAGGCGATTTCCAGGACACCCTGGTTGAGCTCGTCAACACCACGGCTACTCCGGAGCCGGGCACCATCGCAATTATAGGTTTAGGGCTCGCCGGGCTTGGCTCACTCGGACGCCGGCGCTTCCTGAAGAGATAGCTTTTTCGTTCCTCCTTTCGACACTCATGCGGCCAGTCATCCATCCGATGGTTGGCCGTTTTTGTTTTCGTTCTACGCCGAAACCGCAGCCCCGCCTACCAGCTTCTTAGCCGCCGCCAGCGCCGATTCGTAATCTGGGTGAGTCCCCACCTCTTTGACATACTCTACGTGCTTCAGCGTATCGTCCTTATCGAGCACGAAGATCGCCCGGCTGTGTATGTGCAGTTCCTTGATCAGCGTCCCATAGCTTTCCCCGAACGATCCCGTGCGATGATCCGAAATCATCTTGACATGATCCACGCCGTACGCGCCGCACCACCGCTTTTGCGCGAAGGGAAGGTCCATGCTGAAGGTATAGATGCTCAGCTCCGGCAGCTTTGCGGCTTCCTCGTTAAATCGCTTGGTCTGCGCATCGCACACCGGCGTATCCAGCGACGGCACGACGCTGAAAATACGCACTCCATGCCCCGTGCTCGCCAGATTCACCGGCTTAAGCCCGTCGTCCACGGCCTGAAAATCCGGCGCCTTGTCGCCAGCTTTCAGTTCAGGACCGAGAACCGTGAGAGGATTTCCTTTAAGAGTGGTTGCTCCCTGTCGTTCAATAGGTGTTTGCATATACGGCTATTCTAGCAATTTGTCAAGTTGATCCACGCTCGTTACCGGCAATTGGCACGCGAAATTCGTGCAAACGTATACCGTCGCTTTGTCTTCGATCGCCGGCATCGGGACCGGCGATTCACTTGCTCTCGCGACCACGGCATTCGGCAGAAATCTCCGCCGGATCGCCGCCAGCAGGATCCGCATCTCTGCCCGATCCCCCGGACCCGCCAGCACGATCTCCATCGGCCGCCCCAGCGCGAACGTGAGCGCCGCAAGCATTTGCGGCACGCCCGCGCCGCCCGAAGCCATGCGCGAGGAAAATGCTTCGAGCGTTCTCGCCGCGGCGCTCCTGAAATCCTCGCGATCGGTCATCCGCGCCAAGCGCAGCAGCGCGATGGTCATCATGGAATTGCCGGAAGGCTCCGCGCCGTCGTAATCGTCTTTCAATCGCAGCACCAGATTCTCTGCGCCAGCGGCGGTTGAGAAAAAGCCGCCATTTTCGCGGTCCTCGAACAACTCAAGGGCGCGTTTGGCCAACAATACGGCGAACTGAAAATCCGCGGGCTCGAAGCGTGTCTCGTAGAGGTCCAGGTACGCGAGAATCGAGAACGCATAATCGTCGAGGAATCCATCGATGGCCGATTCGCCATCGCGAAACCGCCGCAGCAGCACGCGCCTCGCGTCGTCCCACAAACGGTCGCGCAAAAACTTCGCCGCCCCGGCCGCAGAGTCGGCGTATCGGTCTTCCCCCAGCGCCTGCGCGCCTTTCGCGAATGCCGAAATCATCAGCCCATTCCATCCGGCCAGAATTTTGTCGTCAAGATGCGGCCGGGGACGCCGCGCCCGCAGCTCGCTCAGCTTCACCGTTGCGTTCCGCAGCACGGTACGCGCTTCTTCCACACTTACACGATACGCGAGCGCCGTTTCCTCGATAGAACGCGCCTGGTACAAAATGTTTTGACCGTGGAACTCTCCATGCGGGTCCTCCTCCACGTTGCCGCCAGCCTTGACCCCGTATCGTTCACAGAAAATCTCCGCATCCCGAGGACCCAGCGTCTGCTCGATCTTTTCCTTGCTCCACACATAAAACGCACCTTCTCGTTTCTCCTTCGGCTTGGCGGGGTCGACCGCGCTATCCGCATCCTCCGCCGAATAAAATCCGCCGTCGCGATGCGTCAGTTCGCGCTGAACATAGGAAAAGACATCGCGCGCCGCCGCCGCATATTGCCCGTCGCGAGTAATCTGAAACGATTCAAGATACGACATGGCAATTTGCGCCTGATCGTAGAGCATCTTCTCGAAATGCGGCACAAACCATCGCTCGTCGACGGAATATCGATGGAACCCTCCGCCCAACTGGTCGTTCATGCCGCCTTTCGCCATCTCGCGCAGCGTGAGCAGCACCATGTCGAGGGCTTCTTCGTTCCTGGTGGCGGCGTAATAGCGAAGCAAGAAGTTGTGGACGCTCGGCCGGGGAAATTTCGGCGCTCCGCCGAACCCTCCGAGCCGCGAATCGAACATCCTTCGGAATCCGAAAAATGCAGCATCGAGAGCTTCCTGCCCTGCGGCGCCCTTACCCGGCGCAACCGCCGCATATTCCTTCAACTGTTCGACGACCTTGGCGCCGGACTCTTCTACCTTCTGCCGATCCTCACTCCAGGCGCGCGCCAGATTTTCGAGAATGGCCCGGAATCCTGGCCTTCCATAGCGATTATCGGGCGGAAAATAAGTTCCTCCGAAGAACGGCTTACGCTCCGGCGTCAACCAAACCGACATCGGCCACCCACCGCTACCCGTTGATGCCTGTACGAATAACATGTACACGCGATCCACATCCGGGCGTTCCTCGCGATCTACTTTTACCGGCACGAAATGCTCATTCAAGAAGTGAGCCGTCGCCTCATCCTCAAACGACTCGTGCTCCATCACGTGGCACCAGTGGCAGGTGGAATAACCGATCGACACAAAAATCGGCTTATTCTCTCGCGCCGCTTTTTCGAACGCCTCCTCACCCCACGGATACCAGTCCACGGGATTGTTGGCGTGCTGCAACAGATACGGACTCTTTTCGTTGCCTAGCCGGTTCATGTAAGTTCGTAGCCTGTCTTTTCGATCCGCGCCCACACGATCTCGCTCCGATGACCGTGCCTCAGGAACACCTCGCGTACCAGCTCGCACACGTCTTCGTGACTGCGCTCGTAAAAGACCAGAATCGACGGACCCGCGCCGCTTAATGCACATCCTAACAGACCAGGCGCGCGCAATTTGGTCGCTTCTTCCAGGCCCGGCACCAGCGCGAAGCGATACGGCTGATGCAGACGATCCTCCAGGGCTTCGGGGAACGCACTGGTGGTTCCGCTGGTGAGCGCCGCGATCAACAGAGCGCTTCGTTGGACGTTAAACACGGCATCGACGCGCGAGTACGACATCGGCAGCACGCGTCTCGCCTCCACCGTCGGAAGCACAAAATCCGGCACGACGATCGCGACGCCGTAGTGCGAATCGATCTCCATCCGCACCGCGCGCGCGATCCCTTCGCCGTCCAGAGCGCTCGCGACAATCGACCCGAGCACGCACGCCGCGACATTATCGGGATGCCCTTCGATGCGCGCGGCTTCATCGAGCACCTTCGCCCGCGACCAGCCGAGTTGCAGCATCTCCGCCGCGATCACAACTCCCGCGGTTAATGCCGCCGCACTCGATCCCAGCCCCTTGCCGATCGGAATATCGTTGGCGATTTCGAGCTCGATCGGCTGGAGCGTCGCGCCCACATCGCATCCAACCTTCAGCGCCGTCTGCCAGATGAGATTATCTTCGCCCGTCGAGATCAACTCCGCGTCGCGGCCGCTGGACCGAATCGTGAGCCGCTCCGCGCCGCGGAACCTGCACTCCAGATAAATTCCCAGCGCGAGGCCCAGCGCATCGAAACCCGGCCCGAGATTCGCGCTGGATGCAGGTACGCGGACCTGCCTCCAGGCATCTTGGGAACAGCCGTCAGGCACTCAACACAACCTTCGAGCCCTCACGGCATGACCGGTAGATCGCTTCGACTAATTCGAGCGCGCGATATCCTTCCTCGCCCGAAACCAGAGGCTGGCGTTTCTCGCGGATCGCTTCGCCGAAATCGAGAAACTGCCGCTCGAACGGCTCGAGTGAGATCGCCATCGGATCGGATGCACCGGACTGTACATCGCGCTCCACCGGCGCGTCAGTGTCCGATTCCCCCTCGACATCCCAAGTCGTGAGTTTGTCGCCGGAAATAATCGCCGTGCCTTTGGTGCCGTGAATCTCCAGCCGCTCCGTGTATCCGGGCCAGAACGCCGTCGAGGCCTGGATCACCCCCGTCGCGCCGTTTTCATAGCGCAGCAAAGAAGAGATCACATCCTCACTCTCGATCTTGTGCAGCGCCCCGAGCTGCCACTCCCCGTATACGCTCTTCACGCGCCCGATCAGCCACAGCAGAATATCCACTTGGTGTACCGCCTGGTTGATCAGCGCGCCTCCGCCTTCCACCTTCCAGCTCCCTTTAATGGGCCGCGAATAGTATTCGGCGGAGCGGAACCATTTCACATAGGCATCGGCTTGGAGAATCTTTCCGAGCCTCCCCTCACCGATCGCACGCTTCAGAAACCGGCTCGAATCATCGAAGCGATGCTGGCTGACCACACTCAGCAGAATTCCGCCCTTCGAAGCCGTCTCCACCATCGCCTTGGCCGTCTCCAGATTGGTCGCGATGGGCTTTTGCACTTGCACGTGCTTTTTCGTCATCGCGCACAGCTCGATCGGCTCCAAACGAAAATCCGGGAAGGTGCACACGTCCACGAAATCGACACGGGGATGGCGGCAGACATCTTCCCACGTTGCCACCGCTTCGCCTCCGTACTGCGCGCAAAATTCCGCCGCGCGGCCCGGCGCAGCATCGCAGGCGGCCGCGATTTCATAGCCAATGTTGCGATACGCCTGCGCGTGCTTGTGCGAAATCGCGCCCGTGCCGATCAGTCCTGCGCGCACAGTTCTTCCTCCGTCAGTCCACAAATCGCGACCTCGATCCCTAACTCGTCGAACGCCGCCGCTTTCGCCGCAAGCGCCTTCTTCGCCGACGCCTCATCCGGCGCATATGCGACCTGGATGTGATTCGCTTTGTGACGCGCCATCATCTGATCGCGCGACACGCCGCGCGTCACCGCGTGCATGATGGGCCACTGCGGTGTCGTGATGCTCCACCGCCGCTCCGTTTCTTCCAGAGGCAGCTCGATCGAATCGGCGAGCCCGATGTCAGCCTTCAGTTTTCCGTCCACATAAATGCGCGACCACACGACCACGCCCGGCTTGCTGATCCCTTTCATCGTTCCGCCACCCAGCCGAAAATACATGGGAGGCTGGCGCTCGCTCACGGTGCCCGCGTAACCATTGATCAGATGCGCTGGCGGCACCGCGCCCGAAATCTCGAATACCCACACAAACTGGCCGTTATAATCCTCGCCGTAACGCAAATCGTGCAGCGTATTCTCCGGCGGATACCCGAGCTTCTTCCACACCCGATTGGTGATCAATCCATCGAGCCCGGCGCACTCATCCACTTCATTGAAGTGCGGCAGCGCCTCGCCCGCGTACAATTCGCGCCCGTCTCGAAACACCGGCGGACGGTCGACGTTGTTGAGCAATCCCTCGACAAGATCGGATGCCGGGGCGAGATCCTTCAACCCTTGCTGATATTGGATGCCGATCGTGTCGCATCCGAAATCGTCCGCGATCGTCAACGCCGCGATGTACATCTTGCACTGTTCGAGAATCTGCGCCTCAATCAGATTCGTTTCGGCATCGGGACCGATCATGAACTTCATGCCCCTGTGCAGAAGCCAATCGTAAACCGCGCGAGCCTCAGTCTCCGGAACGTCGCGCATCGCCGCATATAATGCCGACTGGCTCAGCCGTTCTTTAAAGACGCCCGTCGGATGCAGCAGCTCATCGGGAATGATTGCGTTGTACATCCCCATGCATCCTTCATCGAAGATACCCATGATCGCTTTTTTCGACTTCAACTCTCTGGCGACCTCGCGACCGACATTGGAAGGCAGCTTGTAATCCGACAGCGGCCGTGCATGCGATGTATTGTGCACCAAGGTTTGTCCAAGAAGCCATTTTCGCAGGCAGCAGCGAAAAAACTCGTCCGTGAAATCGACGCTCCATAGCGTCGAATATTTCACTTGAGCCTTGGTGAGCGAGCCATTCAGATTCAGCATCCCCACGAGGCCGGGCCACTCGCCGCTCCAATTGGCGATCGTCAGAATCGGCCCGCGATGGGTGTACAGACCGTGCAGTATGTGATGGCTGTATTGCCACACTGCTTCCGCCACGATCAGCGGAGCCTCGGGATGAATCGAGCGGAAAACCTCCATGCCCTGCTTCTGGCTGGCGATAAATCCATGTCCGGACGCTTCGTCTACGGGGTGCCCGCGGCGAACTTCTCCACCCTCGCGACGCACGGCCGCCATTACTTCCTCTTCCATTTTTTGTTGCGCAGGCCAGCACTTCCGGTTCGCCGAGAGACGCAGGTCTCCACTGGCAATTATAATGACGGGTTCGCCCATAAGTTATCTATTCTGCCATGATCGGCAGTGTCGGCGAACTTTGCCGATAAAGCTTAGCGATATTACGCCTTTACCGGCTTGTCCGATACCTTCCACTTCTTTTCGTCGAAGTACAGGACTTTACCCTGGCGATAGGAATCGACAGCCATTGTGATCAGGACCTGGGCGCAGGCGCCCGTTTCTACGTTCAGATGCGGCTTTTCCCGTGTCCGCATACAACCCAGAAAATTGTTGATGTGCGCGGCCATCACGTCGGTTTTTTCGACCGGAATTTTCACTTCCTCAGCGCCGAACTTATAATCGTCGAACATCGGCTTTACTTCGGGCGGAGCATCGCGATTGGCACCGCGCCTCCGCGTCACCTCCGGTTTCAGCGTGATGTGATCGGTGGTGCTCTCGAATTGCCCGTTATCCACCATCGTGATGGTGCCTTCGTGACCGCGGATCAAGCCCGGAATATGTGTCGAGTTCGCCATCGACGAGCTGAGAATGAGCGAGTGCCCTTCCGAATACTCGGCGAGCAAATGGAACGTGTCCGGCACCTCGCGCTTATATTCGAATTTTGGACCGCCGTAGATTCCGCCAGACGCCATCACTTTGTGCGGGAACTGCGGCTTATCCCAGCAAATATTCAGCGGCGCGACCACGTGATAAAACAGATCGGTCGCGATGCCGCCCGAGTAATCCCAATACTTGCGGAAACGGAAGAAGCGGTCGGCATCCCATGGATGGCTCGGAGCCTTGCCCAGCCACATTTTCCAATCGATGTAATCCTCGCCTTTGCCCTCGGGACCCGCGGCTTCATCGATTTTGTAATTCCACTCGCCCTCCACCGAGTCGCGATGGTAGGAGCCTTGGCTCATGATCATCTTGCCGATCATGCCGTCCGCGATGGCCTTTTTCGCCTTCCACCACTGGTCGGCGGAAGTGGTTTGCGATCCGACTTGCAGCACGCGCCCGGTCTCCTTCACGGTCGAGACCAGCATGTGAGCTTCCTCGATGGTGTGGCACATCGGCTTTTCCAGATACACGTCCTTGCCGTGATCCATCGCCTCCAGCGCAATGTGCGCGTGCCAGTGATCCGGCGTCGCGACGATCACCGCGTCGATATCCTTACGGTTGATAATCTCGTGGTAATCGAGATAACCGTCGCACTTGTGATGTTCCTTATTGGCGGTGACGCGCTTCTGATACGTGTCCGCGACGGCGACAATCTGGCAGGTGTTATCCTTCTTGCCGATCTCGGCGAAAGTGTTGCCGACGTAAGTGCCGCGCCCGCCGACGCCGATGACGCCAACGGTAATGCGGTCATTGGCGCCGATGACGCGTCCGCTCGAACGGGCGCTGCTGCTCTTGGACGCCTTCGGCGAAGCGAGAGCGGATTGAGCGGCTCCCAAAGCGACGCTGACGGCGCTCGCCTTGCGCAAAAAATCCCGGCGATCGAGTGAGTTGTTATCTGAAGACATCGGGGCTCCTTATTGAAAGTCCAGTTTACTCCCCAAAGCCCTGGCAGGTCAAAGCTACTTGCCGACAGCGTCGCGGCACTTTTCGAACAACGTGAGCAGCGTATCCACCTGCTCTTCCGGAGTCTTCGGCGACTTCCCGCCAAAACCCGCGCCCGACGACGTCTTGCCCATCCCGGTCGTGGTGGCGATGAATCGCATCAATTCGAGTGCGACCTCATCTTTAGTGGCTCCAGTGCGCGGCGGTGTTTCTTTTTCGTCCGTCATATAATTAATAAGAGTACCCGATTTTCAGCCTCCCTAAATGCCAACTGACGCGCGCCGTCTGATCCGCAAAATGCGTGGCGGCGCGCAGGCGCATCTGCTCGAAGCCGCCGACGGCCACGCTTACGTCGTCAAGTTCCTCAACAATCCCCAGCATCGCCGGATTCTGGTGAACGAATGGATCTCGTCGACGTTTCTCAGTTACCTCGGCATCTCGACGCCCGCGGCCGCGATCGTGCGTTTGTCGGAAGAATTCCTCGCCGCCAATCCGGAGGTTCATCTTCAACTCGGCACTCACCGCCAGCCGCCGGACGTGGGCTGGCATTTTGGTTCCCGCTTTCCAGGCGACCCGGCGCGCAACGTGGTCTACGATTTTTTGCCCGACTCGATTCTCGAAACCATCGAAAATCTCCCCGATTTTCTGGGCGCGCTCGTGTTCGATAAATGGATGGGCAACGCCGATTCGCGGCAGGCGGTCTTTTTTCGCGCGCGATTAAAAGAGTGGATTCCAGGATCGGAAGCGCATGGCCTCAAAATGGGTTTCGTCGCGCAGATGATCGACAACGGATATATCTTCAACGGTCCGCACTGGGCCTTCACAGATTCCGCGATCCAGGGCCTCTATTTTCGTCCCGGAGTCTATCGCGAGGTGCGCGGCCTCGCCGATTTCGAGCCTTGGCTCTCGCGCATCGTCCATTTTCCCGAGGAAGTGATCGATCAGGCAGTAAAAGCGATTCCTCCCATATGGCTCGACGGCGACGAAGAAACATTCGACGTGCTGCTGGCGCGTCTACTGAAGCGTCGCGCAAGAGTGCCGGATCTGATCGAAGCGTCCCGGCGAGGATTGGTGAATCCGTTTCCAAGTTGGCGCTAGTGTCCCCCTCCTTGACAGTCAGGGTTCTGTGTCAGTACCGAGTCACCCTCAACGTCCCCCCACCGATGGCGCGTCTACTGAAGCGTCGCGCAAGAGTCCCGGATTTGATCGAAGCATCCCGGCGGGGATTGGTAAATCCGTTTCCAAGTTGGCGCTAGTGTCCCCCTCCTTGACAGTCGGGGTTCTGTGTCGGTACCGAGTCACCCTCAACATCCCCCCACCGAACCCTGACCGTGAGGGAGGGGGATGACCATCTCACAGGTGTTAAGCTACAGGCGACAGTTTGACTCTGAGAACGGCAGCAAACGCCATGCCTATGAAGAACCCGCCCCATCCCGGAGATTTCATTCGTACCGAGATCATCGAGCCCGCAGGATTGTCGGTCACTGACGCCGCGAAGGCGCTCAAGGTTTCCCGCCCCGCCTTGTCCAGTTTGCTGAACAGCAAGGCCGGCCTGTCCGGCGAGATGGCACTACGGATCGAGAAAGCTTTTGGTGTGAAGATGGACACGCTAATGCGGATGCAATCGGCATTAGACATCGCGCGGACCCGCCAACGCGAGAAGGAAATTCGAGTCCGCCGTGTTTACCGCACGGCCGACTTTCACCAATAAAGACCGGACGCGGGTTGGGAGTGGCGGTAAAAATGAGAGACGACCTCTTAGGGAGGGTGTCGCGTGCTCGTGTTTCAATACGGATCGAACTGTTCGGAATGCGAGATCAACGGCGAAAACCGGCTTCGCGGCGACGCACGGTTCTCTGGCATCGCTGAAACCATCGATGATTTTGAGCTTGCGTTCGACGTGCAGAGCGTCCGGCGACGCTGTGCAGCCGCGGACATAGTCAGAAGGGACGGGGGCAAGGTGTGGGGCGTGCTCTACGAAGTTCCCGACTGCCTCATGAGCCGAGCGACCGCTCCTGACGGGCGTAAGTCGTTTGATGAGATCGAGGGCAAGAAGTACAAGCGGAGGACCCTCCAGGTTCGCCGCCCGGACGGCACGGTCGAGTCGGCGCTGACCTACACAGTGAAGGACCCCCAGCCTGCTCTTAGGACAAATAGTGACTATGTCCGTCACATCGTCTGTGGCCTGCGGGAGCGAGGGGTTCCCGACGAGTACATTACCAAGGTAAAGGCGATTGCTGCGGCCAATAACTCGGACATCGCAGCGGAGGTGGAGGCGCTGTGAAATACTCAATCCTAGCTTTCTCGCTTTCGCTGCCGGCTCTGGCCGACATCGCGGCAGGACGGCAGGCATTGAAGAATGGTGACTACGCCACTGCCCTTAGCGAGTTCATGCCATTGGCGGAGCAGGGCGATGCTCTTGCGCAGGCGGCCCTTGGAGCGATGTACCACCAAGGCTATGGCGTGCCCCAAGACTATAACCAAGCAGTGTTCTGGTACCGTAGGGCGGCTGATCAGGGCGACGTTCTTGCGCAGTTTAATTTAGGTCAGTCGTACTTCAGAGGCGAGGGAGTGGCCAAAGATTACAGCGAAGCCGCTCGCTGGTATCGCATAGCTGCCGACCAGGGCTATGCCTTCGCGCAGGGAGTCCTCGGCGCGATGTATTACGAAGGCCGAGGCGTGCCACAAGATTACATCCAAGCGGTCTCATGGAATCGTAGGGCGGCCGATCAGGGCGACGAGTCGGCTCAGTACAACCTTGGAGTTGCATACGACAAGGGCCAAGGAATAGCGCAGGACTACTTGCGGGCCCACATGTGGTTGAACCTCGCGGCTTCACGAGCTAAGGGCGACTTGCAAAAGAGGTTCGCAGATGCGCGCGATCGAGTAGCCAGCAAGATGACTTTGCAGCAGATCGCAGAAGCTCAACGCCTCGCACGGGAATGGAAGCCCAACGCGAGCAAGTAAGGGATGGCGCCTGGATCCTGCCGCAGGCGCACAAACTGAATACATTTCGAGCGGTAAAGACCAATCACCATTTATGAGCCATTGACGGTCGCTGCATCGTAAGGTAATACGCAATTATGGGTGCAACTCTAGTGCAGACTCGGGCGGCTGAATTTCGCGAGGCGCTGGCGAACCGCGTCCTGGTCGCGGATGGGGCCATGGGGACCATGCTTTATCAGAAAGGCGTCTTCATCAACCGCTGCTACGACGAGTTGAATCTCTCGCTGCCCGCGCTGGTTCGCGACGTATCAGGCCTTTGCCTTTCCTGACTTAAGCAGCGGTAAAATAAGCACAGGATGGACTCCATGGCAAACACCGACAGCTACATCGATTGGACCGGTTGCGAGCTGGTGGAGCGAATACCGGGTAAGGTCTCGGGACGCCCCCTCGTGCGCGGCACGCGTATCCTCGCGGACACGCTCATCCAGGACGCCGAGCTTGGCTCTCCTCTCGAAGAAATCCAAGAAAATTATCCCGATTTGCCGCTCGCGACGATCCAGCGCCTTATCTCGTTTGCCCGCGCGCAAGCTAAACAGACCGTCTCGTGAAGGTCTTGTTAGATCACAATCTTCCGCACAAACTTAGAACCGGACTCGGCATGTTCGGCAAGCATGAGATCGTCACCGCTTCTCACATGGGCTGGGGCGAATTGAAGAACGGCGAATTGTTGCGGGCGGCGGAGAGCGACGGCATCGACGTGTTTGTGACGGGTGATCGAAGCTTGGCCCATGAGCAGAACCTTCGCGAGCTTCGGCTGGCCATAGTAGCTCTCTCAGCCAATAACTGGCCAATCGTAAAGGATCATGTTCCACGGATTCTCGCCGCGATTGAAAGCTCTGTCCCAGGTTCGTTTAAGGAGGTCGACTGTGGCCTCTTTAGCCGGAAGAACTCCAGCGACTGAATCTACAAACATTGACGGGCGCGGTATTGTAAAAGATACAGGCAAACATGGGTGCATCTTTGACGCAGACTCGGTCGGCTGAATTTCGCGAGGCGCTGGCGAACCGCGTCCTGGTGGCGGATGGGGCCATGGGGACCATGCTTTATCAAAAAGGCGTCTTCATCAACCGTTGTTACGACGAGCTGAATCTCTCGCTGCCCGCGCTGGTTCGCGACGTGCATCAAGAGTACATCAAGGCCGGCTCCGAGATCCTCGAAACCAATACCTTCGGCGCGAATCGCAAACGGCTCGCGGCTTATGGATTCGCCGAGAAGGTCCGCCTGATCAACCAGGCGGGCGTCCGCATCGCCCGCGAAGCGGCTCGCGATCAGGCGTTCGTGGCCGGCACGGTCGGACCGCTGGGCATTCGTTTGGAGCCTCTCGGCCCCACTAGTTTTGAGGAAGCCCGCGCTATATTTCGCGAACAGATCGAAGCGCAGGTCGAAGCCGGCATCGATCTGCTCATCCTTGAAACCTTCCGCGATTCGAACGAAATTCGCGAGGCCATTTTCGCCGCGCGCGAAGCCGCTGGCGACGATATCGCGATCATCGCGCAGCTCAGCATCGAAGACGATTGCCGTTTGCGCGACGGCACCTCGACAGAGGATTTCACGCGGCGTTTAGACGAATGGCCGGTCGACGTCATCGGCCTCAACTGCTCCTCGGGCCCGAAGGTCATGCTGGAGGCGATCGAAAAGATGCTCGCCTTCACCAAGAAGCCGCTCAGTGCGATGCCCAACGCCGGGCTGCCCGCGACGGTGGAAGGACGCAACATTTATTTGTGCTCGCCCGAGTACATGGCGCAGTACGCCCGCCGCTTTCTGATGGCAGGCGTCCGCATCGTCGGCGGATGCTGCGGCACCACCGCCGCGCACATCAAGGAAATTCGCAGCGAAGCGCGCAGTCTCCAGCCCGGCCAGAGGACGCTCGATGTCACGATCGAAGAACCGGCCACGCGCGCCAAGTCGCTCGAAAAAATTCCAATCCGGGACAAGAGCGCGCTCGGCGGGAAAATCGCGGCTGGAAAATTCGTCGCCTTCGTGGAAATTCTTCCCCCGCGTGGCATCGACGCGTCGAAGGAAATTGACGGCGCGAAGCTCTGCAAAACCGCGGGCATCGACTGCATCAACGTGCCGGACGGTCCGCGCGCCAGCGCCCGCATGAGCGCGCAAGTCACCTGCCAGCTCATCCAGAGGCACGCCGAAATCGAGGCGGTGCTCCACTTCTGCTGCCGCGATCGAAATATTTTGAGCATTCAAAGCGAACTGCTGGGCGCATATGCGGTCGGCGTGAAGAATCTAATCTGCATCACCGGCGACCCTCCGCGCATGGGAACTTACCCCGACGCGACCGCCGTGTTCGACGTCGATGCCATCGGCCTCACCAACATCGCCAACAATTTGAATCACGGCCTCGATCTCGGCGCCAACCCGATGGGATCGCAAACGGCTCTGCTGATCGGCGTGGGCGCGAATCCCGGCGCGCTTAATATGGACGAAGAATTAAAACGCTTCGATTGGAAAGTGCGCGCGGGAGCCGAGTACGTGGTCACGCAACCGGTGTTCGATCTCGACCTCCTCGAATCGTTCCTCAAAAATACCGAGCATCACAAGCTGCCATTCATCGCGGGCATTTGGCCGCTCACCAGTTTCCGCAACGCCGAGTTCATGGTGAACGAACTGCGCGTGCCCGTTCCCGAAGAATATATGGACCGGATGCGCCGCGCTGAGAGCGCCGAGGCGGCGCGCGCCGAAGGAGTCGCCATCGCGCGTCAGATGGTGGAACGGGTCCGCCCGATGGTCGCCGGCGTGCAACTGAGCGCTCCGTTTGGGCGCTATCAAATGGCGATCGAAGTCGCCGAGGCGATCGGCCCGCGCGAGTAACCACTAGAAACCGCTACACTAATTCGGTGGCAACCGATCTCATCGAGATTGACGCCGAGCGTCCTTCTGAAGCCGCAATTGAGCGCGCCGCCGCCGCCGTGCGCCGTGGCGAGGTCGTCGCCATCCCCACGGATGCGCTCTACACTTTGGTCGCGGACCCGCTGAATCTGCACGCCGTAGGACGCGTATTTGCCGCGAAAGGCCGCGACATCCATCTCGCCTTGCCCCTGCTGGTGTCGGACATCATCATGGCCGAAGAACTGGCGAAAGATGTCTCCGCACGCTTCCGCCTGCTCGCGCGCTATTTCTGGCCGGGAGCGTTGACCATCATCGCTCCCGCATCCTCGCGCGTACCACTGAAAGTCACCGGCAACACCGGGCGCATCGCGATGCGACAATCGAAATCGAAGGTGGCGAATGCGCTGCTCGAAAGACTGGCGCAGCCGTTGATATCGACCAGCGCGAATCTCTCCGGCCAGCCGACCTGTGCGAGCGGCATCGAATGCTTCGGCATGATGGATGGCCGCGTCGACCTGGTTCTGGACGGCGGACTCGCAACCGGCACCGGCGCAACCACCGTCGACGTGACGGAGCCCTACTGGCGCGTCATCAAGGAAGGCGCGATCGGCGAAAAAGAGATCGCCGAAGTCCTCAAGGGGACTTAAACTTTAAATCGACCATAACTTTCCGTCGTGTATCATCGAAAATGGTATCAGGAGATTCCGACATGCCACCATCGCGACGGCAGGTTTTAATGGCGCTCGGTTGTTCGCTGACTCCGAAACTTCAGGCGGCAGCGTCCGTACAGATTGTTGAATTCGACAGCGCCGGCCGCCGTAAGGGCGTCGTCACGGTCGAGAAAATCTTCAAGACCGATGCCGAATGGCGCAAACAACTCACAGCGGAGCAATTCGACGTCACGCGCCGCGAAGGAACCGAACGCCCCTTCACCGGCAAGTATGCGAAAAATCACGATGCCGGTATTTACCGCTGCATCTGTTGCGCCACGGCGCTGTTCAGCTCGGAAACGAAATTCGAATCGGGCACCGGCTGGCCCAGTTTCTGGGCCCCCATCGCCAAGGAAAATATCCACGACAAAACCGACCGCAGCTTAGGCATGGATCGCGAAGAAGTAAGGTGCATCCGCTGCGACGCGCATCTCGGCCACGTGTTCGACGACGGACCGAAGCCCACCGGCTTGCGCTATTGCATGAATTCCGCAGCCCTCAATTTTGAACCGAAAGCGAAAGGCTAGTCATGAACAAAATAATTCTTTCCATGATTTTTGGTGCTATTTTCGCGAGCGGCTCGAAGCTTCCCTCCCCGGCCACCGATGTGAAAGCTCCCGCGACCAAGCAAACCGCGGTCTTCGCAGGAGGCTGTTTCTGGGGCGTCGAAGCCGTCTTCGAGCGTCTCAAGGGCGTCTCCGAAGTCGTCTCTGGATTCGCCGGAGGCAGCAAGTCGACGGCCCACTACGATACTGTCAGCGGCGGCCGAACGGGACACGCCGAGTCCGTGAAGATCACCTACGATCCCTCGCAGATTTCCTACGGCCAACTGTTGCAGGTCTTCTTTTCCGTCGCCCATGACCCGACCGAGCTAAATCGGCAGGGCCCCGACGAAGGCACCCAATATCGCTCCGCGATTTTCTACTCCGACGACGAACAAAAGCGCGTCGCGGAAGCCTATATTAAGCAGCTCAACGACGCCAAGGTATTCCGGCGTCCCATCGTGACGCAAGTCACGGCCCTCAACGGGTTTTACGCCGCCGAGAACTATCATCAGCACTATTTCGACCAGCATCCCAACGAGCCGTACATTGTCTATAACGATGCCCCGAAGGTGAAGGAACTTCAAAAACAGTTCCCCGAACTTCTCGCAAAAAAGTAGTCGCCCGGTTATAATTGGATGGAGCGCGGGAGTAACTCAGTGGTAGAGTCACAGCCTTCCAAGCTGTTGGTCGCGGGTCCGATTCCCGTCTCCCGCTCCATCGTTTAATTCTTCAAATATTTCGCCAGAAACGCGTAAACTTCCTCCCGCGACTCCCGAGCCAGCTTGGTATCCAGCCGGTTAAACATGTGGCCGCCCGGCGCGTCTTCGTAAATCTTCGACTCGAACTTCTTCCCCTCTCCCTTTAGCGCCATAATCAGCCGCTTCACTTCCAGCACGTTGACGTCTTCGTCATTCGTGTTGCTATGGATCAGCAGCGGAGTCTGGAGTTTCGCCACATAGTTAATCGGCGACCGCTTTTCGTACTCCTTAATATCGTCCCGCACCGTCTTGCCAATGTGATACGCCGCCGAATATTGCGCGCGGTAGGAATCCGTCTGATACCCCAGCCGCAGCACCAGATCGCTCACCGGCACCCCCGCGTACGCCACCGCGAACGCGTCCGGATGCTGCAGGATCTGCATCAGCGTGATCAGCCCTCCGTGACTCCAGCCAATCGCGCCCACCCTCTTCGGATCGAGAAAACTATATTTTTCGAGCATCCATTCGCGGCCCGCGTACACATCGTCCACCTCGCGCCCGCCGTAGTCGATCTGTTGATAGAAACCCTGCCCGTAACCATTGCTGCCGCGGTAATCGGGCGCAATCACCGCGTATCCCTGCTCCATCATTTCGCGAACGATGTGCGCCAGCTCGACAGACGACACGTTCCCGTGCATCCCTTGGTGCGCCAGCACCAGAAGCGCTTGCTTCTTCGACCGGTCCATTTTCTTGGGAATAAACGTGTACGCGCGAATGATCAGCGGATTCCCCGCCCCCGGCGCCGTCTTGTTGAGGATGTGAACCGGAGCCAGGCTGGTGTAGGCGATCTTGTCGACATCCGCGATGTCGCTCAGCTTCTGCACCCACATCACATCGTCCAGCGCCTTCAGCACAGTGTCATTCGGATTGACCTGCGGAGCAGCAGCCGGTGTAGCCGCAACAGCTCCACCGCGTCCACCCGCAGCGGCAGGGGGCGGCGTTTCTTGGGCGAATATAGAAAGACAGAAGAGGAAAAGAATCAAACTGCGCATCAGAATAGTCTAACCGAGAAGTACCCTTCGTCTCGTTCCCGCCCTGATGCTTGTGGCGCGCTCACGCTCGAAACCATTCCCGACCAGCACTCTTGTGGGGCGGCCAATCTTGGCGGCAGCCGCCTTTTGAGGCGGCTCTTCGAGTGACCATGGGAATCCCTCGTTCGTGCTAGGTGGGGCAGGCGGTTTCGCCTGCCGCTGAACCGCCATGCGTCAGCATGCGGACAGACCGAAAGTAGCTGGACAAGCGCGGCAAAAGCAAAAGCCCCGAGCCGGGATTGAACCAGCGACATCCAGTTTACAAAACTGGCGCTCTACCAACTGAGCTATCGGGGCGTATGAACTAAGTTTACCGGACTCCTTCCTGAAAATGAAATTTGCATTGCTCCTGAAGGTTGCAAGGAGCGTTTTCGGAATTCCCGAGGGAGTCACTTCAGGCTGTCCCCCTTCGACTCCTTCGACTCTTGGTGACGACGAGCCACGTCGACAGCCACCGCGGAATCGTGATCGAGGTCCTCAGCCGTGTAATGCATGAACGCACCATGGTCCTTGAGGAAGCCGTGCACTTCCATCCGGGTTTCAAAGCCCAATAGCTCCTTTAGATCCGCCTCCGTCAGCCGGTCCGTCCGGTATCCCTCAAGCGCCATCGCCTCAAGCACAGCCCTCGCGGGGTCCTTGCCTTCGGCCGATAGAACGCCCGCAAGAACATCCGGTATCTCAACAGTGATGGTCATCATTGGGTGGAACTCCATTTCAGGTTAACGCGGCGAGTGTTAGCCGCCCAATTCTCTTTCCAGGCTCCACGGCGGTCCGCGCCCGCGTCGCGCCGCGTTTGACTTTAGAATTGGGGTTCTTTTCTGGAACTGTGCCAGAAGTGCAGAATTTCAATGGCTCCCCGGTGCTCGTCCAGACGGTAGTAGACGTAAAGCGGAGAATGGAGAAGCCGCCTGAGCTGAGGATGTCCCTTTATGGGAGTGCCGATATAGGGAAGGGCTTGCAGCAATTCGATGTGGTCGAAAAGATCATCGGCAAATTGCTCGGTTGTTTCGGGATGCTTCTCCCTCGACCACTCGAAAATTTCTTCCAGATCGGCTAACGCGTCTTCGTGGTAGAGGACTTTGAAAGCCATTGGTGGATTCGCTGGCGGGCTTTGTCGGCGGGAACCAGTCGGCCTTCATCGGCGGTCTTCATGCGCTGTTTCAGGATGCGGCTCGTTGCTGGGCTTACCTCAACTGCTGGGTCGTTGCAGACAAGCGGATCGATGTTCTTGGCCTTTGCCATACCTTCACAGTAGCCCGGATCAGCGGGTTGCGCAAACGGATTATTGAGGCACCGGTTCATGGGTCACTTTGACGAACCGGCGAACCATCGACGGCCCCGTGGATAGGGCGCGACGCGCGAAATGCGGGGAAACGCACTCCCATTCTATTTCCGAGCCGCGATCCGCAATGGCGATTGAGTGTGCTGTCCCGCATTTCTTCCACAAAAAAATGCGTCTGTCCTTCTTGGCCTTGTTGGGCGATTCTCAGTGCGCCGAGACCTTTCGTCAAGGCCTCTTGATCAATCACTGCAATACTAATACCTGTCGTTCGTTATCAATCGACCACGACTTGAAACGACTAAGAAAGCTCTGTCCTAGGAGTAATGAGCCATTCACTGAAGCGACACTTCCCGACACATTTTCTAACACCTTATCGCCGACCTTAAGCGATCTGATACGGAATGTCTGCGAAGGTACTTTTGAACCATCGGCGAGGACGTAGGTGGTCGTTCCGGTGAAATCTGCCTCGGAGAGCGTTCCCGTACGTATCAGCGTCAATACAACGTCTGCTGGAACACTTACATCGGCAGCGCCGCTGTCTAGGATGAAATCGAGGGGGATCTTGTTGTTGATTAAGACCGGAACGAGGAGAACCCCATTTTCGTTATGAAGAACGACCTCAAAACGGGTTGACTGCGCTACAAATTTACCGTTTTTAAATTCGCCGACTTGTTCTGAGCCGCTGTGGAACATCCAAGTTCCTTTCCCATAGGGCTCGTCGTCACGGAATTCGCTGACGTATTTATCCCCATTGGGAAGAGTGAAAGTTCCTTTCCCGTTGCGTTTATCGTCGCGGAACTCGCCGACGTATTTGTTCCCGTTGGAAAGCGTCAAGGTTCCTTGTCCATTGGCTTTTCCATCACGAAATTCGCCAACATACTTGTCTCGGTTGGAGAGCGTTGAAGTGCCTTCTCCATTGAGTTCGCCACCACGGAAGTCGCCGACGTATTTATCACCGTTGACATAGGTTAGGACGCCCTTTCCGTTGAAGTTGCCGTCACGGAAGTCGCCGACGTATGTAACCCGTTCGTATAGAAGAAAGATCCTTTCCCTGTGCGTTTACCGTCACGGAATTCGCCGGTGTACTTGTTCCCATTGGCGTAGGTGGCGGTTCCTTGTCCGGCGAAAGTGTCATCACGGAATTCGCCGGTGTACTTGTTCCCATTGGCATAGGTGGCGGTTCCTTGTCCGGAGCGTTTGTCGTCAAGGAACTCGCCTACGTATGTGTCCCCGTTGGTATGGGTGACAGTTCCTTTTCCTGTGCGTTTACCGTCACGGAATTCGCCGACGTATTTGCTTCCGTTGCCAAAGGTGACAGTTGCCTGTCCATTAGGTTTATCGGCACGGAATTCGCCGACGTATTTGTTCCCGTTGGCATAGGTGAGAGTTCCCTGTCCGGTGAGTTTTCCGTCACGGAATTCGCCGACGTATTTGTCTCCGTGGGCATAGGTGACAGTTCCTTGTCCGGTGAGTTCGTCCTCACGAAATTCGCCGACGTATTTGTTCCCGTTGGCATAGGTGAGAGTTCCTTGTCCAGTGCGCTTGCCGTCGCGGAATTCGCCGACGTATTTGTCCCCGTTGGAAGAGGTGTCCGTCCCTCTGCAGTTATTCCAGTAGCGCATCTCCGTGTGTGGGCATTCCGGGAGGATTTCTGTCTGTGCTCCCCGGGGGGCAGGCGTCTGAGCGAAGGACAGGGCCGCAGGCAACAAGGCGCGAAGCGTTGCTCTTGCTGTCATTTCAGTCGAATGTTTTCACTGTGTTGGATAATCTCGGCAGTGTAGGAAATCAGTAGACAGAGCCCGCGGTTCCTGATGCCGTATTTTCTGCCTTCTCGGTCTTCCATGACTTCACAGTTCTCTTTCAGCTTTTCGACATACCAGCCGGAAAATGCGGGTTCAGCTTCGGACAGCCCTTGATCGAACGCGTACCCCGCCTTTTCGTTAAGAAAATGGATCAAATCACCACTTTGAATGTGACGGATCACGTCCTGTAGAGAGATGTCGTCATGCTTGCCGCTATCGAGCATGGCGCTCAACCCGAACAACGTCACCGACAAAAAGGAAACGTGAAAGGGAGGGTCAGTTGTCATGGAAGCGGAACCTCGATCTATTTAAACATAAATAGGAAACCGGGACAGCGACCCCTTCCTCTGTTCGCATCCGCCGATAGCGTCGGAGCGTTACGATGCTTCGTAAGCCCGCAGAAACTCTTCCCTCTCGATGCGCGCTTGTGTCGGGATTGTCCGCAAGGTGGATGCCTTGATCCTTGGGTGATTTGGCATCGTCAAAACATCCGACCCTCGATCCTCGCGCTGGCGTCTCATTGGGAAACTGTGGGACAGCGACTCCTTCCACTAATTCCACAATGAACAATGCTTGCGAGGCCGCCCCGCCTTGCTCGGGCGCAGCTGCTTCCAAGGTGCTATATTGGGTTTTAAAAGTGGGTTTTCCCACTGACGAATTGCCATTATGACTACCAAGCTTACTCTCGACCGGGCCGGGCGCGTTCTCATTCCGAAAACGTTGCGACAGGAATGGCGGCTCAACCCGGGCGACGCCTTGCAACTCGACAGTCAGGGCGAGGAGACTGTCACCTTGCGGCCGGTCCGCCCCAAGGCGCTGCTCAAGAAGGAACTGGGCGTGTGGGTTTACCAGGGTGAGGCAACCGCCGCTTCCATTCCCGCTTTGATCGATCGCGAGCGCGAAAAGCGATTGCGTGAGCTGCTGGGATGAAGGAATTCTTCGACACGTCGGTACTGATCGGCGCGTTCTGGCGCGGTCATCCGCATCATGAAGCCAGTCTCAAGCTGGTCAGCGCGGCCAAGAAGGGGAAATCGGCCTGCGCCGCTCACACGCTTGCCGAAGTGTATGCAACGATGACGGCTCTGCCAGTCAAAGACGTGATTCCGCCCGAACAGGCGCTGTTGTTCGTGCAGGAGACCCGGGAACGTTTCACCGTCGTCTCGCTTAGCGAGGACGAATACTTCCAGACAATTGAGCAGGCAGCCGCGCGAGGCTTTGTCAGCGGCCGGGTTTACGACGCGCTTCTGTTGCAGTGCGCCGCCAAGGTGAAAGCCGAGACGATTTACACCTGGAACCTCAAGCATTTTCGCGCCATCCGTCCCGACGCCGCCGACCGGATGCGCACACCCTGACAGCCTGCCAGAGAGCAACGGCGAAACCGGGGGAACCGGGACAGCAACCCCTTCCTCTGTTCGCATCCGCCGATAGCGTCGGAGCGTTACGATGCTTCGTAAGCCCGCAGAAACTCTTCCCTCTCGATGCGCGCTTGTGTCAGGATGGTCCGCAAGGTGGATGCCTTGATCCTTGGGTGATTTGGATCGTCAACACATCCGACCCTCCATCCTCGCGCTGGCGTCTCATGGCGATGTGCTCGGCCTCCCGCACCAGTTGGAATCCGATCGCCCGAAGCGCCGCGATCACTCTTGTTTTCGGAGCATCGATGGGAAACTTCGCCATCAGACCAAAAGCGTCGTCTCCGCAATGAACGCCTCGATCACCGGCGAACCGAGAACCTCGTCGCCGAAGGTTTCAATGTGGAAACGGATGGCGGATTCGACTTCAGAGAGCGCTTCCTCATAGCTATCGCCTTCTCCCACCACGACGCCCCGCATCCCGAGAGGGTAGGCAACGAAGCCGTCGGAGTGCTGCTCCACCACGATTTTGAAATTCCGCGCCATCTCTTAGTCCGCAGTCTAACATGGCCGCCGTGCTAAAATCGACATTTGAAAAATCCGGGATAACGACCCTTCCTCCACAGGTGAGGCTTTCCAGACTCCACCCTAGATGGTCATATGCCGAGGAGCGAGCGTGGGTTCGAGCAGTACGGTCTCTTCCATCGGCACCCAACACTCACCCCAACTTCTTCTCCAACTCCGCCCACCGGGCATACAGATCGTCGACCGCCTCCTGCCTCTTCTCCAATTCCGCCATCGCCAAGTCCAACTCTTTCCCACCCTTCGCCGCCGCATGCTGCACCGCGTCGTGCTGAGCCTCCAGAGCCAACTCCGCCTCCGATACCCGATGCTCGATGGTCTCGAAATCCCGAGCCTCAATATAAGAAAGCTTTTTCTTGACCGCCGCAGCCTTGGGAGCAGGCACTGCAGACGCCTTCACAGGCTTCTTCGCCGTCTGCCATTCATTCCACTGCGAGTAATCCGCAAACCGCTCCGCGCCGCCCTTTCCATCGAGCCCCAACACCACCGTCGCCACTCGATCCAGTAAATAACGATCGTGCGTGACTAGCACTAGCGCGCCCTGAAACTCCAGTAGGCTCTCTTCGAGAATCTCCAAAGTAGGAATATCCAAATCGTTGGTCGGCTCGTCCAGCAGTAGTAAATCCGCAGGCTCCAGCATTAGCTTCGCGATCAACACCCGAGCCTTTTCGCCGCCTGACAACCTCCTCACCGGTTGATTCAACTGATCGCTTGTGAATAAAAACTTCGCCGCCCAGGAGGCCACGTGCGTCACGCGGTCGCGATACACCACCGAATCGCTATCCGGAGCCAGCGCGCGCCGCAGCGTTAAGCTCTGATCGATCTCCCGTATCTGATCGAAGGAAACGACCCGCAGATTATCCGCCTTCTGAATCTCTCCACGCATCGGCGGCATATCGCCCTTCAGCAAACGAAGCAGCGTCGTCTTGCCGCTGCCATTCGCGCCGACCAAACCCACTCGCATCCCCGCGGTGATCGTGAAATTCGTGCCATCGAATAACATCGACTCGCCAAAACCGTGGGACACGCCTTCCAGATGCACCAGCCGCTTTGTCTTTCGATCAGTAGCGGAAAAATCGATGTCGGTCAGTTCCACGCGGGTCCGAATTTTCAAGTCTTTTAACTCGCCGATCATCTCCTGCGCCTTATCGATGCGAGCCTTCGATTTCGTCGCGCGCGCCTTCGGACCGCGCCGCAGCCACTCCATCTCGGTCTTCACGCGATTCTCCAGCGCGTCCTGATGCTTCGCCTGCGCGTGTAAAAACTCGCCCTTCTTTTCGAGGAACGTGCTGTAATTCCCCGTCACGTAAAAGAGGCCGTTCGGATATTGGGGATTCAACTCCGCCATGGCCGTCGCGACGTTCTCCAGAAAATATCGATCGTGGCTCACCACCACGCACGCGAACGGCGCGCTTTGCAGCATTTCTTCGAGCCAGGCAATCCCAGCCAGATCCAAATGATTCGTCGGCTCGTCGAGCATTACAATATCGGGCGATTGCACCAGCGCTTCGGCCACCGCGAGCCTTTTTCGCCATCCGCCCGATAAGCTCGATGCTTGTTGGTCGAAGTTTTCGAACCCCGCGCGCCCCAGCGTTTCCGCCTCTCGCGCGAGTTTTTCCTCTTCCGCCACGCGCGCCTCAGCCATCGCGGCATGGACCACCTGCCGCACCGTCATGCCTTCTGGAAATTGCGAATCCTGCGTCACGTACGCGAGGCGCGTCCCTTTGCGCAACGCGACGTTGCCGCTATCCGGCTCTCTCTGCCCGGTGAGGATCTCGAGCAGCGTCGACTTCCCCGCCCCATTCGGACCGATCAGCCCGAGCCGGTCTCCATCCCCGATGTTGAGCGAGATATTTTCAAAAAGAGGGGCGATCCCGAAGGTTTTCGCGATCCCTGAAACGTTGATAATTGATGCCATTTAAGGTCGATTAAGGGCGCGTGGAGCGTACATTTTGGCGATTTAAGGCCTTTTATTGTACCGCTACCGTGGCGCCAGTCTGACTTTGGACGACGGTAGAGCCATTAATCGTGACCACGATTGGCAGTGCCGAGCCGCTGACCCCGGTCGGCACCTGGATATTGAACTGCACTACTCCAGTGACGTAACCCGGAGCCGCGCCCGAAAACACAACCGCCGCCCGTATTCCCCCGATGGTGGCAGTCACATATTGTTGTAAAACAAGGTATAAGAGGCTCGTCGTGGGGCTAACTTCGCCGTCGAAACTGGCCGGAATGGTCTGCCCGCCGCCGGTCGCATACACCGAAATGTAGGAGCCTTGGGGAGCTGGCGTTGCGGCGGTGTTATACGTATAATTCTGATTCACAACGGCCGCCTGGCCGCCGCCGGTGGCATTATCGGTGAAAAGCCCCAAAGATACCGCGCCAACGGGTTGAGTAATTCCGGCGGATGGAACGCTTTGATATGTAACTATGATAGTGGTCGAAGCTTTTCCAGCGACCTCGTAGGGGACCGTGACGTTGATTTGGGTGGAGGAAACGTACAGCAGCGTTCCCGGGAATCCATCGAAGGTCACTCCGACGCCGGCGAGGGTTGGACTGGTTAGCGAACCCACGGTAAAAGAAACGGGAGTGCCCGGTCCGAGGCCGGAGCCTTTGATCGAAATGATTTCACCCGGCGAGAGCTGGCCGCCGACGCCGCTGGCGGCGTTGCCGATGATGAACGGTTGCGGCGTCGTGCTGGCGGAAATAAAGAGCGACACGCCGATTGTCGTCGATGGCACGCCCGGAGACGTGAGCGTAAACGAGCCGGTGTACGACCCCGTCTGAAGAACCTGTGGATTTACCGCCACGGAAATGCTTCCCGGCGTGGTGCCGCTCGTTGGATTCACGGAGATCCAGCTATCGCTGATCGATGCGACCGTGTAGACGAGCGAACCACTCGCTGGATTGGTGATCGAGATCGATTGGGAGGCAGGCGGGGATCCTCCCGATTGGTAACTGAACGTAACCGCGGCAGGCGTCGCGACGATGGCGGAAGCGGGTGGCGCCACCGTCAAGCTGACGGCGATCACGATCTGCGGAATCTGCGCGTTGGTGAACGAAATCACGGCCTGGCTGGAATAGACGCCTTGCGCGAGCGTGTTCGACGTGTTCGGGGCGACGCTCAAGGTGATTTGCGCGGACGACGACGTGGGCGTGGAAGTCAAACCTCCCGACGCAGGACTTACCTGGAGCCATGCACCGCCGGTTCCCTGGATCACCGACGTCGTAAATTGCGACGTGGTGGTAGCCGAGCCTGTGAGCGTCAGTGTTTGCGACGCCGGGACGAAACCGCCTTGCAGCTCGGTAAAGTTCTGCGTACCGGAAGGAGTCACCGTCAGCGAACTGCTGGACGTAAGGATCAGCGTGATGGGAATCGACGTCGTGTTGTTGAACAGGCCTGGCGAATTGATCGTAATCGCGGCGTTATAGGTTCCTGGAGGGAGCACCGACCCAGGCGTCACCTGCACGTCGATATTTGCCGGCGTAGTCCCGAAGGAGGGCGATATCGCCAGCCAATTATTATTTGGCACCGACGCGGTAAAGGACACTGGCGTGGAATCCGAACTGGTGAGCTGGAGATTGAACTGCACGGGCACTCCCCGTTGCTGGAGCGTAACCGACGACAATCCGGGCGGAATATTCACGTTCAGCAGCGCGCTGGTGCTTACGAAAAGCACGACACCGATGAGCGTCGTGGTGGTGTCGTTCCCCGCGGTATTCGAGCTGACCAAAATATTTCCCGTGCAGCTTCCTGCGGCGAGACCGGCGGTCGCAACGCTCACCGTGAGCGGCGCTGGAGTCGAGCTGTTCAATCCTGTCACCTGCAGCCATCCAACGGGACAATTGCTGGTAGGCGCGGTGGTGATGCTGAAGGTAAACGGCAGTGAGATGCCCGAGCTGAGAATCTGCACCGTTTGCGATGGAGGCCCGGCATGCCCGAGTTCGAAACCAAAGGAAAGTTGCGAAGGAGTGGCGCTCAGCGTCGAGGTGGTGGTCCCACTGCCGCTGATCGTCAGTGCGACCGCAATGGTAGCCACGGCGGTTCCGTTGCTCGGGGTCAGAGTGATGGTTCCGTTGTGGCTCCCGCTCGCAAGGAGGATTGAATTGACTTGAACGGTGAGCACCTGCCCGGAGGT
Organism: Bryobacterales bacterium; assembly: GCA_003170295.1. Classification (GTDB taxonomy): domain Bacteria; phylum Acidobacteriota; class Terriglobia; order Bryobacterales; family Bryobacteraceae; genus Palsa-187. The sequence goes on along the minus strand of PNAJ01000106.1, from coordinate 4,194 downwards.
ACCCCCGGTCCCGTTGAACGGCCCCGTGGAGGCGGAAAGCCAGCTAGAATTGGCCGAGTACGAGATAATGAAGTTGATGCTGCCGCCGGTGCTGCCGGTGGTCACCATCTGCGTGGGAGGATTCGGATTCCCTCCCTGCGCCGCAGTGAACACCAGGGTGCTGCTACTGACCGTGAGATTCTGTGCTTGCGCTGTGTCAAAACTACCCAGCGCAACAAAGCACGCCATCATTGCAAAGGTCGTAAACCGAAACGGAGTCAGCATTACTCTTATTGAAGCACTTTAGGGCCCAACGTCATAATGGTTTACGAACATCATGGGATTCGGTCTCTGGATTGACCCCGAAAACGGACTTGCCTGGGCACAAGGCACCCACGAATACCGCCCGATGGGAGCAGCCGTGATCTCCTCTACGGACCAGTTCCGGCATCGCGATTTCCGGCAGGCGCGGAGGCGTCCGCGAGCGCTGCAAGACTCGTTCGCGGGATTTTTTGGATCGCTCGAAGAAGTGAACGCCCGGCTGCGACGGGGCGCAAAGTGGAAAGTGAGAACGACTCCGGCGCATCTGCTTTAGATTACGGCCGACGCCCGGAACGCCAGCGCGGAGACCGAGTCCCGTCTAGCCGTAACACTCTTTGGGGTGGTTGGCTATTTCCGTCCCGCCTCCTGTATCCGCTTGGCCCTCGTGTTCTGACTGCCGCGCTTTCGCCAAATCGCAAGCCATTGAAAGGGCTCACTCTCAGGGGACGCCATGTGTCTGGAGATGGTGGAACTGAAAATGCCTGTTCAGCGGTATGAAGCTGCTGGTGTTTCTTCTTGTGAAGCGGTACTATTCACCGTGAGCGGATCAGTGCGTTTCGATACGCGATCGGTAATACTCGTTTTCGCGGTATTGCTCTCTGTAGGCGCTAACGCTCCTGCGGCGGACCCGACGCTACCAGCGGCGATTCAGAACGTGTTCCGTTTTGGTGCGCCGGGACTAGTCCTCGGGGCGGCTTTCGATGCGGCGGGGAATTTGTATCTTGCCGGCAATGCTTCCGCCGGATTCGTCGGGCTGATCACTCCGCGGCCGCCCGCGCCGACAACGTTGCTCGGTCCGTGTGGCGGAAACGTGGACGTATACGTCATGAAAATCTCAGGGCCGTTGTCGCCGTCGACCTCGCAGGTCGTGTACCTCACGGGGATCGGCGGATCAGGCGACGACCGGATCGGGGGAATGACAGTTGACCCCAGCGGAAATGTCTTTCTGGCGGGCGTTACGAATTCCTCGGACTTCCCCACCACTCAAGGCAGCTTTCAGCCCACATCAGGCAGCGGTGGGGGCTTCCTGCTAAAGCTCGATCCTTCCGGGAAGAAGCTGGTTTATTCGACCTTTCTCGATCAGGGCGGAACGTCAGCGGGTGCTCTGACGATTGACAGGAGTGGAAATGCTTATGTGGGCGGAGCTACCAGCGGGATCACTTTTCCAACGACTGCGGGAGCGTATCAACGGAGCGTTATCCCGCAGGGTGCAGGAGCTGTCTCTACAGTTGGATTTATCAGTAAGTTCGACGCTAGCGGCGCGACACTGATGAACTCCACGCTCATCGGCGAGCCTTCTCCAAGTGGATCTGTCTCCGTTACCTCGGTCGCTGTCTCCGATACGGGCATCATCCACATCAGTGGCAGTCTAGGGCCGGGATTCCCGAGCACGCGTGATGCAGCTTATAGCAGCGGCCCGGGGTTTCTCGCACGCTTCTCTCCGACTGCTTCGACGCTCCTTTATTCGACGCCGCTTCCGTTTGCCCCCAGTGAGATGAAGCTCGATCGCGCCGGGAGTTCTTACATGGTCGGCTCCCAGCTGATCAAGATCGACGTTACGGGGCAAATTGGCTACGTCGCGGTAAATACGCCGGGCTCCTCGTTAATTGTGCTCGATGACGGCAGCGCGGTGGTTGCAGGCGTCACTGTATCGGCAAATTTTCCGACGAAGGACACACTGGAGCCTTGCGCTCCAAATCTGCCGCAGGAACTCCAGTTCCGAACTAGATTTCCTGTCGGCAGTGAGGTTGGCGGAGCCGGTATGCTGACTACGCTTGATCGGCTGGGAAATATCACGTTTTCCACCTTACTTAGTGGGCCGAATTTCACCAGTATCGATGCGGTCGCTCTCGATCCGGGCGGGTCTCTTTATGCGGTGGGCTTAACTGGAACCACCCTATTTCCCGGCGGACCAGTGATCGATTCGTCGAGCGGTGCCGAGTTTGTATTCAAGCTTGATTTGAGCGCGGTACCGCATGGCCTTCCCGCGCCTTCTTGTCTGGTCAGCGGCGCGAGTTTTAACTACGCGCCGGCTACGGCGGGCATGATCGCCACGCTCTTCGGGAGCAATTTGGGTCCCACCATTGGGGTGCAGTACCAGTTCGACGTGAATGGGCTCGTCGCAACTGAGCTTGATGGGACTACCCTGACGGTGGGAGGCATTCCTGCGCCCATACTCTACGTCCAGGACAAACAGATCAACTTCGTTGTGCCACAGCGTCTCAGCGGGTCAACGACCAGCGTGTGCGTGACGAGGTCTAGTGTGCAGGCTTGTATTTTCGCGTTTACGGCTCGGGAATGGCCTGCGATTTTCTGCATGTCCTCGTGCAACTCAAACGCTGGTTTTGCCATCCTCAATCAGGATGGCACGTTGAACACACCTTCCAATCCGGCGGCGCGCGGGTCCGTGATTCAGATTTTCGGTACGGGGATGGGTCCGTATGATCGCAGTCTGGCCGACGGGAGCATCGTCGCGCCGCCGCTTGCGAATCTATCGAGCCCGGTGCAAGCGACCTTCGCAGGTTACGGATGCTTTCTGAGCCTTTTCGGCTTGCCCTGCGCCCTTCCAGGTACGGTAGTTTTCGCCGGAGCCGCTCCGTTCGAAGTGGTTGGCGTCGATCAGATCAACGTGCTGATTCCCGATACTGCATACCCTCAATACCCGGGATCAACGGTGAGTCTGACCTTGCAAAGAGCCGGTCTTACAGCGAGCGCCTCGGTGGCTGTTAAGTAGGGTTTCAGAGCGTCGGCCTGCCGCCCTGCTTTATTAGACGAAGGACACAGACGTGCCTTCGCGCGGTCCCTATTCAGCTATGAAATGAAAACAAGAGCCGCCTAGAAAGGACGGCTGCCGCCAAAATTGGCGGCCCCACAACAAGCTGGCCTTTCGATCCTGGCGGGCGTTTTCGAGAGCGGCGGCACGTCTTTATTTGACCTTCCACTCCTCGATGCCCGCCGACCAGTTGGGCTGCATGGTGACTTCGAGACGTAGTCCGTTGGTCGTCACCGGTTTGAACGTCAGCTTGTTGTACTTGTCCTTTTCGACTGCATAGGCTGACGTGTTTTCTACCGGCTTCCACTCGCTGCCATCGCGATAGAGAATGCGCCACGACGCCGGGACTCGCACTTCGCCGCGGGCGGTATCGTCGAACCAGTAGAGTTCGGCCGAGGAAACGGTGGCCGTCTTCTCGAAGGCATATTCGACCCACTCGGTTGAGCCTTTTTTCGGCCACCAGTCGAAGTAAGACGAGGCATCGCTCGAAGAGGCGGGCTCCTCTCCATCGTTGATATTTCGCGGATTCCTTCGTGCGGGAGACGCGGTTACTTTGCTCGTGATGGCGATGCTCGGAAACGGCGTGGGCTTGGCGACGGCTTCCGTTTCCGGGATCCAGACGACCATTTGACCGCGTCCGCGGTTGGCCCAAGCGTAGTACGGGATGGCGGTGAATGGCTGCTGGTTTTTTAGCACATCTCCTTGCCCGTCGTAGGATAAAGCGAGCGCGCGGCCTTGAATCACCTCGACGCCTTTCAGCAGCGCGGGCTTGTACTCCGCCGTTAGTTTCGCGTCGCGCGAGAGAACCAGATTGCGCACTTTTCCGTTCGGATTGTCGGGTGCTTCCAATGCGTATAGAATTGGGCCGCGCTCCAGGGCGACGCGTCCGCGATCCGCGGCGACTTGATCGTTCGCGACCACGCGGCGGACCGGCATGGGGAGATTCAGCTCGATGGTGTATCCGGGTTTCCAAACGCGGTCGATGATCGCGTAGCCTTTGTCGAGCTTTGTGACGATTGGCCTGCCGTTAACTTTGATCGTGACGGGAGCACTGACGGAATCAGCAAACCGATAAAGATCGCTCGGAACAGGCTGATTGCGCGCCCAGCCGGGAATGCGGA
>PNAJ01000034.1:3961-27287 GCA_003170295.1 Bryobacterales bacterium | reverse complement strand
CGCTTTAGCGGCTTAGTTCAATCAGCACAATCACGCCGAACTTCTCGGCCGGAACCCATTCGATAAGGCTTTTATAACCCGGCGCCGCGCCATCCTTGCCGACGCGGACTTGCTGGCCAACGTGGCGGATTCCAAAACCTAGCCCTTGCGCGCTTTGCCAATCCGGTTTGAGCCATTGCACGCGCTGCATCTCCCGCAAGGTTGGGCCCTTCAAAATCTGAGAGCCCCCGGCCGGTCCGTCGCGGAATTGAAGTGAAACAAATTTGGCGAGATCGTTCACATTCGACGCCAGGCCCGCCGAGGGCGTCAGCGCGCGCGCATCGATGAAATCTTCGGCTTCTCTCGGTTGGCCCAAAACGCGCCGGCGATACCCCACGGCGAGATTCGGATCTCCCGGCTGCGGCGTTACCGAAGTGGACGACATCCCAAGCGGCCGCAGGATATGGTTCTCCACATATTGCGCATACGGCTCGCCCGAAACGGCGGCGACCACTTCCCCCGCGATCGCGAGCGCGAGGTTGGAATATTTATACTCCGTCTCCGGAGGGAAGACCGCGGGCTCCTCTACCGTCATCCTCATCATCTCTTCGCGGGTTGGAAACTTAAGGTCGTTCCAATAGAAAGCCGGAAGCTCTCTCGCCATTCCCGAGGTATGTGTTAAGAGACTCCAGATGGTGATAGGCGGCGCGTCCGCGCGGGGCTCCTTCACGTGGAACCATGACAGATGCTTCGACACCGGATCGTCGAGTTGCAGCTTGCCGGCATCGCGCAGTTGCATAATAGCCGTGGCCGTAAACACCTTCGAAATCGAAGCGATGCGGTAAACGGTGGCCGCGCTGGCGGGCAGTTTTTTCTCGAAGTTGGCGAAACCGTAGTCCTTCGACCAGATCAGGTCCTGGTTATAGACAACGCCAATCGATAAACCGGGCTCTTCGCGCGAAGCAGTGGTCGCCTGCAGCCACGCATCCAGCACTTCAATCGCGCCCGCGACTTCCGGCTTTTGCCCAAGCCCGTTGGTTTGCGCGCCGCATTCCAGGCCGACTAGTGTGAAGCAGGTTAAGAGTCCTCCGATACGCCTATAGTTTCGCAATTGCAATCCCGCTTTCCCCAGCAATTGAATAGAGCAAGTAAATTTGACCGCCCTCACGGAAAATCGCTGGATCCCGTAGTTGTCTCACTTTTCCCGGCGCCAAATCCATCTTCGAAACCTCGAGAGGCCGATCCGCTCCTTCATATTTCTTTTCCGGGGCAAGCACCGTGACCGGCGCCGAGGCCTTCCACTTCTTCCAATCCGGAGTCATGTCGATATAAGACACAAGAATTCGCTCCGGATTGTCACCAATACGCGAGAAGAAGATCGCGAGACGATCGCCCTGAACATCCACCGCCGCATGCCGCAAAACCAGGTTCGGATCTTCGTTGAATAACGTCGGGCCTTGCTCGAAAGCGGTTACGCCATCGCGCGACCGCAGAAACACACCTGCGCGCGCCACCGCGTAATAGTAATCTTTCCAGTGGAACACGCGGAAATAGGCCGGCCCAAGCGGCGTCGGCCGCGCTGTGAAATGGAGGCCGTCCGGTGACATGGCGAGCAGCGTCTTCTGCTGATCGATGTCCTTCCCCGTGCCCTCGGCCGGACAATGGAAATACATGCGGATTTGCCGCGTGGCGTCGTCGATATGGACATCCGGCGACGCAATGTGGTCGTGGCAGGCGCCGGCCTCTTTCAGTTGCAAGGTTCCCGGCTCGTATATCTTCCAGGGACCCTCCAATTGGTCGGCGTACGCGAGCCGGATGAACTTCCCCTGATGGTGCGCGAAATAGAGATAGTATTTCCCGAACGGCTTTTGCACCCAGGCCGGTACGCGGATTAGCGATGGCCCATTAATATTGTCTCCCAGCGAAGCACTTAGTTCGGGAGTGACAATCGGGTTATGCGCCAGCCTCACCGGATGAATCGCCGCACTGGCGAAAAAGAGTGCTGTCAGTAATCGCATCATGTTCTATCTCGCTACGTTGCCCGAGCTACCTGGGCCCGGGTTGCCGGGCGCCTCCAGCGCTTGCCGCAGATCGGCAATCAGGTCGCGTACGTCTTCAATCCCGGTGGAATAGCGGACCAAGGCTTCCGGGATTCCCATGGCGGCGCGGTCAGGGGCGCTGACTTCCACATGACTGGTTGTGGCCGGCGGGCCTACCGTTGTTTCGACAGCGCCGAGATTCGCCGCGCGATGGGCAAAGTGAAGGCGAGGGAGAAAGGCCTTTACCGCCTCGTAATCGCCCTCGAGAACGAAGCTCATCACGCCGCCGAACCCACCGGGCATTTGTCTTTTCGCAACCTCATGCTGGGGGTGCGTTTCAAGGCCGGGGTAGCACACCCGGGCAATCGCCGGGTGTTGTTCCAGGTATTGTGCGATCTTGAGCGCATTCGCATTCTGGCGCTCCACCCGGATCTGAAGCGTCTTCATACCGCGAATCAGGAGGTAGGCGGCGAAAGGATCGAGCGCGGCTCCGGTGATCTCGCGGTAATGATAGATGGTGTGGATCAGGTCTTTCGGCCCGCACACGATTCCTCCCAGCGCATCCGCATGTCCGCCCAGGAATTTCGATGCGCTGTGCAGGACGAGATCCGAGCCAAGATCCAGAGGGCGCTGATTGATCGGGGTCGCGAAGGTGTTGTCGGTCACTACCGTTGCGCCGGTGGAGTGGGCGACGCGGGCGGTGCGCTCGATATCGACGATCTTCAGCGTCGGATTGGTGGGCGTTTCGAGGTAGACCATCCGGCAGCCCCTCCGGATCTCCGCCTCGATTTGCGCGGGATCCGCCGTATCGCAATAACACACATCGACGTTGATCCGGGGAAGAAACTCCCGCAGAAGCTGGTTGGTGCCGCCGTAGGTATCTTTGACGGTGACGATGCGGTCCCCTGGCTTGAGGAGAGCGAACAGGGTGTTGCTGATCGCGGCCATTCCCGAGGCAAAGCTCACGGCCGCTTCCGCTCCTTCGAGCAGCCTGACCTTCTCCTCGAATACGGCAACCGTGGGGTTCGTGTTGCGGCTGTAAATGTGGTCGGACCTTTGTCCCAGCGCCACCTCTTGCCACTGATCCAGGTCGTCGTACCCGAAGGACACGCTTTGCGCGATCGGGACCTGCGTGGTCCCACCGGCCGGCAAGTGTTCTTCGCCACCCCAAACGGCCTGCGTGCCGCTCTGTTGAGGTTGTGGTTTATGCATTGGGGGTACTACTTGGGGGTCGCCCTGCGCTATCTCACAGCCAGACCGAGGGGGGACTTGCCGGTCGGAATACTGAAAAGCGTGCGCATCAGCCGCAGGTCGACGATAGAGATCGTGCTATCGGTGGTGTTCGTAACGTAAATGCAATCCCCGGCGGCGCTAAGGCCTAGCCCCCATGGGCCGCGGCCTACGGGAATCGTCGTAACGGTACGGCCATACTCTTTATTGTCGGGGCGAAACTCCAGGATCGAGAGGACGTTATCGACTCGTCCGATTGCGAACAGAGCCTGCTTGGACGGAACCGCGAGCAGGCGCTGAGGAGACTTCGGTACGCCGACGACAAATTCCGCCTCGGTTTCGCCGGGTTTGACGAATTGCACCGTGTCATCGCTGACGTTGCCGATGATGAGGTACTTTCCGTCCGGGGAGAAAATCATGGGACGCGCATCGCGGCCTACCCTTATCTTTTGGACCGTCGCGTTCGTCTTGGTATCGATGACGTTTACGTATCGCTCTTCGCCGTTGGAGACGTAGAGCCGGCTGCCGTCGGGAGAAAAGAGGAGTCTGCGCGGTTCTTCTCCGACTTTAATCTCGGTCAGTTTGTGTCCGTCCGAGGTTGAGAAGACGAAGACGGTTGCGGCCCCCGCGGCGGCGATATAGAGCTTTGTTCCATCGGCACTGACGAGGCAACCGTCGGGGTTCTTCATCCCCGGATCGGTGATCGTGGAGGCAACCGCGAGTTTGTCCAGATCGATGACGGTCACCGAGATATCGGCGCGATTCGAAACGTAGGCCCGCTTGCCGTCGGGCGAGATGCAGGTTTCCTGGGGTCCCTTACCTGTCGGCACAACTTTGAGAAGCTTCAATGTCTGATCGGTGGTGCTCATGCGCACAGCCGCGTAAATGGTCGCCGTGGCGTCGCCGCCGTTGACCACCACCACCAGCGAATCCTGCGCTGCGTATAAATATGCAGCACTCAAAAAAACCAACAAAAGCTGTCGCACGTAGAATCCTCGAACTCTTAGAAGAACAGTTTCAAAGCGAATTGGAAATTGCGAGGCCCGCCCGTATTAAAAATCGGGTTGAATCCGGATCCGCTGCCGTTATTCGCCCCCAGACTGCTATTGGCCATGTTGGTGATCGCGCCGAAGGTAGCCCCATTCAGGGTTCCACCTTCCGGTCCGAAACTAGGATGGTTGAACACGTTAAACATATCGGCTTGAAAGCGAAGGCGGATCTGCTCATGGATCGGAAAATCGCGATGCACCGAAAAGTCCAGTTCCTGCAATGGTAGTTCGCGGATGACGTTACGGCCGAGATTACCGGAAATCGCTTGCCCTCCAACCGCCAGCGGCGTGCAAAAGGCTCCTTTTGCATTCGTGGCAGTCGGCGCCGCACAGCCGGCCGCAGCCGCCGCCGAAGCCGAGACGGGCGCGGTGTTCAACTCTACGCCGCCTGGACATCCTTGCCCTTTATTCTGCGCGGCACAGTCGGATCCATACACATAAACAGGAACCCCCGCTATCAGATTGGGGCGTTCCGCGTAGGCCGTGGCCCCGATAGCGCCCGTGGTTCCGGTGAGAAGATCGATCGGAAGCGCCGTCTGGTAGTGATAGATAGGATCGAACGACCAATGCCCCAGGACTGCACGAGCTAAGGCATTCGAAGGACTGGGAATGTCATAGACCAGGGAGAGGGCCAGGTTGTGGCGGACGTCGAAGTCGGAGTTTCCGCGCAGTAACGCAGCGGGCAATCCAGAAGCCAACTCCGCCGCCGTGGGCAGAGTGATCGTCGCTACCTGGCTATTCACCGATGCATCGTCAATAGAATGCGACCAGGTGTAGGAAGCAAGGGCGGACACCCCGCCGGAGAACTGCCGCTGGAACTTGGTCTGGAGCGAATAGTAACTCGACGTCGAATAGTTACCGAGGATGGCCAACGAATCCGGAGTCGCGACCCCGGTAAGCGGATTAATTTGCGCAAAGACAGATGGATTACCGTCGTTTGCCGGATAGATTAACGAGCCGATCAGGCGTCTTCCCAGCGCCCCGACGTAGCTGGCAGTGAAACTCTGCTTGCTGCCTAGTTGCTGCTCCAGCGTAAAGTTTATTTCATGAACGTACGGCAGCCTAAAATTGGGATCGATCAGATTATCCTGTCCACCGTTACTAACTGGAAGGGTCAGCCTAGGGGACGGCGGAGTTACGTACGCCGCATTGGCGATGGTGATTGGGTACTGGACTAGAGGGCTATTGGCGCCCGCCCCGACATTATTGAACCTCCCGTTGAAAGGATTGCTTAGCGAGCCACCCACCTGGGCGCCGGTGTCGTAGAAAATGCCATACCCGATCCGGAGTATGCGGCCCCACTTGGGATTGTCGGAGAGCTGATAGCCAACGCCCAGCCGTGGCGAAAAATTCCCCGAAGTGGTCGGATAGGCAGGTGTACCAAAAGGATTAATATTGATGGCACTCAAGTTGGAAAGATTGAAAGTGGATTTCTGAACAGAGAAGCCCGGATTGTGGCTTGTCCATTGGAATGCGGGATTGATGTCCCACCGGACGCCATAGGTAATGGTGAGGCGGCTGGTCATTTTCCAGGTGTCCTGAGCGAAAAAGGAATACTGGCGGTAACGGAAGTGTTGAATGAAGTTGTGTTGCAGATTGGAGGTAGTGGCTTGGCCGCAGATATAGCCGGGCACAGTGGCGGCTGAACCCGCCGGCAGCGTCGAGAGCGGGCAGACGTTTTGAACGGATGGAAAGCCAGGCAGCGCCGTGGTCGTCTGGCCGAAGGTGTTGTTCTCGTTAAAATTCGCCTGGTCGTAAGCGGGATCGAGTTGGCGGAAATCCGCTCCGAACTTGAACCGGTGGGACCCTTTGACCCACCCAAAGGTATCGATAATGTTTAGTTGATCGTTCCCGTTGTTGGCCTGCAACGGCGACAGCAGCAGACCATCGGTGGGCAGGCCGCGTATCTGAATCGCGTAGGATCCCGCCAGATAGGACGATGGGGGTTGCGCGAAACCTGACGGGAAAATGGTGCTCAAGCTGCCCGCAAAATTGATCGCATTCATCGACTCCACGAGGGTCGAATGGGTAAAATTGAATCGCAAGTCGTCGCTCATCGAGTTGCCGATGGTCCGGCTCAAGCCTGCCGTATAAACATCGTTGCCCTCATTAAAGCCGGTGATCGTGGAGCTGTTGTCCGAGACCAGGCTCGATGGTGAGTGGGCGTAGCGGCCAAACAAAGTCATGGTTTTGCTGAGGCTGTAGTCGAATCGGGCGCTGGTGGAATCAAGCACGGACTTGCCAGGAAAGCTGGCGGTGTAGTTCGCGGCACAGGTAACGAAAGAGGTGCACGGGGTGCTCGGATTTCCGTCAGGGAGGGGATAGGCGTTCGCGAACTGCGCCATGTAGCCCGTGACGCCACCGGAATTCGCCGACGCTGCCAGGGCGCGCGCGGCCTGGGTCGGAACCTGCTTGACCGAGGGGGTGGGCGCCTGGAGGCGCAACCCTTCATAGGAGACGAAGAAGAATAATTTGTTTTTGATAACCGGCCCGCCGACGACGCCGCCAAAATCGTTCTGCTGCACGACGCCGCGAGCCTTGCCTGCCGCGTTTAAGAACCAATCGTTGGCATCCAGTACAGTATTGCGGAGGTAGTCGAAGACGTCGCCGTGGAAGCCGTTGGTCCCTGCGCGCGAAACCAGCGAAATCTGGCCGCCTGGCGAACGCCCAAACTCCGGAGCAAAGTTCGAGGTGGAGATGCGAAACTCCTGCAGGGCATCGATCGACACCATGTTATTGAACCCGCCGGTGGCGGAATTGGTGGGCGTGGACCCAGTGCCGTTTGAACTCAGTCCGCCTCCCGGTGGGGAGCCGGCATTGGCGCTGACGCCGTCAACGGAAAAGTAATTGGTGTCCGAACGTTGCCCGTTCACCACGAACTGTCCGGTGCTGCCTCCGGCGGCGGCGGCGATCGTGGCAACGCCGGGCGAGAGCGTAATCAGGCCCTGGAAGCTGCGCCCGTTCAAAGGCATGTTCTCCACCACCTCCCGCTCCACCACCGTGCCCACGGTGGCATCCTCGGTGTTCAGAGGCTGAGAATCGGCGGATACCGACACGGTTTCGGACGACGAACCAATCTCCATCTTGAAATTCTCGGAAACCGTGTCGCCGACATGCAGTATCAGATCGGTCCTGACGGATTCCTTGAAGCCGGTGTTCTTGACCGAGATGCGGTAACGGCCGGGCGCGAGCTTGGGAAATGAATACAAGCCCACCGAGTTGGATCGCGTGGTTTGACTTATATTGGTCTCCGTGTTGGTCACCAGCACCGTGGCGTTGGAAATGACGGCCCCGCTGGGGTCGGTGATGGTTCCCGAAAGCGTCGCCGAATCCGATTGGGCGAACAGGGGGCATGCAACTGTCAATATAGCCATGAAGAAAACAAGACCGGACCGCATTCCCATGAGACAACCTCCAAGTTCGCTTACGTGGCGTGTGTCTGGAACATTAACATAAGGTTTCTTTGCGCACAAACAGTTATTTCAAAGGTGGACTTATCGGTGTCGCCGATGACCCCGCGAGGCCGGTCGGGCTCCATTCCAGGCCGATTTCCAACGCTCGAGCGCGCTCGTAAACCGCGGCTGCGGCGGCGACGTCCTGGAGAGCGGTGCCGGTAGAATCGAAAACGATCCGTTGCGCGTCGCTGGTCCGGCCTGTGGCGATTCCGGCGATAATCTCCCCTAATTCGGCGTGAATCGCATCGGCGCGCATGAGACCCGCCCGAATGGCGTGATGTGATTCTCCCACCGCCGCAGACTGCGCCCGCAGATCGGCCACCACAATGCTGGCCGCGACCAGATCGGCGTCCAATTCCTGCTTATCGGGACTGTCGGCGCCGACCGCGGCGATGAACATTCCTGGCGGAATCCAGTCGCGCCGGATGAAGGGAGACTTGCTGGGCGTGCACGTCACGCAAACGTCGCTTTGGCCGAGAGCCGATGGAAGATCCCGCGCGGGCACGACGTCCAGGGCGAGCATCTCCGCCATGGCCGCGGCGAAACGTTCCGTTTCCTGCGGAAAAGGCGACCACACGTACGCTTTTTCAAGGGGGAGGACGTGCTTTAATGCACGCAGCTGGATTTTGCCCTGGTTGCCGCACCCGCAGAGAGTGCAAACCCTGGAATCCGGCCGCGCAAGATACCTGGCGGCGACCGCGGTTGCCGCGCCGGTGCGTTGGATGGTGATCTCGATCGAATCCATTGCCGCCAGGGGTACTCCATTGTCGCCCTGGCTCAAGATAATCAGTCCTTGAATGTTGGGGAGTCCGAAGCGCTCCTGATTCTTGAAGAATCCTCCATTCACTTTTACGCCAAAGTAGGGGAACGGCTTCCGCAGGCCGCCCGCTTTGATATGAAATTCTCCGCCGATGGCATCGACGTGCGCCAGCGCGGGCTCGAATGCGCCGCCCTCCGCGTGAAGACGAAAGGCATCCTCGACGATCTGAATATAGTCTTCGAACTTGACGAGCGAGGCTATTTCCTGCCGGGTGAGGAGCAGCATGAGCGAAAGACCTAGAATCGCGGTCCCGATTCACCGAGTCAAATAGATAATTTACTGAATCTCTTATAGGGAAAACCGATAGCGCTCAGACATCTTTCCGCATGAGCCAATGAGGAATCAAATTGAAAAGAGTGTTCGATTGGTCCATCAGCTGATAGCCATGCTTCCTATAAAAAGACACGGCACCCTCCCTGGCATTCAGCATGATGAACTTCGCCCCCTGCTCGCGGGCGCGCTGTTCGAGCGTCCTGAGAATCAGGCCTCCAACGCCGGTGGAACGGTATGCTTCCTCCACCGCCATGCACCGGACCTGGGCCTCGTCAGGGGTGTTGAAATGCAAGCGGCCGGTACCGACCAGCTTGGGGCCATCCCACGCCGTGAGGTGAAACGCGTCCTGCTCATGCTCGTCGCGACCGCTCTCGCGCGATTTTGTCCATTGCTCCCGCAGCACACGCCAGCGCAGGTCGTAATAGAGATCCAACTCCTGTTGTGTCCTGGGTTCGCGGACCTCAATCGCCATGTAATAGCCACTATACGCGATGCATGGGGGCACCGCTGCCGGCCATTGCGGGCTCCTGCGCGGCGTAATGTTCGACCACCTTATCGGTCGCTTTCAAACCGCTTCCGGTCAGGATGACGACCACCCGGTCGGCGGCGGCGATCAGGCCTTCCTTGCGCATGGCGGCAAGAGCAGAAGGCGCCACGGCCGCGGTCGGTTCGACATAAACGCCTTGCCTGCCGAGCGCCTCGACGGAGTCCCAGATCAGATCGTCGGCGACGGTCCGCACCACCCCGTTGGAACCTCGAATGGCTTCGAGAATCGCCTTTCCGCGGACAGGTTGCGCGACCGCGATGCCCTCCGCCGCGGTTGGTTTCGGCTCCGCACCGGGCACGTCCGAAAGCCCTTGCAACCAGGCGCGATAGACGGGATCGCAATTCGCCGATTGCACTGCCGCGAGCCTGGGCATCGAACGGATTATGCCCGCTTTGAGAAGATCCGAGAATCCGAGATAGAGTCCCGCTAGCAGCCCGCCACCGCCGACTGGGACGACCACCCAATCGGGCGTGTTCCATGCCGACTGCTCGGCGATTTCGTAGGCTGCGGTCTTCATTCCGGCGAGAAAATAAGGGCTCCAATTATGACTGGCGTAAAAAATGTCGCTAGCGGCATTCCATGCGGCGCGCGCGGTATCGGCGCGGGTCCCCGGAACCTTGACCAGCCTCGCCCCGTACATCGATATTTGCGCGGCCTTGCCGGCCGAGGCGCTCTGCGGAATATAGATGTTCGCACGAATGCCAGCCAGGGCGGCGTAGGCGGCGATCGACGCACCGGCGTTGCCTGAGGAATCCTCGAGGATCTCGGAAACGCCCCAACTCTTGAACCTTGTGATCATCACCGCGCTACCCCGATCTTTATAAGACCCGGTGGGACATAAGAAGTCGAGTTTCAGTTTCAAAGGGAATCCGTCGAGAGTCGCATCGGCAAGCGGCGTGAACCCTTCGCCAAGGGTGACAGCGGGAGTAGAATCTTCGATGCCTAAGGCTTCGCGATAACGCCACAAGCTCGCGGGACGGCCGGCAAGATCGCCTGGAGAGAACATGCCGGATGCGGAAAGCACCAGATAACTGCCGCATTCGCATCGCCAACGGGGGCGATCCACTGGGAACGCGGTTTTACAGGACGCGCAGACAAGCATAGAGCCTCATTATGGGGGCACGACCATTGTGGATCAAATTCGAATCAACGGGCTTCAGTAATCGTTTTTGCCGATGGTTAACGGGCCGGAGGCTTGGAGCGGAAATGTTCTTGCAAAAGCTCGATCAGCGCGATGGCCGCGGGACGCAGCGGGCGAGGCTTCGGATACACAATGGCGAGCGTCCGCCGCAGGGCGAGGCGCGGGATGGAAAACGTCTTGATGCGCAGTGTTTTATTGTCGGTAGAAAAGGCGCTTTCGGGGAGCAACGAGACGCCGAGGCCGCGCGCCACCATCGCCTTGATGGCCTCGGCTTCGGCCAACTCGATGGCCACACGCGGGGTGATCTTTTCGTTGAACAAAAACCGGTCGATCAGCTTCCTGGTGTTTTGACCGCGGCGCGGCAGGATGAATCGTTCGGCGGAGAAATCGGAGATTTTCAAATGAGTTTTTCTGGCCAGAGGATGGCTGGCCGCCAACACGCCCACGAAGGATTCTTCAAACACGACGATCTTTTCGAGGGCCGCGGAATTGAACGGAAGGACCACTAATGCGAGATCGAGGCCGCCCGACCACATCTGCGTCCCGATCTCCTGAATCGTCCCGCCGGTGATGGTCAATTCGACGTTGGGATATTTTTGCGTGTAGTCCATCAGGATTGACGGAAGGTGATAGAGCAGCGTGGTGGAGGCGCAACCGAAGGCCAGCTTGCCGCAGTAAGGATCCTTAGCCGTTTTCACTTCCGTCTCGGCTTCTTCCAGCAGGCGAAAGATGTTCCGGCTATGCTCGAGCAGATTTTCACCGGCCGGAGAAAGGCCGACATTGCGTCGATTCCGGACGAACAACTCGACTTTGAGGGAGTCTTCCAGTTCTCGGATGTGCTGGCTCACGGTCGATTGGGAAATGAAGAGCACGTGGCTGGCGCGAGTGAAGCTTCGGGTTTCGGCCACTGCGCGAAAAACTTCAAGCTGCCGGAAATTGATCGGCATATCGATCTAGTATACCGATCAAATGATCGGCTATTTATCTACTTTCGCGTTTGGTTTTACGGCGTTGACGTTGCCGACCGCGTAACGGTCGAACCAATAGATCTGCCATTCCAGAACTTCCACCAGGTGCTTTGGTTCGGTGCGAAGACTGTGCGGCTCTCTGGGGAAGATGACCAGTTCGGTGGGAACGCCAAAATGCGACAGGGCGCGGAAAAATTCCTCGCCTTGTTCCAGAGGCACGCGATTATCCACTTCGCCATGCAGAATCAGCGTCGGAGTCTTGACGTTTTTCGCATTGCGGATGGGCGAGTACTTCCAGTAAAGATCGAAATTTTCCCACAAATCGCCGCCGAAATCGCGGCTATGGCCGTAATAGGCGTCTCGCACGCCTTCGATGCTGACCAGATCCGAAATGCCGCTCAGCGTGATCGCGGCTTTGAAACGAGTCGTCTGGCCCACCACCCAATCCGTCATGAATCCGCCGAAGCTCTGGCCGGTTAATCCGAGGTGCTCCTTATCGACCCACGGATATTTTGCGAGAGCCGCGTCCACACCCGCTATTACGTCGCGATACGCCTTGCCTCCCCATTCCTTGTCGACGCCGCGCTGAAAGGCCTCGCCGTAACCCGAGGAACCGCGCGGATTCGTCAATAGCACTGCCCAGCCGCGCGCCGCGTAGGATTGCGCTTCGAGGTTCCACATCGGCCCCCACATCCCGTTCGGGCCACCGTGAATCATCAGCATCATTGGATACGTTTTGCCGGCTTGCCAGCACACCGGTTTCACGAAAAATCCTTCCACCGCCTGGCCGTCGTCGCCTTTAAATGGCAGACGCTCCATCCGTTGCAGATCGAGCGAAGCGAGCAGTTTCTGGCTGAGATGAGTGAGTTGGCGGGCGTTTCCTTGCCCGAGATCCATGGCGAAAATGTCACCCGGATGAAGATCGTCGGTGCCGGCGTAGGCAATGGCGCGATCGCCTTCGCCGATGCTCATGGTCCTCATGCTGCCGTTCACGCGAATCCCGGTAGCCTTGCGCGACGCAAGATCCAGGCGGAAAAGAAGATGCTGTCCTTCCACGGCGGCGGTGTAAACCAGACTGCGATCTCCGGCGCCCCATTCGAGCTCAACCGGGTAAGTGATGGTTTCGCTGGCCAGCGCGAACGTTCCGGCGTCCAGATTCGACACGAACAACTTGGGGATGGTGACCTCGTCGCTGCTCCCGATGTAGACAAGGTTCTTCCCGTCGTGCGACCACCGCAGCGTGTGGACGAATACTTCGGGAGCCGCAACACGCGTGTCTTTTCCGCTATCGGGCTCAGCCGTGTGAACCTCACTGTCGCGCATCAGGGACTTATCCGTCCGCTCCACCGAGTATGCGATGCGCGATCCGTCGGGCGCCCATTGGGGATCGGAATCGTTGCTGTTCTCGGCGGACGTAATCTGGCGGGCCGCGGAACTTTTCACATCGACGACCCAGAGATGCGTGCGCCGGTCGTCGTAATACCCGACGCCGTCCAGTTTGTAGGCGGGGTTCGTGTAGTCGCGAACATCACTGTGATCTTTGTTAGCTGCCGGATTGTCGCTGGGGCCGATTTTACTCACGCAAACCAAGCGGGCGCCGTTGGGCGACCATTGGAACGCGGACACTCCGTTTTTGAGGTCCGTCAGGCGGCGAGGCTCACCTCCATGCAACGGAATAGTGAAAAGCTGCGCCCTCTGCGCGGTCCCGGTTTGGGGATCGTGACGCGCGGACAGAAAGGCAATAGAGCTACCATCGGGACTCCAGCGCGGGGAACTGGAACTTTCGGCGTTGGTGAGCGGCCATGGCTCGCCCGCGCCGTCGAAAGGAACAATCCAGATCTGGCTTCGTTTGCGATTCAATTTGCGGTCGATGGAGGTGACGACGTAGGCGACCGTCTCTCCGTCGGGAGAGATCTGCGGGTCGGAGGCGATGTCCAGCGCATAGTAATCCTCGGGAGTAATGGGGCGTTTTCCGTCCGCAGTTCCAGCGGCGGCGAACGTCGCGTAAAAAAGAAAAACAGTTGCTGTTTTCATGGTTGTACTCACTAAACCTCGGCCGAAGCCATTCGCCGGTCGAGAAGGACCTCGCCCTCCTTCATCACCAGCAGAGGGTTTCGCAGATGACGAAGGTCCTCCAGAGGATTTCCGGGCAGCAAAAGGAGGTCCGCGATAAATCCGTCCTTCACCTGGCCGAGCAGAGGCAGTCTCAGATAGCGGGCACTGGCCGAGGTCGCCGTGCGCAATACATGGGCGGGCGAGAGCCCCGCTTGCACGTACTCGTCCAGCTCGTCGGCCAGGGAATCGAAAGGCGTATTGGTAACTCCGCAGTCGGTTCCGGCGATGAAGCTCACGCCGGCTTCATAGAATCTGGAGAGATGATGGCGGCGAGCCTCGAGCCGGGCGACGGAGTGGCGAGTCGTCTCGTTGTGCGAGTTCGACGCGCGGATGGCATGCGCGATCCGAATTCCAGAAATCGCAGTCGGCCCCACTACGATTCCCTTGTCTTTGATCCGGGAAGCGATTTCCATATCGAATTGAGGCATTCCGGCGGGTCCCGTGAAGCTGGCGTGTTCGATAGTGTCGACGCCGGTTTCGAGCGCGCGCACGACGCTTTCCACGGCGTGGCAATGGGCCGCGACGTGCATCCCGCTGGCATGAGCGGCATGAGTGGCGGCGCGCATGATTTCCACCGGAAGATCCGCTTCTTCCGGTCGAGTGCCGGGCGTGAGCCCTCCGCCCGACGCAATTAACTTGACGAATGCAGCGCCTTTACGCGCCTGTTGTTCGACTGCGCGCGCGGCCTCCTGCGGGGTGGTGACTTCGATTCCAAAAAAATGGCAATGCCCTTTGGGGCGGGTGATGGGAGCGCCGGCGGCCAAAACGCGCGGCCCAGTAAGATCGCCGCGCTCGACCGCCCTCTGGACGCGAAATACCAGCTCCGCCGGACCGCCGCAATCGCGGACGGTAGTGATCCCGGCCGAAAGCGCAACGAGAAGGTTCAGGTGAGCGGTTGTGAGTTTTTTCTCGTCGCTGGATTCGAAGAATGTATGGCGAGGCTGTGCGCCAGCATCCAGAAACAGGTGAACGTGAGAGTCGATCAATCCCGGACAAACGTAGCATCCGGACGCGTCAATCTCCACCCGAGTCCATCCACGGCGCTCGATCGAGACCGCCGCGATTTTGCCTCCGTCGATCTCGATATTTTGTTCTTCCGAGACGAGGTTGCGTTCGACGTCGACGACCTTGGCATGAGAGATCAGAATAGATTGCCGCATTTCGACGGGGCTCCGTCAGATTGATATTGTACGGGCCGACTGGATGGAACACAAATCGATATTTCGGCCGCTCTTCCATCGCTCAGACCGATGATCCAAGGCCGCGAATATCGATTTGACAGCTTTGAAGCGGTGGAAGCATACTCCATGAGTATGCGGATTGCCTTCGCTTTCATGGTTGCTACAGTTGTCTCCGCCCAAGATTATGACCTGGGTGCGCTCCACTGGCGCAACATCGGACCGAATCGCGGGGGGCGCTCGCAGACCGCGGCCGGAAGCGCGCGCCGTCCTCTGGAATATTACTTCGGCGCGACCGGAGGCGGCCTGTGGAAGACGACCAATGGCGGGGTGACATGGTTTCCGGTCACCGACGGTCAGATTCACAGTTCTTCGGTGGGCGCGGTTGCGGTCGCGGCGTCGAATCCGGACGTCGTATATATCGGCATGGGCGAGACGGAGCTGCGCGGCAACATCATGCAAGGCGACGGCGTTTATAAATCGACCGACGCCGGCAAGACATGGAAGCACATGGGGCTCGCCTACACGCAAGCCATCGCACGCATCCGCATCGATCCTAGCGATCCAAATATGGTCTACGTCGCGGCGCTCGGTCATGCCTACGGGCCGAACGAGGAGCGAGGGGTGTTCAAATCCTCCGACGGCGGTGCGACGTGGCAGCGCGTTTTGTTTCGCAATAATCGGGCAGGCGCGGTCGATCTCTGCATAGATCCGAATAATCCCCGAGTCCTTTACGCGACGATCTGGGATGTGTACCGGACTCCGTGGTCGCTATCGAGCGGCGGCCTGGCGAGCGGATTTTTCAAATCGACCGACGGCGGCGATCACTGGGCCGAGATCACGAGAAACGTGGGACTGCCGAAGGGGATTTTGGGAAAGATCACGGTATCCGTTTCCGGAGCCGATTCCAATCGCGTCTACGCGCTGGTCGAAGCGGATGACGGAGGCCTATTCCAATCCGATGACGCCGGCGCGACCTGGAAGCTAATCAACGCCGACCGCAGCATCCGGCAGCGTGCGTTCTATTTTTCGCGAATCGCCGCCGACCCGAAACGCCGCGACACTTTGTACGCGATGAATGTCGAGTTCTACCGTTCCGACGACGGCGGCAAGACATTTCGCCGTGGGCACACGCCGCACGCCGATCATCACGATCTGTGGATCGCGCCGGACAATCCGCAACGAATGATCGCTTCGGACGACGGGGGAGCATCGGTCTCGACCGATGGCGGCGCGACCTGGACGCTGGAGCATTTTCCGACGGCCCAGTTTTATCACGTGACCACGACGGCGGAGTTTCCTTATCACGTCTGCGGCTCGCAACAGGACGACGGTACGGCGTGTGTACCCAGCGATCGTGCGGTGAATCTGCGCGATCCCAACGGACAGCCGAACGATTACCTCTATGGCGCGGGAGGCGGGGAGGCCGGATATCTTTCCGCGGATCCGAAGAATCCAAATATTTTTTACGGCGGCGATCAGGCGGGGATCATCATCCGCTACGACCGCCGCACTGGGGATTCGCGCGTCATCAACGTCGATCCTCTCTTCTTCTCCGGCATGCCGGCACAATCGTTGCGCGAGCGCTGGCAGTGGACGTTCCCGATTGTTTTTTCTCCCGTCGATCCAAAGATTATTTACGCGTCGTCGCAACATTTGTTTAAAACCACGTCGCAGGGGCAGCACTGGGAAAAGATCAGTCCTGATCTCACCCGCAACGATCCGAAAACTCTGGGCGACTCCG
Source organism: Bryobacterales bacterium (assembly GCA_003170295.1). GTDB lineage: Bacteria > Acidobacteriota > Terriglobia > Bryobacterales > Bryobacteraceae > Palsa-187. Next base: position 10,749 of record PNAJ01000034.1, on the reverse strand, counting down.
GCGGGCCGATCACTAAAGATCAGAATGGGCCGGAAATCTACGGCACGATTTTCTCAATCGCGCCATCGCGCCACGATGTAAACACCATCTGGACGGGCTCGGATGACGGTTTGGTTTATGTGACGCGCGACGGCGGAAAAAACTGGACCAATGTCACTCCTCCGAACATGGGCGATTTCAATCGCATCAGCATAATTGAAGCGTCGACCTCCGATCCTGCTGGCGCATACGTGGCGGCGAAGCGCTATCAGATGGACGATCGTCAGCCGTATCTGTTTAAGACGCACGATTACGGGAAGACTTGGACAAAAATCACGGAAGGGATTGCGGCGGGCGATTTTTTGCAGGCTGTTCGCGAGGATCCGGTGCGCGCGGGATTTCTTTATGCAGGCACGGAGCACGGCATTTATGTTTCGTTCAACGATGGCGCGCACTGGCGGTCGCTGGCGCTGAATCTTCCCGATACCCAGATCGCCGACATCCTGGTGGAGAAGCACGATCTGGTGATCGCGACCCATGGGCGGTCCTTTTATGTGCTCGATGACATCGGGATGCTGCGCCAGTTGACACCGCAGGTCACCGGCGCGCCATTTCACTTTTTTGAGCCGAGGCCGGCCATCCGTACTTTGAAGCCGGCGGTGATCGATTACTATCTTTCAAAAGGCGGCGGGAGCCTGAAGATCGAAATTCTGGACGCGAAGGGGCAAGTGATCCGTTTTTTCGATAGCGCGGTTGCTCCAGCTTTTATAGCGTCCGATCCAGGCGACGGCTCGACACCCGCCGGACCGGGCTCCGCTCCTTCCACCAAAATTGGTTCGCACCGTTTTCAGTGGGATCTCCGCTATCCGGGGGCGGTGACATTTCCGGGAATCGTTCTCCGATACGCGACGCCCGGCGAGGGCCCCGTCGCTCCTCCCGGAGAATACTCCGTCCGGTTAACCGTCAACGGAGCCAGCCAGACCCGGCGGCTGCTCATCGAGAAGGATCCGAGGCTCACCGACGTGAACGAAGCCGATCTGCACGAACAGTTCCGACTCGCAATGCAGATTCGCGACCAGACGGACCGCGCGCATCGCGGCGTTTTGGAGATTCGCTCGATCAGAGAACAGTTGAAGCAGAGGGCGCAGGCGGCCAACGACGCTTCGATTACGCAGCGCTCCTCGCAGATCGCGTCGAAGCTGGATGAAGTGGAGCAGGACCTGTACCAGGTGCGCAACCGGAGTCCTCGGGACACGCTGAATTATCCGATCAAGCTCAACAATCAGCTAGCGGTGCTACAGCATGAGGTCGACACCGGCGAGAGCCGGCCCACGGATCAGGATTACGTCGTTTTCAAAGAGCTGACGGCGCGGCTCGATGAGATTTTGGCGCGATTGAACAGCGTCGTGTCCGGCGACCTGGGGTCGTTCAACCAGAGTCTGGCCGCGAAGCACGTCGAGCCGGTCAAGGTTCCCTGACTACGCGACCGCCTTTACTGGTTCTTCGCGATGTTGATGGACGCGCAGCTTTTTCCACCACATGTAATATCCAGTGATCGCCTGAATCACCAGCATCAGGCTGGATAAACTCACCAGAACTTTCGTTGGATAGCCATAAATGTCGCCAGTGTGCGTCGCGCGATTTAATATGATGGCGCGCGTCCCCGAGGCAACTGTCCTGGAATCCTGAAAACTCACTACCTTCCCGCTGAACTGGTCGACGTTCGCCCAGCTCCTGCCACCGGGAGTCAGATCCTCGGGATAATACAGCGAGATTAAATAAGATGCTTTGGGACCTCCTGGAATAGAGATCGCCAAAGCCTGCGTGCCCGGCAATGCGGCCAGCGCAATTTGCAAACCTTGATCCGGCGTTATCGGCGTAACGCCGTTCTGAAAAACAGAGGGGATATTCTTGGCGATCTTCTGCGTACCGGCTTTTTGGTGCAAATATGTTTCGATATCGTCATCGAAGCGAATCGCGATGCCGGTTACTCCGAGCAGCAGGAGGAACGCGGCGGAGTAGATGCCGGCGGTGTTATGCAAATCGAAATGGATGCGGCGCGCATTAGCGCTCCAGTTAACCGAAGCTCGTTTAACAGGCCACCAGAGATAGATTCCGGAGAGAACGAGAAACAGCAAGACCGCGGTCGCCCCGGCGACGAAATTGGAGCCAATCTTACCAGATGAGGCTGCAGTCATCAGCAGGCGCAGATGGAGCTGATGGATTTTCCCGAGGAACGTAACAGGGTCTCGATCGCCGATAATCGCGCCGGTGTAGGGATTTATAAACACTCCTCGGGGGCCCTTCACATTGAACTGCGCGGCATCGGTGGGGCGCTGCGGAAGACGAATCGTGCCGATCCTCTGCCCCGGGTACGCCTTCTGTGCCGCTTTTAGCAGATCGGTCACCGGCAGAGGCGCGCCTTGGGGATCGACGTGGAACAGTCCGGGGTGGGTTAAGCGGTCGATGTCGTCCTCAAACGCCATGATGCTTCCCGTCACGCCGATGATGACGACAAAGATCCCGGCGATGAGCGCGCCGTAAAGGTGGAGATTTAAGATCAGTTTGCGCATGGAAGGTTTTACCCGTTGTGCAATGCTAGGGATAAAGTCTCGCAAGTGTCAAATAGATTGTTGCTGGACCTGCTTATCGGTAGCGCCGATTGGCGCGGGCTGCGTTCTCGATGCATAATTAACCCGTGAAAGCCTTCATCGCCGCTTCCTTACTCTGCGTCAGCCTGATCGCGGAGAAGAACCCAAAGATCGAGAACTCGTTCGACGCCTCCTCCGGCAATCCGCAAGCAAGCTATCGGGATCACCCCGATCTTGCGATGGCGGCATGCTCAGCGTGCGGGAAAAGCGGACAGGTGATGGTCGCGACCGGCCAGGATGTGACGATTTACGATCCTTCCGGAGCGGTGCTGAAGACGCAAAGCATGACCGATTTCCTGACCGCCGCCGGAGTCGCGCCCGGTATGGTCAACGATCCGCGCGGAACATATGATCCGTTTATCGAACGGTGGATTCTGGTCTGCTCCTGCTCGACCGACTTCCTGATGGTGAGCGGCACCAAGGACGCGACAGCGACGTGGAAGGGCATCGCCATTTCCGGAGCCTCCGGCGATCTGACCATGTTCCCAGGCTACGACAAGAACGGAGTATATATCAGCGAATTTCAACCGAAGCTGAACTCGCGCGTGGTCGCTATCCCGAGCGCGGATGTGGCCTGGTCAGGCGACAGGAACATTTCGCTGGCGCATGAGGCTATCTTCACCGACCGGCCGTATGAAATGCGTCCGGCTATCGACCCCGATCCCAGGAAGAAGCCCACCGATCAGGGATTGACGTTCGCGGCAACGAGTCGCACCGGGTTTTCGGTGTCGCCGCGCATAGCGGACACCTTTTTCTGATTGAGTCGTCCGGCCCGTGCAAATCGGACTGCGGCGCGCAGGGCACCGACTCCAATAATTTGTTCTACTGGTTCGACATCACCACCAAGACGATGACCTTGAACCAGAAAACGAAAGTCGCAGACTCCTCGCTCTCCTTTTTGTTTCCGACGATAGCCACGGACGCGCGCGGCAATGTCGGGATCGGGGTTACCGGAATCTCCTCGTCGCAGCACCCCTCGATTTACCTGTTCACGCATCTTGCCGCCGATCCAGCGGGGAAAATCAACGGCCCGTTCCTCGCGCACGCCGGAACTGACGCCTATTCCTGCGGGAAAGGTCCGAGGCCCCTCACCGGCGTCGTGGGATGGGGAACTTATTCGGCGACGGTGCAGGATGCCTCAAATCCGATGAAGCTGTGGACCGTGCATCAATACGCCGGGAGCCCCACGCCGTGTGTGTGGGAGACTCGAGTCATTGGTTTCCGGCTCGATTCCAAGGCAGGCGCGAAGCTGTGACGTCGAGAAAAGTACAAAACATCGGCGTACCATCCAAGGCCGCCAATTTACAGACAAAGCCGCTGATCGCGAGCCGTGATGAGGTGGGTGGATACGCACCCGGTGTGGTAAGAAAGCGGGAGGGGCTGTTCGTAAAGCTGCCAACAAATACCGCAGCGATCCGACTACGCCTTCGCCGCCTCAAGCGAAGCTACGCCGGAACACTTCGTCGACGGCCAGATCATGATCTACGCCCGTTGTTAACGTCCGGGGGGTCCTTTCGTTTGGCTCCCCGAACGATCGGGCAAATTTCACACGCTTGGCTTAACGCAGCGACCGTCACGGCGCCTTTAGCACTTCGCTGTTTTCAACCAATAGTCGTTTGTAATCAGCGGCAGCGCTGTGAGGGGCAACGGGATATGATTGGCGGCTTCGGCGATTCGTTTGGGGAGCCAAATTTTCTCACTACGAGCTCTCTCCGCCTTCTGGTTGCAACAAACCCACTTACGATTTAATCCATTTGGATTCAATGGTTTAACAAATCCTTGAGCAGTTTACTTGGGACTTAACAATCGTCAACGTAGGTAGGCTCGCGAGTTGACCTATCGGGGCAGCGTGTGAGATTGTTCAGCCACGGCCGAACGCCGGCAGGACCTCTCCTCTTTAATCACAAGCTCCAGCACTTAATACTTCGGCTTGGACTTGGCCTTAGTCGCCTGGGCCGGGGCAATCTGGTATTCGATAATGCGGGTGTTCCAGACGCAGCGTGCGGCGTTGTTCCCCCACTGCTCGGTTATCCACAACTTCGTGCCGTCCAATGGATCCAGCATGGTATCGACACCCGCGGGATTCGCAATGGACGCGAACTTCTTATCCGTCTCGCACGTGTAGGGTTGCGTGCCGGCAATGATGGTGGTTAGGCCGTTAAGCGTGTTCGGTGGATCCGATCTCCGGTGCGACCACAGCAGTATGGATAAATCGGTGCTGGCCGTGGACGAGATGGCAACGATGCCAACATTGCCGGCCGCATCCACCCCGACGGAGGGGAACTCCGGGTTGAATTCCGAACCGGAAATCTTCGCCGTCTGGCTGACTACACACGCCGTTGTCTTGGTGCAATCCAGATCGACAAAGAACGCCACGTTGTTGGTGTCCGTGCCTTGCGATCCACATTCGGCGGTGCAGGGTCCCGAGCCGAGTGCGCTATAAAGATGAGAGCCGAACTGAACCACATTTGTCAGCCGGTGACTTTCGGCGGCCCGGAGCCCGACGTCGCTCCCGGCCTGTGGAAAGAGAGCCGTCGGGCCGCAGCAAGGCTTACTGTACAGCCACTTGTTCTGCTTGGAGCCGACGTCGGTCATGACCAACTGTTCGCCCGCAACGTTAAAAGTTCCCGTGACTCCGTTCCAGGTAAACGTGTCCACGATCCAACGGAAGGAACTATTGGCGGCGTTTTGGCAGGCCCCTGGCGAGGTCCGCTCGCAGGTCTTAGCCAGGAAGAACGCCGGAGCTCCCGGCGCCTTGTCCTGGGTGTGGTCAATCGCCGGGAGGACTTCGTGTGGCATATTGTGAGCGCGGTTGACATGGGTCGGTGGCTTCCCCTGACCGATGGCTTGGACCTCGGCCGACGAAACGGCTAAGCAATCGTAGGAAACGCCCAGCACGGTGTTGGGATTGGAATCGCCCACGTGAGCCCCACAATCGTAGACGCCGTTCTTGTCGTAGCCGAGGTGAACGGCGGGATCGAAGTTGAGGCACGGGCCGCCCGCGAGGCACGACAAGTTCACTCCTCCCCATGAACCCATGGGATCAGAAGTAGCGCTGACCATCAGGCTTTCGCTGGAGCCGGTGGCCGAGACGATCCAACGGCTGATGAATTCGTCGTAGGCGACGTGGAGCTCGAACGGTCCTCGCGCCGGGCTCGGGTTCGCGCCGCGCGGAATCGGAATCGGGTCCAGCCCGGCATTGCGGATAAATGTGGCCAGGGGCGTGGCTCGCAGCAAGTGGCCGCTGTAGTCGAAGACGCTCACGTTTTGCCATGTCACCTGCACCACCTGCTTGCCGTTGACGGCGGCGTTCATGTCCGGAAAGCCGCAGTGGGTCCTGCCCGTCTCGCATTCGGCCAAGCCGGCGCCACTGTCGCCGTCGAACGACTGCACAACGGTCTGCGCCATGGTCACCCCGGCAGGAAACAGCAGGCAAAAGGCGCTCACCAGCGCCCCCACAGTCAGGATTCGTCTCATTCGATTCACTCTCATCCTCCCAAAACAACTCGCATGCTATTTTATAGAGCCTCGCGTTATAAACTGTCAAACAGCTTTTTAACGGGATCTTTTATCGGTTGCACCGATTTTTTGGCGTCCTGGCCTTCACAATCTTACAGGATGGCCTCGATTTGCGACCGTCTTTTTTTTGCAGCGCCCGCGCGACGATTCTGTCTCCCCCATTTAAAAAGGTGCCCATCGACCGAACCGCCGTGCGTCTTTAATCTTAGAATTTTCCTGTCGATTAGCTCTATAAATGTCAGCGTTGCATTTGGAAATCACGTCCAGATATATGCCGATTATCTCCCTTAATGAGCAAAAGGCCTACACTGGCGTCCCGGCGAGGGACCAACAGGCGGAGACAGTTCGTAGTGGATTAATTTGGCTCCCCAAACGCACCCCTATTCATACCCGAAAAGAGAGAATTTGGGAGAATTCGTAGAGAATTTCCGGTCCGGCAAGATTTTGAGCTGCGGCCGAGCTTCATGGCGGTGACTGGTATGAACGCGCAGGAGTTGGAGCCGTCCTCGCTCTTGTCCGACTCCGGCGCTACAAATCGCGGTAGAGTTACGTGGAGAGGTTTCTAACTATGGCTCGTCCGATTGCTTTGATCACGGGAGCTTCCAGTGGAATCAGCGCCGACTTGGCGCGCGAAGCTGC
>PNAJ01000034.1:0-3913 GCA_003170295.1 Bryobacterales bacterium | reverse complement strand
GCGGACTTGGTGCGCGAAGTCGAGCAGCGCAACCTCACGATCGATCTGCTGATTAACAACGCCGGGCTTGCCGCAAATGGTCTATTCGCGGAATCCGACATCGCACGGATCGGCGAGATGCTGAAGGTTAACATCGTCGCTCTGACTGAGCTGACCCGGCTCATTCTCCCGGCAATGGTTGCGCGAAAACGCGGGCGAGTGATGCTGCTGGCATCAACGGCGTCGTTTCAGCCGGGTCCGCAGATGGCGGTATATTGCGCCAGTAAAGCCTATGTGCTCAGCTTCGGCGAAGCGATCGCTTACGGGTGCGTAATTCGGGCGTGACTGTCACTACCGTCTGTCCGGGTGCAACGGCCACCGAATTTTCCCAGGTCGCCGGGACCGAAAACATTGGACTGCATCGCGGCGCAATGAGTTCGGTAATGAGTTCAGCGGAGGTCGCACGCATCGGTTATCAGGGGACCAAGGCCGGACGCCGCGTGGTGATTACCGGCTTCATGAACCGGATCATGGCATCGGCCGCCCGCGTATCGCCGCGCGCCATGGTTCTGCCCATCGCGAACTCGATGATGTCGACCCGCTAATGCCGTCCCTCACAGTGCGGGCTGGTTGAGTTACTGTCTGCACGGACACCCGTGCAGATAGCAACTGATACAACCTAAAGATTGAGTGCCGGGCGAACCTAAGTGCCCGTCTCACCGGCAATTGCAGCGAGCGGCATTATGATGTTCGGTCTCGCGGACTTCCAGCTTGGAAAAACAGCAGTACCTCGATTATCAAGGCCTTAGCGACGCACTACGTTCACCAAGCGCACCGGTGTTCACCCAGTTTCCACGATTTGAGCGCGAATGGAATCACAAGGGAATACCAACCTTGGTGTCAGTTTACACGGAAACTAGAGCCTGTTGCATAATAGACGCATCCAACACCGCAGACCGTGTCTTTCGCGGAATGGTCTGCTTGAACCATAGCCTCTATGAGCACAGCCAGCGAGCCCCCGCCACGAAAAACGTGCCGCATTCTCTCACTTGATGGAGGCGGAGCAAAGGGATTCTACACCCTGAGGGTGCTCAAGCAGGTCGAGGCGCTGCTCGGTGGACCGCTCTACGAGCACTTTGACTTGATCTTTGGTACGAGCACCGGCGCAATCATCGCCGCACTCTTGGCGCTCGGGCACACTGTTGACCAAGTTCACGCGCTCTACAAAGATCATGTTCCTGCAATCATGCGCAACAGAACACGTCGTGGGCGGAGTGCCGCGTTAGCTGACGCTACCAAGGAGGTCTTCGGCGGGCACGACTTCACGGCCGCGAAGACAGGGGTGGGAATAGTTGCCACTCGCTGGGTGATGGAAAAGCCGATGATCTTTAAGGCGAGCGTTGGGCAGGCTCATGGTCGTCACGCCACGTTTCAACCCGGTTTTGGCTGCACCATCGGGGAAGCCGTCAAGGCCTCTTGTTCCGCGTATCCTTTTTTCAAAAAGACAATCGTGCACACGCACGATGGGAGTCGCGTGGAGCTCATCGACGGCGGGTATTGTGCCAATAATCCCACGCTGTACGCGCTCGCGGATGCTATTGCTGCGATGCAGCGGGACGTCGCGGATGTTCGTGTGTTGAGCGTTGGTGTCGGTGAATATCCTGAGCCCAGGAAGTGGTCCTCATGGGTGAAGCGTCGTTATTTCCTTGCTCAACTCTTGCAGAAGACCCTCAATGTGAATACGCAGTCGATGGAACAATTGCGAGCGATTCTTTTCAAACGCATTCCGACGGTCAGGATTAATGACACGTTTGATCGTCCGGAGATGGCCACGGACCTGATGGAGTCGGACCTACTCAAGCTCAATATCCTGTATCAGGAAGGCGGGGAGTCGTTCGCCAAGCACGAAGAAGCGCTCAAACTGCTCTTCGACAAGCAACAACCCGAAGCCCAAACAGCGGGGCCATCCAAAGCAATGCCTCTTCCGGAAACGCAGTTAGACGCGTGGTCGTCTCAGGGCGCTATTGCTGGGTCCAGAGACACGTACGCCACGGTAAAACTCGCGCTTGAGGCAAGCGACACGCCGTACGCGCAAAAGAATTATGAAGTGTTCCTGCAAGGGTCGTACTGCAACGACACCAACGTTTATGCAGAGAGCGATGTGGATGTCGTTATCTGCCTGAAGACGATCTTCCTTCATGATCTTACCGGTATGACGCCGCCAGAGCGGATCGCCTTCGATCAAGCATATGCGAATGGTACTGATACCTTCGGGGACTTCAAAGCGCAAGTGTTGCAGGCGCTTCGTAACCGATTCGGCGCCTCGGTGACTCCTGGCCCGAAGGCGATTAAGATTCCGCCCAATGGCGCGCGTCGGAGCGCTGATGTGATCGTCGCGACCAACTTCCGACGCTACCATCGGTTCGTTAAGATTTACGATGAGACGTTTGACGAAGGTATTTGCTTCTTCGACAACAAGAACGTACGGGTCGCCAATTACCCGAAGCAACACTCAGCGAATTGCACCGCCAAGCATCAGGCAACGAATAGCTGGTTTAAGCCCGCAGTCCGGATCTTAAAGAATATGCGGCAACGTCTCGTTGATACCAATGCCATCGAGAAGGGAATCGCTCCCTCTTATTTCTTGGAAGGTTTGCTCTACAATATACCAGCCAGTTGTTTTGGGAAGTCCTATCAAGCTACGATGCGTGAAGCGTTGGCGTGGGTGCTGGCCAACGATCGCACCAAATTCGCTTGCGCCAATGAGCAGTATTATCTCTTGCGGGACACACCCGTTACTTGGCCTGCCGCCAACTGCCGAAAGTTTCTCGACGAAGTAGTCAAACTCTGGGATGGATGGAAATAGCGCGGTCCCTGACTTCCCGATCTGCGCCTAAGCGACCGATCAGCGTGACGCGGTTCAAGCCACTCAGCTTGCGCCACCGGGAAGATGTTCCAGCGGTACGAACATCTCACGCTGGCTCAACTTCCGCAGCGGACTCTGCGTGGCGGCGTGCCGGCAAAAGGGGCGGGTCCGATTCACCACAGCGGCTGGATTGGTGAACGAACTCGTCGAAGCGAAGCACAAGTTAGAACTTCGACGAGTCATGGCGCGTTGGAGCCGCTATGATCTGATCGCCATTGACGAAGTCGGATACGTGCCGTTGGCCGAGGTCGGCGCGGAGTTCCTGTTTCAGGTCGTCGCCGAGCGCGCCGAAAGAGCTGCCGTGGTGCTAACGACGAATCTGCTGTTTTCCGAATGGACGCAGGTAATCCCAAACGCTCGCCTGTGCAAGGCGCTGCTGGATCGCATCACCGACCGCGCTCACATCCTGGAGACGGGTACGAAATCCTATCGCTTCCGCCGCACCGCGGATAAGCAGAAGAAGGGAGCCAAACCGCACTGAACTCGGACAAGCTGTGGAAATGGGAACGCGGGCAAAGAGCCAGATGCCAACTGTTCGACGGATACAAGCGCGCGAGTTTCCCATTGACGAGCTGGGCTACATTCTGAAGCAGGAAGCGAATCGGGTGGGTGCGTCATGCAAAAATGCCCGCCCCACAAGAAGTGACTGCGCTAAAATCGTTCCACACGATGAATCCAAATAAAGCTCTGTGGGAAAAAGGCGACTTCACGGAAATCGCCGCCACCATGCGCGAATCCGGAGAAGCGCTGGTCAAATCGATCGGCGTTCAGACGCCTCTGCGCGTTCTCGACCTCGGCTGCGGAGACGGCACCACCGCGCTGCCGCTGGCTCAACTGGGCGCCGACGTGACCGGCATCGACATCGCACGCAACTTAGTAGAGGCCGGAAACAAGCGCGCCGCGGCCGCCGGTCTCGCCAATCTGAAATTTCAAGAAGGCGACGCCTCGAACCTGGAAGGCGTCGCCGACCATTCCTTCGACCTGACCCTGTCGATGTTCGGCGCGATG
>PNAJ01000024.1 GCA_003170295.1 Bryobacterales bacterium | reverse complement strand
TTTCACGCGGTCAGAGACCTAGTTCAATACGAACGGTTCGTGCAGCGCCGAGGTCGTCGGCACTGGTGGGTGATTTGTACCTGACGACATATCTTACTCTCAGGTTCCCCATCATGTCGTCATATATTCCGGATAGATCGAGGGTGGACCCGGGAGAATACAGACGGCCTCCGGAAGACTTCGCGATTTCTTGCAGCTCGGTTTCGGCCCGACTCCAGTCAACCCGCGCATACGGCCCCACGTTGGCAGAGCGCTCCATAGTTTCGCGCAATATCGATCCGATACTGAGGACGTAAATCGGCGTTCCGCAGTCGCGAGCCGTATCCAAGACTTCCTCGTACCTGACCTTGCTGAAGGTGTCGACGCCGGAGGAGATCAGAACCAGCGCCTTGCGCCCCGAGACCACTCTCATCTGCTGCAGCGTTGAAATCAGGGCGTCGTACAGGTTCGCTTCTGAAAACTTCGGGGCACTGAAGATCAAGAACAGCCTGTCCAGAGTCTCATGACCTTTTTGAAAGTCCGCGAGTTGCTCAACCTGATCACCGTACGTCCAGACAGCGACTCTGTCTTGGCGGCCGATCTCGTCGAGAAGCTGTTGAGCCGCTCTGGGCACTTCTTTGCCTATTGCCTGGTTGAGCGCATGGTAGCGCCCGCCATGCTCCATGAGTACCCCCAAGGTTACTGGGGTGTGTTCGATCTCCACGGTCGCGTTCTGTTGCCTTACGTTGTTTTCATAAACCACAAAATTATCTCGTCGGATGTTCGGGATGAAGTAGCCGTTTGGGTCCTGCACTTGCATCTTGATCGTCACTATTCCTGTGTTCTGGTCATAGTGGATCTCTGAGCCCTGCTTTCCCTGCTCTCCTTGAAACAGCGCCGCAGCCGGACGATTGGGTACTTGAATTTGTCCGATTTGCTGGGAACGCGAACTCTTCGTTCCCGCCCCGCCTTTGACGGTTTCTAAATCGTTGCCCCGACTCAAGGCCAAAGTGCCCAACATTGCCAGAGCCGTGAGTTCTGTAACTTTCAGAATGCATCTCCTGAACATTTCTTTGCTCCTTCTGTAGTGAAATGATTGACACGCGGCGTAGAACCCCGCGGTTGCCTTAAGACACGATACGTTCAAAGGGACTGCTGCACCAGGCGGAAGACGCGACCAGAGCCCCAGTGCAGAAGTCCTGTGAACCGTTTTCTTAATTTCATGACACTCTAGCCGAGCGGCTTCGATGGTCGCCGAGCAGTCAGAATGGGTGCGGATGACTTCACATTCCGTATGGTCTTTATGCGGCCTGACGCTCTAAAAAGCTCTGGTCGTCGGAGCTCTCGCGTCGAGGCATCGTGCCCAGTCCGGCGTCCCGGATTGAGATGGGGCCATCTTCTGCCGTATCGTTGAGCCGGAAACCAAACCACAGAGCGCTCCATACGCTAGTTTCTATGGAAAACAGCGCTTGCAGGAAGTCAATCCGGTGGTGAGCCTCCAGCCAGAATGTATAGCCAAGGCTGAAGAGCGCGGCCGCAACGATGGCGCCAAAGAAGAGATTCCGTACGCGATACATCATGGCAGAAACACCTCCTTTCCTTTTGGTCTTACTGGCTACGCCGCCATGTGTTACAGAACCGCGGACCGAGGCGAAGGGGAGGTCGCAACTCCTACCTTCCATGGAACCAGGTGAACCAGATTGCAGCGCCGGCACCGGTATTGACCATGACTGGGCCAGGTAATGTCGTCATGCATCAGGCGGCACCACAAGTCGCCCACACCCGAAAAGAATCTCCGTGGGTCATCCTCTGCTCGTTGAGCCAGCCAACCGGACGTTTCCTTAACGGCTTCCATTAGTGGGTTAACCTCGTCAATTTCCAAACTTGGAAAAGGGGGTGAGTGCGAACCACGGCCTGAACGCGGTGCGCGCCCCACCCGGATACACGGGCCTTTAAGCGGCTAAGGCCCTGGGACTCTCCGCCCCGGCCACTGGGATCACCCGCGGCTTCATCTCCGCATCGATCGGGATCTCTATGTCGAGCACGCCATTATGCAGCCGGCAGCTCATCTTGTTGAGATCCAGGTGATTCGGCAGGTGGAAAGCGCCGAAGAACTTCCCATAGGTCAAGTAAGAGTAACCGCCATTCGCGGAGAAGTTCTCAGGAGCCTTGCGCTCCCCTTCGATCAGAAGTTGATTCCCCTGGACAGTGGCCTTCACGTCCTTCTCGGAAACGCCGGGCAGAACTACGCGGAGATTCAGCTTGTCGTCAGTCCACCCGGTCTCGAATGCAGGAGTGAAGGTCCATTCACTCTCGTCGGAAGCGCTGGAGCCATTGAAGAAGCGGTCCATTGACCGAAACAAGGGGTCCAGCGTTTTGCAAACATCATCTGCGAACATGGTGATGAACATACACTATCCCTCCTCATCTCAATGAATTGGATATTGAGCTTTAGGCGCAGGACCGATTTGCCGTCCCGCAACCTCATAGATGCAGCAGACGGACATCGGGTTGCAGGCTCGTTTGAAAAACAACTTGTGTCATCTCACGCACATCGACGGCTGCGAAGACTACACGATTCGCACGACTTGAATCCTGCTGCCCGGCTTCCGATCAGCAAGGGCACTCGGGAATGCCGTCTCCATTCATAGCAGCGCCGTAAGCTTGCGGGCGCCCGCAACCTTTCGGGTGTTCTTGCATCATACGAACTGGGTTCGCGGTGGCGAGTTCACAGAGTTCACAGGTGCTTGGCGCCGGGTTCCCAGAATCCCCAAGAAGGAGAAACGCTATGTTCCGAATTTGGAAAGCACCATTGATTGCCGTATTCGCGTTGGCAAGCTTGTTCGTTTCAGCGCCGGCGGCTTCAGCCCGGGTGGCGGGGCCGCGCGTCGTAATTAGAGGAGGGTTCTACGGTCCAGGATGGGGTTGGTATGGCCCCGCTTGGTACGGTCCGGGTTGGTATCCGCTCTGGCGTGCCGCCGCTGGACGAGACGCGCCAGATATCCATTTCGGTAGTGCGAAACCCGTGGGTAAAATAAATCGATTTGTTGTCCCGGCTCCAGGTCAGATAGTGATTGTGCTCGCCGGCGGCCGAAACCAGAATCTGTTTTTCATTCCTTCCGTCAGGATCGGCGATCATGATCGGGTCTCCGGCGGTGGCGTAGTGAAAGGCCAGCCGAGAACCGTCAGGCGACCATACGGGATTCAGGGCCCTGCCTAAGAACACACGGACCGGACCGCCCATGAGGGGAGCCAGACTAATCGTCGGAGTCGTTCGCAGCCAAACATCCCTCCCATCGGCCGAAAAGCCAGTCGTACGCGTGGCTTCGTGGAGTAGCGATGGGAAGCGTCCCTCGGTCACATTCCGAAACTGCCCGCTCCCTACCTGTGTGACCCAGGTGTCATACGTGCCGGCCCGATCCGCAAGAAAAGCTACAAACTTCCCGTCGTGAGATATGGAGGCATCCAGTTCCGTGCCTTCCCAGTCCGTGACTTTTTGAAAGTGGGCGCCGTCGAGCGGATTCCGCCAGAAAAAATCAGCCCGGTCTAACCACCGGTAGGACAATCCGACAATTAGGGCGGTGCCGATGACCGCTCCAGCGATCATCCGGCCAAGCCGTTTCTTCACGAAAGGAGCGGCCGTCGAGTGCGCCGGCGCTGGAGTTGAATCCCGCTCACGGAGTAACCGGCGCAAATCGACGACGAACTCCTTCATCGATTGGTACCGTTCGGCGGGCTCCTTATCCAGGGCCGTTTCGACTGCGATTCGCAATCCCTCGGGAATCGCCGCGTCGAGCGGAGGCGGCTCACCATGGATGACGACGTGCAGCAGTTCAAGATCCGTTTTCGCCTCGAACGGCCTCCGCGTGGCCAGCGCTTCGTATAGCAGCACGCCAAACGAGAAGATGTCGCTGCGGGCATCGACGGTCCGGCCGGAGGCCTGTTCGGGCGACATATAGGCGACCGTGCCAATGACGGCTCCCGCGCGGGTGATGCTCTCGCCGATCGAGCGCGTCGCGGCATCGGCCGGGATGCGTTCCTCCAGCTTGGCCAATCCGAAATCGGCCAGCTTCGCATAACCGTTTCTCGCGATAAGAATATTCTCGGGCTTAATATCCCGGTGCAAAATGTTCGCTGCGTGTGCGGTGGCGAGGCCATCGGCGACACCCACCAACAACTCCACCACCGCTCGCCAGGGGCGCCGCTCCGTGCGTAACCAATCGCGCAGGGTGCCTCCGTCCACGAACTCGGTAATCAAATACTGCCGCCCTTCGAACTCGCCGACATCGTGGACTGTCAGGATGTGCGGATGATTTAACGCGGAAGCCATTTGCGCCTCTCGTTGAAACCGGCGGCGCGCGGAAGAATCCGCCAGGTCGTCCGAGAGAAACTTTACGGCAACCAGCCGGTTCAAACGCGTGTCCGTTGCTCGATAAACGGCACCCATCCCGCCCTTGCCAAGGAGGACTTCGATCCGGTAGGGCCCCCATTGGGTGCCCGAAGCGATCACGGAATCGAGGACAGACGCCACGTCCTCCACTGGCTTTCGGAGCAGTGTTGGTCCGACGGAATCTTGGGCTAGAAGAGACAAGACTTCTCGGAGCAAGTCTGAGTCATCTCCGCAGGCCTCGGCCAGATATTCAGAGCGTTTTTCAGAGTTCCGATCCAGGGCTGCGTGATAGAGCCGCTCAACTTTGTTCCATCGTTCAGGAGTCAACCGCATCTCCTTCGGTCAGCTCGCGAGACAGCCAGGCCTTGGCCAGCCTCCAATCGCGCATAACGCTTTGCGGCGAGAGCTTCAGGACCTCCGCTGTTTCTTCTACTGTCAAGCCACCAAAGTAGCGCAATTCGACCACGCGGCTTTTCCGGGGATCAATCTTGGCGAGACTCATAAGCGCGTCGTCGAGAGCGATCAGTTCGTCATGTTTTCGAAACGGCACCAGGTCGTCCGAAAGCGTCACGCGAATCTCACCGCCGCCCCGTTTGGCGGTTGCGCGAGCACGCGCGCCGTCAAGTAGGATACGGCGCATCATGGATGCGGATACGGCAAAAAAGTGCGCCCGATCCTGCCAGCGTACATCGCTGGCGTCCACTAGACGAAGGTAAACTTCATTCACAAGCGCGGTCGTCTGCAAGGTATGGCCAAGCCGTTCTGTTCGCATCCGGCGGCGTGCGACTTTGCGCAATTCCTCGTAGACCAAAGGCGTCAGCCGATCGAGCGCTGCCTGCTCTCCCTCGCTCCAGGCTTTCAACAGTTTTGTGATTTCCGCCATGGCGCAGGGCGTTCGAACAATATCAGCGAAGTATATCACTTGCCCTTTATAGCTTTTGCCGTCGATCCTCGCTTTCCAGAGTGAGGGCCGGTGAGCGGCCGCGAAAGAAAAGGAGATTCGACATGCGATGGAATTTGGCAGTGTTCAGTATCGCCGCAGGCTTGAGCAGTCACGCCGCAGCACAGAGTTTTTCCGGCTCTTACCAATTTGTCTATGCGGTGTGGCAGCGTGGAAGCGCGTTCGCCGTTATGGGTTCCGCGGTGTTTGACGGCGTGGGGAAGTATACATTTCAAGGCATTCAACGAAGCACAGGGCACTCCGCCAGCGTAACGGGCACAGGAGAATACACCTTGCAGCCCGATTTTACCGGCAGTATTTCGAATCCTTTAGATCCACTGATGCCACCGCTGCAGTTGCGAGTTTCAGCGGATTTGGACACGCTGGGGGCGTCCACGATCGACTACAACTCGACCTATCAGCACGATCTTTGGGTTGCGGTCCGCGCATCCACCGGAAAGACGGCGGCAGATCTTAGTGGGTCTTGGGGCGGAGTCGCGAATTACTACAGCCCCGCGCCGGTGATCGCGCGAGCCGGTCGTTTTTTGTTTCAATTTGATGGCAAGGGGACGATTTCATCGGAAGACTGGAGTTGGCATGAGAGCGACCAAAACAACGGCTCCCTCCAGCAGTCTTCCGCAACCGGGACCTACACCCTGGCCGCTGATGGAACCGGTACCTACACCACCCCGTTTGGGACAAAGCGTATCGCCGTCTCTGCCGATGGGCTGTCTTTTATCGGGACTGATGATGCCAATGGACAAGAACTAATTTACGGAGTCAGAGCGGGTGCTCCCACGGGAGGGTTGCAGGGCCGCTATCACTGGTTGCAGCTTGTGTCCGTTTCTCCCGGTGGGAACGCTACGCGCGGCTCCTCTTTCGCTTGGTCTCTGACGAATGACCTCGGCTCCATCGACACCAACGGGACACAGAGAGGCGCGGGCAGCAATCAGTTCCTGGACGGAGCCACCGGGCGGCTGATCGATATGTCGGCAATGCTCGGACCGTTCACGACTGCTGGGAACGGATATGTTGACCTCACCTTTGGCGGATTATCGTCGGCTGGAATCGGCGTGATGCGTTCGGACGCCGCCGCCCTTCCTTGGACGAACATCACATCCGCCGTCACCGGTATCCTATTTTGTGTGTACAAGGTGCGGCGAGCAGGTAAAAGAAGATTGCAAGGGGCTTCATTCTCTAAACTGCCATCCGTCGAATAAACAACCCCAATCCTTGCATGTACCTGTGCATCGCCTGTCCTTCACACTGCTGCCTCCAGGCGAATGGGACATTCGCCATGTCATCGAGCACTACCGTAAAGAGTCACACAGCTTCCCGAGTAGTCTCGTGGGTAGCAAACTCAATAATTCGCGGCTGGTGAGTATCGCATCGCTACGTCCACTCAAGTGCTACATCGGCGAGGAATCCTGGTCCGGATACGTTGTCTTCGAATTCGAAGCTTCGCACCGTGTGGTCCTGGAATGCCCGTTCGAAGGCAATGCCACCTATGTTTTGTCGGGCGACTGGAAAATGATGGTCCGGCATAGCAAAGTCGAGATGCGTCGCACATTTCCTCATTCCTATGAAAAGATCGTCCACAAGGGCGAATGGCTATCCAGAATTCGATCCTCGCTTCGCGACTATCGAGGCCCACGCAGGTAACCATCAGCAGAGTCCGCGCCCCAAACGGCTCTGCCGGGCATCCAGGGACCTGAGCCCGTTCAGCATCCTTCCCATAATCGCCCAAGCTACGCGAACTGCTGCGCTGCTACTGGCGAAGCCGGCGGCCTACGGAATGGCTTTTTCCCGGCTCTCGTGCCGGCCAGCCGATCTCGGTGAAGGCGATCTTCATGGCTTGCCGGAAAGCGGCCCGCTCCGCCGGCATCGCCAAGTCCGTTCATCCACACTTACTACGGCACGCCTTCGCCACGCACTTGCTCGAAGCCGGCGTTAATCTCCGAACGATTCAGATTCTGCTCGGCCATGCCAACCTCGAAACGACGGCGCGCTATCTGCAAGTCGCCGACGTGAATGTGCGCGGGACTACCAGTCCGCTGGAATCGCTGGACTCGCTCCGCCTCCTTCCACCGAAGTGATGCCAGAGCATCGGCTGGAACTGGCCGATGTCTTCCGCACTCATCAAGATGATTTTCTGGCTCGCTGGAACGCCGTGTTGTCGCGCCAGCAGAGGAAGGCGCTCAGAGACATTCGCGACTGCCGGACCGCGGTCCTGGGCGGTCATCTCTATCAGTGCGACCGGTGCGGACATCGCGTCAAAGTATTCAACTCGTGTCGCAATCGCAGTTGCCCGAAGTGCCAGGCCACGGCCCGCGCCAAGTGGCTCGCCCAACGGGAGGCGGAGCTTCTGCCCGTTCCTTACTTCCACGTCGTGTTCACTCTTCCGCAGCAGATCGGCCGCCTGGCGCTTCAGAACCCGAGACAGATCTACACCATCCTGTTTCAGGCCGCTTCCGAAACTCTGCTCACCATTGCAGCCGACCCCAGACATCTGGGCGCCTCCATCGGCTTTCTCGCCGTGCTCCACACCTGGGGTCAGAACCTGCATCTTCATCCGCACCTGCATTGCGTCGTTCCCGGCGGCGGCTTCTCCCCCGATGGCTCCCGCTGGATCGCCTGCCCGAAGCACTCCTTCTTCCTTCGCTATGGGAAAGAGTCGCATGCCGAACCTGAAGGATGTCCTGGTGGAAGTGAAGGCCAGTTGGGCGGAAGCAGGCGCCGGCCTTTCTGTAAAGGACGCGCTTCGCAAGCATCGCGAGCGTGAGTTCCGCCTCCTGTTAGCCTTTGGTGCGCTGATGGTAGTCCTTCTTGGCGTCGCTACCTGGCTGCTGGTCACAAGCGGATCTCAGGCGGCAAAGACATTCGGTGGACTTGCAGGACTCGGCGGTGGCGGCTGCTTTGCTGGGTTATTGAGGGCGTGGAAAGATTGGAGCCGAACAGATCTCCTCGTGATTTTGGTCGAGGAAGCGTCAAAGGCGCAAATTGCGACGCTGTTTGATAAATTGATAAATAAACTGTGATGCATTAATCAGAGCTTGCAGCATCTCCTTTGAGTTTCTGGGTTAGTACCCAGGCCGCCAGATCAGGAGTGTGATGTGACCGGACGGTCGCATCACTCGCTCTAAAGTTGCACTATCACATTCTCTCCTGCGTGCAGCGTGAAAGTCGTCACTCTTCCGCTACGCTCAATAACTCTGACCGTCGCCTCGCGGGCTCGCCTCGCCGCAAATAGATCCGTGCTTTGACTCCTTCGTCAACGCCGCTGAACTGGTTGTCGACGGCGGCATGACTCAGGTCTGAAAAGAAATGGGGGGCCGCGTGCCACGTATAAGCGCCGGAGCGAAAATAGACCAGTAAACGCCGCGTGAACGGCGTTGCCGGGCGGAGCAAAACCAGACCGCCCAGATCGTCATTCGTTGATGCAGATCGTCGCAGCCAGCGGGCGTGATGCGGAAGGACTTGCGCTATCAGAAGAGGCGGATGCGCTAGCGGCGCGCCTTTTGTACCATCGCCTGGATGATGGGATCGCTCACGCCAACAGCCTTCAAATCGATCAGGTCCTGTGTGCCGGTGCGGAAATCAGCTTCGCTCGTTCTAATCTTCGCTAGAATCACGTCATCGGAAAGCCCTGCGTTTTTCATCTGAATAATGTCGCGATTCGTCAGGACACTCGCCGTTCGACTGCTCTGAACCGATTCGGTCGGGGGAACAGTGCCCCGATACCGTTCTCTCAATCGCGTTTCGTCTACGGGAATATTGCCACGGATATAGGCCGTGATTTCTACGCCACGCTCAACTCATTTCCCGGGCTGACCCGGCGAATGCGATGGTTCCCGGTATCGGAAATGTACACGTTCCCGTTTGCATCTACGGCGACGCCTTTGGGATTCGAAAGCACGTCTCCCGTCGGCCTGTAACATGCCACGTCATCGCCCGGCGGCGGCGAGTTGGTTCCGGTTACGGTGACGAAAAGTCCGCCGGCGGTGATTTCCTGAACGCGATTCGCTCCAGGTTCGGTGAAAAATGCGTTTCCAAATCCATCGGCCACCACAACTCCGGGGTCGTATAGAATCGCTTGGAGCGCCGGCGTGCCGGATGGAGATTCGTGCGGCTGACCGCCGGTCCCGGCGATCGTCCGTATCGAGCCGTCGGGATCGATGCTCCGGACCCGCCCGTCAGCGTCATAGAGCCGCCCCTGATTGTCCAGAATAATGTCGCCAGGGTAAAGCGATGCATCGATTCCCACGCGCGAGCCTCCAGAGAGCGCACAGCCGTCGCTAAATGTCGTCACTCCATAACCGCCCGGGCTGAGAATTCCGGCGTAGACGGCGAGAGATCCGGAACTGTCCAGTCGCAGGATCTGATTCCCATCTGTGGCGAATACGCCGCTTTGCGACGCCGCGATTTTTTGGAAATAGATGTAGCCGTTGAACCCATCCAGTTTCGCGGTACCGGCCAGTTGCACGACATTCCCATCCGGGTCCAGTCGCGACAAGAAATCCCAACCAGCCATGAGCAGGTTGCCCGAGCTATCGAAGGCTAACGAATGAACACCGCCAAGGTTCGCGCTTAACGCCGGTGCGCTGTTTCCGTCAAGCAGACCAGTCCCACTGCCCGCGATTTTGAGCAATGTCCCATCGGGCGCGATCCGCCAAACGTAACCCGGAGACTCTTGAGCAACGTAAACATTGTTGGAAGCATCGATTGCAAGGCCTTGAATGTCTGTCGGCGCACTCGAAACATTTGTCAGTTTGCCGCTTGGATCGAACTTCGATAAGCTGCAGGGACCATATTCGCAGTGCACAAAATAAAGATTGCCCTTGCTGTCCAACCGCATTGGGCCGAAAGAAACGAGCGGCGAGATCGGATAATCGAACAGTTTCGAGACGATCCCGTCCGGTGTTATTTTCCGGATGGTCTTGCTCCACGCATCGAAGACGAGTAGATTGCCGCTCAGGTCCCACGCCAGCGCTCCAGGACCGAGGGAAGCGTTGACCGCCGGCCCCCCATCGCCGGTTGGCCAAGGCGCTGAAGATCCGGCGATCAACTGCGGACTGACCGTGATTTGCTGCGCCCAACAGGGCAAGCCGATCATGCCGACAATTAGCGAGACCAGCGAAGTGAGCTTCATGACCGTGATTGTCCCACGACGTGGAAGGGGCGAGGCGCCAACCCAGATGTTCGCGTCATCAACGAACTCGTGGACGCTGACGAGGTACCTCTTCATCCACTTTCAAGTCGGTACCGCCCTTTTCGCGGCAGCAGATTCGGGATGCCTGGCCCGGAACGGTGGGGCCGTTCATCGAACAGTTGGCCGGCAAGCTCAACCGTGCCCCCGGCAGTGACCCTCTTCAAGCAGATTGATCGTCGCGGCACGCGCAGCGAAGAGGAAAGCGACGATTACGATTCCGACTGTCAGTCTTGCGCGCAATATTGAGACAGAAGAGGCGCCAGAATCTCATTCCCGCGCTTTGAAGCGCTGCTAGGCCACTACCAGGGTTGAGGACGGAACCGTCTGCGCCCGACGAATACCCGCGCTGTGGACTCGCCGATAATGAGAAGGATTCT
>PNAJ01000007.1 GCA_003170295.1 Bryobacterales bacterium | reverse complement strand
TCCCCGGTATTTTCGCGCCACCATAAAAGGTCCCTTCCCGGCTAACCTGCGGTCTGATTCTTGCCTCTTGGGGCTAAGTTGACCGTACCTATCAACCTAGCCTTCACTCCGCCCCTCAACCTTCAGGTTGTATCAGTTGCTATCTGCACGGGTGCGCGTGCGAGTCTTACGGGAGTCTGAGGGGGCCAATGCCTTTGCATCGCAGAATGAAATAATTCGGACAGTATTCTGCTAGTTGCGATGAGTTCGGCGGTGGTAAAAGGGACCCCTGTTTCCTCTGGAGCAGCGCGCGTGGTCTCCAGTGGTCTCCCGACGCCTGTAAGTATATGAAAACATGGTAGCGCTAACGGGAATCGAACCCGCTGGGTAGCGGTCTGGTTCGGTCTGTTTGTGTCTAAGTAGTTGTGTTTTCGGTCCAGCTCAGTTCGCCACGAGGGCGTGCAGGGCCGTACGGAGCGCCGACGTGCTGACCTGGTGCTGGCCTGTTGCTGCCCTGAAGCTCGGATTCGGGTGGCGCGCCAGGGCGGTCAATTCCCTCCCCCGGCAGTTCCGCCGACAACGTTAAAAAGCTTCTTAGACGACTACATACTTTGTGGTCTTAACAAAGAGACCTCGCGATTCTGACTCGGCGAGACGGCGACTTATACGTTCATAAAGATGGTATGGAAGGACTTCAGAACCAACCGCTCGGATCGGCACGGCCTTCGCCCCACCTGAGAGCCTACTGTCTCACCACGTAGCTCCCGCAATTGTCTGGATAGAACGTCATGAGCAATATCACCAGCGTACGTCTGCATTTCTTTGACGGGTTAGCCACCACGATTGGAGACCGAAATGTCTGGAAACCGCCTAGGTGTGCATTAAGCTCGTAGCTGCCGGACCCCAGCTGACCAAAGATGAAAGTGCCGTCAACGCCGGTCTTCACCGTGGCAAGATCTGTTCCGTCCTTAACAACCTTCACTGTTGCTCCCGAAACAGGTCCGCCAGTCTCGTCAACGAGCTTCCCGCATACGCACTGAACTGGTTTCAGGGGGCGTACTTTGTCGCAAATCACGTCCGCCCTCAACGCGCCGATGGGGAGAAGAATCCCGGCCAATATCGTCGCGAGGAGGTGGCGTTTCTTTTTCATTCGGAGTCCTCTCTGCAGCCCCTAGACATCGATTTTCCAGTACCAAACTGCACGGCGTATCGCGATCCTTATTCTAGCCCGGGTCGAGGTCGCACGAGCGGGCTGACGTGTGACGGGCGCTCCCGACCACAATCTCGTCCGCTTCCGATGATCCGCTCATTTGTCCACTTGTCGTGCGCGACCGCCGATAATGCGACGTAACGGTTCTGGTGCCTGCTCAGGTAATTACCTGCGGCCGTGACGTGACCGGTCCGTCACGTCACTTACTCGGGCGCGCTCAGGCGGATTGTTGCCCCCCAAACGCAGCAACGCCGCCCCCGGCCGGAACCGGAAGCGGCGTTGGAAGGAAGCGGAGGGAGCGGCTATCTTCCCGCGATTCTCACATCATCGAACTTTGGCTCCAGCGCCAGGCCAGCCCGCATAGCGGCTAGAAAGGGCGAATCTCGCGAAGGGGACGGAGCAGTGTGTCCCCTTCGTTTTTAAATCGCTTCGTTACTGAAGGTTGCGAGGCTCGTTTTCTCGGGATTCGGCAAGGAGTCACGTCAGGCTGTCCCTTTCGTCCCGTCCCGGATTCCGTCGTGTCCCCCCGCGCGACCCCTCGACCGATTCGATTAGCTTTCTCGTAGAAGGAGCGTTTCAGTCTCAACAACTGGCAGTAGGACCACCTCAGCTCCGAGCGTAGGCTGATTCGCAATAAGAACTCGACATAGTTCCAGTTGCCGAACTGCGTTTTCTCGGTCGCCGAGGTGCCTCAGTGCCCGGGCTAACAATAGGTGTCCCGTTAGGCTGGGGTCGATTCCGACTAGATACTCGCTAAGTTCTCGAACGAAGATCCAGTCGGGGGCGTAGTCTTCAAAAAGCACGGAACGAATGAGGTCTTTTTCGTTGGTGGCCCTTTCGAGAAGGTCTTGTTCTTTGTTCATCACGTGCTCGGCGTTGACGTTAGGTCTGCCTCATTTGGAACTCGGCGGGTTTACCTGACCCAAACAATTTCTCTTCCTCGCAATGGCGAAGGCGATACACTGCTTTCTCGTTTCTGGATTTGGTATTGAGGTACACCTCTTTAAGTCCTCAAGAAACTGTTGCGCGCACCTAAATAATCTATCACGTTCGGTTTCCGCCTCCTGCGCGAAGAATTTGGCCTTGTTGGACTGAATCCAGACCGTAATGGCGGCAATCGCTGCTGTTCCGAGCGTCAGCACCTCTTCAAATCCTTTCTCGGCCAAATCGATAGTTTGAGGAGAGGCTTGGAGGAGGCCATTTTGATACAGCACCAGGAGAGCGTCTGGCGACAGAGAGACTTGGAAACTATCGTTCTGAGGATCGCCGTTAGTCGCGACTGTGCTCGAATCAAAAACTCCCTCAGCCGTTAGAATGTCAGCATCGAGCACGTATGGATCGATGTTAGCGAGTCCAGAAAGATCGATCGGCGGAATCTGGATGTTCAGGCTGCAACCGTACTCCGTCGGCACAAAGTTCGGAGCGCAAATCAGCGGCACGCCGCATGGGTTGAGTCCATCCGGATCAAAATCGTCAGCCCAGCACCAATCTTGTCCGGTCGGGTCCCGATGATTCACCGGATCGCTACCGGCATACGCGTATCTGTTCCAACTCGCGGGATCTTTCGGGCCGCCGCTCGCCCTGTAGGGGTCTGGCGTCAAGAACCTGCCCATACCGGGCTGGTGATATCTGTTCAGAGCGTAATCCAGCCCAGTCTCTGCATCTCTAAAGTAGCCGGTAAACTTCTCGGTGCCGTTTGTCGTTGCCGAGGGTTTTTCCTGGCCCCAGGGATAGTATTTGCCCATCGATCCGAGACGGTCCGAGCCGATGTAGCCGTTCGCGTTTTTGATCAGCTTGCCGCCGAAATAGTAGTTCGAGGTCGCGAGAGCGACGGTTACCGTGGGTGTCGGCGCATTGTCGTAGTTGTCCCAGAAATAAACAACGCTCGGATCGCCCGTGACCGCATAGGTCGCCAGCTTCTGTCCGGTCACACTCCAGAAAGTGATTTCGTCGACAGTCAGCGAGCTGATTCCCGATTGATTCTGCGTGGTCGTGCCTCGCCATACTCGCTTGTTGCCTGGACCATATGCATACCTGGTGTATTGCTGGTACTGCTGCCCAGGGACTGAGACGATGCGATTCTCGACATCGTAGGTATAAGGATTGTACCAGCAGGTAGGTGCCGAGTTTATATTTCCATTGGCGTCGGCACAATCTCCCTGGCGGTTGTTAGAGGCGCTGTACACGGTATGCAGGGAAGGAGCCGTGCCAGCGGTCACGGTCTGGTCGGTCAGATTGCCGAATCCATCGTAGCCATAGCTCTGGCCCCAGGAATTGTTGGTCGCCGCGGCGCTGGCCAAGCGGTTCAGCGCGTCATAGGCATAGACGACCTGCTCGCCGGTCATTACGCACCGCTGGCCGCAGGTTCTCACCGGGAGCCAGGCGATTCTGTTCACCGCGTCCGCGAGCACAACTAACTTCGACGACGCGAACGTGGATGTGATCGCACTCAAAACCGGCGAGCGAAAGACGGTTGCGCGTGGGGGCTTCGCCCCCCACTATCTGGCCACTTCCACGGGCACAGGGCCCGGACACCTGGTTTACATGCATCAGAGCACGCTGTTCGCCGTGCCTTTCGACCCCCGCCGCCTGGCTACCACCGGCTCGCCCACGCCCATTCTGGAAGATGTCAGCGGTTCCGTAGGAGCGGGCGGGGATTTTACCTTCGCCGGATCGCCTATTGGGTCCGGGGCGTTCGTATATCTCTCCGGGAAGGGACAGCAAGCGGGGTATTCGATTTCCTGGGTGGATCGCTCGGGCGGGGCCCCCTCTGGGGTGACTCATATGACGGAGCCGCTGCACGCGCCTCCCGGCCTTTACGTCACGCCGCGCTTCTCGCCCGACGGCAAGCGGCTGGCGTTTTCCATGCTCAATGGCCAGGTCGGGGATATCTGGGTGAAGGATCTGGACCGCGACACTCCCTCGCGGCTGAGTTTCCTGCCGGGCGGGAATGCGTCGCCGGTGTGGACTCCCGATGGGAAAAACATCGTGTTCCTATCCCGCAGCCAGGCTGCTCCCGGATTGTACTGGATCCGCTCGGACGGTTCGGGCGAGGCGCAGCGTCTGACCGACGGCAAGCTTCGCGAGTTTCCGTTTTCGTTTTCGCCGGACGGAAAGCGTCTGGCGTTTGACCAGACCGGGAACGGCGGCAGCTCGGACATTTTCACGGCGCCTGTAGAAAACGATCCGGCGCCGGGAGGCTCCGGAGTCCGGCTCGGGAAAGCGGAGCTGTTCCTGGGAACGCCGTTCGTCGAAGTCTTCCCGGCGTTTTCGCCCGACGGGCGGTGGCTGGCGTATCAGTCGAATGAGTCGGGGACCTATGAAGTGTACGTGCGGCCGTTCCCTGGGCCGGGAGGACGCTGGCAGATTTCGACGGGCGGAGGCAACTTTCCGCTGTGGTCCCGCGACGGGCGTGAACTGCTTTTTGAAACACCGGACTATCGCGTGATGGCGGTCAGCTACACCGCCAAAGGAGATTCATTCACGGCGGGGAAGCCTCGGCTGTGGACGGAGACTCGCCTGCGGAATATTGGCTTCTTTTCCAATTACGATCTTGCGCCGGACGGCAAGCGCCTCGCGGCGATGGTCGCGGATTCGAATGCCGAGAAGCCGCCCACGCACTTGACGTTTCTGCTGAACTTCTTCGACGAACTCCGCCGCCGCGCCCCGGCGAGCAAGTAACCTCACACGCCGCGAATGGCGGCACTCCTTGTAAGCAAGTCATTAGAAATGTGTTCGGATATTGAATGTATCGTCGGCTAACCGGAGTGCGCCGGGATAAACCGGCATGTTGTAGGGGATG
>PNAJ01000156.1 GCA_003170295.1 Bryobacterales bacterium | reverse complement strand
ACCACCGGAGGCAGCACCCGCGACGTCATTGAAACATTGCAAGCCGACGGTGTAAAGGTACTCGGAGCCGGTTCGATAATCGACCGCAGCGGTGGCCGAGCCGACCTGGGCGTCCCCCAAGTCGCTCTCGCCACGTTGGAAGTGAAAGCCTGGCCCCCCGATTTCTGCCCTTTATGCCAGGAAGGCATCCCAGTAGAAAAACCTGGTTCCCGCCCAACCCCATGAGCTCGCATGCATCTGGGCTGCAGGTGGGGCGGACCCCCTGGTNNGATCCCCGGATCGGCCCGTTCGTCTGCGCGGGCAAACCGCCCTACCGAGCCACAACCACAGGGAGCGGTGGGATTCTGTGACCACATGAGAAGAATTCGCATCACCCTCAGCTACGACGGCACCGATTACAACGGCTGGCAGGTCCAACCTGACCTGCCGACGATTCAAGGCGCAATCGAATCCATACTAGCCGAAATCGAAAGTGCGGAAGTGAAAGTAGAAGGCTCCGGCCGCACCGACGCTGGCGTACACGCGCTAGCGCAAGTAGCGGCATTCTCGCTGAACAATCCCATCCCCACGCGGAATCTCGAAAAAGCGATGAACCGCCTGCTCCCGCGCGATATCCGAATCCTATCGGCCGAAGAAGCCGCTGAAAATTTCCATCCCCGCTTTGACGCCACCGCAAAAACCTACGAGTATCGCATCCTGCGCGCCCCGATCTGCTCCCCATTCGAGCGCCGCTACGTCCATCACCATCCGTACCCTTTAGACGAATCCCGCATCTTCGAATTAGCGAAAACACTGGAAGGCGAGCACGATTTCACCGCCTTCGCCGCCGCCGACGATACCGACGCGCTAGGCCGCTCCAAAGTCCGGCGCATATTTTCTTCCACCGCCAGCCGGCAAGGCGACCACCTGATCTACCAAGTCCGCGGCAGCGGTTTTCTAAAGCACATGGTCCGCAACATAGTAGGCGTTTTGCTGGAAGCAGGGAAGGGAAACATCGCGAATCTGGAATCCCGCCTGAAAGGTGCAATCCCTCCGGGTCCGACAGTCCCAGCTCGCGGACTATTTCTAGTCAGCGTCGAATACGACCCACGCAAGCCACCGGCTGCCCCTCGGTAATCGGCGGCGTCGCGACCACATAAAGCACCACCCCCGCGAACGGAGCCTTCACATCGGCAATTTTCTTCCCAAAGAAATCCGTAATATGTGCCAGCACCGCGCCCTTCTTGACCATCGCGTTTCTTTCCACGCGCGGATAAAGAATCCCCGTCGCCGGACTGTTCAAAACCTCCGCGGGATCCAAGTACACGGCCTTCTTGACCCGAGCCGGCTTGCCGTCGATCATTTTCAAATACCGCATCACGCTCTCGACGCCGCGCACAATCGCAGCCGTCGATTTTTCATCCGTGCCGCCCAAAAACCCGCTTTCCACCGTCATAGCAGGCTTCCCGCGTGTAATCGCGGTGTTCGAACAATACAACGAGCGCGCCGCATCCTTCGGCCTGTTTTTATCGATCACGATATGATCGAATCCAAAATTCGCGGCGAGCTCCGCAATCCGCGCATCGAACGCCGCATCCCCCGTCACCGTCTGATAGACATAAGGACGCAGCGATTCGTTGCCGTCGCCGCAATGCAAATCGAGCAGATAATCGCATTTATCGATCACTTCCGTCGTTATCGCGTATGCAATCTGCTCCGACGCAGTTCCGTCTTTCTTACCCGGAAACACACGATTGAGATTCTTCCCGTCGAGCGGACTGAAATACACCGTACGCCCCAAAAACGACGGCATGTTGGCCACATGCACCACGATCAAGGTACCCGTCAACTTCTTCACTTGCAATCGTTGCAATGCCAAGACGGGCGGATACTCGTATCCATGAATCCCCGCGGTCAGCGCCAGCACCGGCCCCGGTTTTGAGCCCTTATACACCGTAATCGGAATTGTCGTAAAGCCTAAATCAATGGTTTGATCGCTTCGCATAGTCGCTCCAAATCGTCGTTGTTGTTATAGAAATGCGGAGAAACACGCAAAAAACCATGCCTGGCGGCTACATTCACGTCCTTTTTCTTCAACTCGCGCGCCAGATGCGACGGATCGAGCCCGGGAAACTTCGCGGCCACGATCTGGGAGCCGCTTTCAGCCACTTCCGCCCCCAATTCCCGCAATCGATCTCCCGCTGATTGAGCCAGTTGCATGACTCGCTGCTCGATTAAATCCGGTCCGGTTTCGAGCATCAGCTCGACCGACTGCTCCAGCGCATAAAGCAGCGCAAACGGCAGCCCTCCGCCCTCGTACTTCTCCGCCGATTCGGCGAACTCCGGAATGCCGTGATGCAGATTATCGACGTCGCGCCACGTTTTATGGCTTCTCCAACCGACCTTAATCGGCCTTAAAGTGCTCCGTAAGGGCTCCAAAATGACCATAAATGCGCTTCCAGGAGGGCTAATCAGCCATTTATACCCATGTACGGCGTAGATGTCGATCGCCAGTTTTTGCACATCAATCGTAAGTGCACCGAGGCTCTGCGTGCCGTCGACAAACAGGACGATATTCCGCTCGTGCGTGAACTTCGAAATCTCTTCGAGTGGCGGCCGAAATCCGGTGGCGTAGTTTACTTCGCTGATCGCAACCATGCGCGTGTTCTTATCGATCGCGTCGTAGAAGCGCTCCCAGGGAACTTCGCGCATTTGCGGCATGTAGAGATAGTTTGGGAACTCGTCTGCGAGCGTGACGATGTTGTCGTCCGGCTTCAGATCGAGGGCGGCAATCACCATGCCGAGCGCGCTGGCCGCGCTGCCGACGAACGCGATGTCATCCGCCGTTGCACCTACTAATTTTGCGATAGACGCTCGCAGGCGGTCGGCATCGTCATACCAATTTAGAAAATCGGTGCAGGCGAGTTCATCGCGATGCTTCCAATGTCTTGCGACCGCTTCGGTCGAGCGGCGCGGCAATTGGCCGAAGGTTGCGGTGTTTAGATAGGCCCGATTTTCAAGGGCTGGGAATTCACTTCGTATTTTCTGCCAGTCGGGCTTTGACAAAGGATGCCGCCTCCGCCACGGCGACGTCGGTCGACGTTTTTGTGCGGCGATCGACCACTTCCACGAAACCTTGCGCGAGCTTCTTTCCGATCGTGATGCGATACGGAATGCCGATCAGGTCGGCATCCTTGAATTTGACGCCGGGGCGCTCGTCGCGGTCGTCGAGAATGGCATCGAGGCCCAATGATTTCGCGGCCTCATAGATCTCGGTGGCGGCTTTATTCTGCGCGGTGTCGCTGAAATTAATCGGCGTCACCACCAACGTGAATGGAGCAATCGACGGGGGCATGACGATGCCGTCTTTATCGTTGAACAACTCCACGGCGGCACAGAGAATTCGCTCGATGCCGATGCCGTAGCTGCCCATAATCGGCGTGACCTCTTTCCCCGATTCGTCGAGAACTTTAAGACCCATCGATTCCGAATACTTGTAGCCGAGCTTGAAAATATGGCCGATTTCGACGGTTTTGTGGACCGTGAGCGGGCTGCCATCGACAATCGACGTATCGCCTTCGACGGCCTGCCGCAGGTCATGAAACTCGCATTGAAAATGTTTCCCGGGTGTGACGTTGCGAAGGTGATGATCGTTCTTATTCGCGCCCGCGATCATGTTGCGGCGGCCACGCAGAGCTTCATCGGCTAGGATGCGAATCTTCACGCCGACGGGTCCGAGCGAACCGGCGTCGGCTCCAAAGTGCTCGCGAATTTCTTCGGGATGCGCAGCGCGAATGTCCGTGGCGCCGGTGACGCTTCCGAATTTCGTCTCGCTCAACTGATGATCGCCGCGTACCATCACGAGCACGACCTTGCCGTCGGCAACCATCACCAGGCTTTTCATCTGCGATGTTTCGGGCAGTCCGGTGAAGCCTGCGACATCCGCGATGGTTTTCTTTCCAGGCGTGTGAAACTCCTCCGGTTCGTGATCGCCCTCGGGGTCGGCAGCGGCGGGAGGTTTTGCGACGCTGACTGCTTTTTCTAAATTCGCCGCATAGTTCGGACCCTTGACGACAAAGTCCTCGCCGGCATCCGACACAACCATGAATTCGTGCGACTGGCTGCCGCCCATCGCGCCGGAATGCGCCTCGACCACGACATAATCGAGACCGCAGCGATCGAAAATGCGGCAGTAGGCTTTGTGGTGCTTCTCATAGGCGGCGTCCAGACCCGCGGGCGTCAGATCGAAGGTGTAGGAATCCTTCATGATGAACTGGCGGGTGCGCAGGAGGCCGCTTTTGGGGCGAGGCTCGTCGCGAAATTTGGTCTGGATCTGATACCAGATTTGAGGGAGCTGCTTGTAGCTGCGCAGCTCGCCGCGCGCGATCGAGGTCATGACCTCTTCGTGCGTCATGCCGAGGCAAAGGTCGCGGCCGTTGCGGTCCTTGAGGCGAAATAGATTGTCGCCCATGACGTCCCAGCGGCCGGATTCCTGCCAGACCTCGGCTGGATTGAGGCCGGGGAGATAGAATTCCTGCGCGCCGATGGCGTCCATTTCTTCGCGCACGATTTGCGTGATTTTCAGGATCGAGCGCTGCGCTAGAAAGAGGTAATTGTAAAGACCAGCGGCGAGCTGACGGATATAGCCGGCGCGCAGCAGCAGACGATGGCTGGCGACCTCGGCCTCAGCAGGGTCCTCACGCAGGGTGGGGATGAAAAGTTTACTCCAGTACATTTGGGGTGTTTTGTGAGTTTAGCAGAAGGAGGCCATAGCGAGCAGCCAGAACATGGAAGTGATTAGGGAAATCTCTGTTTAGCCGGTTGCCTCCTCGCTCCATCAGCCCATACGTTGGATGTAATTTCTTAATTCCTTGCAGGGCTCTCCAGCGGCATCGTAAGCGCTACAGTGGGACAGCCCAGTTGCGTTCCAAAGGGTGTCAAAAATCGGACGCATGATCGTTGCGGCAGTTGCAGGCTCGTAGGAGTCGGCGATTTCCGCAGCTATTATGAGCGCGTCGCGATCAATCTCCGAGCTCCCGTATCCCAGCATCGGATCGAGCGCCATCGTATAGGACTCGACGCCAAGAAACGTGAGCATCACTGCGGCTGGCGGCTCGACGTCCAGAACACGAAATAGCTTAAAAATGCGCGAAAGAGAGGCAATGCAGATCCCTGGGACCGCAATGGACGGCATGACGCGCCCACGCCCCTCCTTGGGTCGAAGTAGCTGGGAGTCAACGCACTCAACCTTCCCGTCCCGGAATAGTTGGAAGTAGGACTGTCCGAAACCTGACATGGCGCGTTCTGGAGAGTAGGCCATCACACCATCGAGGTTGTAACCTGGAGAATGTCCGAAGTCAAACATTGGTCTGACAAGCGCTGGCTGCTGCTGAGCCTTTCTTATATCGACTGAGGCACCAAGGGCCGTCGATGTATATGGGCAGCAATGGAGGATGATCTTCGGACCTTCGAGTAGACGTACTGGCGCTTCGCCGCTCACGATGGCGCTCAGGCGGGTCTGTCTGAACGTCCGGATCGCGTCGGCGACCTGTGCGCCGGACGTGAAAGCCGTCCGAATCTCACCTACATCTAGTTGGTATTTGCCTCCTGAGTTCCGTGAGTAGAATCTGCCGCTGTGCTGGAATCTGACCATGTGCGGGCCGGACCAGCTGCGTGGAATCCTCAGCACAATCACGTGTCCGGACGGCACCGCGACCGCCGTAGGCTCCATCGCAAGCCGTGGCGAAATTCCATCCCGCACCAGACTCTCTATTCGGAGGCGCTCGGCATCCCAGTTCGTGATAGTCAGTGGTTTGATTGCTGTCGGGCGTCCGTCAGTCTCCGCAACCCCGAAGATGAGATGGCCGCCAGAAGCGTTGGCAAAAGAAGAGATGTCCGCAAGGAATTCCTTCCTTTCTCCGTCAGAGCCGATCTTCAGGAGTTCTTTGTAATCGATCTCACGCCCTTCTTCGGTTCCGTTTGAAATCAGCTCGAGAATATCGCTTTCTGCGAGATCGATGGCCCGTTTTGTATCGAGGGGCATAGCCAGGAAGATAACATCATTTCCGTGGTAGTGCGGGCGGCGACACGAGTGTCGACGCGGCACGCAAAAGTGCGTGCGCCACAAGCGCGTCGGGTGGGTGGGTTCGTTCGGCTGGGATCAGTCCCATGCGGACGTGTCGAGCGGCTTCCGCTGGGCGATGACCTCTTCCAGGTCCTTGGCGAAGCCTTCATCGAGCGTCGCACCCGAGCCGTGTTTCTTCGCCAGCGCGATGCACTCATCGATCGGTCTTCCTGGGCCTTTCACAGGCGAGATGACCGCGACCGTTCGGTCACCCTCCTCAATTACGACTTCGGTGCCTTGCCCGGACCTTCTCCAGCACGGCCGGGAAGTCTTTCGCCACTTCCGCTTCCGTCATGTGGATTTGCGGCATATCATTCGATCATACGTCCTTTTGGAGCTTGTGGCATGTCCCGGAGATAGCTACAGCGCGACCGTGAACTGCTCGGTAACGGGCCGCCTGAATGGCGGCTGCAGCCACGAGTGGCCGCCCTACAAGAGCGTCCCTTAGAGATGCGGCTAGCGCTCGGCAGTCGCGCAAGGCGGCGGGAGAGCAGAGTGAATATATGAGTCCAGAACGGCTGCGCCGGATTACTGTCGAGGCGGGGAAGTGCGGGGGGCGTCCTTGCATTCGTGGCCAGCGGGTTCGAGTGACCGATGTTTTGGAGTTGATCGCGAGCGGCGCGTCGTTCGAGGAAATTCTTGCCGATTATCCCTTGCTTGAGCGCGAAGACATTCTTGCGGCTGTTAGATTTCGCCGCGCATCAGGCCGATCACACTGTCTTACAGATCTCGTGAAATTTCTAGTGGATCATCGGCTACGCCCTGGCCAGTTGGCGCGGATGGGACGGTTGCTCGCGTCTGTCCGCATGCTGAAGCATGGCGGTTCGATGTGGAAACAGCATTACACAACGCTAGTGTTATGCGAGGCGAGGAGTCGCATGGTCGAGATGCGTTGATTGGGAACGTTCAGGACTCCGCTTCCTGCGGTCGCGGCTCGGTAGACGGCGCGCGTCGACTATCCCACCGGAGGCTTAATGAAATACTTCCACAATGGCGCGCCCTCTTTGTCGCGCAACAGAAGGGTGACGTTTCCCATCGACACCTCAGAGGCCAACACCAGGGTCGCACCCTCAAACTTCACTTTGGAGCCCTTAACGTCAATGCTGTCTCCCTTTTTGAAGGTGACGTCGAATACCTTGACGAACTCGGTTGGGCCGACGTAGACATCCAGGGTCTCAAGTCCGGATTGCACGGTGAGGTGAAGGCCGTCCAACGCCAGGCCTTTCGGAACTTCCCGGACGGCGGTCACGGTCGCCGAGAAATGGACTACAGTTGCCTTATCGTAACGGGGCTCGGGAGGCGTCGCTTTGTCCGCGGCGGAAACGGTCGCGCTGAATGCGAGGCCCAACACGACGCTCATGAGGAGAGCGGGCGCAAGCTTTTCGAGGTTCTTCATAGAGGGTGAACTCCTCCTCTTTAAGCGAGCACGTTTGCGGCCCAACGTCCAAATCGTGAAAGGTGCGGGAAATACGCGTGTACGGAATGACTTTAAGGGATCGAGATGGGTGGTTTCGTAGAGTTTCCGTCCGCCATCTGCGCCAGGTGGCGCATAGTGGAGTCCCGTGAAAGCGCGACTGCCGCCAAAATTGGCGGCCCCACAAGAGCGGATTGGCGGAGTGTTTCGAGGAGACTAATTCTCGGTGGGACTCTCCGCGTGGTCGACGACTAGAATCTCGAACGCGGTTTTCGTTGGCACTAATTTGAGCCCGAGTTGCTCCTGGAGCAGCGTGAACAGAGAGGGGCCATTCTCCTGTAAGAGCGCGGCGGCGGCGGATTTTAGAGTGATATCGAAGTATCCATCGATCCCCGTTCGGTCCAGGACGGGCCGGTCCATGCCTCGCAGCAGCGACAGTTTTGCGGCAAAGTCCGCAAGGGTCGTGTCCGGGAACACGAAGCTGCCATTCTCGACAAGTGGGAGCTGCTGGACCACATGATGGTCATCGCCGCCGGTTTTCACAGGGGGTAGTTTTGGACCGCCTTTTGCCACGGTCAATGCGTAGATGGGGATGGTCTTGGTATCGCGGTGAAGGGTCAGCTTGAATCTGTCGGCCAGCAGTTGTTGCAGCATTCGCCGGAGCTGGCTGACGGGAACGGGGGCGGCCGCTTTCGCAAGAATGTCGTAGTCCTTGGCGCTTAGAGAGTCCGGCATGGAGAGCTGGAATTCCTCGACCTGATATGCCCAGAGGACGCAATCCCGCAGCGATACGCGGCGCATCGTCAGGCTGTTGGGGGAATGCTCGATTCGGTAGCGCGCGCTGCCCTCGCCGCCCGGCGTCGATTTGGCTTTCGCGGTGGGTTTGATCGACGCTACTTCGAATGCCGGCGACTGGGCTTGGCTCTGAGGTGCAATCAGGAGTACGGTAACAAGCGTGCCGATGAGGCGATGCGCCATGATTTTCTCGATTGTAGTCACGGCTGTCACTCGCCCGCAACACTCTGCCTATCAACACGATAAAGATTATCGATTGGACGTCGGCGCGAATTGCCGATAAGCTGAATTTGTAAGACAACGGGATGTTCTGACCGATCCCGACTCCGTTGTTCGCAGTTCCCTCGTCGAAACACCATCTTGGAGGAACTGTGTCCAAACGTCTATTTTTACTTGCCGTTCTTGTATATCCTGCCGACGCGCAGGACTCGCGCGTTATTTCCGTGGTGAAGGGTACCGTCACCTCGGAGGAACCGATGGCGGGAAATCTGATTGTCAACCTGGTCGATTGCGGGACACACACGCGCCTGGAAAAGGCCTTTCTCGGCGGCGATGGGGGCTTTGAGTTTCGCAATGTACCTTCAGGCGACTACACGGTCCAAATCGCCACGCCCGATGGCGATACGATCCGCGAGGAAACGATGCGGCTTAGCTACAACGGGCCGGTAATCGAGATCCGGCTTCCCGCGCGGGCGAACAAACCTGGTCCCGCGACCGGAACCGTATCCGTCCGCCAGTTGCGGCACCCCTTGTCTGCGAAATCGAAAAAAATGTTCGACGCGGCGCAGAAGGCATCCGCGGCGGGAGAGTTTTCGAAGGAGATCGGGATCTTACGAGGCACGCTGAATGACGCGTCGGCAGTGCCCTATGCACGAATGGGCATGGGTGTGGCGTACGTCAGGGCGGGACAAATCGCGATGGCGATTCCGGAGTTCCAGGAAGCGGCGCGGCTGATGCCGGAGGACTCCGCGGTGCACTCGAATCTCGCCTATGCGTTGCTGTTGACGAAGCGGATGGATGAGGCCGAGGTGGCAGGGCGCCGTGCGCTCGAACTCGATGGAAGTAATTTTAAGGCGCGCTGGGTGATGGGATCGATTCTGCTCGACAAAGGTTCGCACGTCGAGGAAGCGGTGGAGGATCTGCGCTTCGCGAGCCGGGAGATTCCGAAGGCCAGAGTGATGCTTGCGATCTTTTACGAGCGGAGCGGGCAAAAGGACGAGGCGGCGCGTGAGCTTCGCGCATTTCTGCCGCAGGCGTCGAGCGAGGACCGAGTCAAGGTGGAACAGTGGCTGTCGAAGCTAGTTGCGAAGTAAAGTAGTGGGATGCGGCTTGCGGTTCTGCTGATCGTCGCCGGTGCGGTGGGGCTGGCCGATCTGACGGGCGTGTTCACGGGAGCGCTGGATCATCCGGCGATCGAGTATCAAAAGCGCGCGGTGCACGATCCGGTCGCCGAGCTGAATAGAAAACTCGACGCTGGGAAAACGCTCGAGTATGAATCGGCGCACGGGTATCTGCGGGCGCTGCTCGATGCGCTTGGGATTCCGGTTGAATCGCAGATCGCGGTGTTCGCTAAATCGAGTTTCCAACAGCACCTGATTCATCCCGGCAACGCGCGCGCGATTTACTTCAACGACGCGGTCGCGGTGGGATGGGTTCGCGGCGGACCGATGCTCGAAATCGCAGCGCAGGACCCGCAGCAGGGAACGATTTTCTACGTTCTCAACCAGTGGGCCAGCGGAAAACCTCGGCTAACGCGGCGCGACGATTGTCTGACGTGTCATGAATCCTACGACACCCTGGGAGTGCCGGGGATGCTGCTACGCAGCGTCTATCCGGCGAACAACGGCTTCGTGCTGCGCGAACTGGGCAGCTATAAGGTCGACCATCGCGTGGCTTTCGCGCATCGCTGGGGAGGGTGGTTCGTCACGGGAAAAACGGATGCGATGGCGCACCTCGGGAACGCTGCGTTTAAGGGCGAGAATGAAGCGGAGTCGGTAGAGGCGAATTTCCAGGGTTATCTTTCGCCGGGGAGCGATATCGTCGCGCTGATGGTGTTCGATCACCAAATGCATATGACGAATCTGCTGACCCGCGCCGGTTGGGAGACGCGATTCGCGCTGTACGAAAAAACTTTGACGCCGGAGAAGCTCGCGGCGATGGCGCAGGAAATCGTCGACTATATGCTGTTCGTGGACGAGGCTCGCATCAGCTCGCCGGTGCGGGGGACGGCGGGTTTCGAGGAAAAATTCGCGGCGCAAGGGCCGAGCGACCGAAAAGGGCGGTCGCTGCGGCAGTTCGATTTGCAGCGGCGCATGATGCGGTATCCGTGCAGCTACATGATTTATTCGGCAGCGTTCGACGGGTTGCCGGTGGAGGCTATGGCCGCGATTTATCGGCGCATGTGGCGGGTGTTGTCCAGTGAAAATCCACGGTTATCGATTCAAGACCGCCGCGCGATTGTCGAGATTCTGCGGGACACGAAGAAGGACTTGCCGGCGTATTTTCGCGTGCTGTGATGCGCTTCCTGATATGGGCGCGATCGATCCTGTTGGGCTGGGCGACTTTGCTGGTACTTGCGTATGTGGTCGAGCGTCCGCTAATTCATTGGATGGCACCGTTATTCGGGGCTAGCTGGATTGCAACGGCTCATCTGGCCTTAGACGGCCTGACGCTGACGGCGACGGGCTGGGTGGTTGGCAGGTTCAATCGACCCAAGGCAATTCTCACTGCGGTTCTGTTTGCGGTGACGCTTTGTTTCTGGGAATTCGGGGAGACGCTTGGGTTGAACGTCCCTTGGCTACTGCGATTGGTGAGTAATTCATTTCACGATTCCCGCTTTCTTGATTCGCTGATCGCGAGTGCGGAGATAAATATACTGCTATTCGGCTGCCTGATCGCGGGCGCGGGGCTGAGCCGGGCGCGGGAGAAGATGGTGTCGATCGTCGATGATTGAAACCGCTCCCTGCGGTCACGGCTCGGTAGCAGCCAGGACCGCTCTGGCGGGTTTTGCGTCCTTCATGACAATTTGCCACGGCGGGTAGCCTCGGGCGGCGGAATAAGCGTCGTCTTCTATCGAAAATGCCAGGTCGATGCGCGAGCCCGGTTGAAACTCGTCCGCTCGCGCGGCGAAGTTCCAGGCTTTGGCTCGCAAGGTGCGGCCTTGCGATTTCAGTTTCACGAAGACATGTTTTTCGTTCTTGATATCGCAGGCAATGACCTCTATATTGCGCGCGACGAACACCGGAACTGGGTTGCCGAAGCCGAAGGGCGCGAGGCTCAGGATCTGGTTCACGGAGGCGTCGTCGATTTCGCGGAAGTCGATTTCTGAATCGATCTCGATAGTCTTGATGAAGTCTTCCGGCGTGAGTTTCGTCGCCGCGTGGGCCCGAAGGCGTGCGCGGAATTCTTCCACGCGGCCGGCGGAGATGGTTAAGCCCGCGGCTTGGCGATGGCCTCCGAATTTGCTGAACAACTCGGGCATTGTCTCGAGCGCGTCGAGAAGGTGAAACGCCGGGATGCTGCGGCCGGAGCCTTGCGCGGTTCCGTTTTCGATGCCGAGGACGAAGACGGGACGATGGTACCGCTCGACCACGCGGCTCGCGACGATGCCGACAACTCCCCGGTGCCATCCTTCGCCCGCGAACACGAGCGCGGCGTCGTTATCGGTCACGAGCTGCTCGATGCACTGGTTGAAAATCGCCAGCGTGATCTCAGCTTCGGTCTGTTGGCGATCCTTATTGAGGTCGTGGAGCTGAGCGGCAATCGCGCGGGCGCGGTCCGCGTCGTTGGTTGTGAAGAGCTCGATGACATCGCTCGCGCTCGCCATGCGGCCCGCGGCGTTGATGCGCGGCGCGACGCGGAATGCGATTTGACCCGCGCTGGGCGCGACTCCATCGGCGAGATCGGAGACGTCGAGTAGCGCGCGAAGGCCCGGATTACGGACATCGCGCAGTCCTTCGAGGCCTCGCTTGACGATGACGCGATTTTCTCCGGTGAGAGGAACGACATCGGCGACGGTGGCGATCGCGGCCAGTTTCAGGAACGACTCGATGTAGGCGGCGCGTTTGGGATGAACGGCAAGCAGCGCCTGAATCAGCTTGAGGGCGACTCCCGCGCCGCAGAGACTCTTTTCCGGATACGCGCAATCAGGGCGATTGGGATTGAGCACGGCGAGCGCCGGTGGCAACTCCGCTTCAGGCAGGTGATGATCGGTGACAATGACGTCGATCCCAAGCCCGGCGGCGGTCCGCACCACTTCACTGGCGCGGATTCCGGTATCGACGCTGACGATGAGCTTCACGCCCTTCGATGCCGCATCCTCCACCACATCGCTGCGCATGCCGTAGCCGTCGCGGAGGCGATGAGGGATATGAAACGTTACTTGTCCGCCGAGAAGCTCGATTCCTTTTTTCAGAATCACGACAGAAGAAGTGCCGTCGACGTCGTAATCGCCATAAAGCAGAATGGGCTCGTTATGTTTGATCGCGCGGTGGATGCGCGCGACGGCTTCGGACATTCCTTTGAGCAGGTACGGATCGTGCAGATCGTCGAGCGAGGGCGCGAAGAAGCGGCGGGCTTCAGCGATATCGCGATAGCCCCGCGCCCACAGGACTCGGGCAGCGGGCGGGGCGAGGTGCAGGGATCGGGCGAGCGCTGACACCGCGGACGGATCGGAGGGGGCAATGGACCATTTCATGGAATTCCTGAACACAGACTAAAGTCTGTGCCACCTCCTTAAGCCAGGTGGCACAGGCTTCAGCCTGTGATTAGTTTTTCGAAAAATATCCGCCGCCCATTGGCGAATCGCCATCGGGCTTAATCTGCGCGTCGTCGACGCGGTCGAGAAGATCGTTCAGATCGTCAAACCAATCCGTGCGCAGGTCAAAGACATAGACGCGCGGCGCGAGGTCGAAGGACAGTTCGATCTGGCACGTGAATCCGATGTAGCCACGCATTTCCTTGAGGCGTAGTTCAATGGCGCGGCGCTCCTCCCGCGGCAGATTTGTCGAAGCGGCGTGATCGAGCGCGTCTTCGAGAATATCCTCGTTAAATTCGCGCGCGTGTATGGTGACCAGCTTCGCGCCCGCCGATTCGGCCGCGGCGAGAAACAGTTTGTAATCGGGGTGACGGTCCGTGTCCCAATAAACGGGCGCGGAAGTGTCGCCGGCGCGGGGGTGGCTATGAAAAACAACGATGCCATGCGTTTCGAGGTAGCTCTCGATTTCGGCGCGGAGGGAATCCAGATTTAGCTTCACGGTTGGTATTTCATTTCTTCGTCAATATAAGGATGTCATGGGGACCGGCCAGATCGCGAGCCGAGGGCGTCACGATCGTTTTCGGTCCGATAAAAATCTTTTTCGATTGAGCGATGGCTTTGCGCACGTCGTCTTCACACACAAAATCGGAGATCGGCGGTTCAGGCGCCGGAGCAGGAAGGGCTTCCTTTTTCGCGACGCCCCTCGACGAGAGAAACCGCTCGACGGCGGAGACGATTTGGGCCCGATCGATAGTTTTAGGATCGATTTCAGAAGACACGGTCGCATCGACAGCATACGCCAACCGTTTGATGTTGATCAAGTGGAGGGGACTCACGTTGTCGCTGGTCGAGTTGCCGGCCACCGCGCCGCAGCCGAGCGTCATCGCCGGAAACAAGTTGGTCGAGATTCCAGTGGAGCCCGTGGGCGTGGGCGAATTCGCGATCACGCGATAAGCGGGCATGCGGAGCGCGAAGGTCCGGATGCGCGCGTCGTCGGTCGCGTAGATGCCGCAGGTGTGGCCGAGACCCGCGAATCGGAGCACCGCTTCACAGGCGTCGAGCGCGGCCGCGAAATCGGGGACGAAATGGAGCGACAGAACCGGCGATAGCTTTTCGGCCGAGAGAGGATGCTTTTTGCCAATGCCTTCGATCTCGACGGTGAGAATGCTGGTTTCGTTCGGAACTTCAAAACCGGCCATTTTCGCGATTTTTTCGGGCGACTGGCCGACGCAATCGGGATTGATGCCGAGATTCTTAGTAATGAGCAGGCGTGCGAGCGCGGCGGTCTGCGGGATGTCGCACCGATGCGCGCGATTCGCCTTTAGCGCCGCGAGGATCTGCTCGCGCAACGATTTTTCGGCAACCAGAGTTTGCTCGCTGGAACACAGCGTCCCGTAATCGAAGGATTTTCCTTCCACGATTTTTGCGATCGCCTCGGGGATGTTCGCGGAAATATCCACGAGAACCGGAACGTTGCCGGGGCCGACTCCGTAAGCGGGTTTGCCGCTCGAATATGCCGCCCGCACAATTCCCGCTCCGCCGGTGGAAAGAATCACCGCCGTTTTTGGATGACGCATCAACTCGTTGGTGCCTTCGATGGTCGACGCGGTGAGGCACTGAATGAGGCCTTCGGGCGCGCCAGCCTTCACCGCGGCCTCGGCCATGATCGCGGCGGATTCGCACGAACAGGCGCGGGCGCGCGGATGCGGGGCGAGCACAATGCCGTTGCCGGATTTCAGCGCGATGAGCGTTTTATAAATCGCGGTCGAAGTGGGATTCGTGGTGGGCAGAATCGCCGCAACCACGCCCATCGCGACGCCGATCTCGACGATCTTCTGATCTGGGATCTCGCGCAGTACTCCGAGCGTTCGCATTCCGCGCATGCGCTTCGCGAGAACATCCGCGGCGAGCATGTTTTTCGCGAACTTGTCGCGGGCGTTGCCGTAGCCTGTTTCTTCCACTGCGAGATCTGCAAGGCGTTGCGCATGGGTGCGGGCGGCGGCGGCCGCGGCCTCGACGACCGCGTCGGCTTCGGATTGCGAGACGGACCGGTAGCGGGTCCAGGCGGCGTAGGCTTGGTCTACCTTGGCGCGGACCTCTTGTATCGAAATGAGGTCTTGATCCTGCAACATTTAGCGAAACGGAATGGACTATTTCTTTGCGCCGGGCAGGATCTTCTCGACATCGCTATGCGGCGCGGGGATCACGTGGACGGCCACCAGCTCGCCTACCCGCCGGGCGGCCGC
This sequence comes from Bryobacterales bacterium, assembly GCA_003170295.1. Lineage (GTDB taxonomy): Bacteria > Acidobacteriota > Terriglobia > Bryobacterales > Bryobacteraceae > Palsa-187. The sequence continues at coordinate 122,865 of PNAJ01000156.1, read as the reverse complement.
AGCTCCCGCATCGGTAGCGGCTTTGACCGCTCCGACGTCGCCTCGGACAGTGACGGTCACAAATCCGGCGCCGATGTATTCTTTTCCCATGAGCACGACCTTGGCGGTCTTCACCATCGCGTCGGCCGCTTCAATCGCGCCGATCAGACCTTTGGTTTCCACCATTCCCAGGGCTTCCATAGAGGCCTCCTAAATGTCCCAGCGAACATACTAAGCTATCACACGACCGGCATAAGGCTTGCCAATCCAATGAAAATGTGTTCATTTTCTACAAAACGAGGCGCGTGTGTCATCCTTCCTAGTCGCGCGCACGTCTTTCTGCTGAATGGTTGGCTCAGGGAAAGGTTGAAACCCCAGCGTGGTGTAACCTATACCCGGTCGCGGGCCATCATTACAACGTACGTTCGTAACGTCTGACACAACCTCAGGGAGGAAAGAATGAAGAAACTGATATCTCTGTGCGCGCTCTTTGCGCTCACCACGGTAATGGCCATGGCGGCCGATGTGACGGGAACTTGGAAGGGTGAAGCGACCGGCAAGGGCGGGCCTCCGAATTTCACGCTGAAGCAGAGTGGATCCACGCTGACCGGCACGAGTACGGGCCGCAACGGCGAAACCGAAATCACCAATGGCAAAGTAGACGGAGACAAAATCTACTTTGAAGTAACCGTCGATATGGGCGACAAGGGAAAGAGGACGTCAAAATACACGGGAACCGTTTCGGGAACCACGATGAGCCTGAAGGTTGACCGCGGCCGTGGCGATCCGATGGACATCACGCTCACCAAACAGTAGATCCTCAAAAAACTCAAAACACCACGCCGGTTAGAGGGGGTTCGTCATTCTTAACGTGAAAAATCTCGTGCTCGCCGGCGTGTGTCTCGCGGCTATCGCATTGGGGCAGTCGGGGGTCGTGAAGGCCGAAAACCAAGCCATTCCCGGCGCCGCGGTGAAGGCGACGCAGGGCGATAAAGCTCTGCTCACCTTGACCGATGACCAGGGCGCGTTTCAGATCGACGGCATGACTCCAGGCGCCTGGATCGTGACGGTCGAAATGTTTGGATTTACCACGGCGCGCAAAGAAGTCACCATCGGCGCGATTCCCTCCAAATTCGATTTTGTGCTGACCCTGCGCGATCGCTCGCAACTCGGGCGCGGGCCCGGCGGGCGTGGCGGACAAACTGGCGGAGACGCCGAAGCTCCGTCGGTTGACACGGCGGCTGCGCCGGACACTGCTCCGGGAACCGCGATGGCCGCGTCAGATGGAGCCAACGAATCCCTGATGGTGAACGGCAGTTTGAGCCAGGGCCTGCAAACCAACGCGAACGACATGCGGCCGGACGAGGGCATGGGCGGACTGGGCGGACCAGGAGGATTTGGGCGCGGCGGACCAGGCGGTGGTCAAGGTGGGCCCGGCGGTCCTCCGGGAATGGCGGCAATGGGCGGCGGCGGACCTGGTGGTCCCGGCGGCGGATTCGGCGGTGGACGCGGCGGCGGAGGTGGACCGGGCGGCGGCGGTGGTCCAGGCGGACGCGGTGGACGCGGCGGCGACAGGCCTCCTCGCGATCGCAACGGCAATCAGGCATTCATCGGTAACCGGGCGCGCGGCAACAGCAATCGCATTACCGGATCGCTGTTCTATACTTTTGCAAACTCGGCTCTGAACGCGAGGCCTTTTTCGGTGAACGGCCTGGAGGCTCCCAAGGCGGCCTATGCGCAGAACCGCTTCGGATTCTCGGCCGGCGGACCTTTATATATCCCGAAACTATTCAACTTTGACAAAATTACGTGGTTCCTGAACTACAGCGGGAATCTGCTGCGCAACGGTGTCGATCAGGCTTCGAGCGTGGCGACTCCGGCTGAGCGCGCGGGAAATTTCTCCTCGATTAACGCCTCGATTTTCGATCCCCTCTCGGGGTTGCCGTTCGCCAATAATCAAATCCCTCTGACGCGGCTCAGTCCGATTTCGCTCGGCCTCTTGAATTTCATCCCTCAACCCAATCAGGCGGTCGCGGGCATCAATCAAAACTTCCGTCTGATCACCGCGAATCCGAACAATTCGCAGAGTCTGAATACGCGTGTGAATGCGACCGTTACGCCGAAGGACAATCTCGCGTTCGTCCTCAACTGGCAGGGACGCAACGGGCGCACCGATCAAGTGTACGGATGCTGCGACGCCTCGAGCGGCAACGGATTTAACGGAAACGCCACATGGCGGCACCGCCTGGGCACGCGCAGCTTCGAATCCGTGACCCTCAATTTCAACCGCAACACCAGCATCGCGACGCCGTATTTCGAGACCCTGGGGCAGAATATCGCCCAGCAATTGGGGATCTCCGGCCCTTCGTCCGATCCTCGAAACTACGGTCCTCCGAGCCTCAGTTTTACGAACTACAGCAACTTGAACGATGGCAATGCGTCGCATAGCGCGGTAGAAAGCTTCGGGATCACCGATACGCTGACGGTACGCAAGGGCAAACACAATTTCAGCTTGGGCGGCGGATACACGCACTATCTGAGCAACCTGATCACGGACTCCAATGGCCGCGGCGCATTCAGCTTTTCGGGTCTCTCCACGGCTCAATACGTGAACGGACAAGCGGTCCCGAACACGGGCTACGACTTCGCCGATTTCCTGCTGGCGCTGCCTGAGACCAGCTCGATTCGCTATGGCGATTCCAGCACCTACTACCGCACCAACAGCTACAACGTATTCGTGGTGGATGATTTCCGGGTCTCGACCGGCCTCAGCCTAAATTTGGGCCTCCGGTATGAGTTCTTCGCGCCGTGGCAGGAAAAATACGGACATGCCGCGAATCTGGACGTCGCTCCGAACTTCGCCGCGGTGGCGCCGGTAACGCCGGGTCAGCCGGGTCCTTTTGGCGGGACGTATCCGGCCGCGCTGATCAATCCCGATCGCAACAACTTCGCGCCGCGTCTGGCTATCGCGTGGAAACCGAATCCGAAGGGAAAATTGCTGATTCGCGCCGGCTACGGCTGGTATTACAATCCGAGCCAATATAACCAGTTCCAGCAAAGGTTGGCCGCGCAGCCGCCTTTCGCAGTGACCAACACGGTGACCACGAGTAGCGCGGATCCGCTGACTTTGTCTAGCGGGCTGTTGCAACAGTCGGGCAAGACGATCACGAATACCTACGCCGTGGCGCTCAATTATCGCGATATGTACGCGCAGAGCTGGAATATCGGCGTGCAGAGGGATCTCGCCAGAATGCTGGTGCTGGAGGCTAGTTACCTGGGGACGAAAGGAACGCGTCTCGACGTGCCGGAGTCGCCCAATCAGGCGCCTCTCGGATCGTCGCTGACCTCCGAGCAGCGCTACCCGATCGCCAACGCCGGCAACTTTACTTACGACACACCCGTGGGCAATTCGATTTATCACGCTGGGCAATTGCGGCTGACGCGGCGCTTCGCCAAGGGAATTTCCTCGAACCTGATGTACACCTATTCCAAAGCGATCGATGACGCGGTATTGGCGCAAAATTTCTATAATCAATCGGCCGAACGCGCTATCTCTTCGTTCAATCACACCCACGTGATGTCGCTCAATTTCGTGTACGCCTCGCCGGTCGATGCGACCAAAGGAATCCTTGCACACCCGGTTTTCCTGGCGAAAGCGCTCAAGGACTGGACGCTCTCAGGAGGGATCACCGGGCAAACCGGCGCGCCGCAGACGGCTACGGTGAGCGGCAATCTGGACGGCACCGGATCGAGCGCCGCGCTTCGCGCCAATGCCACCGGACTCGCGGAGAATGCCGGGACCGGCTGGTTCAATACCGCGGCATTCTCGGTGCCCGCTCCGGCGACCTTCGGCAACGCCGGCCGCGATACCATCATTGGACCGGGATCGGTGATGTTGAACTTGTCGCTAGCGCGCAGCATCAATCTGCATTCCGAGCGGAGGCGCCTGGAGTTCCGCGTTGACACCAACAACTTTCTGAATCACGTCAATCCCTCGGGATTGATCACGGTGGTGAACTCGTCGCAGTACGGCTTGATCACCAGCGCGGGTCCCATGCGATCCGTGTCGGCTACCTTGAGATTGCGGTTCTAAAAATATGAAGAAGTCACTGCTGGCGCTATTTGCCTTTTCGCTCGGTGCGCAACAGGCAACGTTCACCACCGAGGCTCGCCTGGTGATCGTGAATCTGTCGGCGAAAGACAAATCGGGAAAGCCGATCCTCACGCTCAAGAAGGAAGACGTCGAGGTCTATGAAGACGGCGTCAAGCAGGACATTAAAGTGTTCGAGCTGCAAAAGCTCGATGGCGAATCCCTCGCGGCGATTTCCGACTCGAATCCCGCCCAGTCGAAGACGATCGAGGAAAAAGTCAAAGCAGAGCCCGCCAAAGCTTACGTCGAGCCCGCCAAGAACAGCCCCATCAAGTATCAGGACCGCAGGCTGCTGTGTCTCCTTTTTGACATGACCTCGATGCAGCCGCCGGAGCAGGTGCGCGCGCAGGAAGCGGCCATCAAATTTCTCGAAACGCAGATGACCTCGAACGATCTGGTCGAGATCATGACGTTCAATTCTAGTATCAAGGTTGTCGAGGAGTTCACCGCGGATCGCGAGCGGCTGATCACGTCGCTCAAGAAACTGACCGTGGGCGCGGGGTCCGACTTCGCCGATATGGCTGGAACCAGCGCGGATGAAGGCGACGACAGCGGCAGCTTCGCGGCGGACGATACCGAGTTCAACATCTTCAACACAGACCGCAAGCTGAGCGCTCTCGAAGACGCCGCCAAGAAACTCGGAGCATTTCCGGAGAAGAAGGCGCTCATTTATTTTTCGAGCGGCGTCGGAAAAACCGGCGTCGAGAATCAATCCCAGATCAAGGCGACGACCAACGCCGCCACCCGCGCCAACGTGTCGTTTTATCCCGTGGATGCGCGCGGATTAGTCGCAACGCCTCCGGGCGGCGATGCGTCGACCGCCTCGGCGCGAGGCACGGGCATGATCACGGGAACCAGGCAGGCGGGCCTGAAAACGAGTTTCAACAATTCGCAGGAGACGCTCACCACGCTCGCCTCCGATACCGGCGGTAAGGCGATGCTCGATACCAACGATCTGACCATGGGCATCCGGCAGGCGCAGGAAGATATCAACAGCTACTACATCATCGGGTATTCGCCGAAAAATTCCGCCGACGACGGCAAGCTGCGGCGCATCGATGTGCGGCTGGTCAACAAGACGCTCAGCGCCAAACTCGATTTCCGCAAGGCGTACTATGCCTCGAAGCAGTTCAAGAATTTCAACTCCTCCGATAAAGAACGCCAGCTCGAAGAAGCGCTGACGCTCGGAGATCCGGTGAGCGAGCTGCCGCTGGCTCTCGAAGTCGATTACTTCCGCGTCGCCAAGGATCGCTATTCGGTTCCGATTTCGGTGAAGATTCCCGGCTCCGCCATAGGCCTTCACAAGAAGGGCGCGAAGCAAACCGCGGAGCTCGATTTTGTCGGACAGGTGCGGGACGCCGCTGGCAAATTGATCACCGGAGTCAAAGACAACATCACCGTAAAGTTGGGCGAAGAGGACGCGGCGGCGATCGGGCGCAAACATCTCCAATACGATACGGTCCTGACGCTTGCGCCTGGAACCTACTCGCTCAGATTCCTCGCTCGCGAGAATTCGAGCGGCAAGATGGGCACGTTCGAAACCAAGTTCACCATTCCCGATCTGAGCGCCGAGAAAACACTCCGTGTCAGCTCCGTGATCTGGAGCAATCAGCGCGAAGCCATGGCAGCGGCAGTGGGCGCTGCCGATACCAACAAAAAACTATTGGCGGCCCATCCCTTGGTGCAGGATGGACAGAAGACCGTTCCCAGTATCACGCGCGTGTTCCGCAAGGACCAGACGATGTACGTCTTTTTCGAAGTCTATGACCCGGGAATGGACCCGGATCGCAAGGCGCCGAGTCTCACGGCGGAGGTGGAACTGATCGCCGGCGGTCGCCGCGCGTTCACTTCGGCTCCGATGCGTCAAAACAAGCTGGTGGATAAGCGGCCCGGAGTTGCGCAGTTCAATTTTCAGATTCCGCTCGCGAAACTGGCGGCGGGACAGTACATTTCCCAGGTCAATGTCATCGACGAAACGGGGCACAAGTTCGCCTTCCCTAGGAACGAGATCGTGCTGCTCGCCGCCGATAACAAAACGCAAGCGAGCACCAGCTCCACGCCGCGGCCTTAAGCGGCGGTTCGGGAACTATTCGGGCGAACCCGGTGTCAACTCATAAAGTGGACGCCGAATATCAACCCGCCGAATACAAGCCCAGCGGCTAGTACCACTAGCGCCCACCGCATCATGCGTTCCTTGCTGGAACTGACGCGGTCTTCATCTCTGCGCATCTGATCGTCGAGGCTATCGAACATGGGAACCTCCCCTGAAACAAAAACGTAGCAAACGTGGTCCGATCTAGAGCTACGGGCAGTTTACACCTATTTTACAAGGAAAGAAAGCCCCCCAAACCTCCCGCCACCCCAGAATGTTCGCCTCTTATTCTCCGAGAAATAGCCCTAAGAGTCCGACCATAGGGAGCGATGCCGTTCGGCCCATCGACTGCTCCAGTATCATGCGACCATGCTAAACCGGCGATCTCCCTCGCAAGCGCTGCGCACCACAGACGAATGGTCTACCCTGGCTCTCATCGGGACGCTCGTGGCGACGCTCGCCGTCCTCTACCTCGCCAAGGATATCTTCATCCCGTTTGCCCTCGCGCTGGCGCTCAGCTTCATCCTCGCGCCGCTCGCAACCTGGCTTCAGAGCATCCACCTGGGGCGAGTTCCTTCCGTGATGGTCGTGATGATCGCGGTGGTCGCATCGACGGCCGCAGTGAGCTGGATGGTCGCCAATCAACTGATCGACGTCGCGGATCATCTCCCGGCCTATCGCGAAAATATCCATAACAAGATTCAAGGGATCCGGGCTCCGGCGACAGGCGCGTTGGGCCGCGTCGAGAGAAGCGTCGCGGAGATCGGCAAGGAGCTCGCGGGTAGGGAAACTGGGCCTGCCCCCGCGCGGCGTCCGGTCGCGACGACGGCGAATCCGCTTCCTGTGGAGGTCGTGACGCCGGAGCCGAGCCCTCTCGTTTATCTACGCGACTTAACCCGGCCTTTTCTGGCTCCCATCGGGATGTTTGGCTTCGTGCTGATCCTCACCGCTTTCATTTTGATCAAGAGAGAAGACTTGCGAAACCGCCTGCTGCGTCTCGTCGGCGTCGGCCAGTTGCACGCCACCACGCAGGCGATCGACGACGCGACGCAGCGTATCAGCCGCTATCTGGTGCTGCAATTTGCGGTCAACGGCGCGATGGGCGTGGCCATCACGATCGGCCTCGCGGCGATCGGCGTGCCCTATGCGGCTCTATGGGGAGTCATGGCCGCCTTCCTTCGCCTGGTTCCCTACCTCGGAATCGTGTGCGCCACGGTGTTGCCGCTTACGCTTTCGCTTGCCGTGTTCGATGGCTGGCTCCATCCCGCGCTGGTTCTGGTGCTGTTCTTCGTTCTCGAAATGATCGTCGGCAATTTCGTCGAGCCTTGGCTGTACGGAGCCCACACCGGCATTTCATCGCTCGGGTTGCTGGTCAGCACCATTTTTTGGACCATGCTGTGGGGTTATCCAGGCTTGATTCTTTCCACTCCTCTGACGGTTTGTGTCGTGGTGTTGGGAAGATATGTTCCGCAGCTTTCTTTCCTTCATATCGCCCTCGGCGACGAAGACGTCCTCTCGACCGAGATCCACCTCTATCAGCGGCTGCTCGCGATGGATCATGTCGAGGCCCGTGCGGTGGTGGAGGAGTTCCTCAAAGACCGGCCGTTGGTCGATCTCTACGAGCAGGTGATCATTCCAACCCTGATCCTGGCCGAGCATGACCGCCATCTCGGGACCCTGGAGCCAAGCCGGGAGGACTTCATCTTCCTTTGCCTCAACGAAATCATCGCTGAGCTCGCCGAGCACGAGCCTCCCAAAGAGGATGTCCCCGCGCCTGAAGGCCGCATTTTCCTAATTCCTGCGAAAGACGCCGCCGACGAGGTGTCCGGAGCGCTATTTGCCCAACTGCTCGAACGCGACGGATGCGCCGTGATTTCGCTGCCGGCAGGATCGTCGGCCGAGCTAGCACTGCTCGAACCAACCGCCGAGGATTTGATCTGCGTATCCGCATTACCGCCGTTCGCATTCTCCGCCGCGGCAAAATTGTGCGCGCAGCTTCGAGCCCGATTCCCGAAAGTGAAAATCCTGGCCGGCATTTGGGGATTTCCCGAGGGAAGGGAACAAATGCTTCAACGTCTGGAAAAATCAAGCCGGATCACAATCGCCACAAGTCTCACCCAGGCTCTGGAGCAAACAGCGAACGTGCCCGTCGCAATTTAGTTAGCAATGTGGTGCAGGTGTCTTGTGGGGCGGACCCCCTTGTCCGCAGCCGGACCCCCCCGGTCCGGCTCTTCCGAGCTACAACCCCATCCGCTCCAACTTCCGATACAACGTCTTCCGCTCGATCCCCAAAATCTTAGCCGCCTTGCTCTTGTTCCCATTCGTCGCCGCGAGCACCCGGCGGATTTGCTCGGTCTCCGTGTCAGCCAGTGACTCGCTGGCGCTGTCGCGCGAATCCATCTGCTCAATCGCGTAGCGCACCGCCGCCTGGTCGATGCGGCCTCCGGGCGCAAGAATGGTCAACCGCTCCATCATGTGCTGGAGCTGGCGGATATTGCCCGGCCAACTATACTGCTCCATCGCCTTCAGCCCCGATTCAGTCAGCTTGGTGTCGAGCGAATAGCGCCCGTTATAACGCGTCAAAAAATACTGGACCAGCAGCGGAATGTCGCTCGAGCGCTCGCACAAAGGAGGCACGCTGATGCGCACCACGTTCAGCCGATACCACAGATCCTCGCGGAATTTCTGCTCGTCGACCATCTTCTGCATGTCGCGATTGGTCGCCGCCACCACTCGCACATCCACCTTGCGCGCCCGCGGCGAACCCAGCGGACGAATCTCGCGCTCCTGCATAAATCGCAGCAATTTCAATTGAAATCCGAACTCAATATCTCCAATTTCGTCCAGGAAAACGGTCCCGTTATTGGCCGCCTCGAACACGCCCATCCGGTCCCGATCCGCGCCTGTATATGCGCCTTTGAGCGTCCCGAACAACTCGCTTTCGAGCAACGATGGCGCGATCGCCCCGCAATCCACCGGTACGAACGGCTGCGCAGCCCGCTTGCTGTTGCGATGAATCATGCGCGCAATCAAATCCTTCCCCGTTCCCGTTTCGCCCTCGATCAGCACCGTCGCATCGGTCGGCGCGACCTTTGAAATTTGCTTGTAAATGTCCACCATGCGCGGTGAGCTGCCGATCATTTCCGTGTCCGGCAGATCGTCGATGGATTGGGCTTCGTCCTCGTCCTCCTCGCCCGTGAACGATTTCTCCGCGCGCTTGATCGTATCGATCATCTGCGACATTTCGAACGGCTTGGCCAGATAATCGAACGCGCCGCCGGAGGTCGCGGCCATCACCGTCTCCATGCTGCCGCGCCCCGACATCAGGATCACCGCGCCATCCGGATTGTGCAGCCGCGCCATTTTCAGAATATCGATCCCGGTGCGGTCGTCCAGATAAATATCGGAAATGACAATCGGATACGGGTGCGCTTCGAGAAGAGAGATCGCCTCGCGCGTGGAGGAGACCGCTTCCACGGCATAGCCTTCCAGTTCCAGCACCGTCACCATCGTGCTGCGAACCGACGCGTCGTCCTCAACGATTAAAAGTTTCTGCATTAGGAGATTTGGCGGGACTTTCCGCCGCCGGCGGAACCTTTGGATTGGACGCGGTTACTATTATAGTAAAACAACTTCCTTTTCCCGGTTCGCTCTCGACTTCCATGCGGCCATTGTGATGAGTCACAATCTGTTCGACGATGGAGAGCCCGATTCCGGTACCGACTTCTCCCGATGCCTCCGCGCGCTTGGTGCGGTAGAATTTTTTGAAAATGCTTTTCAACTCATGCGCGTCCATCCCGATCCCCTGATCGCGCACCGAAAGCCTCAATTCGCCCCCTGAAATCGTGCCGCTCACGTGAATTTCCGTCTCCGCCGGAGAATACTTTACCGCGTTCGTCAGCAAATTATAAAACGCGTACTCCATCAGCTCGCGATCGCCACTAAGCATTGCCTCGACCGGAGTATCGAGATAAATCTGAATATTCTTCCGCTCCGCGATCGGCCGCACGCGCTTCAAACAGGACTCAACCACATCGCCGGCCGCGAACGATTCTTTTTTCAAGTCCATCTGGCCATCAGCCAGCCGCTCGACATCGAGAAATGTTTGTATCATTCGAGCCAGCCGTTTTGACTCGGAATTGATCATTTCGCTCAATTGTTTGCCCTTTTCCTCGGGCAATTTGTAGCGCGTCATGATCTCGCTCGACCCCTGAATCGCCGTCAGCGGCGTCCGCATCTCATGCGCGACCCAATGGATCGCCTGCTGGTATCGAGACTTCTCCGACTCCGAAGTCCGCAACTGCCGCCTCACGAAAAAATATTTCGAAGTTGCTGCACCCGCGCTCGCGATCCATGCCACAACTACCGGTCCGAAGAACGGAAACACCACTCCGCGATGAAACGACTGAAAGGGAATCCAGAACGCGGCCCCCAGTAGCAATAGGTCCACCGCATACGCCCACCAGCCAGGAACATATAAAAAAATCAACCCGGCGGCAATGGCGAATACGATGCAGAGCCCCAGCACGGCGGCGCCGCCGGACGGAATTAGGAAATGTCCAAGCGCCATCGTCTCGAATGCCTGCGCATGGACCTCTACTCCAGGAACGCTATTTCCGTACGAGTTCGTCAACCGGTCGCGCGCCGCCGAAAGCGCCGTGATCCCCAAAAAAACCGCGGAGTCACGAATATAGCCCCTGTTTTTCTGGATATCCAGCGCCGAAATATTTGGGATCGTGCGGGGAGGCAAGTAGCGAATCATCAGCGGTCGCCCTTCAGCACCCACCGGCTCGGGAATCGTCGTCTTCCCAATCTGTAAGCTCGGACTAGAGCTCGATTCGATAATCGGTTGTCCTGTGAACGCGGAAAACGCATCCAAAGATAAGGCCCAGCGGCGATCGCCTCCGCTTTTCTTTTCAAGCGGAATCTGGCGGCTCACGCCATCTGGTGATTGTTCTGCCAGATGCACATGCCCCAGCGCGACCGCGCTCGCTTTGAACTCGGGTAGAGGATCTTCCCATTTGTTGCCGATAAGTTCGCAGTCAAGAATCAGACCCTTCGTCCTCGCCAGCGAAGCCGCCAGTTTGGCATCGTCGTCCTCTTCTCCCGGGTCCGCCAGCACCACGTCGATCGCCACGACTTTCGGCCCGATCTTGGCAAGTTCGTCGAGCGCCTCCGACAGTATTGGGCGGATATTCCGCATCCCACCCTTCGCCCGCAAGGTCTGTTCGTCGATCGCCACCACGACAGCATCCGACTTCAGGGACACTGCGTCTATCGCGGCCGAGTATTTTGTAAGGAAATCATAGAAGACATAGTCAAAACGCATGCCGACTGGCGTTAGCCCCAGACCGAAGCCAGCCACGAAGCAGCCCGCAAGGACCGCGATGTAGAGAACCGTATTCTGGCGAAGAATCCTTGGACTCAAACCAAACCGCGTCTTCCTGCCGCCTGGCGCCCAGCGCCTCGCGCTCGCTTATTTCCCAACCAGCCTCTCGATCTCTTCCACTTCCCTCGGCAACGAGCCGCTCAGAAGCTTGCAGCCGTTCTCCGTAACCAACACCGTGTCCTCTATGCGCACGCCGAGATTCTCTTCCGGGATGTAGATACCGGGTTCAATCGTGATCACCATGCCGGGCTTCAACTCAACGCCCTGCTCCGACGGATCGTGCACGTCAAGCCCCACGTGATGGCTCAGCCCATGCGTAAAATATTTCCCCAGCGGCTCGCCGTGCGAATCCTTGCCGTGCGTGTTGATGTAATCGAAAGCGATCTGTTGCAGAGTGCCCGCGCCGCGCCCCGCTTTCATTCCCGGCTTAACCGCCGCGATCGCGGCTTTCTGCGCGCCCAGCACAATCTCATAAATCTCCCGCTGCCGCGCCGAGAATTTTCCATTCACTGGAACCGTGCGTGTCACGTCCATCGCGTAATCGCCGCACTCCGCCGCGACATCCATCACCACCACCTCGCCCGCATCCATGCGCCGGTGATTGGCGGAATAATGCAGAATCACGCTGTTGGGCCCACTCCCGACAATCGGCGCGTAAGCACTGCGCTCGCACCCCGCGCTCAAGTAAGTATTCGTCATCACCGCCGCGATCTCGTACTCGGACTTCCCGGCCTTCATCGCATGCCACGCCGCCAGATGCGCGGCCACCGTCACGTCGGCCGCCTTCTGCATCAGCGCGAGTTCCGCGGGCGACTTGAACTCCCGCAGCTTCGCGATCAACACCGTCGCGTTGCCTTCCTCATGCAAAGGCGCGAGTGCCTTCAGTTTCTCAGCCTGCGGATCGGCGCGCAGCGTGTATATGTTTGGCGCGTTTTCAATCAGCCTTAGAAAAGTCGTCTCGATCGCCGAGCGAGCCAGCACCGCCTTGAAACCGGTTTTCTCGAAAACGTCTTTATCGTTCGGATCGATCGTGCGCCCATAAAAATTTTCAGACGTGCGATTGCGTAACGGCAAAAACAAAATCTCCTCATTCGCCGTCATGATAAGCGCCGCCCCCGGATCGCGCCAGCCGGTGAGATAGAGAAAGTTCGGCTCCTGGATGTAATCCCGGAGATCGTCGTCGGCCTTCGCAAACAGCACCAGCACGCCGTCGAGCGTTTTCCGCAACAGCGCGCGCCGCGCCTGATACTCCTCCCGCGGAATGCCATCGCCAAAAGCAGGCACAATCAGCAGCAGAAACCCGAGAAGCATTCTCATGCAGAAAAGTATAGCGTGACAAGCCTCATGCCCCCGGTGGGGCAGGCGGTTTCGCCTGCCAGCGCTACCTGGGGGAAACCCGGGGGGAATCCCGGGACGCTCAAACACCTTTCCTGGAAGATCGAACACCCGATTAGCTCGCCAGCTTGTGTAAAAGAGAGAGTCCGTACCGTGACAAAAAAGGGTCTCCCATTTCTGCGCGGGATCTACCCCCTCCCACTCGACGCCTTCGGATCGATCCACCCATCGAAATCCGCCGTCAACCGATCCGCTTCTACTGGTCCCCACGTCCCCGGTTGATACTCGTGGCACGAAGCGGGTTCACTCAATACCGGATCCACGATCCTCCACTGCGCCTCCACCGCCTCCTCGCTCGCGAACAGAGACTGATCGCCATTCAACGCATCGCCCAACAGGCGCTCGTACGGAGCCATTTCACTTCCACTCTGATGCGTCGCAATCAGCTCGACATCTTCGCCCGCCATATGCTCGCCGGGCAGTTTCACGCGCATCCCGAGCGCGATCACCACATCGGGACTCAGGCGCAGACGCAGATGATCCCCCAGGCCAGTCAAGGTTTCGTTGAACGTCTCGCGCGGCGGTCTCTTGAAGTCCACTACGACTTCCGTGGCCGTCACCGGCAGGCATTTTCCCGCGCGAATGAAGAACGGAACGTCCGCCCACCGCCACGTGTCGATAAACAGCCGGAGTGCGGCGTACGTCTCGACGTCCGAATCCGGCGCGACGCCCGGCTCCTGCCGGTAGCCTTGAAACTGCCCGCGCACCAGATCCTCTTGAGCCAGCGGCCGCACCGCTTTGAGAATCCGCGATTTTTCATCGCGAATCGCGTCATGCCCGCTCGGCGGGTCCATCGTCAGGCAGGCCAGCACTTGCAGCAGATGATTCTGCACCACGTCGCGCATGCATCCGGCCTCGTCGTAAAAGGCTCCACGCCCCTTCACCCCGAAATCTTCCGCCATCGTAATCTGCACCGCGCGGATGTAGTTGCGGTTCCAAACCGGCTCCAGGAAGAAATTGGCGAAACGCGTGTAGAGGATATTCTGCACCGGCTCTTTGCCCAGAAAATGGTCGATCCTGAAAATGGCGGACTCCGGGAAAGCCTGCTCCAGAATCGCGTTGAGCTCCTTCGCCGATGTCAGGTCGCGGCCAAACGGTTTTTCCACCACCACTCGAGCATCCAAAGCGCACTCCGCTTTCGCCAGTCCCTCCACCACCGTTCCGAAAAATGCTGGAGGAATCGCCAGATAGTGCAGCGGCCGTTTGGCTCCGTCGAGCGCGCTCCGCAAATCGGCGAACGTCTGCGGGTCGCGATAATCGCCATCGACGTAGCGCAGCAGAGGCAACAGTTTCTCGAAGGACCCTTCGTCAAAAGGCCCGTGCGCTTTCAAGCTATCTTCGGCCCTCTGCCTGAACTGATCGAGCCCCCAACCCGCCTTCGCGACTCCAACGATGGGAATCTTCAAACCGTGCCGATTGACCAGCGCCATGAGCGCGGGGAAGATTTGTTTAAACGCGAGATCGCCTGTCGCGCCGAAGAAAACCAGCGCATCCGACCGCAGTGCCTCAGCGCTCATTTGCTTCTCGACGGAGCCATGTCATAACGAACATTCTAGCTCTACCGAGCCGCGACCACAGGGAGCGGTGCTTGATTTATGGTCATTTAAGGCCTCGCTGAGCCTCGCTTCGAGTCGTTTAAGGGCATTTAAGCATGCGAGAATGTACGCTTGACCCGCGAACGAACCTACTTACTTGGCCTGGTGACGCTCCTCGGTGCCGGATTGATGGTCTATTCCCAAACCTGGGCCTTCGCTTGGGATGAAGGATTCCACCTCCTCGCCGCCCAATTGATCTTGCGGGGGTTGCGCCCGTACATTGACTTCTTCCACGCCCAAACGCCCCTCTACGCCTATTGGAATGCCCTCTGGATGCGAATTTTCGGCGATACTTGGCGGACCGCGCACGCCATCTCGGCTGTTTGCACCACTTTGGCGCTTTGGCTCACCGGCACCTATGTGCTCAACCGCTTTGATGGCGGCATCTGGCGGCGAAACTGGCACCTGCCGCTGACGTTCGCCGCAGTCCTTCTCACCGGTCTGAACTCGCAAGTGGTTCAATTCGCGACCATTGGGCAAGGCTATGGACTCTGCTTGCTATCCATGGTGGCTGCCTTCCGTTTTACCGTCGCGAACGTGAAGCGGGACGACGCTCGATTCGCGCTGGGCGCAGGATTCTTCGCGGGCGTCGCCGCCGCGTCCTCGCTGTTGACTGCTCCCATGGGCCCGGTGCTGTTCGTCTGGATGCTTCGTGCTCCAGGTGCCAGGTTGAAGAGAATATTGGCGTTTATCGCGGGCGGGCTGATTCCCTTTATGCCGCTTCTCTGGCTTTTTCTCAAATCGCCGAAAGTGGTGTTCTTCGGAGCTGTGAAATTTCACTTGTTCTATCGCACCGTGGACTGGTCCGAATCCGGGAAGCAAAACATCGATGTTGCATTAGGTTGGCTCGAATCACCTCATGCAATGGTTATGGGATTACTGGTGCTGTTGGCCCTGATTTTCCTCGCGCGAAACCAGATCCCGATAGCGCTCCGGCGAGAGCTGGGTTTGTGCATCTGGCTGTGCACAGTCGAGGGTGCATATTTGCTCTATGTGCGGCCAACGTTCTCTCGTTACTACCTGTTTATTATTCCATTTGCATCGATTATCTCAGTGATTGGTTTATATTACGCAGGCACCCATATTGGCAGGCCCGACAAGCCCCTTTGGGTTATGTTGCTGCTGACATTGCTGCTGTGCCTGGGCATCGGTAGGACGATAAACGGCGGGAAAGGCGACTACCGCTGGAGCGATTGGCAGAAGCTTGCGAAAAAGGTCAACGAAGTGACGCCGCCCGGCGGACTGATCGATGCCGATGAGGCCGTGTACTTCATATCCAAGCGCACGCCGCCCTCCGGGTTGGAATATTCTGACACGCACAAGCTGCGTCTTTCCAAGGAGTTCTCGTCGCAACTGCATGTATTTTCTAAAGAGGAGCTGACGCGTCGATTGAAAGCCGGATTCTACGACACCGTGGCGGCCTGCGAGGACGATGACGCCCTGCCAGGTATCTATAAACAGAAAGCGACCATAGGCGACTGCACGGTGTACTGGGAGCGCACTACTCGATAAGCCCAAGTTTCTTCAGAGTTTCCGAAGGCTCCGGCAAGTCATAATGAGGGACTGGCGCGCGCTCCCGGCCGTTCTCGATCACGACTCCATAAGGAGGATCGCCGAACGGGAATGTTTTTTTCAACAAATCAAGATCGAGCGAGGTTTTTGCCTTCAAACCGGTATCGGTGAGGAACGCTCCGGCCCATTGTTTCTGTTGAGTTGGGACACCGATGACGGTTACGTCGCCTTTCCAGTTGTACTTGGACATGTGACGCGCGGCGGCGTCGCAGTGGCCGCATTGAGGATCGTAGAAAAAGAGGAAAATACGGCCCTTTTGCAGCGAAAATGGCTGGCCATCGACCGTGATGACTTCGGGTGCTTTCGTGCCGCTGAGTCGAGTCGTCGCCAATCCAAAACTGGATGCCGTGGCGACGCCGATCAGCGCCAAGAGGATTGCTGCATTGCGAAGGCCAACCGAAGGCCGCGACCACCAGCCCGCGATCAACGCTGCGAGTAACATAGCGGCATCGCCCGCGAAAAAACCGGGTCCGATGGTGCGCTTTACCCACGGGAAACAACTGCATTCTTTACCGAGCAGAGCAGAGTAGTTAATGCCAATATAAACCATGAAAACAACCAGCAGCAGCGTCGCGAGCCAAGATCCCCAGCGGCGGAAGCGAGGGACCAGAATCAGCGCGCCTGCCAGGGTTTCCGAGATTGCGAGCACTAGGGTGAACGGAAGACTGAGCTGGTATGGAACTCGAAGATCTTCCACCATGCGAGCCCATGTAAAGGGGTCGGTCATTTTCCAGATTCCCGCCGTTAGAAAGAGAAGAGCGACGGCGAAGGCCGCGAGGTGGCTAGCAGCCTTTTTCCACGTTGGCATACGTTCGCTATTCTAGCGAATCACAGAGTAATCAAAGTGGTGCCCATTTTTGTGGGGCGGCCAATTTTGGCGGCAGCCGCCTTTCGAGGCGGCTCTTCCAGTCGCGTTTTCTTCACTGCCTCCGCCCACCCGACCTGAAGCTGAGCCGCCATGCGAAGCATGCGCGTTCGCAAGATCTGCGAAGAAACCACCATAGAAACAGTAGCCCAAATATCGCCTCGCTAACCAATCGTTAAATCAAAGGGATAGGCTCTTCAAGCCCGGTCGTTCTCCATCTCCCCATCTATTCTGAGTCAAGGAGGAGAGGCCCCCGGCCCGTCCCAGCCCCGCGTTAAAATAACGCGAATCTAACGCGAGGAGGCTTTCGCAGATTGGAGTAAGTGATGTGTTTTCTTGGACTCGCGCGCCGGAGTGCCTTTTAAGCTCCCAGCGTTATTTAGCGTCAAACTGGCGTTTAAGGTGGGGCAGGCGGTTCCGCCTGCCGGTCGAACCGCCTGCCATCTGAACTGTGGCACAATCACTCATGGATTATACGGTTAATGTTCATAAGGTTGCGCCGCAGTGGGTCGCGGCGGCGCATGGGCAGGCCAATGCGGGTGAAGTGTCGGCGACGATGCTCGGATTGCTCGGAAAGGCTTGGGCGTTCGTCAAGCAATCGGGGGTCAAGTCGGACGGCCACAACGTCGCGATTTACAAGGGTCGGGCAATTGATGCGGGCGCTCGGGTCTTTGAGAAGTTCGAGGGCTCGGGGGAGATCGCTTGCGTGGCGACGCCATCGGGACTGGCCGCGAGCGTTGTTCACATGGGTCCTTATGAGCAACTCGGAAAAGCGCACGCCGCGATTCGCGATTGGTGCGCGGCGAAGGGACACGCGATGGAGGGGACGAGCTGGGAGATTTACGGGCACCACGAAGACGATCCGGCGCTGCGGAGGACCGACGTTTTTTATTTGCTGCGATCATGAATTTCATGAACGACTTTTTATCAAGACGCGGCTTCCTTGCGACTTTACCACTGGCAAGCGCGCTGGCTCAGGCTGCGGCGCTGAAGATAGTCGCGGTCGAGGTATGGGAGATGCGCGGGCATCGGGACGCGGTGCGCGGGGTTGACCAGCAGTATCAAGTGAGCCCACTCGATATTTATGACGAGCTGCGGCGTAAGCCTTATCGCGACGCGCCGAATCCTGTTTCCGCAAAGGCGGCCATTACGGCCCTCTATCTGAAGATCGGCACGGACGCGGGCCTGGAAGCTTGGTACGGACCAATCGATAAAGAGGTCGCGATTGTGGTCGACGAACAACTGCGGCCGTTCCTGATGGGGAAGGACGGGCTCGCCCAGGAGAAGTTGTGGGATCAGATGTACCGGTCCAATCGTCATGCGCGGCGCGGCCTTTTTCTGATGGCGATTAGCGCGGTCGACAATGCATTGTGGGATTTGCGCGGGCGGTATTTCAAGACTCCCGTGTTCCGGCTTCTGGGAGGGCCTTCGCGCACTACGATCGAAGCCTACGCAAGTTGCCTGGGCTATTCGGTGGAGTTGGATAAGGCGCAGGCGCGCGCGCTGCAGATCAAGAATGACGGGTATCGCTATCAGAAATGGTTTTTGGCTTATGGGCCGGGCGATGGGCCGGAGGGCTTGCGAAAGAACGTCGACTTAGTGCGGGTGTTACGTGACGCGGTGGGGGAAGATGTCGAGTTGATGTTCGATGTTTATAGTGGCTGGGATTTGAGCTACACGCTCGCGTGGGCCAAGCAGGTGGAGCGGTACCGGCCGCGCTGGATCGAAGAGGCGACGCAGGCCGAGAAGATCGACAGCTTCGCGGAGTTGCGCAAAGGCACGTCGATTCCGATTGCATCGGGCGAGCACATTCAGGGACGGTGGGAGGTTTACGATTACTTAAAAGCGGGGGCGCTGAGCGTGGTGCAGTGCGATCCAGAATGGTGCGGCGGCACGTCCGAGCTTGTGAAGATTTGCACGCTGGCGTCAGTCTTCGATGTTCCGGTGATCCCGCACGGACATAGCCTGCATGCGGCGCTGCACCTGATTGCGAGCCAGTCTCCGGCGGTTTGTCCGCTGGCGGAGTATCTGATCCTGAAGATGCGATCGTATTATCACTTTGAAAAAAATGCGCCAGTGCCGCAACGGGCGCATTTCGAATTACGCGATTCGCCGGGGTACGGAATTGAGTTCGACGATTCGAAGATTGAGTCGCGGGAGAAGATGCGCTGGAGTTAGATCCTGGATGCTCCGCCTTTGAGAAGATCGAGCTTGCCCTGCGGGGTCGCTCCATGACACGCTACGCACTTTGCATTCAGTAGAGGCGCGATATCGGTGGCGAACGATCGGTCTTTAGCGGCCAGCGCGAGCGGGCACATGCGACGAAGGAGAGATATCGAAGATTTGACACGCTGAATCGCGACTTTAGCATATTAGCGGCGCGCGAGGAGCTGCGTTTTAAGCTTGTTGACCCAGGAGATTTGTTTGGGAGATAGCGGTGCGCGCTCCTCGTCGAGGATCAGTCTCGCCTCGTCGTTGCTATCCTCGGCGGCGAGTTCTAGCCAGGCGATTGCCTGGAGCAAATCGCGTTCTTCCGCGGCGTTCTGGAGCAGGAGCTTCGCCAATTGGACCTGGCAGGGAGTCTCGCCCACGGCGGCGCACAGGCGGAAGTTTTGATGGGCTCGCTCCGCGTCCTTGGGCACGCCGTAGCCGCTGAGATACGCGACGCCGAGGAAGAATTGCGCGCGCCGATTTCCGAGTATGGCTGCGTTGCGCACCAACTCCAAGCCCTTGTCGGGATTTTTCGGCAAGCGGCGGCCCTCCATCATCATGCGGCCGGTATCGAACATCGCCGCAGGATAGCCCTTCTCCGCCGCTTCGATTACCAGCCGGAACGCGAGTTCCCGATCCTGAGCGAATCCGTCGCCTGCCTCAAGTAATTTGCCGTAGAGATACATCGCGGGTGCGTATTTTTGCTGCGCCAGCTTTCGGATTGTCTCCAGGGTCTCGGCAGTCTGTCGTTTGCGTTGGATCGAGTCGACGGCCAGGTTGAAGGAGTTGCGCCGGTCTTCGGCCGCAGGATCGAATCGACGATGGAAGATGCGGAATTTCACTTCGACTGTGGTGGTGGTTTGGACGGGCGTTCCGTTTCTCAAGCCCGGCTCGAAGACCCACTGGCGAACTGCGTCCACGGCTCGGCTATCGAGTCCGAAGCCGATGGGACTGAGAACCGTGACGTCGCGAGGGTTCCCAGTCTCATCGACGACCACTTCGATTAGCACGGTGCCCTGGATCCCGTTCGCGCGGGCGTCGCGAGTGTATCTGGGCTCGACTCGGTGCAGGATTTTTGGAGGCGCTATCCGATCCGCGGAGGAAAAAAGACCGAGTTGCAGGATCAGGGCTAGCACCATCTTATTTTAGCGATTGACATGGCGGAGCGTCGGCTGAGAGCTGGCGGCAGGGCATGGCCTTGCCCCACGGCGGACTGGCGATTTTTGGGACAGCTTCTGCCAACCCGCCGCAGGCTGCCAGCGTGCACCACAAGCCAGAGCGGGTCCGGGGGGACCCGCGCGGACCGGGGGGTCCGCCCCACCCGGAGGGAATCTCGGCGAGCAAAGGCGAGTATACTCATTTGTTCAGGAGAGGTGAATGCGGATTCTATTACTTTGCGTGGTTGCGCTGGCGCAGGCTGGGACCAAGAAGATCACTGTCGAGGATTCGCTTGCCATCCATCGTGTGGCGGGACCGAAGTTTTCTCCCGATGGAAATTGGATACTTTACACTGAGACCGAATGGGATCGGAAGAACGATCGCCAGGTTTCGCACATTTGGGTGGGACGCGCGAGCGGCGGCGCGGGACCGGTGAAATTAACGGCGGGCGAGAAGGGCGAAACCGCTCCGCAGTGGGCGCCCGATGGATCTCGCATCGCGTTTCTGGCGGATCGCAGTACGGGTGACGCGAAAAACGGTAAACAGGTCTGGACCATACGGCCGGATGGCGGCGAAGCGGAAAAGCTGACTTCGGAAGAAACCGCGATTACCGATTTTCGATGGGCTCCGAATGGCAAGCGCATCGCGTTTGTCACGGCCGACACGCGGAAAGATAAAACGGATCGCGAGAAGCGCAAGAAAGACAAGTTCGACGCGATCCTTGTGGACGCCGATTACAATTACACGCACCTCTGGACTATCGAGCTTGACGGAAAAGCGAAAAAGAGGGTGACCGAGGGCGCGTTCTCGGTGACTGCGCCGCGATGGTCGCCCGATTCGAAGTCGATCGCCTATGTTCAATCGAGCATGGGGACGCAGGAAAGTACCTTCTTCGATCTGAATGCCGATCGCAACAGCGACATTTATGTGGTGAGCGTGGACGGCGGCGCGCCGAAGCGGCTGACGTCGAACCCGGGTCCCGATACGAGTCCTGCTTGGTCACCCGACGGCTCCGAAATCGCGTACTTGAGCGCCATGGATCCGCGCGCGTGGGCGGAGAAGATCGATGTGCTGGTGATGCCAGCCGCCGGAGGACCGGCGAGGAACCTTACGAAGGATTTTCCGGATTCGGCCGCCGCGATGAAGTGGTCGCCTGATGGGAAGAGCGTCTACTGGGATGCGGAGGAGGGCGTGCGCCGCCATATTTTCCGCGTGCCCGCTTCGGGCGGAAAAATCGTGCACATTACCGAGGGTGCGATGATGTATGCGGATTTTGACATTTCACCGGACGGCGCGCGCATCGCGAGCAGCGTCGACAATTCGATGGGTCCGGCCGAAATATGGATCGTGGACGTCAGCGGCAACGGCCGCACTCGCTTCTCGCGCGCGAATCCGGAATTCGACGAGTTCGCTGTGGCGAAGTCGGAGGCGGTGCATTGGAAGGGGCCGGATAATTTCGACGTCGAGGGTTGGCTGACTTATCCGCTCGATTATCAGCAGGGGAAAAAGGTCCCGATGATCCTGAACATCCATGGCGGGCCGTATGGCGCGAATACCGCGCGATTCGATGCGCGGGCGCAGATTTTCGCGGCACATGGATACGCGGTGCTGGCTCCGAATCCTCGCGGGTCGACCGGGTATGGCTCGAAGTTCGAGCAGGCGAATGTCGCCGATTGGGGAGGCAAGGATTTCGGCGACCTGATGGCGGGCGTGGACGCGATGATCGCAAAGGGCGTAGCAGATCCTGACAAATTACTGGTGATGGGCGGCAGTTACGGAGGCTTCATGACCTTTTGGACCATCACGCAGACGAATCGTTTCAAGGCGGCGATCGGACATGCCGGGATCAGCGACTGGTATAGCTTTTATGGCCAGAGCGACATCCCCGGACTAATGGCGTACGGGTTCGCGGGCCAGCCTTGGAATGCGGCTGCGACTTATCGCAAGTATTCGCCGATCACTTACGTCGATAAAGTGAAGACGCCGATTATGATCACGCACGGCGAGCAGGACCGGCGTGTTGCGATCCAGCAAGCCGAGGAATATTATCGCGGCTTGAAAGGCAACGGCGTCGAGGCGATCTTCGTGCGCTATCCGCGCGAGGGCCACGGGATTACGGAGCCGAATCACCAGCTCGATCTGGTCGGCCGCCAACTGGACTGGTTTGAGAAGCACCTAAACTGATATAGTTCTCCAAATGAGCCGGACAAAACTCGTACGCCTTTGCGGAGGGATGCTTTTCCTCCTGGGAACCTGGGTCGCTTACACCCAGACTCCGAATCCGCCGCCGAAACTGACAATCAACAAGGTCAAGGACGATCTGTACGAGATTGTCAGCAGCAATAGCGGCAATGTCGCGGTTTACGTGACGAGTGAAGGGGTCATCCTGGTGGACGACAAGTTCGAGCAGGACTACGATCAAATCCTGGCGAACGTCAAGAGCGTGACCAGCCAGCCTGTGAGATACATCCTCAGCACGCATCATCATGCCGACCATAGCGGCGGTAACGTGAAGTTCGCGCCGACGGTGGAGATTATATCGACGGCGAATGCGCGGGCCAACATCGTCGAGCACAAGCAGCCAAATGCTCCTGCGAACATCACGCCGGCGCGAGTGACGTTCACCGAAGAGACAGCCGTATATCTGGGAGGCAAGGAAGTGCGGGCGCGATATTTCGGACGCGGACACACCAACGGAGATGCGATCGTCTACTTCCCGGCGCTGAAGACGATCCACACGGGCGATCTGATGGCGGGAACGACGCCGCTGATCGATTATACGGGTGGAGGGAGTGTGGTGGAGTGGACGAGAACGCTGGACGGCGCGATGATGAAGCTCGATTTCGACACTGTGATTCCGGGTCATGGGAACGTGACCAACAAGGCCGGATTAAAGACCTATCGCGACAACGTGGAGAAGCTGCGCAATCGCGCGCAGGGGCTCATTCGTGAAGGCAAGTCACAGGAAGAAGTGGGAAAGGTCATGGGGGCTGAGTTTGGTTGGGGTCCCACTAGTATGCAGATGCAGTGGAGCCTGCCTGGGATGATGGCGGAGCTGAAGTAACTGAAAGCGTCATGCCGCGGGCGCGCAGGCGATTGACTAGCGCGTCGCCGATGCCTGTTGCAGGCGTGAGCACTCCGGCGCGATCGGGAAATTGATCGAGTGCTAACGCGAGAGCGGATTCGCACAGGCACTTTACGGTGACGCGGTTTCCGGGATCTCCTTTATCGCTGATGACGGCTTGCGCGGTGTGGCCTCCGGAGGTTTTGCCGAATAGATCGCAGCGAAACCAGCCGTTGTCCATCGTTTCCTCCGACGGGCCGGCGCCCGGAGCAGGACCAATTGTGTGCAACAGGCCGCGGACCGGGGCGAAACGCATGGAACGCTCAAACAGCGCGCCCCCCGTTGCCGCAACAACTGCCGCGAAATGGCCGCCGAGCTTCATGTATTCCTGATACGCGAAGTCGACGCCGAGGATCGCGCAACTGCGGCGCACGACGCGGGTGTTGATCCTGCTCATCACGAAAGGTGCGGTCCAGGTGTTGAGGTCGGCATCGTGAATCGCGCCGACGGGATCTTGCTCGAGTTCGCTAGGCGCGCGCGTGACGGTGGGACTTAACAGGAAAAGATCGCGCACCGCTGTATCCGCGCCCGATTCGTACATGTTCAGTATGGAGGCGAGGGTGCCTCCATTGAGTCCTCCTCGCATCTGAAAAAAAGCTTTCACTTCGTGCGTGTCCGGCCCCAGTGCGTTTGCGATTAGCATCGCGCCGAGATCCGATGGAATGGAATCGAATCCGCAGAACGGAATGATGCGCGTCCCATCGGCGGCGGCCTTCTCGTGATAGCAATCGATCAGCACACGCGCCCAATTCGTTTCGCCGGTGATGTCCACATAGTGCGTGCCGAAGCGAACGCAGGCATCGACAAGCCCGGTGCCGTAGAGCGCGAACGGACCAGCGGTGGTGAGGATTACACGAGTGCGCGCGGCGAGAACGTCTAATGCAGATTGATCGCCGGCGTCGGCTACGAGCACGGGAACCTGCGCTTTGAGGGCCTCCAGCTTGGCCTGGTTGCGTCCGGCAATGGCCCAGCGCAGGCCGGGTGGAGCGAACTTGCGAAAATACGCGACGGTCTGGCGGCCGGTGAAACCGGTGGCGCCGTAGAGGGTGACGTCGAAGTCGCGGAGCATTTAGTTAGACAGCGGCGACACGAGTGTCGACGCGGCACGCCTGGAGGCGCGCGCCACATAAGAACGACATTTTCTAAATCTTCGGACTTCTTTATTGGCAGGGCATGGCCCTGCCCCACATGCGGCATGCGCGCTAGAGGGCGAAGGCGGCACGGATACGCTCCAGGAAATTCGCCACTCTTTCGCGCGGATCGCCTCCGCCCAGGGCTTCGAAGGGAAGAACGCCGCGATATCCGACTTTATTGATGATCGCTTTAATTCGCTGGAGGTCGGTGTCTGCCTCTTTTGTGCCATAGCCGACCTTCTCCTTTAGTTGCCAGGATACGGCGTAGGGCACGAGTTTTTCGATCTCCTGATAAGGATCGTTGGTGCGGAGGCTGCCGACGTCGAGAATGTCGCCGAACCACGGGGAGTTCACTGCATCGATCACGCGGATGGTTTCGTCCGCGGTCTTGAGAAAATCGTTGTGCTGCTGCAGGCCGAGGATGACGCCGTGGCGCTTACCGTATTCGGCGCACTCCTGAAACTCGGGGATCATCCATTCGAGCACCTGATCGAAAGTGTGGCCTTCGGGACGCGCGCGGCCGGAGAACACGCGGATGACGGGGGCGCCGAGCTTGCTCGCGACCTCGATCCAATCCTTGACCATCTGGATGTCGCGTTTTCGAGCGGCGGCGTCAGCCACGGCGAAATCGTTGCGAACGCCCGTGCCGCTGAGTTGGACGCCATTGAGGAACGCGGTCTTTTTCAGATTGTAGATATAGTCGTCGGGTGGAGCTTTGGGATAACCCGGGAAATAATAGCCGGTGGCGTCGAGAGCGTCGACGCGGTGCTGGGCGCAGAAGTGAACGACGTCGTCGAGCGTCATCGTGCCGGCCATTAGAGGCTGGTTGAAGGAGTAGGCGTTTAGCGCGAGTTTCAGTTTAACTCCGGGCTCGCGAAGGACTCCGGCGGGTGCGAGAGCGGCTGTGGCTAGCGCGACGGAATGGGAGAGAAATTTGCGACGGGGAAGAGAGTTTCCATCCATGGCTACCTATTATGGCAGCATCGCTTTCCAGGATTGCTCATCGTGACCGATGCTAAGACGGTTGGCGGCGCGGACGAGGGGCAGGTGGAGGAGTTTGGGGTCGCGCTCGATTTTCGCCAGCAGGTCGGCGTCTGAGAGGCGGAGATACTTAATGGCCGGGTTTTCGCGGTCGACCAAGGCGGCGAGAGTGAAGCGGTCGATGAATCGCTTTATTTCGCCGGGAGCCATGGGCTTCTTGTGCAAGTCGACCAACTGAATGGTTGCGCGACGCTCCCTGAAGAATCGTTCGGCGGCGCGGGTTGCTTGAGAACTCTTCACTCCAAAGATTTGAACAATCATTATTCTTCGCGCAGGACAGTGATGGGATCGACGCGCGACGCCCGGCGGGCGGGGGCCCAGCAGGCGATCAATGCGATTATACCGAGCAACGCCGCGACGGCGGCGAACGTGAGCGGATCGGTGGCGGCGACGCCGTAGAGGAGATTCTTCATGGCGCGCGTCGCGGCCCACGCGGTTATGAGGCCGATGGCGAGTCCAATGCCGGTGAGGGCCAGGCCTCGTCCGACGATCATGCGGATCACGCTGGAGGCGCTGGCGCCGAGCGCCATACGAAGCCCGATTTCGCGGCTGCGCTGCGTAACGGCGTAGGAGAGAACGCCGTAGAGGCCGATGGAGGCGAGCACCAACGCGAGCCCGGCGAATGCTCCAAGAAGAGTCATTTGTTGTTGGCGGTCGGCGACGTCGAGATCGACGATTTCGTCCATGGTTCGGATTTGGGAGACCGGCTGTTCGGGATCGACTTGCGCAATGATGCGGCGGAGAGAGGGAGTAAGGGCGGTTGGTTCGCCCTTGGTCCGGACGACGAGCGTATCCGGGCCCCAGCCGAGGTCCAGGGCGGTGATGGGCACGTAAACGCCGGGCTTCATGGCAAGTTCGTAGCCGCGCTCATGCACGTCGGCGACGACGCCGACGATGGTTCGCGAAACCCTCCCGTTCGGGGATCCGAAGGCGATGTGGTGGCCGACGGCGGTTGCTTTCGGCCAGTAATGACGAGCCAGGGTTTCATTCACGATCACCACCGGTGCCGAGTCGTTGCGATCCGATTCGGTGAACATCCGGCCCTCGATTATTTTTACTCCCATGGTCTGAAGATAATTGGCGGAGCCGACGCGAAACAGCGCGTCCGGAGAATAGTTTTGATCGATAGACCCGCCGTCGATCATAAATCCGCGGGTGAGGCCGATGCTCTGGAAAGGAAGCGTGGAGGCAAACGCGGCGCTCTCCACGCCGGGAAGCATGCGGACCTGGGCGAGGACGCGCTCCAGGTACTCCATGCTTTTGACCGGATCCTTGGCCTTCGGGCCAAGAACGGTGCTCATCGTGAGCATGTGATCGGAGCGAAAGCCGAGGTCGATGGAACGGAGGCGGGACATGGTCTGGATCATGAGTCCGGCTCCAATGAGCAGGACGAGGGCGGCGGCGACTTCCAAGACAACGAGCGCATCGCGGGTGTTGCGGCCGCGCGTATCGGAGCCGGAGCGTCCGCCCTGCTTCAGTGCGTCGTTCACCGATGCTCGGGCTGCCTGGATGGCGGGGCCGACGCTGAAGATCAGGCCGGTTAAGAGAGACAGCGCGAGAGTGAACAGGAGCAGACGGGGATCGAGCTGCGGTTGCGCGGTATCGGGAAGGCCATTGGGGACGAGGCGGGCGAGGATTTTCATGCCGGCGAGAGCTAAGAGGAGTCCCAGGGATCCTCCGGCGAGGGCCAACATGGTGGCTTCGGTAATCATCTGCCGGACCAGGCGTGCACGGCCAGCGCCGAGCGCGGCGCGCACCGCCATTTCACGCTTTCGGGCGACGGCGCGGGCAAGAAGGAGACTGGCGAGATTGGCGCAGGCGATCAGCAGGACGCAGCCGGAGGCAGCCATCAGGACGAGCAGTGCGACGCGCGTCTTGCCGAGGAGATCTTCTTTCATCGGAACCACCACGGACCCCACGCGATAGTTGTCGTTAGGGTATTGTTGCTCGAGGCGTTTGGCGATGGAGGCCATTTCCTGGCTCGCACGGTCCAAAGTAGCGTCCGGTTTGAGGCGCGCGACGACGTTCAGGAAGTGGGAGCTGCGAGCGGCGCGATCGGCTGGGAGAAAGTGCATCGGAATCCAAAAATCGCGCTCGTGATCGCGAAATACGAAGTCGCGAGGCATGACTCCGATGACGGAGTATTTCGTTCCGTTCAACACGATGGGTTCGTTGATGCGGGCGGGATCGCCAAAGTAGCGGCGCTGCCACAGGCCATAGCTGATGACCACGACCTGCGCGCCCGCGCGATCCTCCTCTTCTGAGAAGGAGCGCCCTACGAGAGGAGCCACGCCGAGAACGGAGAAGAAGTTCGGCGTGACGGCTTGCCCCTTGACCTGTTCCGGCGGGCCGTCGCCAGTGATGCTCGCGCCACGGTAACGGACCGCGGCCATATCGGTGAAGACGTGGTTCTGCGCCTTCCAATCGAAGTAATTAGCTGGGGCAGGGGTGTTGTGCGGGAAACCGATGTGGCTCGAGTCTTCAAAGACCATGACGACGCGGTCGGGATCGTGATACGGGAGCGCGCGGAGCACGATGGCATCGAGCGTGGAGAAGATGGCGGTGTTGGCTCCGATCCCGAGCGCGAGAGCGCAGATCGCGATGGCGGTGAAGGCGGGCGCTTGGCGGAGGAGGCGGAGTCCGTAGCGAAGGTCGGCAAAGAGAGTTCGCATTTAATGAGAATACTTGAGCGAAGAGAAGAGATTACTATTTTGTCGGCAGCATGTTGCGGATCGCCGCGATGTGCCAGCCAGTGGAATCGCGAGTCAGGAGCAGTGTCGTCCACATCTTGCGTTCTCCGAGCTCGTAGCGTCCGTCGGCCAGAGCGACGCCGGGAGAGAGGAATCGAACGGACTCCACCGCGATGGTTCGCTTACCGGATTCGTTTTGCGAACTGGCGATGCTGCCGCGCACGACCTCGTCGCGCCCTTTGCGCCATTCTCCCGAGGAGACGAGCTGATCGGCGTCACGCGTGAACAGAGCTTCTATGGCGCGCGCATCCTGACGATCTCTGGCGTCCACGTATTTGCGCACGATCTCCCGGACGGCTGCTTCGTCACCCGAGCGCGATTGGGCCGGCAGCGATCCGGCGAAGATCGGTAATATCGCGAGGAGTAGCTTCATAAAGGATCCAGGCCGAAGTATAATAATCTGAAGTCAGGTTTGGCAACATCACGTGCCAGGAGGGTTTCGTGAGGACAAAGTTGCGCTATCTGGGTGTTGTGCTGCTCGTGCTTGCTGCGTTGGCCGTGGTCGCCGGTAAGCGCCTCCTCTATCCCGCGGTGTCTCTTCACGCGGCATCCCTATCGTCTCCGGCCGCGCAATCGTATTTGATCGTTTTGGGCGTTGGTGACACGACGAAAACCACGTGGGACGGCTCCGTCACGGCAACGGGAGCGACCGTCCTCGGGTTGCAGGGCTGGCGGTTCACGGAAGCCGACTCTATTTCGGGGACCACATGGAAGTTAGCGTCGCGTGCGACTCCGCCGCCACCCAGCGCGACGCCGCCGGTTCAGGAAAACGGAATCGTTGTTACTGTGTCTGCCGCGTCCACGCCCGTCACATTCGACGTAAAGACGACGCAAGGGAACTTCAGCTTTTCTTCGCAAAACATCCCGTTCGGTGTCAGCCAGTCGTTTCTGAAAGGCGCTGCGCTGGTGGCTCAGACTGCCGCTCCACTCCAGTTAACGACCTCGAATGAGGAGCAAGATTATCCGGCGATGGCGCAGTCGGGCGACGATGTGTACTTGGCGTATACCGAATTCGTTCACGGCGACCGCACTTTGGCCCAGTCGCAAAGTACAAAGACACCAATTACCAATTTCGCATTTCTCGCGCGCCCAGCCGGTGGCGATCAGATTCTGCTCCTGCACTATTCGAAAGCGCAAAGGGTCTGGACGGGGCCATTCCCCGTTACGGGCACGGGCGAAGACGCGATGCGCGCCGCGGTCGCGATTGACGGACAGGGGCGCGCGTGGATTTTTTATTCGGTGCAGCGCGATGGCAACTTCGACATCTATGCTCGTAACTCGCTTGCCGATGGTACGATGTCGCCGGAAATCCGCCTGACCACCGATGCGGGAACAGACCTTTTTCCTGTCGCGACGACGGATGTTACGGGACGGGTTTGGGTGGCATGGCAGGGATTCCGGAACAAGAATCTCGAGGTGCTGACCAGCGTTCAGAACGGCGATACGTTCTGGCCGGAGACGATCGTTTCGACATCGCAAGCCAGTGACTGGGACCCGGCCATCGCGGCGGCGCCGAACGGAGAGGTCGCCATCTCCTGGGATACGTACGATAAAGGCGACTACGACGTCTATCTGCGGCGGATACATTTTACAAATCAGGTTGCAATGGACGCTCCCATCCCGGTCGCCGCGACAGTTAATTTCGAAGCGCGCAGCTCCCTGGCGTACGATTCGCAGAACCGTCTTTGGATCGCGTATGAGGCTGGGGACGCCAGATGGGGAAAAGATTTCGGCGCGTATGACACCAGCGGCAACCCGCTCTATGAAGGGAATCACACAATTCAGGTGAGATGCCTGGTGGGACAGGATCTCTACTCGACCACGAACGATGTGGCCAACGTGCTGCCCGGAGCGCCCGCCAGACAGCTCTTCCTGCCCTCGACTCTTGGCCCGTTTTCGGCGCAGCCCGATCCGACAATAGCTCAGAATCGCAGCGCGAACAGCGGAGCGGGTCGTCCTCCAGGGCCCAAAAACAGTTTTCCGCGTCTGGCGACGGATTCCGATGGCACCGTGTACCTGTATTTCCAGGAGCCGGCCGGAACAGGACTTTCTTCGAGCAACGCCACCGGTGGCGTTTCGGTGGGTACGATCTGGGTTGGAGCGATGGTCTATTTCGACGGAGCGAAGTGGCACGGACCGGGCGCGCTGGCCAATTCGGACGCGATAGCCGACAATCGTCCGCAGATATTGCCGCTAGGGCCGGGTCATTTGTTGATCGCGCAGGCGATGGACCACCGGCTCAGTCCGTTGCCCAACGGAACGCCGCAGGTGGATGGTGTCAACGTGGACATTTACGCACTCGATTTGTCCGTCACCAGAACCCAGCAGTTTCCGCAGTTGACCAGGATCGGACAGGTTATTCCCGATGCTCCGGATCCTTCCGCCGCATCGGAAGCCGAGTCGGCTACGTTGAGCGAGAATTACCGGCCTACGGTGAACGGGCAACAGTACCAGCTATTTCGTGGCGATTTTCACCGTCATACGGAGCTCTCTTTTGACGGTGGGCACGATGGCCCGATGATCGATAGCTACCGCTATTTTATCGACGCGGCGTCGCTCGGTTGGGTAGGCTGTTGCGATCACGATAACGGCGAGTCGCGCGAATACTCGTGGTGGATGACGCAGAAGTTCACGGATGCTTATTTGCTCGGCGCCAAGTTCGTCCCGATGTATTATTACGAACGCAGCGTTGCTTATCCGGAGGGCCATCGGAATGTCGTGTTTGCGAAGCGGGGTGTTCGTCCACTTCCTCGCTTGCCTCTATCGGCCGAGGCTTCGACGCCTCCCGGTCCGCCGGCTCCCGATACGAGCATGCTGTACTCCTATCTGCATTTCTTCGGAGGCCTTTCCGCACCGCATACCAGTGCGACCGATCAGGGAACGGACTGGCGCAATCACGATTCGCAAGTGGAACCGTTTCTGGAAATCTATCAAGGCGACCGCCAGGATTACGAAATGCCTGGCGCGCCGAGGGCGAACACGCCTAGCGACTCGATCTCAGGTTACGAGGCCGCCGGCTACGCTTCCAATGCACTAGGTCTCGGGTATCGACTCGGATTTGAGGCGTCG
Organism: Bryobacterales bacterium; assembly: GCA_003170295.1. Lineage (GTDB taxonomy): Bacteria > Acidobacteriota > Terriglobia > Bryobacterales > Bryobacteraceae > Palsa-187. The sequence goes on along the minus strand of PNAJ01000156.1, from coordinate 91,342 downwards.
AGCGATCACATTTCAACGCACATTTCCTTCACCAACATCTGGGCGACTGCGCCAACGCGCGCCGCGATTCTGTCCGCCATGCAGAGCCGGCATCTTTATGGGTCCACCGATTACATAATTGCGGATTTTCGCAGCGGCACTCACATGATGGGAGATAGCTTCACGACAACTGGCGCTCCCATATTTACGGTCCGACTGTGGGGCACGAACGCGTTTCAGACCGTCGTGGTCGTGAAGAACGGCAATGTCGTTTATTCCACCAGCGGCGATCGCTTCGTGTCGTTCAGCTGGCAGGATACAGCGGCTCAGAAGGGCACCAGTTACTATTACGTGCGCGGCGTGCAGACCGACGGGCAGATCGTGTGGGTGAGTCCAATGTGGGTGACGATGTAGTGAGACTCCGACTGGCAATCTTTCTCACTGCAGTTGCATCGGGCCAGACAACGTTTCTGCCGCTGCACGTTTCGCCTCAAGGCGCCATCCTGGACAGTTCCGGCAAGCCGGTTCTGCTTCGGGGCCTTAATCGCAGCGCGACTGGGTCCGGGAATGCGGATGCCAACGCGACCGATCAGGACTACGCCCTAGCGAATCAGTTGCTCTCGATGAACGTGGTGCGCATTTTCGTAAACGCCACGTGGTGGACCAACAATGTGCCGGTGCCGATCGCCAATCAGCCGTACCAGACTTATATCGACACGCTGATCCAGCGCGCGAAAAAATACGGCAACTACGTGCTGATTTTGAAAGCGGGACAGTTTCCCGAGGCTCCCTGCGGCTCGACCGGCGTGAACTGTCCTGCGCCGAATCAGGGTGACCTGAATTGCGCGGCTACGCCGTCGGTGTGCCCGGCGCAAAGCACCAGCGGCACGTATATTGACGCGGCGCTCGCATTTTGGGACGTCTTCGCGCAAAAATATGCCGCCGATCCGGCGGTTCTCTACGACACCTGGGAAAACATGACGGGCCTTGACGCCGGGACGTGGAGCAACAACGAGAACCAATTGATCGCGACGATACGAGTTTACAATCCGAAGGCGCTTATCTTTGTCGAGGATACCGGCACTGCGTTCGAATCGATTGCGGCGGGAACGGCGCCGGACTTCGCGTGGTCGAACATCGTTTGGAATTTCCATCTCTATAATGCTTCGACCAGCACCTGTACGGAGCCCGCGTCCCCAAGGTACGCGAACTGGTCGCAGAACTTCGATGCTCTGGTGAGTTACGCGGAGCAGAATGGGCACGCGGTTGCGATTACGGAATGGGGCGGATGTAACGACATCGAACCGTACAACACCAACATTTCGTCGTACGCCAAGACACACTCGATCGCGCTGGTCTATTTCGACAACACCAATCTCATCGCGCAATCGCAACTGACGGCGACAGGCACAAAAGTTGCCCAGGCTTACTCGGCGATGGCTGCGAGCGGGCCCGCGCCGGCGATTATCCTGGTCGCAAACGCCGAAGGCGACGTGCCAACGATCGCGCCGAACACTTGGGTGGAGATCAAGGGAACGAACCTGGCGCAGACAGGCGATACACGCATCTGGCTTGGCTCGGACTTTTTCGGGAAACTGCCCGACCAACTGGATGGCGTCAGCGTCACGGTGCACGGAAAATCCGTGTACGTTTACTACATCAGTCCGACTCAGGTGAATATCCTCACGCCGCCCGATGCGATGCTCGGTCCCGTGCAGGTGCAACTGACGAACAACGGAGTCGTCAGCGCCTCGGCAACCGTACCCGCGCAACAGGTCGCACCGTCGTTCTTTGTATTCAATGGCGGACCATTTGTCGCCGCCGAACACGTCAACGGGAGCCTGCTGGGCCCAACAACTCTATACTCGGGGCTGACTACACCTGCGAAGCCTGGCGAGATCGTCGTGCTGTTTGCGAATGGCTTTGGAGCGACCTCCACACCTGTGGTCAGTGGATCCCTCACGCAATCGGGAACACTATCGCCGCTCCCTGTCATCACGATCGGCGGTGTCACGGCGACAGTTGGATTCGCCGGCTTGGTTGCGCCAGGCGAGTTTCAATTCAACGTCACAATTCCGGCCTCGCTCGCGGACGGGGACCAGCCGATTTCGGCGACCTATAACGTATTTTCCACGCAGCCGGGAACGCTGATCACGGTGCATCATTGAGACACAACTCCCCGGAATCAGCATTGGCCGCAGCGCCGCCAATGTACACTTTGCCGGAACGTTAATCGCCGCAGGGTCTATTTGTTCTTATTTGCCGCTGTCGCCGCTTGCCTCAACTCCTTGTTCACCTCATCCAGCAGTTCGCCAATATCGCGCCGAGGGCGAGGAGAAAGCGCTGAGTATTCGCGCCGATGCCGATCGCCAAAGGGACGAAATTCTTTCGGTGGCATACAAACAAGCCGAAACCATCAAAGGCCAGGGCGATGCCGAATCGACCCGCATTTACGGACAGGCGTATTCGAAGAATCCAAGTTTCTACAAGCTACTGCGCACGTTGGAATCGTATAAAAAAGTCCTCGATGACAAGACCACCGCGATCCTAAGTTCGGATTCGGAGCTGCTCAGAGTGCTCATGAAGGGAGAATCAGGTTCGAAATGAGCACTGTGGCGCCACAGTTCGACCAGCTTGATTTAGAGCAACCCTCTTCTCCTCGGCAGTGGACCAGAACGCGGATCTCACTGGCAAGCGTTGCGCTGTGGCTATTGTCGGGTATGTATCTGGTGTCCCCTGATCAGCAGGCGGTGGAAACGCTTTTCGGAAGAGTCGTTGCCCCGCGTGTAATGCCGGGCCTGCACTATACGCTGCCCTGGCCGATCGAGAGCGTCACGAAATTGAAGGTCCGCCAACTGCAACGATTAGTAGTTGGTGGCGATGCTCCTGACAGCGTCCTCGGGCGTGCGCCGCAGCGCACGTCGTTGTTCCTTACCGGCGACCAGAATATTATCAACCTGCGGATCGTCGTGCAGTACTCGGTCGGCGTGCCTGCGGATTATCTGTTCCATGTTCAGAATCCGGCCCAATTGGCGGGCGCGGTGGTGGAGGCCGAGATGTCGCGCCGCGTCGCGCATCGCCGCGTCGATGCGGTTCTCACCACGGAGAAGGCCGCGATTCAAGACGATATTCGCGCAGCTGCGCAAGCGCGGCTCAACCAATACCGAGCGGGCGTCCTGATCTCGACCATCAACATTGAGAGTGCGACTCCTCCGCCCGAGGCTGCCGGAGCTTTCCGCGATGTCGCCAGCGCTCGCGCCGATACCGCGCGCATCGTGGGCGACGCCGAGGGCTATGCCAACGATCTGATCCCCAAGGCTCGCGGCCAGGCGCAACAGATGCTACAGGAATCCGAGGCGTACAAACAAAAAAAGATCAACGAATCGACTGGTGACGCCGCGCGCTTCAACCAGATCGCGGCCGAATATAGCAAGGCCTCCCAGGTGACCGGCCAGCGCCTCTATCTCGAAACGATGGAGCTGGTTCTTCCGCGAATCAGAAAGTTTATCGTGGACAAGAATGGCAATCTGGACTTGACGATCATTCGAAAAGGTGACCCGCCGCCTTCCAAATGACCAACGATCGAAGAGCGCAGATCGTCACAGTATCGGTTCTTGTAGTCGCATCGGGAGTCGCATTGTTGCGCCGGTATTCGCATTCCGCAGCCGCGGGCCAAGACCCGCAAGACGCGATCTACTCGATTCTGAAGGCCGCCCGGTCCGGCGACGTGAAAACCTATCTCGCCAGCTATACCGGACCAATGGAAGCAACGCTCCGGCAAACCGTAGCGGAGACCACCGTGGAAGCGTTCGCGAAGTACTTAAAAGATTCCAACGCGCCTCTTAAGGGCATCGCCGTTTCCGAGCCGCAGAAAACCAACGAACGGGAAGCGAGCGTGCGCGTCGAATATATATACCAGGATCGCAACGAAACCCAGAAAATATATCTCGAGAAAGGTCCAAACGGCTGGAAGATCGCGCGCGCCGATAGCGATGCGCCGGCGAAAACGCTGATCCCCTACGGCACGCCCGTGAAGTAATTTTATGCAAGAAACAATTATGTCCCAAACCGAACCTGCGGCTCAACCCGAGGAAAATATCCAGCTCGTTTGCCCCAACTGCGACGCCCGGATGTTGGATAGAGGTTGCAAACTGATCTGCCAGCGCTGCGGATACTTCATGGGCTGCTCGGACTTCGTGTGAAGCTCTGGTATTTTCGATCATAATGTTATAGTCTTGACTTCCCGAAATCGTTTCCTCATCGCGCTCCTCGCCATCGGCTCATTTGGCAACGCGCAAAGCGCCACTGACCAGAGTGCTCTCGCCGAACGCGGCGCGCCCCTCTTCATCCAGCAATGCGCCTTCTGTCACGGCCGCGATGCCGCTGGTGGCGAGGACGGCCCCGATCTCACGCGCTCGAAACTAGTTGCAGCCGACGCGGGAGGCGATAAGATCGCTCCCGTCATTCGCGAAGGCCGCCCGGAGAAGGGCATGCCACGCTTCTCTCTCTCCGATCCCGAGCTCGCCGCGCTCGTCGCCTTCATCCACGATCAGAAAACGAAGGCGGAAGCGTTGGTCGGCGGCCGCCGCGGCGTCGAGGTGGCGGACCTTCAAACCGGCAACGCCGAAGCGGGCAAACAGTATTTCAACGGAGCGGGGAAATGCGCGGCGTGTCACTCGCCCACTGGCGATCTGGCCGGAGTCGCGAAACGTTTTGAAGGACTGAAGCTCGAAGAGCGCATGCTCTATCCAAGGGGCGCGAAGGCCAAGCTTACGGTCAGGCTTCCCTCAGGGCAGACTATTACCGGAGAGCTAGCCTATCACGACGAATTCACAGTCGGCTTGCGCGATAGCGCGCGTCATTATCGATCGTGGTCCACCAGCCATGTGAAATTCTCGATCGACGCACCGGCCGACACGCACGCCGATCTCCTCGCGAAATACACCGACGACGATATTCACAACCTCATGGCATATTTGCAAACGCTTCGCTAGAAATCATATGACACGTCTCATTCAATTTGTTTTCGCCTCCAGTGTAGTTGCCGCCCAAGGCGTGGATCCGACCATTCTTCTGAATCCGCCCGCCGATAGTTGGCCCGCTTATCATGGCGATTATTCGGGTCGCCGTCACAGCGCGCTCACGCAGATTACTCCGCAAAACGTCGCGCAATTGGGCCTCGCCTGGGCCTTCCAGACCGGCCAGGTTCAGCAGATCAAGTGCTCGCCTCTGCTGGTCGACGGCATCCTCTATATCACCGTTACTGACAACGTCTGGGCCGTCGACGCGCGCTCCGGCCATCAGCTTTGGCATTACACGTATCCGCCGAACAAGGGTTTTCACATCGGTTCCCGCGGCGTCTCGATGTATAAGGACTGGCTTTATTTCATGACCCCCGACGCACATCTCATTTGCCTCAACGCAAGCGATGGAACCGTGCGATGGAACGTCATCGTGGCCGATTCGCAAAAAGGTTACTGGACCACCATGTCCCCTCTGATCGTGCGCAATCACGTCATCGTCGGCGTGTCGGGCGATTTCGATAACCTCACCGGTTTTCTCAAATCCGTCGACCCCGAAACCGGAAAGACGCAGTGGAGATGGGACAGCACTCCGCCCGCCGGAACACCCAATGCCACCACTGGCGGCATGACTTGGATGACCGGAACCTACGATCCTTCTCTCAATCTCATCTATTGGGGCACCGGAAATCCGACGCCCGTACTCAACGGCAAAGCACGTCCTGGAGACGATCTCTACACCTGCAGCATCGTCGCCCTCAACCCCGACACCGGCAAATTATCGTGGTCCTTCCAACCCTCGCCCCACGACACGCACGACTGGGATGCAGTCGAGACTCCCGTGCTGGTCGATGCGAATTTCGGCGGGAAACCGCGCAAGATGCTGATGCAGACCTCGCGCAACGGCTACTTCTTTGTGCTCGATCGAACGACTGGCGAAAGTCTCCTCACCACCACCTTTGGTCCCGTCAACTGGAGCATCGGTGTCGACAAGAAGGGTCAGCCGATTCCGAATCCTGCTAAAGAACCAGCATCCGACGGGCGTCTCATCGCGCCTGACGAAGGCGGTCTTACCAACTATCGTTCGCCGAGTTTCGATCCGAAGACCGGACTGTTTATTGTCGATGCCCATCCCAGCTATGGTATCTACTTCGCGAAGCCCGCCGACGGCAGCTTCGGTTGGGCCGGCGCGGATTATGGCGTATGGGGAAAAGCCGTCCTCGATGCCATCGACTACCAGACCGGCAAGATTCGATGGAGCCACGAGCTCGGCCCCAACGGCGCAGGAGCAGGAGTGCTGACCACGGACTCCGGCCTCATCTTCACCGGCGATGCGGCGGGCAACGTCCTTGCATTGCGAACCAGCGACGGCAAGACGCTATGGCACTCTGGAGCTGGATCGCAGATGCAAAGCTCGCCCATCACGTATGAACTCGACGGCCGCCAATACGTAGTCACCAGCGCCGGCGGCGTGCTCTTCTCCTGGAGCCTTCCGGAGCATTAGGCATGTCACTGCAATCCATCGACTGTCCCTGGTGGGGCAGGCGGTTCCGCCTGCCGTCCGGGATCTTTAAATCTTCAATGATCGATAGCCTTTTTCGACCAACGCATATTCTTCTTGAGAAAATGGTGCGAACGGCGGAGCAGGCTCCGGACCGCAAAGCCCGGCGAGCGCCAGCGCAGCCTTGATGCCTCGCTGATAGCTGCCCCCGGGGAAGCCGGTGTGATACAGCGCGCGGCCCATCTGATTGACCCGCTCTTGCAATGCTTCGGCGTGTTGCCAATCGCCTCTGGCGATCGCGTTGTACAGTTCGACAAACAGCTTTGGATTTAAATTCGAGCCGCCGCAGACGCCTCCTATCGCCCCGCGCTTCATGCATTCGAGCAACATTTCTTCGGGTCCAATCAGAATGGTGAATTCCGGCCGGTCGCGCATCAGCTCCACCGTCTTCTCGAGATAGACGAAATCGCCGGTGCTGTCCTTGAGCCCGACGACCCCCGGCAAATCGGCGGCGCGGCGAACCGTCTCCGGTTCGAACGACGTCTTGGTAAGGTGCGGAATGTTGTACAGAAACAGCGGCAGCGATAGCTTCCCCGTGATGAGTTCGAGGTAGCGAAATAGATCCTCCTGCGAGTGCTGAAAATAGTAAGGCGCAGCCAGCACAAGGGCGTCAGCGCCCGCTTCCACCGCCGTATCGGCCAGGCGCAGTGTTTCTGAGATCGCTGTATCGGTGATGCCGACTAACACTGGCACCCGGCGGTTCACCTGTGTGCAGGTGCGGCGAATGATCTCCTGTCGCATTTCCCGTCCCAGCGACGGGAACTCGCCTGTCGAGCCCAGCAAAAAGATCCCATGTACACTACCGCTGATGACATGCTCGAGCAAGCGCTCCAGTCCGGCCGCGTCGAGGGAGGGTTCCGCTTGTTGAGACGAAGCGAGGGGCGTAGCCAAAGGGGTCAAGATACCGCGTAACGGTCGTTGCATGTTTTCCCATTGTACGTTGGTGTCTATAATCATGAAACGAACATGCGTAAACTGAAACTGCCCTGTATCGCAGTGATGGGCGCTTCCGCGCTCTTGGGCGCTCATTTCGAGAATGCGGTTGTCGTTGTGGCGAGCTCTGCCACCACGCCCCAAAAAAAATCCGCCCAGATGCTGGTGGAGGAGATCGAGAAGCGGACGCAGCTGCGTCTGAAAATCCGCAGCGACGCACCAGCCGGCGCACCCGCGATCTATATAAGGATAGAAGCCGGCAAGCCAGAAAGTTTCCGGTTTGCGTCGACCAGTACGAGCGTCGTCGTCGCCGGCGCCGACGATCGAGGCGTTGTGTTCGGCACCGGCTATCTCCTGCGTCAGTTTCACATGTCGCGCCAGAGGCTGGAGCTCGATGCGAATCTGAACGTCACGACCGCCCCCAAATATCCAATCCGCGGGCACCAGCTTGGGTATCGTCCCAAGACCAACGCGTACGACGCCTGGTCGGTACCAATGTGGGAGCAATACATTCGCGAGCTTGCGATCTTCGGTAATAACACCATCGAGCTGATTCCTCCGCGCTCCGATGACGCTGACGATAGTCCGCATTTCCCTCTGCCGAAGATCGAGATGATGGTGGAAATGTCGCGCATCGCCAATGAATACGGGCTCGATGTGTCGGTCTGGTATCCGGCGATGGATAAGGATTATTCAGATCCGGCGACCGTGGAGTTTGCGTTGAAAGAATGGGCCGAGGTGTTCCGCAAGCTTCCGCGCATCGATGCGATTTTCGTCCCCGGCGGCGATCCTGGGCATACGCAGCCGAAATATCTATTCGCCCTGCTCGAAAAACAAACGGCGAGCCTCCACCGCTTTCATCCCAAGGCGCAGATGTGGCTCTCGCCGCAGGGATTCACCAAAGATTGGCGAGATGAGTTCTGGGCGCTGCTCGCGCAAAATCCTCCGTGGCTCTCCGGTTTGGTCTTCGGCCCCCAGGTTTACGGCAGCCTGGAAGAGTTTCGCGCGCAAACACCGAAGCGCTTCCCCATTCGCTTCTATCCCGACATCACCCACAGCACTCACGCCGAATTTCCAGTGCCCGACTGGGACCTGGCGTTTGCCACCACCGAAGGTCGCGAGACAATCAACCCGCGCCCCGTCGATGAAACAGCGATTTTTCACCGCTACCAGCATTTCGCCGATGGCTTTGTGAGCTACTCGGAAGGCTCGAACGACGACGTCAATAAATTTATCTGGAGCGGACTCGCGTGGAATCCCGACGCCTCTACGAAAAACATTCTGACCGACTACAGCCGCTTCTTCATCGGCGACGACATGGCGGACAGTTTCGCCACCGGCCTTTTTGCATTGGAGCAGAACTGGCGCGGACCACTGGCCTCGAACCGCCAGATCGACGTGACCCTCGCGCAGTTCAAAGATATGGAGCGCCGCGCCACGCCGCACCAAAAGCTCAATTGGCGTTTTCAAGAGGCGCTGTATCGAGCCTATTACGACGCGTATATTCACAGCCGCCTGCTAGCCGAAAACCGGCAGGAGGAGCTGGCGATGGCTGCACTCGCAAAGGCAAAACGAAACCGCCCTCTAACATCAGTAGGCTCGTTGAAAGCGATGGAGGAAGCCGAATCGCTTCTCGACGCCGACTCTCGTACTCCCGATGCGCTCGAATACCGTGCTCGCGTGTTCGAACTTGCCGAGGCATTGTTCCAGAGCATCCACATGCAACTGAGCGTCGATCGTTATCAAGCAATCTCGATCGATCGCGGCGCGAATCTGGACGCGATCGACTTCGCACTCAACAACCGCGTATGGCTCGAGAATCGCTTCGACCAAGTTCGCGCTCTCGCCTCGGAACCCGACCGCCTCGCCAAAATCGAGGAGCTGTTGAACTGGACCAATCCCGGTCCCGGCGGCTATTACGACGCCTTGGGATTCGTCAATCAGCGCCCTCATCTATTGCTCGGCGAATCCTACGCCGAGGATCCGGATTTCCTGAAATCGCCGTTGATCTCCTTCGGCAGTTCGCCGCAGCGTGGCTGGCGGACCACGTGGGCCGCGGATGCCGAAATCATTCAGGACCGTCCCCTACGCATGCGCTACACCGACCTCGATCCGTCGGTGCGCTACAAAGTGCGCATCTCCTATGGAGGCGACGCCCGCCGAGTCGCGTTAAGGCTGACCGCGAATTCGATCGAGGTCCATCCCTTCCGCGAGAAAGGCGCGACCCCGGAGCCAGTGGAGTTCGATCTCCCGCAACAGGCGACCGCGACCGGCACGCTGACGCTCGAATGGACGCGCACGCTGGGCCTCGGAGGAAACGGCCGGGGCACGCAGGTTTCCGAAGTCTGGCTCATCAAGGTCCAATGAGTTATCGCTGGATCGTGGTGGCGATGCTATGGTGCATCTCCTTTTTTAACTATGCCGATCGGCAAGCGATATTCTCAGTCTTCCCTCTGCTCGAAAAAGAGCTCGGGCTCGACATGGTTCAGCTCGGATTGCTCGGCAGCGCATTCGCGTGGGTATATGGCCTGAGCGGATTCTTCGCTGGATTCGTAGTCGACCGCATCTCGCGCAAGAAAGCGATCCTCGGCGGTCTCTATGCCTGGAGCCTCATCTGTATGTCGACCGCGTTTTCCCGAGGCTTTCGCGCGCTCTTCGTGCTCCGCGCGGCTGAAGGACTAGGCGAAACGATTTACTATCCCGCGTCGATGTCGATGGTAAGCGATTATCACGGCAAGGAAACTCGCTCTCGCGCCATCGGCGTTCATCAAACCAGCGTCTACGCAGGAACCATCGCGGGCGGATTCTTCGCCGGATGGATCGGACAGCGTTATGGATGGCGATGGTCATTCATCGTGTTCGGAGGCCTGGGAATCTTGCTCGGGTTCGTATTGAACCGCTTCCTGCGTGAGCCCAAGCGCGGCCAAGCCGAGATCGAGTCGACCGCGGCGCCATTAACCCTCGCGCAGTTCGTCCAACTCCTCTGGCGCACTCCGACCATGCTATGCCTGACGGGCGCGTTCATCTGTTCGAACTTCGTGGCAGTTGTGTTGCTGACGTGGATGCCGAAGTTTCTCTACGACCAGTTCCATATGTCGCTCGCGCTCGCGGGATTAACCGCGACCGTCTTCGTGCAATTGGCCAGCGTGCTCGGATCGCTAGCAGGCGGCTGGCTAGCGGATGTTCTGCGATCGCGAACCCCTCGCGGTCGAATCCTGGTGCAGGCGGCCGGAGTTCTTTGCGGCGCGCCGTTCGTAGCATGGTGCGGTATGACTCGCTCGGTGACCTCGCTCATCATCGCATTAACACTCTGGGGATTCTGCAAAGGCATGTATGACGCGAATATTTTCGCGTCGCTATTCGACGTCGTGCGCCCGGAGGCCCGCGGAACGGCCGCCGGATTTCTAAACTCCGCAGGTTGGCTCGGTGGAGGAGGATCCGCGCCCGTGCTAATCGGACTAATCGCGCAGCATCGAGGATTAAGCGCCGGCATCACCGCCGCGTCGACAGTTTATTTGCTAGCCTGCGCCCTCCTGCTGCTCGCTGCCGTCTTCTTTGTTAGTCAAGATAGCACCCGTGCAGCCGCTCCCTAGCGACCCGTTATCGGACGCTCTACCGAGCCGTGACCACAGGGAGCGGTGTCCTAACCCACCCCAATCTTCAAGGTCACAACATGATCGCAAGGCCGCTCCCCTGGCATCTCGACCTTCAGCCCCGCCTCATCCTGAGACCATTTCAACTTCCCTCTGTGTCCCAGCAACTCGACATTGTGCGCCTTGACGCCGATTGATTTCACCACGATCTCCCCACTCGGCCAACCCATCACGAACGCGTAAACATGCCGACCCTTGCTGGTGAATCGAATCTCCTCCGCCGTCAGTGCCTTGCGATTTCTTTCGTTGAAGCCCGTCCCCGTCTCGGCAGCCGCCGACAAACTCGGACCCTCTCCATACACCTTCCACGGCCGAGTGCCGTAAATTCCTTCGCTATTCACGTGCATCCACGCCGTGATCGACGCGAGAATCTGCAATTCCTCCGCATCCAGTTCACCCGATCCCGGCAGCGGAAAATTGAGCAGCAAGTTTCCGTTCCGGCTCACGATGTCGACCAGCATGTCCACGATGGTCTTCGGCGTCTTGTAAGTGATGCCTTTCTTGTAATGCCAGCCGCCGATGCAAGTATCCGTCTGCCACGCATCGGGCCAGATCTTGTTCACCAGGCCACGCTCCACGTCCAGCACGCAGGTTCCTTCCACGCAATCCGTCCGGCTCTTGCTGTTATACACCGCCTCCACCTTGCCCCCGTGAGCCTTAGCGCTCGCATTAAACTCGTACGCGACGAGACTCAAACCGTACTGCTCGAACGGAATCCCTCCGTCGGTATAAAGAAGATCCGGCTGGTGCTGATCGATCAGGTCGCGAATCCGATCGAAGTATTGCTGCTTCCATCGGTCCGGCGCCACGCGTCCCATCTGCTTGGCCGTCTGCACGAAATCGGCCGGCATGCCTTCGTAGCTGTGATACAGATCGGCGTACTGCGGATCCACGCCATCGTAAGGAGCCCCCGCGAAGGGTCCCGTCTTGTCGCTCATGTGCGATGTCGCCATCCAGTCGAAGCTGTTCGAAAGATGCTCGCTCACTCCGAATCGCAATCCCCTCTTGCGCGCCGCCTGCTTCCACATCCCGACGATATCCTTCTTCGGACCGGACGCCGCGGCATTCCATCGCGCCTGGTATTTCGAATTCCACATGTCGAAGTTGTCGTGATGCACGCCCATGCTCACGAAATATTTCGCGCCCGCCTTCACGTACAAATCCATCAGATGTTCCGGGTCCCACTTGTCGGCCTTGAATGTCGCGATCACATCCTTGAAACCGACCTTCGAAGGATGCCCGTAATGCTCCACATGAAATTTGTATTGCGGACTCCCTTCCATGTACATGTTACGCGCATACCAGTCGCCCGCCTCGGGCGCCGATTGTGGACCCCAGTGCGCCCAAATCCCAAACTTGGCGTCCCGAAACCACTCCGGCGTGCGATAAGCCTTCAGCGATTCGCGAGTACCCACAAACGGCCCCTTGGCAATCTCCAGATTGGTAACCTGTGCCCGCAGCGCTGGCACCGCACCCGCCATCACCGCCATCGCGTGTCGTCGATTCATACCGTTAAGATGCCACAAAACCAAGCCCGCTGCCGCGCCCCCTCTAAACCAATCCTTCACACTCTTGTGGGGCCGCCAATGGTGGCGGCAGCCGCCCTTTCAGGCGGCTCTTCTTGGTGCCTCAGATTCGGCCGTGGCGATCAAAACTAAGGCTGGTGCGCAGATAGCGTTTCTAATCCGGCGAACTGCCAGATTCGCTCATTTTGTCTTCCGGACGAGCAGACGACGATTCGCGTGTAATACTAGTTAAATACCTACCATGAACGTTAATAAGTTTCCATTTATAAAGCCTGCTCTTCTTTGGAAGTATTTGATGTGTTTAGGGATACTCTGGGCGGCTCCGGCGCTGCGCGCCAGCCCGATCTACCTGAGTTATACAGGAGGAACGGTCCACTTCTTTGTTCCGGCGGATGTTTTCAGTCTGCAGGTAGAGCTATGGGGCGGCGGTGGCGGGAGTGCAGGTGGATCCAGTGGATATGTGACCGCACTGCTCAGCGTTACTCCGAATGAGGACCTCACGGTCAACGTCGCCGGCAGTGGTCGTGCAATCTTCAGCGAAGCCGCTGTTATGGGCGGGTTTGGAGGCGGGGGCATCGGTAACGGCGCCGACTTCAACAATGGTGGAGGATGGGGTGGCTCCGGGGGCGGAGCTACTTCAATTCTGCTGGGCAGCACCCTGTTGCTGGATGCAGCGGGCGGTGGCGGGGGCGGTGCCGGGAGCGGCGGTGCGGTAGGCGGCGGCGGCGGATTGATTGGGTCGGACGGTATCGGCCAACCTGGCGGAGGCGGTGGAACCCAGACTGCGGGCGGGGTCAACACAGGGTACCCCACATGGCCTTGCCAGAACTGTAATGGGAGTCTTGGCCTGGGCGGTACTGGCGACATATGGGAGGGCGGAGGCGGCGGCGGAGGGGGCTACTACGGTGGCGCCGGAGGTGCGGCTGGACTCGGCGCTTTCGTGGGGTGGAACCCTCGGCGGTGGAGGAGGCGGCTCTTTATATATCGGAGGTCCCGGTGTTTCGAGCGCCAGCACCTTGTCTGGCAGCGATGGGACCAACAGCGGAGTACTACCCGCGAACACCAGCGATCCAAATTATCAGTCTGGGATCGGAAACGGTGGCGCCTATGCCGGAGTTGGGGGAAATGGCTTGGCCGTGCTGAGCTTTACAGCGGTCCCCGAACCGTCGACCTGGGTGATGATATTAGGTGTAAGCCTGATATTTGGTGTCTACAAGAAAACGATGCAGCACTTTGGCGCCTTGGTGCCAGCTGCATAACATCAGACGTTGCGCGACTTGGTGCTTAGTCCGTTCCCAGCGGATTTCGCGAGATCGGGAGAGCCGAAAAGTCCATGGCATGTGGAGAAGAAATCGTGACCAGTAGCCCTCCTGATCGCCAGTGATCCGATGTGGCGCGCGCACTCGTGCGTGCCGCGTCGACGCTCGTATCGCCGCCCCGATAGCAATGAAAACCCGAATCGCCATGTGGGGCAGGCTGCCAGAGGCCGTTGAAAAATTGCTTGCGGGAAGCGCTCGAGGGCGATCCCGAGTGATGGGGAACGTTCCCAGCGAGCTCGTCTCCGCGCATAGGGTAGAGACGTCGGTCGCGGCTAGTCTGTTATTTTGCTCCATTGTTTTTCAGCGGCCTCTGGCAGCCTGCGGCGAGTTGGCAACACGCCCTGGTCGGCTGTTTTCCGCTAAAATCTTAAGACCACTCCCATGAAAAAGCTCTTCTTCCCCCTCCTCCTTCTCGTCGCTCTCGCCCTTGCCGCCGACCCCGCAACCTACAACCCCCAACTCTGGTCCGGCCTCCGCTACCGCATGATCGGCCCCTTGCGCGGAGGCCGCGTCACCACCGTCACCGGCGTGCCATCCGAGCCCTTCACTTTCTACATGGGCTCCACCGGCGGAGGCGTTTGGAAGACCACCGACGCCGGCCACACCTGGTCGAACATCTCCGATGGCTTCTTCACCGTCGCCTCCATGGGCGCAGTCGAAGTCTCTCTCTCCGACCCCAACATTATTTTCGCCGGCACCGGCTCGTCAAAAATCCGCAGCAACGTGTCGATCGGCCGCGGCATTTACAGATCAAATGACGCCGGCAAAATCTGGACCTTCTCAGGCCTTCGCGACGCAGGCCAAATCTCGACCATCCGCATTCATCCGGCAAATCCTCAAATCGCCTATGTAGCCGCGCTCGGCAATCCCTTCACCCCAAATCCCGACCGAGGCGTCTACAAAACGACCGACGGCGGAAAAACCTGGCGCAAAATTCTCTTTCTCTCCGACGCAATCGGAGCAGCCGATCTGGAACTGCAACCCGGCAATCCCAACGTCATCTTCGCCAGCATGTGGTTCGGACAGCGCAGACCCTGGACTATCCTGAGCGGCGCAAGAGAAGGCGGCATCTACAAAAGCACCGACGCCGGCGACACCTGGAACAAGCTCGCCGGAGGCCTGCCCAACGAACTCTTCGGCCGCAGCAACGTAGCAATCTCCAACTCGAAACCGAATCGCATTTATGCCCTGATCGAAGCCAAACCCGGCTCCGGCCTGTATCGCTCCGAGGACGCGGGCGCAACCTGGTCCCTCGTGAACGCCTCCGCCAATCTAATCACTCGCCCCTTCTATTACGACACGCTGGCCGTCGACCCCAACAACTCCGAAAATGTCTGGATCGGCAACGAAGGCTGGTTCAAATCGACAGACGGCGGAAAATCCTTCCGCACCTCGCCTGTCCCTCACGGCGACAATCACGACCTCTGGATCAATCCGAAAAACTCCGACTACATGATCCAGTCCAACGACGGCGGCGCCAACGTGTCGCTCGATGGCGGGCGCACCTGGAGCACGCAAACCAACCAGCCCACCGCGGAAATTTATCAGGTAGCCGTCGATAATCAATATCCCTATCGGGTCTACGGCGCGCAGCAGGACAACACCACGGTGATCGCGCCCAGCCTTCCTCTTGGCGACGGCGAACTGTTCCGCGTTGGCCCCGGCTGCGAAACCGGACCCATCATTCCCGATATCTCGAATCCCGAGATCGTCTACGGCAGTTGCAAAGGCCAGTTCAGCCGCCGCAATATGACGACGACCAACGAAATGCGCTATTGGATCGGCGCCGAATCCCTCTACGGCAACGGAGGTGGCGAGCTAACCTACCGCTTCCAGCGCGTCTCCCCGATGGAGGTTTCTCCTCATGACCCCCACGTCGTCTATTACGGCTCGCAATTTGTCCACCGCACCAGAGACGGCGGCAGAACGTGGACCCGCCTTAGCCCCGATCTGACTTTGCATCCCGAAGGCACCCAAGCCGCCAGCGGTGACCCCATCACGAGAGACGCCACCGGCGAAGAGATGTACAGCACTCTCTACTCCATCCGCGAATCCCCCGTGCAGAAAGGTCTAATCTGGACCGGCAGCAACGACGGCCTCGTCTTCGTGAGCCGCAACGATGGCGAAAGCTGGAGTAACGTCACTCCTCCGCAATTAGTCTCCGGCGGACGCGTCCAGAATATCGAGCCAAGCCCTCATCGCCCAGGCACCGCGTACGTCGCTCTCTATCGATACTTACTAGGCGACTTCGCCCCCTACATCTATCGCACCGACGATTACGGCAAAACATGGACCCGCTTAACCGACGGCAAAAACGGCATCGCCGAAGACGAACCAACGCGCGTAGTACGCGAAGATCCCGACCGCCCTTATCTGCTCTACGCCGGCACCGAGTTCGGAATCTATATTTCGTTCGACAACGGCGTGCACTGGCAGACTTTCCAATTGAATCTGCCAGTAACTCCCGTGACCGACATAAAAGTCGCGCACAAAGATTTGGTCCTCTCGACGCAAGGCCGCAGCTTCTGGATTCTCGATAACCTGACGCCTCTGCATCAATTAAAAGACGGCGCCGGAACCATCCTTTTTGCTCCACGCGAAGCAGTAAGAACCACCGGCGCGCAAGCCTTGGAAGGTTTAACGAGAACCGAAACCATCCGTTACCCGCAAACCGGCGCACAGATTGATTATTACTTGACGTCTCCATCCGAAGTAAGTCTTGAAATCCTGGACGCGTCTGGCAAGGTAATCCGCAAATTCTCCTCAACCGCGGCAGCCGACGATTCCGATGAGTCAGATTTCGGAGGCCGCCGAGGCCGCGGAGCAATCCTGCCGTTAGATGCCAAACCCGGCATGCACCGCTTCACTTGGGACCTCCGCTACCCTGGCCCATGGCAAAGCGTCACGAGACCCGAGGGTCCCAACGGCCCCTCTGCAGTCCCAGGAAAATACCAAGTAAGAATCACCGCCGGATCGTGGACCGCCACGCAGCCCTTCACCCTAATCGAAGATCCGCGCGTAACCAAAGACGGCGTAACCATCGCCGATTTGCAGGAACAATTCGACCACAACATGAAAGTCCGCGATCTGGTCAGCGACGTAAACAAAATGGTCGCCAAAATCCGCAACAATCCCAAACTAACCGACCTAGCGTCGCACATAATCACGCCCACAATCCGCTACAGCAAACCCGAACTGCAAACGCACATCGCGTATCTCTACACCCTAACCAACAGCACCGACCAAAAACCCGGCCGCGACGCCATCGAGCGCTACGACATATTGCGAAAAGAATTAGACGCCCGCCTGGCCGAGCTAAACAAATTCCCCGGCAACTAAAAAGTGAGGGGTGCCTCGCGGAGACCTTCACTTCTATCGCGAGGTACCTCCCGATCATAGAGCCGCCAGAGCGCTTGTTCGTATTCGAAGCATTTCGTCGCGCTGAGCGAGGAGAAGTCCTCCGAGATCTCGTTAAAGTCACACCTCCCGCAAAACTCCCTTCCGAATTTACATTCAAGATCGCCTTCGCTGCATGGGCATTGTTTTCTTAAACGCACTAACTCTTAATTGCCACCCCAATCTCATCAAATCGCGATCTTCGGCACTAATTCGGCACTAATTAGGGTGCATCTGCTTTCAACTGCTATAAACACAGTAGAAATAAGCTTTCGGGGGCAGTGAAAGGAGAGGAGCTGAATGCTAGAGTGATGTCAGCAATTGACAATTGTTGTTAATAAACGTAGAGTAGAGCGATGAACGTCAACCTCGGCGCCACCCTAGACAACTTCATCGCCGACCTCCTCAAGACTGGCCTGTACCAATCCCAAAGTGAAGTGGTTCGCGAAGGGTTACGACTCCTGAAGGAACGGGAAGAGCTAAAGAATCTTCGCCTAGCCGAACTGCGGAAAGAAATCGCAATCGGCAGCGAACAGGCTGACCGCGGTGAGTTCGTCGACGGCGAAAAGACGTTCGCTGAAATCCGCCGTCGTAGCGTAGCGCGAAAACACGCCAAGAGATGAAGGCTTTCATACTCACCCCGCGCGGCGCGCAGGACGTGAACGACATTTGGAATTACATCGCCGACGATAACATCGAAGCCGCTGACCGCATTCTCGACGCTTTACACAACGCCATGATCAAGCTGGCAAAGAACCCCGGCATCGGCCACTGGCGCGAGGATCTGACGGATAAAGGGCATCGCTTCTTCCTGGTGTATTCCTACCTGATCGTCTACAGGTACGAAACGAAGCCCCTACAAATCATCCGCGTCCTTCATGCGGGCCGCGACGTGCAGAGCATTCTCAGGCCGTCACCAGATGAGAAGTGATTCTACATCACGACCGCGAGTGCAACCCCCTCGTCAGGATGCATCCGGTTGAACAGGTAATACCCGTTGTCATAACCAACGTAAACTTCGTCCCTGGAATACCAGTCCATTCCCCAATCCTCCGGCCACGGATCCACCATCATGAATTGATAACCGCCGTACCGAAACCGCGGATAGCCTCCCACGATGAACGGTTGGCTCCCGATCCGAAACCAATGTCCCACGCCGAAGTACAAACCGAAACTGGCCTCAGGAATGTAGTAACCGCCATACCCCCCGCGCTGTCCCCAATTGCGATGCTCGCTCGCCCAATGTGACGAGCGATCCGCCTGGAACGTCGATTGCCCCTGCCAGCCTCCCTGCTGTCTCCATCCGCTCTTCTGCTGCCAAGCTTGCGCCTGCTGCGTCGAGCGTTGCGGAGGCGTGTAGCCTGCATTCTGTCCGCCCTGCCGCTGTTGGGCATTTTGCTGTTGCTGCGGAGCTTGCCGGCTAGGCTGCTGGGCGCGCTGTTGCTGCTGCTGCTGCGGTTGCTGAGCTCTTTGTTGTTGCTGCTGCGGCTGAGACTGCTGCGGCTGCTGGGCGCGTTGTTGTTGCTGAGGCTGAACCTGCTGCGGCTGTTGAGCGCGTTGTTGTCGTTGCTGAGGTTGAGCCTGCTGCGGCTGTTGAGCGCGTTGTTGCTGTTGCTGAGGCTGGGCCTGCTGCGGCTGCTGGGCTCGTTGTTGATGTTGTTGCTGGGGCTGAGCCTGCTGCGGTTGCTGGGCACGTTGTTCTCGTTGCTGCGGCTGAGCCTGCTGTGGCTGCTGAGCACGTTGTTCTCGTTGCTGAGGCTGAGCCTGCGGCTGCTGGGCGCGTTCGTGTTGCTGCTGAGGCTGAGCCTGCTGCGGCTGAGCGTGCTGCTGCTGCTGAGGCCTCGCCTCTTGCTTCGAGGGTTCAGCCTGCTTTTCGTGCTGTTGCGGAAGCGAATACGCAGTCACAATCGTTCCGAAAAACAAGCACGCGACAGCCTTAGGACTTACTTTAAAAATTTTCATGCTGAGACACTCCATCCCTGCTGATGGAGCACGTGGACACCCATGCAACGTATATATGGGCAAATGCTGACAATTGAGAGAAATACTTGCCGTAGAAAACGGCGTCTTGACCGCCTGCGGTCAGATGAACGAGCCGTTCTGGTGGCCCGAGCTTCTTCATCTCGCAATATCGGCTTTAGTGAGCACTAAATACGCAGGATCGCCATCACTCTGTCAATCGTTTCCCTGAGCTTCTCCGCAGAGACGTGCCCAGCCCGGTAAACGATAATTTGTGCGTCAGCCGTGAAAAGTCGATTCGATCAGATTCTGCTGCTCCAGCGGAACGGAATATTCATCGCTCCTGGCTTGGCTCGTGATTTGGCACAAGATCACGTCGTCGCCCTTCAGCGTCGCGAAGACCAAAGCGGGTCGCCGCTACGTCTGGCTGAGATCGGAGAAAGGGAAGTTGAGAACGACAACGTCTCCTCTTACAAACCGGCCCAGGCCGCATCCTCCTCTTGGGTCAGCCAATCCTTACTCAGCGACGACTCCGCGGCGATAGCGGCCATTTCACCATCTGCATGTGCTTCCCTGAGCGCCCGCAGGAACGCCAGCAGCTTTTCGAGATCCTGCTCCGGCACTCTGTCCAACTCACGAACAATCAGCTCTTTTTTACTCATGGCAGCTCAACTAGATCGAAGCGCAGTATACTCTCCCATGGAGCCACCAAATGAACCGCCGACTCTTCCTAACCTCCTTGGCCGCCGCACCTCTGCCTGCTTTTCAATATGTCCCCAAACAGTCTGACCGCCCTGAACTCGCCACCGGTGACGAGCCTGGCTTCAAGCCCATCTTCGACGGCAAGACTCTCGATGGCTGGGAGGGCGATCCCAAATACTGGCGCGTCGAAGACGGCTGCCTCGTCGGAGAAATCACTCCCGAAACGCTGATCAAGGTCAACACGTTTATCGTCTGGCGCAGCGGCGCGCCTAAAGACTTCGAGCTGAAAGCCGACTACCGCATCACCGCCCGAGGCAACAGCGGCATCAACTACCGTAGCGTCGTCATTCCCGACACCAACTTCGCCATGCGAGGCTATCAAGCCGACATCGACGGCCCCAACAACTATACCGGCCAGAATTATGAGGAACGAGGCCGCCTGTTCCTTGCCCTCCGAGGCCAGGTGACGCGCGTGGTCGAAGGACGCAAGCCCATCATTCTTTCCACCTTCGCGGACCCGAAGGAATTCATCACCGCCGACTGGAATTCCTATCACCTCATCATCCGAGGCAACGTGCTCACGCACATTCTCAACGGTCATCTGATGAGTGTGGTCATCGACGACGACCCCGCAGGCCGCAAAATGGAAGGACTCATCGGTGTGCAAGTCCACGTCGGCCCGCCGATGAAAGTCGAATACCGCAACTTCCGCATCAAGCAATACTGAACCGCCATCCCGATGTATACTTGACTCCAACCTGGAAGGCAAAAAACAGCAATTCCGGGGCGGATTTTGTAACGAGGGGAACACGATGACAGACTACAATGCCTTGAAGGCCCACTTGCGGGGTGAACTGATTCAACCGGGCGACGCGAATTATGACGACGCCCGAAAACTATACAATGCGATGATCGACAAGAAGCCGGAGGCGATCGTACGCTGCGTTGACGTCGCCGACGTGATGGCCTGCGTGAACCACGCGCGCTCGAACGGCATTTTGCTGGCGGTGCGCGGTGGGGGACATAACGGGCCGGGCCTGGGGAGTTGCGACGGCGGGCTGGTGATCGACCTGTCACGAATGCGGGGCGTGCGCGTGGACCCCGCTGCCAAGACCGCGCAAGTCGAGGGCGGATGCGTGTGGGGTGACGTGGACCATGCCACGCATCCCTTCGGACTGGCCGCGGCCAGCGGCATTATTTCGACTACTGGCGTGGGAGGCTTGACCCTCGGCGGCGGAATTGGCCACTTGTCGCGGAAATGCGGTTTGAGCATCGACAATTTGCTATCCGTGGATGTGGTTCTCGCGGACGGGAGCTTTGTCACGGCCAACGACCAGCAGAACCAGGACCTGTTCTGGGCGCTCCGCGGCGGCGGAGGCAATTTTGGAGTGGTGACTTCGTTCACCTTCCGCCTGCATCCGGTGAGCACCGTGATGGCGGGTCCCATTTTCTATGCTGTCGAAGACGCGCCTGCCGTTATGAAGGCGTACGAACAATTCATCACAACAGCGCCGGAAGAAATCAACGGGTTCTTTGCGTTCATCGTAGTTCCGCCCGTGGACCTGTTCCCTGCGTCGCTGCACATGCGGACCGTCTGCGGAGTCGTGTGGTGCTCCACCGCGAGCCAGGAGCGGACGGCGGAACTGCTCAAACCGGCCGAGAGTTGGGCCACGCCTCTGCTGGTTGGAGTTGGGCCGATGCCGTTCCCGGTGCTGCAGAGTCTGTTCGACGGGCTGTACACTCCGGGACTGCAATGGTACTGGAAGGCCGACTTCGTCGATCATCTCACGGAAGAATCCATCGCGCGGCACCTGGAGCACGGTTCCAAGCTGCCTTCCATGTTCTCGACGATGCATATGTATCCCATCAATGGAGCGGTACACAAGGTGGGAAGCGGCGATATGGCGTTTAGCTACCGGCAGACGAAGTGGGCCGAGGTGATCGTCGGCGTGGATCCGGACCCGGCGAACAAGGACAAGATTATGAAGTGGGCCAGGGACTACTGGGACGCAGTGCACCCCTTTGCGGCGCCCGGAGCATATGTCAATTTCATGATGGAAGAAGGAACAGCGCGAGTTGAGGCGACGTACGGCGCCAACTATTCAAGGCTGCAGGCGATCAAGGCCAAGTACGACCCGGAGAACCTGTTCCGAGTGAATCAGAATATTGCGCCGAAGGCCGTAGGAGCCGGCTCGTAAGTGCGGCGGTAATATCGTAAGCATGCGGCTTCTCGCGTTCCTCCTACTCACCGCTCTCGCGGCCGCGCAGCCTCCCGCCGGCCGCCCCTCTCTCCGCGAACGCGCCACCGCAGGCGACGCCGAAGCTCAATTCACTCTCGGCAAAAACTATGAAGGCGGCCGCAGCGGTCTCAAAAAGGATTACGCTGAAGCCGCCCGCTGGTATCGCAGATCCGCCGATCAAGGAAACGTCTACGCGCAAGCCAGTCTCGGAATTTTGTATCACTCCGGCAAAGGCCTGCCGCACGATGATGTGCAAGCCGAGACGTGGTTCATCATCTCCGCCGACCACTCTCCTCAAAATGATCGCGACACCATCGTTGAAATGAGAGACTCGGTGGCCGTGCATCTGACGCCCCAACAACTCGGGGAAGCGCAGCGGCTCGCTCGCGAGTGGAAGCCAAAATAGATACAATGAATCGTTTCAAGAGGAGTCGTAATGCGAACTTTGATCGCGATCACGCTCAGTTGCGTAATAGGCCAAGGCGCCGATTGGTTAACCGACGGAGGAAGTCCTCAACGGACCTCCTGGCAAAAAGACGAAAAGATCCTCAATAAGGATAACGTCAAGAATTTAAAGATTGTCTGGAAGCTGCAACTCGATAATGAGCCGAAGGAAATGCACTCGCTTTTCCCTCCGCTGATCGTCGGCGGTCCTAAAGAAATCGCCGTCGTGGCAGGTTCGGGCGATAACGTCTATGCCATCGACGTCGCCACCGCTAAGATCATTTGGAAGAAGCATTTCGAATATCCAACCCCCGCGCGCAGAGGCCGCGCGACCGATCCTCTGTGTCCTGCCGGTCTCACCGCGACCCCGGTCATTGCCAACAGAACGGTCTATGCGCTGGCTGGTGACGGACAGATTCATTCGCTCAATGTTGACGACGGCGAGGATGTCGCAGTGCCGTTCAAGTTTGGCCATCCGTACGGCAAGTCTTATGCGCTAAACATGTGGAATGACGTGCTTTTTACCACTACGGCGCAAGGTTGCGCTGGTAATCCTAACCAGATGTGGAGCGTCAATTTGAAAGATCCGACGCACAAGGTGATGGTTTATAACCCGAAAAGCGGGGGGCTTTGGGGCAGAACCGGTGCGGCCATCGATGAAAACGGAGTCGCCTGGGCACCTACCGGCGACGGACGCTACGATCCTGCAACGCAAACATACGGCAATGGTTTAATCGGCGCAAAAGTTGAAGGGACGGAGCTAAAACTGCAGGATTACTACATCCCGAAAAACTGGGCGTGGCTGCAAAGCCGTGATCTCGACATGCAGGTGACTCCGGCGATTTTCAAGTACAAAGGCAAGGAACTGATGATCGCCGCGAGCAAGGAATGCCGGGTTTATCTGCTTGATACCAAAGCCGCTGGCGGCGACGACCATCAGACTCCGCTTGATCGGACGCCGTTAATCTGCAATGAAGAGGTCAACTTCGCCTCGGCCGGAATTTGGGGCGCGATGGCGAGTTGGGAAGACGCGCACGGAACTCGTTGGATCTTAACGCCGTTCTGGGGTCCGGTGCATCCAGATTTCAAGGTGCCGGTTTCTTATGGACCGGTGACGCACGGCGCCATCGTGGCATTCAAACTTGAAGAAAAGAATGGCAAATACAAGCTGATCCCGGCCTGGATGTCGCGCGACATGGATCAGGCGGAGCCGCCCGCAATTGCCAACGGCGTAGTCTACGCGTTCGGTAGCGGCGAAAACACGGAGCAGGCGTATCCGGATCGGGGACTCGACGATAACAGCCCGGAACGCATCCACGATTCGACGCACGCGGTGTTTTACGCGCTGGATGCGGAAACGGGCAAGGAATTGTACTCCAGCGGAGACCAGATCAAGTCATTTGTGCATTTTGGCGGGCTTTCCATTGCAAATGGCCGGGTTTACCTCGGAACGTTCGATAGCATCCTTTACTGCTTCGGATTGGAGGCTAAATGAGCCTTAAATGTGCAAACAAGACGCTGTGCGGAGCATTATTTGCCCTTAATTTTGCATCTTTCGCACATGCGCAATTCGGGCGCGGCGGAGGAGACTGGATGGCAATTGGCGGAGATGCGCAGCGATCCGCTGCGGTGAAGACCGATCCGCACATTTCTCCCGAGAGTGTCCAAGCAGGCGTGATGCAGACGCTTTGGAAAATCAAATTAAATGGAGTGCCGACGCCTCCCGTGGTCGGCTCGCGGCTGATCACATACAAAGGGTTCAAGGATTTGCTCTACGTCGCGACCAGCGCCGACAATGTTGTTTCGATCGATCATGTGATGGGAAAAGTTTTCTGGGAATCGCATCTTCCGTACGATTCGTTGTTGGTTCCGGTGAAGAACGGCACGGCGACTTGTCCGGCGGGTATGACTGCGGCGCTTTCGTTGGCTGTTCCACTCGCGCCTCCTACGCCGGGCGCGGGCCGAGGCCGGGGCGCAGCTCCAGGACCCGGGCGCGGAAATATGGCGGCTGCGCCGGTGCCGACATTGCCGCGGCCTCGGAGGACACCGGGCGCGGTTTATGCGTTGTCGAGCGATGGGTTGATTCACACCCTGAATCAGAACACGGGGACCGACATTGCTCCGGCGTTTCGGTTTATTCGAGGGAATGCGAAGGCTCACGATTTGATATCCGTTGCGAATGTCGTTTATGCGGTGACCAGCGACAATTGCGGCGGCACGCCGAATGCGGTGTGGTCGATCAACCTGGAAGACACGCTGGTGAGCGAGTGGAAGACTGGCGATGCGTCGGTGCTGGGGTTGGCATTCGGGTCCGATGGCACGGTGTACGCGACGACCAGTAAAGGAATCGCGGCGCTGGAGCAGAAAACGCTGAAGGTGAAGCAGCTGGAAGACAGTGAGTCGGCTACGCCGCCGCTGGTTTTTAAATTCAAGGACAAGGAATATGTTGTTGCGGCGAACGTTCATGGACACATTCTGGTTAGGGATCCGGCTAGCCTTGCGATTGTCGTGAACGTTCCTGGGAACGGAAGCGGGATCGGGAACGCGCTGGCGAGTTGGGAAGAGGCGGAGAGTAAGACTAGATGGATCCTGGCGACCAAGGGCAGCAGCGTGGTCGCTTTCAAGGTGGTCGAGGATGGCGGATCGATCGCACTGCAACAAGGCTGGACGTCCCGCGAGATGGTGTCGCCTGCGGCTCCGATTGTGGTGAACGGCGTGGTGTTTGTGTTGTCGTCGGGGTCGCGGACGGCTCCTGCTGTGTTGTGCGCGCTCGATGGGATTACGGGCAAGGAGTTGTGGAATAGCGGGAAGGCGATTGGGAGTTATTCGACTACCGGGATTTCTTCAGGGGCTAGCAAGGTTTTTGTGGGGACGCACGATGGGACGCTGTATGCATTTGGGTATTTATTGAATAGGGAATAGGGTGCTGTTGAACGCCCGGGTCGCGGTGCACGAGCTGCGACACCGATCTGCGGAACGGTCGGGGACAGACCACCTTTTTCGCCACCAAGGATTCTTATCACTCGCGGGGGAGGGGCGAAAAAGGTGGTCAGTCCCCACGCTTGATCGCTCGCGACCAAAGGCACGTGAACCGGATAAAATTAGGATTAGTGGCTATGATTCGTCGAATCGTTGTGGGTGTGGTGTTTGCCTGCTTTGTGCGCGCGGACATTCCGGCTGGACCGGGCAAAGATGTAACGCTGAAGTATTGTGGGACTTGCCATTCAGCGGAACAGTCGGTTTCGCTTCGGCAGGGGCAGGCGGGATGGGCTGAGACTATCGAAAAGATGGTGGGGATGGGCGCTAAGGTTCCCGACGAGAGCTATGACGCGATTCTCGGGTATTTAACGAAACACTTTGGGGCGGATGCGCCCATTCAGATTCGGGTGAACAAGGCGTCGGCGGTGGATCTGGAGTCGCTGTTATTGTTGAAGAGATCCGAGGCGGCGGCGATCCTGCAATATCGCTCCGATCACGGCGATTTTAAATCTATCGACGATTTGCGGAAGGTGCAGGGCGTCGATTTTAAGAAGATCGAAGCTAAGAAGGATTTGTTGGTATTTTGAAGAGGGTCGCGGCTCTATTTCTTGCGTGTTTGTCGTGCTCTTCGCCGGCTCACGTTGTGGGTACGCCGGTTGCTATTGAAGCGCCGTTGGGATTGCCGCCGGTGCCGATTCCTCCCGATAATCCGCCTACGGGCGACTCCGTCGCGCTTGGTCGCAAGCTATTTTATGACGTAAGGCTGTCTGGCGATGACACTGTCTCCTGCGCTACCTGTCATAATCCTCAATTGAGTTTCACCGATGGCCTCGCGGGATCTAAGGGCATCGGAAAAAAGATCGGGCGGCGGAATGCGCCGACGATTTTCAATGCCGCGTATTATTCGACATTGTTCTGGGATGGGCGCGCGGCGAGTCTGGAGCAGCAGGCGGGAGCACCCATTGCGAATCCGGATGAGATGGGGCAGTCGCACGAGCTCTCGATTAAGAAGTTCGAAAAGATACCGGAGTACAGGAAAGAGTTTGAGCTCGTATTCGGGCCGGGGCGGATCACCATCGACAAGATTGAGAAGGCCATCGCTAGTTTTGAGCGCACAGTGCTGAGCGGAGATTCGCCGTTCGACCGGTATATGTACGGTGGAGATCGGACGGCGATGAGTGATTCGGCGATTCGAGGGTTGGCGATCTTTACGGATAAGCATCGGTGTAATTGCGTGACTTGCCATACGCTCGATGAGAAGTACGCTTTGTTTACCGATGGGAAGTTTCACAACCTGGGCGCCGGGATTGGCAAGAACGGTGAGTTGACGGATTTGGGGCGGTTTGAGCAGACGAAGGTCGAGGCGGACAAAGGGGCGTTTCGGACGCCGAGTTTGCGGAATGTGGCGAAGACGGCTCCTTACATGCACGATGGGAGTTTGAAGACGCTGAAAGATGTCGTGGATTTTTATGAGGGCGGGGGGAGTTCGAATTTGCAGCTGGATAAAGAGATCAAGGAATTGAAATTGAGCGCGCAGGATAAGGCGGATCTGGTGGCTTTTCTGGAGTCGCTGACTGGGAAGCCCAAGACATGAGTTGGCCGCCGATGAACGCAGGTTTGTGGACGGGGCGAAAAATGGGGACAGACCGCTCTGTCCACACGGCGCCGGGCGATCGCGTATTTTCGCGAGGGATGGTGCGCGCCTTGGGACAGAGAGGTCAGTCCCCACTTTTCGCGCTTTTGATGGCTGCGGTGGCGATGCTGGCGGGATGTTCGCGGCCTAAGCCGACGCCGGTTGCCGCGGAGCCGGTTTACTTCAAGGTCGATCCGTTGACGGCTGGAGTTGTGACGGGGAAAGTTTTGTTTACTGGGAAAGCGCCCGCGGCGAAGCGAGTCGATATGGAGGAAGATCCGCAGTGCAACAAGCTGCATAAGGGCGCGGTGCTCGACCGGCCGGTTGCGGTGAATAAGAATGGCACGCTCGCGAACGTTTTCGTGTATGTGAAGGGCGGGCTGGAGGGGAAAAAATTCGCTCCGCCCGCGGTCGCGGCGGTGATGGATCAGAAGGGGTGCTGGTTTGTGCCTCGCGTATTGGGAGTGCAGACCGGGCAACAATTTGAGGTCACCAATTCCGATCCAGTGACGCATAACATTCATCCGCGGGCGCATGTGAATCGCGAATGGAACCAGAGTCAGGAGCAAGGGTCGGCGCCGCTGGAGCGACGGTTTATGCAGCCCGAGATTGTGATTCGCGTGAAGTGCAACATTCATGGCTGGATGCACGCGTTTATCGGCGTGGTGGATCATCCTTACTTCGCGGTGACGGGGAGCGACGGGGCGTTTGAGTTAAAGAATATTCCGCCGGGGGATTATACGATCGAGGCGTGGCAGGAAGAACTGGGCGTCGCGGTGCAGCGCGTTACCGTTGCTCCTTCGGGGAAGAGTGAAGCGGTGTTTACGTTCAAGGGAGAGTAGATGAAACATCTTTTGGTTGCTCTGGTAGTGCTGTTGAGTGGCTGCGGGCGCGTCGGGCCGGGGGGAGATTATCGCATTTACGTCACCAACGAGATTTCAGGCGACTTGACGGTGATCGATTCGGGTCCGATGGAAGTTGTGGCGACGATTCCACTGGGGAAGAGGCCGCGCGGGATTCATGCGAGTCCGGATGGGAAGACGATTTATGTCGCGTTGAGCGGATCGCCGCCCGCGCCTCCGGGAGTGGACGAGAGCACGCTTCCTCCGCCCGACAAGAATGCCGACGGCATCGGAGTGTTTGACGTGGCGCAGAACAAGATGGTGAAGATGCTGAAGGGCGGATCGGACCCGGAGAATTTCGACGTATCATTCGACGGGAAGACGATATATGTATCGAACGAAGATGCGAGCGGTGTGAGCTTCATCGACATCGCGTCGGGGGCGATCACGAAGACGATTCGAACCGGGGAAGAGCCCGAGGGCGTCAAGCTCACGCCGGACGGCAAGCTGATTTATTCGACGGCGGAGGGCGACGGGACCGTCTCGGTCATCGATCCCGCGGCGGGGACGCTCATGACGACTTTCAAAGTGGGGCATCGGCCGCGCAACGTCGTGTTTCTTCCGGACGGGAAACACGCATACGTGAATGCGGAAAACGATGGATCGATCGTGCTGCTGGACACAGTGAAGAACGAAAAGATTTCGCCGATTGTGCTGGGGACTCCGGGAGAAGTCAAGCCTATGGGGCTCGCGCTGTCTCTGGACGCTTCGAAATTGTATGTCAGTACGGGGCGGGGGCACAAAGTTTTCGTGGTCGATACGGCGACCCATCAGCCGACGGGGTCGTTTGAGGTGGGGCAGAGGCCGTGGGGGCTCGCGATTTCGCCGGATGGGAAGATTCTGTTTACGGCGAATGGTCCTTCGAACGATGTATCGGTGGTGGATCTGGGGACGCAGACGGTGACGAAGAAGATTAAGACTACGGGCGGGCCTTGGGGCGTGCTGGTGTTGGGGAAATGATCACAGGCTGAAGCCTGTGCCACCTTAAGAGGAGGTTACGTAACGATGCATTCTCATCCTGCAATTCATAACGCCATGTGGCCGGGGCTGGTCGGAAAAGGTCCCGATTCAGAGCCGCCGATCGATCTTGAGACGATGTTGGATTTGACGGCGGGGGCTGACGTGAACGGCGTCAAGTTCGACGGCGTCGATCTATTTTTATGCGCGCCGCATACTGATATCGATTCTTCCGATGACGAGATTAAAGCGCTTGCGGAACGAATCGCCCGGAAGGGCCTGCGCGTGGGGTCGCTGGTGGCTCCGGTGTGGGGCGCTACGGGCGGCGGGTCGGCGATGGTGAGCGACGCGGAGCGGGGCGCATTTCTCAGCCAGGTGAAGAAGGCTTGTAGGATCGGAAAAAAACTTCGCGAGTTGAAGATTCGTCCCAGCGGGATTGTGCGGATCGATTCGGCGACGGGAGTTGAGGAGTGGCTGAAGGATCCGGAAGAGAATACGAAACGGATTGCGGCGACGTTTCGCGAGGCTTGTTCGATCGCGGAGGATTTTGGAGAGCGGCTGGCGGCCGAGGGCGAGATTTGCTGGGGCGGGATGCATAGCTGGCGACGGAACGTCCAGTTGCTGGAGATGGTCGATCGGCCGAAAACGCTCGGGTTCCAGGCCGATATGGCGCATGTGATGCTGTTCACGATGGGGTACAACGCGCCGGAGGACAAGATCGAAGGGGCGCTGGAACTGGCGTATCTAGAGGTCGCGAGCGCGCTGCGGCCGTGGACTATCGATTTTCACGTGGCGCAAAACGATGGGACGGTGAAGGGGTCGGGGTCGCACGACAAGACGGGGAAACATTGTCTGCCGTACGATCCGAATGGGAAGCTCGATATCGTGCGCGATGCGGGGGCGTGGCTGCGCGACGATAGCGGAAAAGTGACGCGCGCGACGCAACATATTTGCTGGGACGGGTGCATGTTCCCGAACGCGGTGATGACGGATCAGAAGACGTGGAACGACGTGCTGAGCGTGATGATCGCGGTGCGGGACGCGCACGGGTGGGATTAATGAAGAAGAAGCTGAATGTCGGGATGGTCGGGTATGGGTTCATGGGTCGGACGCATTCGAATGCGTTTGGGAAGGCGGGGAATTTTTTCGAGTTGCCGTTTCAGCCGGTGCTGAAGACGATTTGCGCTCGGAATTTGGAACGCGCGCAAGCGTTCGCTTCTAACTGGGGATATGAAAAGGTCGAGACGGATTGGCGGAAGTTAGTTGAGTCACCGGAAATCGATCTGGTGGATATCGCGAGTCCGAACGATACGCATCTGGAGATCGCGGTGGCGGCGGCGCGCGCGGGCAAGATGGTGATGTGCGAGAAGCCGTTGGGTCGCAATGCGGCGGAATCGGAACAGATGGTCGCGGCGGTGGAAGCGGCGGGCGTCGCGAACATGGTCTGGTACAACTATCGTCGCGTGCCGGCGGTGATGCTCGCGAAACAGTTGATCGACGAAGGGCGGCTGGGAAGGATTTTTCACTATCGCGCGAAGTTTCTACAGGACTGGACGATCTCGACCGATCTGCCGCAGGGCGGCGAAGGATTGTGGAGACTGGATCGGAGCGTCGCGGGTAGCGGGGTGACAGGGGATTTGCTGGCGCACACGATCGACACGGCGATGTGGCTGAACGGCGGGATCGACGAAGTGTCGGCGATGACGGAGACGTTTATCAAGAGCCGCAAGCATAATCTGACGGGTGAAGTGGCGCCGGTGACGATCGACGACGCGAGCCTCGCGCTCGCGCGGTTTCGCAACGGGTCGCTTGCGACATTCGAGGCCACGAGATACGCGCGGGGTCACAAGGCTCTGTACACTCTGGAGATTAACGGAGAAAATGCGTCGATTATGTGGGACCTGCACGATCTGCACCGGCTGGAATATTTCGATCATAAAGACGAGGGGCTGTTGCGCGGATGGAAGAGCATCCACATTACGGATCGCGAGCATCCTTATATGTCGCACTGGTGGGTGCCGGGGCTGCAGATCGGATACGAGCACACGTTCGTTCATCAGGTCGCGGATTTTTTGACGGCGCTCGGGGAAGGGAAGAGTGCGTCTCCGAATTTCCGAGAGGCGATGGCGACCGACGATGTGACGGACGCGGTGCTCGAATCGGCGGCGAAGAAGCAGTGGGTGAAGGTCCGGGCGCGCTGACGTGTCCACGATTAAGGAAGTTGCCGAGATGGCGGGTGTAAGCGTCGGTACCGTTTCGCACGTCATCACGGGGTCCGTTCCGGTAACGGAGCCGCTGCGACGCAAGGTGCAGGCGGCGATCAAACGGCTGGATTATCATCCGAATCACATTGCGCGAAGTTTAAAGACCAGCAAGACGCGGACGCTGGGAATTATTGTTCCTGATATGACGATCTCGTTTTTCCCACAGGTGATTCGAGGCGCGGAGACTGCGGCGCGTCAAAAGAACTATACGCTGATTGCGGTCAACTCGGACGATCGCGGAGACCGGCAGAAGGAACTGCTGTCGCTGCTGCGGTCGCAAAGAGTGGAGGGGATTTTGTTGGTGGTGGCCGCCGCGCCTGGATCGACTGGGCAGATCTCGCAGATTATCGAGTCGGGAATTCCCGTTGTTTACCTGGACCGGATTCCGGATCAGGAAGAGGTCGACTCGGTGTCGGGCGAGGATCTGAAGGCCGCGGAGATGGCGGTGGAACACCTGATTTCATTGGGGCACCGGCGAATCGCGATTGCGACTGGTCCGCTTACGCTGCGCAATGAGCAGAGACGCTTGTTGGGGTATCAGCAGGCGCTGGCGTTGGCAGGGATTGCTCCCGAGGCCGCTTTGATTTGGGAAGGGAATTTTCGACCGGAGGATGTCGCGGCGATGTGTGTGCCTCGTCTCGCGAACCCTGCGCGGCGTCCGGATGCAATTCTGTCTACGAATGGTCCGACTGGGCTTGGAGTGTTGCGGGCATTTCGCGATTGTGGATTGAGTACGCCGAAAGACATCGCATTTGTGACGTTCGACGAGCTGACGGTGGATGATCTGTTCACTCCGTCCGTCACGACGGTGGTGCAGCCCGCGTATGACATCGGATTTCGGGCAGCGCAGATTTTGGTGGAGAGAATCGAGAATGGGAGCGCGGGCGCGCCGTTTACGGTACGGCTGCCGGCGACGTTGCGGGTGAGGGAATCGTCGCGAGGCTCAAATGTCGCAAAGACGGACGGCATGGCAAAATAAGATTGCAGATCAGCCTGGGGGTCTAGTGAAGCGATTTCTGATCAGGGAACAAGCCGAAGCGGGATTTGCAGTGCAGGTGCCGGATTTGGCGATCGTGACATGCGGAGAGAACATCGACGCGGCAAAGCGAGCGGCCAGTGAAGCGATTCAGATCAACCTCGAAGCGTATCGAGACGCCGGGCAGAAGGTGCCCGAGGTACAAGAGGTTTCGAGGCATCTGGAAAATCCCGAATTTCGGGATTTACTATTCGCGTACGTAGAGGTCGCGGAGCCCAAGGGAAGCATCGCGGCGTAGATGAAAAAAGCTAAGACAGTGAATGCGGGCGAACTTCGACCGGAGTATGAATGGTCGAATTTCAAGGAGTTGGCGCGCGGGAAGTACGTCGAGCGGCTCCAAGCAAGATCGAATGTCGTTGTCCTAGATCCCGAGGTCACCGAGTTGTTTCCGAACGCCGCGGCTGTCAACGCTGCTCTGCGGTCCCTGGCGGAGATTGCCAGCCGCGCTGGGGCTCGGCGCGGCCGAGCGCGTTGAGGTGAATCCCATTTTCCCCTTTAGCGCGGCTGATATTTAACCGGTGTAGCTTCCGATATTCTGCCCGTTAAACGCTACGTCGTAGCGGTTAGCGCGGACGCCAGCAAGGACAAGGGGCCTCACTTTCGTAATACAAATGTGCCGTGGCGTAGGGCCGGGAAGGGAGAACTCATACTCTGGTGAGCGCGATCGAGAAGTGGGCGCTTGGATTGAGCGCGCTTAGTTTATAGACCACTTGTCCGTTTGCCTTGATGGAAACCGAGCCCAAGAAACTATTTCGATAGAACCGAATGATAGTTCCTTCTTGATCGGGCAACACGCAGGTGAATTCCATGCCAGAGGACCTCGACCTAGCGTAGCGCTCTCTTTGTCGCTCCAAACCGAACCTGATCTCGGCAACCTTAAACATCACACAGCGCGACGGCTTGGGCCAGCCCTTCGAGCGGATCTCTTGTCGGAATGAATTCCTGGCCGACGTAGCCTTCGTATCCGATTTCGACCAGCGTGCGCATGATGGCGGGGTAGCAGATTTCCTGAGTATCGTCGAGCTCGCCGCGGCCTGGGACGCCTGCGGTGTGGACGTGGCCGATCCAGTCGCGATATTGGCTCAGGCGGCGGATGATGTCGCCGTTCATGATTGCAACGTGATAAATATCGAAGAGCAGCTTCGCGTTGGGCGAGCCGACCTCGATTACGATTTGCGCGCAGTAGTCGATATCGTCGCCCTGGTATCCGGGATGGCCTTTCATGGGATGCGAATCGTCGCGGGTGTTGAGT
Source organism: Bryobacterales bacterium (assembly GCA_003170295.1). Lineage (GTDB taxonomy): Bacteria > Acidobacteriota > Terriglobia > Bryobacterales > Bryobacteraceae > Palsa-187. The sequence goes on along the minus strand of PNAJ01000156.1, from coordinate 57,586 downwards.
TGTTCGAGGCAGACGGTGACGCCGCGCGGCTTGGCGTGACGCGCGAGTTCGCGCAGCCCCTTCACGGTATTCGCGGCACCCTCCGCGAGCGGAATTTCCTCGCTTTCCGGATCGTCCGCTTCGCGCCATTTATATCCGGTGAACGCGAGCACGTTGGGGACGCCGCCATCGGCGCACTGATCGATCGCCGCCTTCGTTCGCGCGATGACCTCGTCGGAATAGCGCGGATTGTTGAGGCCCTTCGCAAAAACGGGATCCGGCATGCCGTTCATTGCGATCGCATTGCTCAAGCCGTAGGCGCGGATTTTCGGCCACAATTCGAGCGGAGCAAGTTCCACGCTCTGGCACCCGAGAGATTTGGCCGTTTCGCAAATACGGTCGATGTCCCATTTCCAGGATGTCCCGTTCAGGCACCAATAAGTCAGCGATTGCTTTATCCCCATCTTTCGTATGATAACGATTACGCGTGTCCGATCTGGTGCTGGAAGCAATCTCGATTTCGAAGGCCTTTGCGGGAGTGAAGGCGCTGCGGTCGGTGTCGTTCGAGTTGCGTCCGGGCGAAGTTCATGCGCTGATCGGCGAGAACGGAGCGGGAAAATCGACACTGATCAAGATTATTACCGGCGCGGTGAAACCCGATGCGGGATCGATCAGCGTGCGCGGCGAGCATGTGCTTCAAATGGACCCGCGCCTTTCAAAGGCGCTCGGGATCGCGGCGATTTATCAGCAGCCGTCTCTGTTTCCGGATCTTACGGTGGCGGAGAATATTGCGTTGGCGCTGGAAACGGGCGGTGCATGGCGGACCTTGGACTGGAAGGCTCGCAGCCGGAGGGCTTCTCAACTTCTGGAGCGGGCGGGAGCGTCGGGCACATCGATTGGGCCGGAGCGCCTGGTATCCACTCTCAGCATGCCGGAACAGCAGCTCGTCGAAATCGCGAAGGCGATTGGCGCCGACGCTAGGATCGTGATCATGGACGAGCCGACGGCGTCGCTCACCGAACGCGAGGTCGAGAGCTTGTTCCAAGTGATCGCGCGATTGCGTTCGGAGGGCGTGGGCGTGATTTACATCTCGCATCGCCTGGAAGAGATTGCGGCGGTGGCGGATCGTGTCACGGTGCTGCGCGATGGCGAGAGCATCGCGACGAAGCGCATGGACGAAGTGGATCGCTCGGAACTGATTCGCATGATGGTGGGTAGGGAATTGGGATCGATCTTTCCCAAACGGGAGATTGCGATGGGTGAAATCGTGCTGGAACTGCGCGACGTTTCGAGCCGAGCTGCGGGTATGCATCATGTGTCATTGAACGTGCGAAAAGGCGAGATTCTCGGGATTGCGGGGCTGGTCGGGTCGGGGCGCACCGAGTTGGCGGAGACCATCTTCGGTCTGACGCCGGCCGATTCAGGCGAGATCCTGCTGCGGGGTGAGAGGGTCGCGATTACATCTCCCACGGATGCGATTCGGCGCGGCATCGGCTATGTTCCGGAGGATCGGCCACGGCATGGGGCTGTTCTCGAAATGTCGATTGCAGCGAATACTAGTCTCGCGAATTTGCGGAGGGTCGCGCGTCACGGACTGATCGATCGAGACATGGAACGGCGACTCGCGGACAAATTCGTCGAGCAATTGCGAATAAAAACACCCTCCGTCGACATGGAAGTTGGCGCGCTGTCGGGAGGGAATCAGCAGAAAGTGGCGCTGGCGAGATGGCTCGCAATTGATCCTACGGTTCTGATTCTCGATGAGCCGACTCAGGGAGTCGATGTGGGATCGAAATCGGAAATTCATTCCCTGATGGCAGATCTGGCGGAGCAAGGGCTTGCAATTGTGATGATTTCATCGGAGCTGCCGGAGTTACTCGGCATGAGCGATCGCATCGCCGTAATGCATGCGGGCGGGATTCGTGGAACGCTCGATCGCAAAGACGCCACGCAGCAGAGCATCTTATCTTTGGCGTTGGGGCATGCGGCGTGAAACGATTTCGAAGCGAGTTATCCGTTGCGTTCGCGATTGTGGCGTTGTTGATCGTGCTGGCATTTCTTGCACCGGGATTTTTCACGCGCGAGAATCTGAGCGATCTGGTATTGGCGAATATGCCGGTGTTGATCGTTGCGCTGGGCATGACGCTGGTGATCGTTACCGGGCATATCGATATTTCGGTAGGCACGACGTTTGCAATTTGCAGCGTGGCGGCGGGAGAATTCGCGAAGCTCGGGCTTCCGGCGGTGGGCGCGGGTATGGCTGCGTGCGTGATCGGGGCGATGCTGGGAGCAATTAACGGCGCGCTAGTGGCATACGTCAGAATTCCGTCGATTGTGGTGACTCTGGCGGCGATGGTGGCGTTTCGGGACGCGCTTCGCTGGATCACGCAAGGCGCCTGGGTGCAGGATCTGCCGGCCAATTTCCAGTGGCTCGGGACGTCGCAAGCGGCGAGCAATGGGATCACTTTTTTGGTCGCGGCCGCGCTGGTCATCAGTATTGGATGGGGATTGCGGAACTTGCCCGCGGGGCGATCGGTGTACGCGACCGGCTCCAATGAAAACGCGGCGCGCCTCGTAGGAATCGATTCGGCGTTGGTGACGTTTTCCGTTTTTGCGATCACGGGCGCGTTGACGGGGTGCGCGGCGTTGCTGAACTCCATCCGGTTTAATCAAATTCCGAGCAACGCGGGGATCGGGATGGAAATGAAAGTGATCACGGCGGTCGTGGTCGGCGGCACCGCGATTACAGGAGGGCGGGGAAGTATTCAGGGAACGCTGCTGGGCGTGATTTTGCTTGGGATCATCAGTCCTGCTTTGACGTATCTGGGCTTCAGCGCGTATTGGGAGCGCGCGATTCAAGGACTGATCATTTTGTGCGCGGTTGGATTCGATGCGGTGCGCTCTCGTTTAGAAAGGTCTGCAGGCGACTTTGCCGAACGCACTGCATAAGAACTGGCGAGAGCGCTGGTTTCCGAATGGCGAGTGGATGGTTCTTCTCGCTCTGATCGCAGAGATCGGAATTTTCTCGTCGGTAGCGCAGAACTTTTTCACGACCGCGAATTTTGTCGAAGTCATCCGGTTGAGCGTTGAACTGGGATTGCTCGCGCTGGCATTGACACCCGTAATCATCACGGGGGGCATCGACCTCTCGGTGGGATCGATGATGGGGCTCTCAGCCGTGGTTTTCGGGGCTTTGGTGATGGATTGGCACTGGCCGGTCGCGGCGGCGGCGTTCGCGACTCTGCTGATCGGGTGCGCGGGCGGAGCCCTCAACGGCATGCTGATTGCCGAGTTTAAAATCCCGGCACTGATCGTGACGCTGGGATCGTTTTCCGCATTTCGGGGGATCGCGGAAGGAATTACGCATGGCGCGGTGAATTACTCGGGATTTCCGAAATCGTTTTTATTTCTCGGACAAGGTTATCTGCTGGGAGTTCCGGCGCAGCTCCCGGTGTTGCTGATCGCGATGATCGGTTATGGGCTGCTGCTGCACCGGTCAGTGATTGGACGAGGTTTGTATGCGATTGGACTTGCGGGGAATGGGGCTCGCTGGGCGGGGATTGCCGTTGGGCGGCGGATTGGGTTGGTATATTTTCTCTCGGGCTTCGCGGCGAGCGTTGCGGCGATTATTTATGTCGCGCACTTGGGGCAAGCGAAATCCGACGCGGGCACGGGGTATGAACTGGATGCGATCACCGCGGTGGTCTTGGGCGGGGCATCGGTCGCGGGAGGGCGGGGAACGATCCTCGGGACAGTGCTCGGGTTGTTTTCGATTTCAATTTTGCAGAACGGTCTGCATCTCGCGGCGCTGCCTTCGGAGCTGACTGGAATCCTTACGGGGACCGTGTTAGTGCTGACGATTGCGATAGATCGGATGCGAGCGCGTGGAAGAACGTTAATTCAGGAAGAGGCGATTGAGATGAAAAACAGCCAGGTCGCGATTCTTTGTGGAGCTATTCTGGCGGGCGCGCTGATTACCGCTGGCGCGAACGTTTGGTTAGTGCGGTCCTTGAAGACGATGCCGTCTAGCGCGAGCGGCGGACATACCGCGGTGATCGCTGTCATGCCGAAAGCGAAGGGCGATCCGTACTTCGTGAGCTGCCGCACCGGAGCGGAGGAAGCGGCGCGCGAACTCGGGGTCGAGCTGATCTGGGACGGGCCGACGGGTCTCGACGCGGCGAAGCAAAACGAAATCGTCGAGAGCTGGATTACGCGCGGCGTCGATGCGATCGCGGTGGCCGTCGAAAACCAGGCGGGCATTTCGACGGTGCTCCGCAAGGCGCGACAGCGCGGGATTCACGTGCTCACATGGGATGCCGACGCGGAGCCCGATGCGCGCGAGTATTTTCTGAATCAGGCGACGCCCGAAGGGATTGGCAATGCGCTGACGGACGAGGCGGCGCGGTTACTCGGCGGCAAGGGCGATTTCGCGATCATTACCGGAGCGCTGAGCGCGGCGAATCAAAACCAGTGGATTGCGTTTATCAAGAAAAGGGCCCAGGAGAAATATCCCGGCCTCAACATGGTCACGATTCGGCCGAGCGACGACGATCGCGATAAAGCGTTTTCAGAGACGCAAACGATTCTCAAAGTGCATCCGACAGTGAAGCTGATCATGGCGATTTCCGCCCCTGCGGTTCCGGGCGCGGGCGAGGCGATGCGGCAATCGGGGCGCAAGGATGTCGACGTGATCGGCCTGTCGCTGCCGGGGATCTGTAAGCCGTATATTCACGATGGCGTCGTGCAGACGATCTTCTTGTGGAATACGAAAAACCTCGGGTACCTTACCGTTTATGCCGGTGCGATGCTGAGCCAAAATAAAATCCCTGCTGGCGCGACGTCGATTCAGGCAGGCCGGCTGGGCAGTTTGGAAATAAACGGAAGCCAAATCATTCTGGGCGCTCCCTTGCTGATCGACAAGAGGAATATCGACAAGCTCGATTTCTAGCGAGAGGCCGGCGCGTCGGGATTTCCGGGGCCGAAATGTTTCAGCAGAACTAGATTTTCGGTTTTGCTCTTGTTCGCGATAACGACGCCGTTCGCCGCTGCCTGCGCGGTGACGAATAGTTCGTCCTGCGTCATTTCGCCGAAACGGATCAGGCTCGGCGTCTCCACGTCGTGCTTGCCGAAGGCACCGAAACCCTGCGTGAGGATCATGCCGTAGGCCGCGGCATCGCGAATCGTGACGGAGCGGCCGGGCAGCACCGTTAATTCCTTCGCCGAATAATAATGCGTCGAGTAAACCACCCAATTCTCGCGATACCCTTCGGCGTGCGGACACGCGGGCTTGGGATGGAACAAGCGATGCTCGGCGAATTCGGGATCGGTGTTGGCGGGCCAATCCATCATCTCGATCAGGTAGTCGAGGTCGTGATGATGTTCTGGTGGAACGTCCTTGACGAGAAGATCCCACGGCACGGCGCGTCCTTCCACCAGCGATTGATACATCGCGAATACATCGGAATTTACTTGTGGCTCATAGGTGACCAAAGACCCGGGGGCGTGCAAAATCCCAGCGTCGATTTGCCATCCGGTGCCGGGTTTCAGTTTGTATGCGCGCGAAAGATACAGAATTTCGTTGTCGCCTTCGTTCCACTTTTTGAGGCACCGCCGTATGTCGTCTTTCGTGGTCCCAGGATTCAGCCCCATGAACGTATACGGGAAATGATTGTCCTTGAAGTTGTACTGCGGCGGAAAATAATACGCCTCGGGTTTTCCTTTTTGGCCTACCCGCGCGGCGAACTCATCGTTCTGATGAAGATGATGAGGGATCGGTCCAAGGTTGTCGAAAAACTTGCAGAGCAGGTTCCAGCCGCCGTATTTCTGCATCACCGCGGAGCCGAGAATCTGATCGCCCACCGTCTCGATCGCTTCTTTGAGCAGAGCCTTCTTGCCGTTGAACTCGATGTAGCTGAGTCCTTCGTCGGCGCCGGTCAGCGGACCGTTGGCGGCTTTCGTGGTCGATGAGAACCATCGCTCATCGATACCGCCGCGGTGCGCGCCGAACGCATAAAGGTCGCGAGGATCGAGCTTGAGCCGTCCACCCGGCATCAGGAACGCTCGAGGAACCCAGCAAGGCGCGAGGCGCACGATGCCCTCGCCCGCCAGCAGGGCATCGGTAATTAGAGATTTAATCGACATGGAAAAAGGCCGCAGCGTGGGTGTTGAAACGACTCAAACCGCAACGCACAGCTTATCCCGTTGCATTCGGACGTGTCAAGGACGCGTTAATACAGCGTGAATGAGTACAGTGTATCGCCCGCCGCGACGAGAATGTACTGATGCCCGTCGAGCATGTACGTTTCCGGGGCGTTCGAAATATTTCCCAGGCGCGTGTGCCACAGGATTTTGCCGTTCGCCGGATCGTATGCCACCAGGTTCCCGCTCAGGTCGCCTGCGAATAAAAGCTTGCCTGCGGTGGTCAGGATGCCGTTTCCAAGATTGCCGCCTGTGCCCGGATAGCGATGGCGCCAGGCGATCTTTCCGGTTTTGTAATCGATCGCGGTAAGATAGGCGCCCAACGATCCGACGCCCAATTCATCTTTGCCGCCCAATCCCATCGCGCCGCGCGGATCGGTTTCAGTCAAATAATACATCGCGTAGGAATCGTTCGAGGGAACGTAGAACAAGCCCGTGTCGGGAGAGTACGCGGGCGGAGGCCAGTTCGTCGCACCGCCGTTATTCGGCGACACCAGCGCGCCCGGCACCGTCGAATCTTTTTCGGGATCGCGCATCGGGCGGCCATCTTTATCGAGACCTTTAGCCCAATTGACGCTCTCTGAGTACTTGCTCGTGACGAGGTGCTCGCCCGTCACGCGGTCGAGCGTGAAGTAATATCCGTTCCGGCTGGCGTGCAGCACCATCTTGCGCTGCTTGCCGTTGAATTCTCCGTCGATTAGAATCGGCGTTTCGGTGGAGTCCCAATCGTGCGTATCGTGCGGCGACGTTTGATAATGCCACGCGATTTTGCCGGTATCGACGTTAATGGCGACGATCGAACAAGTGTACAAATTGTCGCCTTTGCGCCCGGGAGAGTCCATATACGCAGGCGATGGATTGCCGGTCCCCACGATGTAGAGATGCGTTTCAGGATCGTAAGCGCCGGGGATCCAGATGTTGCCGCCGCCGTGTTTCGCAGTATCGAAATCGCCCCAGGTAGCCAGCGCCGGATCGTCCTTTTTCATCGGCACTGTATAAAACTTCCACTGAACATCGCCTGTCTCCGGGTCGAACGATTGAAGAAGCCCCGGCTCATCCAGATCGTCTCCGGTGCCGACCAGAATGTGATTGCCGATCACGATCGGAGCCATGGTCGAGAAGTATTGCAAACTGAAATCGGCGATCTCTTTGTGCCACCGCTCTTTTCCCGTTTTCGCATCGAGGCACACCAGATAATCGTCGGGCGTTTCCATGTACAGCCAATTTCCCCACATGCCGAGTCCGCGATTTCCGATGTGCGTGCCGCCTTTCGTGCGCCAGAAAAAATGCCACAACTCATGGCCATCGCGAGCGTCGACTGCCCAGGCATTATCCGGCGTCGAGAAATACAAAATCCCGTTTACTTCGAGAATCGACGCGCGGATGTTGGTTCCTCCGCCTCCGCCCATCGTAGATTCGGTAGTCGCGACACCGCCTACGATGGTCGGCGTGCCGCCACGTCCGCCGCCTGATCCGCTGGTTACTCTGCTCACCCATCCGAGCGTCAGATTCTTGACGTTCGACTGGTTGATTTGCGTGAGCGCGCTATACCGGCGCCCGCTATAGTCGCCTGAATAAGTGGGCCACGAATCGCTCAAAGGCTTTATCAAAAGGGCCGGATCCAGAGGGCCCTGTGCCGACACGACCGCGGTAAAGAAGGAAGCGAGGAGAATGGTCTTCATTTCACGGTCACCAGGTAGGCAGTCAAGTTGTGAATATCCTTGTCGCTATAGACGCGCAGCAGTTCTTTGTGGGGCTGCAGCGGATCGTGAATCTCAACCTTGGGCTTGTCGCCATCGCGGCGAAACGTCCGTTGCGTTCCTTCGGAATCGGCCAACGTGACGATAAAATCATCGATGCGGACCAACCGCCCTTCGGCTTTTTGCCCCGAGACGAGCGTTACCGTGACCGTGGTTGGTGTGACATTCGAGGGTGCTCCTCGTCCACGACCGCCTCCGCCCGGCATCACGAACCTTTGCTGTAGATCGCGCGGCTCCGCGAACTTAGCTCCGATACCCTTCAAGTCGCCCGTCACAGAATGGCAGGAGACGCATTTTGTCTTAAAGTACGCTTCGCCTGCCGCCGCGTCGCCCACCAGGATCGTAGGAGGTTTCATGCGCGACGCGTCGTAACCGGCAACGCGAAAACTGTGGATGAACGCGGCGACGTCCGCGACTTGCGCGTTGGTCATGGGGAACTTCGGCATTCCCTGATCGACGCGTCCGTTTTGGATCACGGGCCCGATGAGTTCGCCGTTCTGATCGTTGAGGACGATCTCGGCGCGTAGCAAATTCGGTCCGCCTTCGCCGCCTCTCGCATCGGAGCCGTGGCAGAACTGGCAGTTCACGCCGTATAACGCGCGGCCTCGCTCGACCATCGCGGGATCGGACGGAGGATGTTGCGGGAACGCGTTTGCGAATCCGCCTCCACCGCCGCCTCTGCCACCTCGGCCTGCCTGGGGAGGCGTGGTTGGCGGCTGCGTAGGCGTTTGTGCGGCTGCGATGGCCGACAGGGCCAAAATCGCTGGGACAAGAAAAGTCTTCATAAGGACCATCAATTATAATACCGGACGCGGGTGTAATCTAGAAGTATGGATAAGAGATTAGCGAAACGGCACAAGCGCCAGGTTGCCCGCGAGAGGAGCAAGGTGCGACTCTCAGAGCCGGACTTGAGGACGCCGGAGCAGATCGAAGCCGCAAGGGAAGCGAGCCGCCACGAGAGCGCCCGCGGCAACCAGCCTAAAGTCACAGTCTCAGGTCAATCGTTCCGAAATACCCTGGCGACTTCGACCGGTAGCGCCGCGAAGACGGGCGCCTGACACCGTGCTCTCCGCACGCTGTCCCTATTGCCGATCGGTCGATCTGCGAAGCGTGGGTGTGCGGAACGCGATAGAACAAGCGATCCACTGGATCCTTCTACCGTATCGCTGCTCGCTTTGCGGACGCCACTTTTTTCTGTTCCGCTGGCTGACACCAGCCTGAGCAGGAATGGTAGGCATTCTCGTCCACGGCGACAATCACTTCATCGTGCGTGGTCCGTTGCCCGACCAGGCCACTGCGAGAGCGCTCGTCCGGCCTTGGTCGATCATTCAAATCGGCGCAACCACTCCTGCGGCGCTGGATCGTTGGCGGATCATCACGAAGGAGTTTCGCGAAAATCTGGAATGGGTGGGTTGCATATGCTTACGCATGATGGACGATTATATCTTCTGCCACCCTTTGAGCGTTAGAATGACGATGCCCACGTGCCACCGGACCGGCAACATCTCGCTTCTTTGGTCGAGGACTTCAAGCGCCATGGCGATCAGACCGCGATCGTTAGCCGCCACGGCCTGCGGTCAGAGACGTCATCCTATAAAAGTCTTGCGGAACTGGCCGGGCGATTCGCCGCGGAGCTTGACGCGCGCGGGATCGTCAAAGGCGACCGGGTTCTGATCTGGGGCGAGAACAACGCCGCGTGGGTAGGCGCGTTTTTCGGATGTGTTCTGCGCGGGGTGGTCGCGGTTCCGCTAGATGTCGCCGGTTCCCAAAGTTTTGCCCAGCGGGTTGCCGGAGAGGTCGCGCCGAGACTGGTGACGGGGAGTCGCGAACAATTGCGGTCATTCGAGAACGGTCTGGCGTTTGAGGATTTTTCATCGCTGCAACGTAATCCCGTAGGCCCGATCGACGGCCTCTCCGAGACCGATCCCGTGCAGATCGTCTTCACCTCCGGCACCACCGGCGACCCCAAGGGGATCGTTCACACCCACGGCAATATCCTCGCAAGTCTTCGTCCCATAGAGCGGGAGATGCAGAAATATTTGAAGTACGAGCGCATCTTTCACCCACTCCGATTTCTCCACACGCTGCCGCTCAGCCACGTTTTCGGGCAGTTCATGGGCATCTGGATTCCAGCGTTACTTGCCGCGGAAGTTCATTTCGAATCGCGGCTCGTGCCCAGCGACTTAGTCAAGATCATCCATGATCGGCGGATCTCCGTTATCGCGGCGGTGCCTCGTGTGCTGGAGATTCTCGAAACGCATCTGCTTGCACGTTTTCCGGATCTCGAAGCGAGAATCGCGAATGCCAAGGGAGTCTCCGCTCTTCGTCGCTGGTGGATGTTTCGCGATGTCCACCGTACGCTGGGTTTCAAATTCTGGGCGCTCATCTGCGGCGGCGCAACTCTGCCGGAAAGAATCGAGCGCTTCTGGAACACCCTGGGCCTGATCGTGATTCAAGGTTATGGGATGACCGAGACGGCCGCGCTGGTCAGCCTGAACCATCCGTTCCATGCGTCGCAAGGCAGCATCGGAAAAATTCTTCCCGGCCGCGAGGTCCGCCTTGGTGACGACGGCGAGATCCTGGTGCGCGGCGATACGGTTTCGAAAACCACGTGGCAGGATGGACGGCTGCACACGCAAACCTCCGACTGGCTTGCGACTGGCGATCTCGCGAGCGTCGATGAGGCCGGCAATCTTAAATTTCGTGGACGAAAAAAAGAGGTCATCGTCACCTCGGCCGGTCTCAATATTTATCCCGACGATCTGGAGGCAGCTCTTCTTCGTCAGCCGCTCATCAAAGCGGCGGCCGTGGTGGAAGTCGAAGGCGAGGCTCTCGCCGCATTGATTCTGCTAAATGCAGACGACCCCTCCGCCGCAGTGCGAGCGGCCAATGAAAACCTCGCCGGTTATCAGCAGATTCGACAATGGACCATCTGGCCGGACCCCGATTTTCCGCGCACATCCACGGGGAAAATTCTACGACGCGAAGTCGCCGCGGCCTTGCAGGGCAAAGCGAGACCCAAAGGATCGCTCACCGGGCTCATCGAACGAATCACCGGCGAGGACTCCGCGCTGTCCGAAAATGACCTGCATCTCGACAGCCTCAGCCGGGTAGAGCTTCAGTCGGCGATCGAGAGCCAGCTAGGAGTCGAGATCGACGACGCCTCGTACCAACAAGTGAACACGCTGGCCGATCTTAGAGGTCTGCTGAGCGGCTCGGTGAAAACCGAATCACGCGACGAGCATGTTTACCCCACCTGGCCCTGGACGCGGCTGCAGAACGCGATTCGCGTTCTGTTTATAGAACTCGTCATGCGTCCTCTGGTTGTGATTATCGGTGATCCCCGCGTCCATCGTGACAACACAGAGACGCTTTCAAAACCTGTGCTGATCGTCTCGAATCACGTCACCGTCTACGACGTCCCCTTAATCCTCTACGCGCTTCCGGCGCATGATCGGCGTCGCGTCGCCGTAGCAATGGCAGGTGAGAAACTTCTCGATTTTCGCAAGGCCCGCAACCTGGGCAACATTTTCCTGAACCTCACCGGACCGTTCGCCTATTTCCTGATGACCGCTTTGTTCAACGTGTTCCCTTTGCCGCAGTTGGGAAACTTTCGCAAGAGTTTCGCGCATGCCGGCCGCGCGATGGACCAGGGTTTTCACGTGCTCGTTTTCCCGGAAGGAAGGCGCACGCCGGATGGTCTCATGCACGCGTTCCAAAAAGGCTCCGGCATGCTCTGGAAGGACCTGCAATGCGACGCCTTGCCCGTCTACCTCGCCGGAATGAATAACTCAAGAACTGTTTTTATCCGCATCGGTAAGCCAATTTCCTTCGACCCCGATCTGGAGCTCGCCGAGGCAAGCCGCATTCTGGAACAAGCGGTCCGCGAGCTGGCGGAGTGATATGTTGGTTAGTTACCAGAATGTCGACAAGCGATTTGATTTACGACGTTGCGGATGGAATCGCGACCCTGACGCTGAATCGGCCCGATAAGCTCAATGCCTGGACCGGACAGATGGGGATCGAGGTTCGCGCAGCCATGGAGGCGGCGGAGAGCGATAACAACGTTCGCGTCATCATTCTCACCGGCGCGGGACGAGGTTTCTGCGCGGGAGCGGACATGTCTCTGCTGAATGAACTGGCTGCCAACGGCCAGACTACCGCGGCGGCGCAGGTGTTGGGGCATCAGAGGCAATCGCGATTCGGGGAAGACACGCGACCCGATTATCTGGGTACTTATTCGTATTTTCCATCGATCAAGAAACCAGTGATCGCCGCGATTAACGGGCACGCGGTGGGGCTCGGATTCATTCTGACGCTCTATTGCGACTTGCGATTCGCGTCGGATCAAGCGAAGTTCGGAACCGCGTTCGCGCGCCGCGGATTGATCGCCGAGTATGGCGTCGCGTGGATCCTGCCGAGGTTGATCGGGCCGGCGAATGCCCTCGATCTGCTGCTGTCGGCGCGTATTATCGATGCGGTGGAGGCCTCCCAAATGGGCCTCGTGAATCGAGTGTTCCCGGCGGCGTCGTTCATGGAGAACGTTCGCGCCTATGCGATGGAACTGGTGAAACAGGTATCGCCCAGGTCGATGGCGGTCATCAAGCGGCAGATCTATCACGGCCTTCTGCAATCGCTGGAGGAAGCCGCGGCCAGTGCGGAGAAGGAGATTCTTGAGAGCCTGAGATGTGAGGATTTCAAAGAAGGCGTGGCGCACTTTGTCGAGAAGAGGGCGCCCCGGTTTACCGGGAAATAATCCCTCATACGGACACTTTGTAGCAATATCGAACACCAAAAGCCGGCAGGCTGAACACCTGCCTCTCCAAGGTGGGGCGGACCCCCTGGTCCGCGGCCGACGCCCTCGTCGGCCTCTCTTGTTGCTGCCGAAGAGCCGGACCGGGGGTCCGGGGCGGACGAGGGCGTCCGCCCCACGTGCTCAATCTGCCACGCTGCGATGGAACGATAATGGAGTGGAACTGGAATTGCACTCTGTTCGTAATACTCAAGAGGCGCTTACCTAAACAAATGAATTGCTTTCGACTCGTTTTCCCATTGCTCGCGCTCGCCTTGCCCGTTCTCTCTCAATCCGCTGAAATCCGGATTGAGAATCCGAAGCCTGTGCCCTTCGTGGGTCCGCTACTGCGTCCCTTCCATTTGGAGAGGCGCGTGATTTCGCCCGCGAATCTGACAAACACGCTGCGCCTCGAATCGCTCGTGCGGGCTGGCAATCTGTATTTGTCGGTGCGCGATGTCATCGCGCTGACGCTCGAGAATAATCTGGATATCGCGATCCAGCGGTACGGTCCATACATGGCTCGGGAGGTGCTCCGGCGCGCCGACGGAGGAGGACTGCTTCGTAGCGACATTAACACCGATATCATCGCGGGACCGCAGAGCGTCTCGACGGCGGGAGTGAGCAGCAGTGGCAGCGGCCTCGCGACAGGCGCCGGTGTGGGAGGCACGGCTGGATTCGTGATCGGCTACGGACCGAATCCTCCCAACCTGGACCCGAGCATCAGTGCGCAGGTGCTCTTTGGCCACTACACCACGCCGGAGACGAACGTCACGGCGCTCGGGACCACGGCGCTGACGCAGCAACTAAGGCAGCTCTTCTTCCAATACTCGCAGCAGTTCGTTACCGGAACCTCGCTGAGCGTTTCTTTTTCCAGCTCTCGCAGCGACTATAACAGCCCGTATTTTTTGCTCAATCCATCCACATCGGGAACCATCGATCTCAGCGTGAACCAGCCGCTGTTGCAGGGATTCGGGAGGGCGGTGAACAATCGCAACATCCGAGTCGCGAAGAACAACATGAAGGTGATGGATCTGACGGTGAAGCAGCAGGTAATCACCACGATCTCCGCGGTGCTCAATCTTTATTGGGATCTGGTGAGCTTCAACGAGGATCTTCGCATCAAGAAACAGGGCCTCGAGCTGGCGCAACAGCTCTTCGAAGACAATCAGGCGCAGGTGAGGTTGGGAACGCTGCCGCCGATCGAGGTCACGCGCGCGGCCGCCGAGGTCTCTGCGCGGAAAGAAGACCTTCTCATTTCCGAGACCAACTTAGCTCAGCAGGAGACCGTCTTGAAAAACGCTCTCAGCCGTAATGGCGTGGAGAGCGTGTGGTTGGATGCGGTCCACATTGTTCCGCTCGACAGATTTGAGGTTCCCGCCACAGACGGCTTGAAGCCGACGACGGAGCTGATTGACGAAGCGCTGCAAAACAGGCCGGAAATCGCACAGACGAAGATCAATCTGGAGAGCAGCAAGATCAACGTGCAGGGCACGAAGAATAATTTGCTTCCGTCCTTGAGCGCCTTCGCCGACGTGAACAATCAGGGGTTAACAGGCACTGCCAATCCCAATTATCCCGGTGCGCCGCCGAGTCAGTTCTTCGTCGGCGGCTACGGAAATATGCTGGGGCAGGAGTTCCGGCGTGATTTTCCCAACTACTCCGCTGGATTCTCGTTCAGCATTCCCCTGCGGAACCGGCAGGCGCAGGCCGATTACGCGATGGACCAATTGACCATCCGGCGAAGTCAGCTGCAACTGCAGCGGCTGATCAATCAGATTCGCGTCGACGTCAGAAACGCGCTCATCGGATTGCAGCAGGCGCGGGCTCGCTTCGAGACCGCGGTCGCTACCCGCGTCCTGGCGGAGCAAAGTCTCAAGGCGGAGCAGGATAAATTCAAATACGGCGCGACAGGCACGGACGTGACGACGGTGATTCAGGCGCAGAAGGATCTGGTGAACGATCAGACGCTGGAAGCGCAGGCGATGGCGAATTACACGCACGCCAGGATCAGCTTCGATCAGGCGGTCGGGCGGACGCTCGAAATCAACCATGTGTCGATGGAAGAAGCGGTGTCGGGACACGTAGCGAGGGAATCGATGCTGCCGGCGTCGCTTCCGGGAGAGAAAAAATGAAGTCCCTTTTTCAGCAGTTGGTGGCATCCGTATGCGCGTGTGCGCTGCTTCAGGCGCAGGGACCTGTCGTGGACCGTCCAACCGGACCGATGCTGTGGCGTCCGTATCTGCCGGCCAAAATCTCTCCGGCCCGCATGACGAACACGCAGCGCCTCCACGGTTTGATGCGGGCGGGCCGGCTGTATCTGACGCTTCAGGATGCGATCGCGCTCGCGATCGAGAACGATCTCAACTTGGAAGTGGCGCGAAATGGACCGATCAATGCGGACTGGGCGATCGAGCGCGCGCAGGCGGGCGGCGCGCCCCGCGGCGTGTCGAGCGCGTCTTCACAGATCGGCGGAGCAAATGCCGGTTTGGGCGTGCTCGGTACCGCATCGAGCGCGGGCGTCAGCGCGGGCGGCGGCGGTTCTGTGGGGGGGAACGGCGGCGGCGGCGTGACCACGTCGCAGATCGGCACCACGGCGCAGGTTCTGGATCCGTTCGTGCAAAACGCGACCAGCTTTTCGCATATTACCTATCCGCAAGCGATCCAGGCGATCAGCGGCGTGCCGACTTTGGTGGATACCCAGCGCATCTACAGCAATCTCATTCAGCAAGGATTGCCTACCGGGGGATTCGTGCAGTTCAAGAGTTATGAGCAGCATTTGAGTGAAAATTCCCCCGGCGATAACTATAATCCTGCGTCGGGTGCGTATCTCCAGTTGTTGGGACAGATCCCGGTATTCCGGGGACGCGGTCTGGCCGTGAACGCTCGCCAGATAAAAGTGGCATTGAACAATAAAATCGCCGCGCGCGACACCTTCCGGTCGCAACTCGAGAACCTTGTATCGAGCGTGGTGACGCAATATTGGGATCTGGTCAGTTCCGGCGACACCCTCAAATCGAGACAGGAGGCGGCCGACATCGCACAGAAATTCTACCAAGACACGAAAGCCCAGATCGACCTGGGCACGCTTGCGCCCGTCGAACTTCCTCGCGCGGCCGCCGAGCTTGCGGCTCGCAAGCAGGACCTGAGTATCGCCCTGGCCACCGTGCGCCAGCAGGAGGCTTCGCTCAAAGATCAAATGACGCGTACTCCCGATCCGGAGCTCGATGCGGCCGAGATCGTGACGCTCGATCATATTGAGGTTCCCGATGAGGAAAACCTGCCTCCCCTGCGGGATCTGCTGGCAAGAGCGATGGCGCATCGCCCGGATATGGAGCTTGCGAAGATCAGAGACCAGAACTCGGAAATCGCCAGCCTCGGCACCAAGGATTCACTGCTGCCGGTTGGAATCGCTTACGGCCAGTATTTTAACCGCGGCGCCGCCGGCACACCGCAGCCGGGTCACCCGACAAGTCCTTTCTTTTCGGGGGGCTATGGGACTGCGCTGGGCCAGATTTTTCGCAACGACTTCCCCACTGAATACGGCGGCTTCTACTTTCAGGCTCCGCTCGGCAACCGGCAAGCGCAAGCCGATTACGGCGTGGAGCAGTTGCAGCTCAAGCAAAGCGACGTCAGCAGCCAGCGCGACAAGAATGCGATTCTCGTGGATATCTCCAATGAAATGCTCGCATTACGTCAAGCGCGCTCCAGACATGTGGTGGCGTCGGAAGCCCTGAAGCTGCAGCAGCAGTTACTCGAAGCGGAGAAAAACCGGTTCTCTTTCGGAACGGGGACCCTCGGAGCGGTCATTATCGTGCAGCGGGCTGTTGTCGCGGCGCAAACCACCTTAATCACGAGCCTTTCCGCGTACGCGCGTGCACGTTCGAGTTTGGATAAGGCACTGGGCGAAATGCTCGAAGTAAACCACGTTTCGGTGGACGAAGGGCTCAGCGGAACCGTTAATCGCCCTTAAATCCAACGAAACGTGCGTTGTGGAGGTCTTAAGTGACCTTAAAACTGCAGTTTTACAGCAAGCTGGATCTGCCGTGAGCTGCCGAAATCTCCAGCCGGCGTGCGCGATCCGCCGGTGATCAGGCCGAGCGTCGACGAACCGATCGTGGTCACCGGACTCGTGAAGTTCGCGTGATTGAGAATATCGTAGGCGTCGCCGCGGAGTTGAAAATTGAGGTGCTCCTTGATCCTGATGTTTCTGACGACTGCAATATCGAGATTGGAGAAACCCGGACCGATGACGACGTTGCGTCCCAGGCTTCCAAAACCCAGTACCGTTCCGGCGGTTGTGCCTTGATTCACGAACACCGAAGGATTCTGAATATAAGTGATCGAGGTCGGGCTGCCGTTGGTGGCGGGAGTGAAACCGGTAATGACGTTTCCGGTCAAGTTCGGACGCAGCGTCGCGGCGCCCGCGAACGAGGTGTTGGACAGACGGAAGTTTAGAGGATTGCCGCTTTGCAGCGTCTCGATGAGCGAGAGCTGCCAGCCTCTGGCAAACCGGTTGCGTTCAAACGGCACCGCATAAATCCCACTGAGGACGAAACGGTTGCGGGCATCGAAATCGGAGAGGCCGCGATCGCCGCGGACGTTGGTAGAGTCCTGGATCACGAGGCCCTGGACGTTGCGCGAGTTATCGTCGATCGATTTCGAGTAGGCGTAGGATCCATCGAACTGGAGGCCCTTCGCGAGATGCTTTTTCGCCGTCAGCCACAGGGCCTGGTAAGAGGAATTGCCAACACTCTCATAAACATTGATGTTGGTGAGAGCCAGGCCAGGATCGATGGGGCTGCTCGCCGAGAGCTTTGCGTAGGGTCGAACGCCCGAGACGAGCTGATTGTAATTGCGCTCGACGTTGAGATCGCTTCCTTTGCTGCCGACGTAACTGACGGTCATTGCGTAATCCTTGGCAAGCTGCTGCTCGATGTTGAAATTCCATTGGGAGACGTATGCGTCATGGTAGCTATGCGCGACCGACAGCGGAGAGACGGAACCATTAGCAAGGCCGTAGGCATTGCCCAGAGTGACGAAGGAACCTGCGGGCGGTGTATAGGAAACGGGGAAGGCGTAAGGCGGATTGCCGGCGAGGCCGGTCACCAGACCAAGCGTCGGTTGATCGGTCATGATCGCGTAGGCGCTGCGGATCACGGTTCTTCCGTTCTTGAACGGATCCCACACGACGCCGACGCGCGGCTCGAAGTTGAGAGCGCTCTGCTGATAAGCCAAGCCCGGCCCGCTGCCCTGTCCGACGTATTGCAGCGTGTCGGTGGTGGGATCGAACACGACGAACCGGCTTTCGGCTTCCGTGGGTGTGCCGTACCAGTCATAACGAAGACCGAGAGTCAGGGTGAACGTCGGCCTGATCTTCCAGGTATCGGTGACGAATGCGCCGAGCGAGTTTCCGTACGTCCGGTTGGAGCGATTGGAATTGGTGACCGAAAAACTATTGGCCTGATCGGCCAGGAAAGCGGTGATGTTGGGGAATCCAAACGAGCCGGGGGTATAGGAGAAGTTGTCGGAATTTTGACGGCGGAACTCGCCGCCGAACTTGACGATGTGGTTGCCGTGCACCCAGCTCAACGTGTCGGAGACGGAGCCGACGTTGTCGCCACGGCCCTGCGGAAATCCGCCGACGCCACCGAACGTAAACGCGCCGGAGACGCTGATTTGAGGCAGTCCAATGGCCGCAGTGACGCCGCTGTTGATGCCGTACGCCGGCGCGGCGGCCGCATTATCGGCGAGGAACGTGATATGAATCCGGTTTCCACCCGCGCGGAATTCATTGGTCAGAGTCGGGCTGAGGGTCCAGTCCTCATTGAAAGTGAGAAGCTGGCGTTGGCCGTTGCGCTGGTCGCCTCCGCCAGGGAAGCTGTTGCCGTCGGTGGAGGGCGGCTCATTCCGCTGGTCGCGTTGGATGGCGTAGTAGAGGTTCAGGCGATGGGCGGCGTTCAGCAAATAGCTGAAGTTGACGGTGCCCTGTTCTATGTTCACGGGCGCGCTGGCCGAGCCGGCAAATTGGTTGGTGCCGGAATTGGCGACCGGGATCAGAGGCAACAAGCTTTGAATGATGGGATCGCTCGATGCCAGTGCCTGGGATCGCTGCGCGGCAGTCAGGACGGTGGCCGAAAGAGGCACGGCCTGACGCTGGCGCAATTGTTCATAGCTGAGAAAGGCGAACATTTTGTTCTTGATAATGGCGCCGCCACCATCGCCGCCAAACTGATTGCGAATGAACTGGGACTCGGGATTCGGCGCAAGAGCGCCCGCGACGGTCACATGGGTGGGGTTGGAGAAGTTGCGGGCGTCGAGCCAATCGTTACGGAGATACTCGTAAGCCTCGCCGTGCCATGCGTTCTCCCCGGCGCGGGTGGCGATATTGACGATGGACCCGGAGTTGCGGCCATACTCCGCGCTGAAGGTCGAGTTGTCGATCTTAAACTCGTCGATGGTGTTGATGGTCGGTTGGAAAGTGATCTGGTTCTGATTCGGATCGCTCAGGTTGATTCCGTTGATCATGAAGTTGACGCTATCTTCACGGGCGCCGGCTGAGTTGAAGGAGAAAGAACCCTGCCCGCGCAAAGGCGCAGTGAGAAATCCATTGACCGGCGGAGTAACGGTGCCGACGGTGAGCAAGGAAAGGTCGATAAAATGGCGGCCATTGAGAGGGATCTCCTGTACGGTGCGCTGGTTGACGATACTTCCGAGCGTAACCGTGCTGGAGTCGATCAACGGAGCCGCGCCGGAGACTTCAACCGTGTCAATAACGGTGCCAACCTTCAATGTAAAGTCCTGCCGGATGGTGCTGCCGACCGACAGTTCGACGCCGGTGGCCGCCGTCGTCTGAAAGCCTGCGGATTTCACCTCGACGCGATAGGTTCCGACCGGGAGCGATGGCACCAGGTAAATTCCAGCCACATCGGTTCTGGTGACGTGCTCCTCGCCCGTGGCCTGGCTGCGAACGCTGACGCTCGCGTTGGGTACAACCGAGCCGGCGGCGTCAAAGACGGTACCACCGATGCTTCCGGTAGATTGCGCCACAATCAGACCGCCCGCCAGAAGAAAAGAAACGGCGAATATCGCCGGATAAACACGACGCAAATTAATCATGAGACAACCCCTTATGAATCTTATTGACGGCGGGCGCGAAGAAAGGATTCATCTAAATATATGACTAAAAGAGTGTCTTTATTAAGGAAGAATCGCCATACGAGCAGATCAGATGTCTTTTCGCACAATCCATGTGGTCATAGAGCGTTGATTCTGAACGACTGTTGTCTTTAATGGGTCCAGTAAATGTCCGCCGAGTTCTTGTGTGAGGGCGCATAAAAGCGCTTCGTCGACCAAATAGCGCTCGGATCCGTCCGGGAGAAGGAACCTTCGTCCGGCGACGCGAGTAATCTGTTTTTCGATACCAATCGAGGACGCCAAGCGGCAAAACAGCATGCCGCCCGGTTTCAAGGCGCGCCAAGTCCCGCGCAGCATGGCTTGGAAGTGATCGTCGTCGCGCGCGAAATGGAGCACGGCACTGCTCAGGACCACATCGGCGAAGGCGTCGGGAAAAGACATTCGCTCGATGTCCTCGTTGCGGAAGTTGCCAGGCGGGAGCGCGTCATGAATGGACGCGATGGCTTGCGGGTCCTGATCCACGCCGAAGACTTCATAGCCTTCGTTCAGAAAATAGACGAGGTTGCGGCCGAATCCACAGCCTGCATCGAAGATTCGCATTCCCGGAGCGATGCGGCCGCGAAGGAGCTGGTCGAATAGATAAATGTCGATGGAGCCGAATTGTTGGAGGAGGCCGGGCACGCTAGGTCATATTGTGTCACTGTAGAGGTGGGATCCGGCGAGGGTCCCCCCGCCTGCAGCACTCGCCCGCTTTCGTCAAAGGAGCTAATTAACATGAAAGATTCTTACGGGCATCGGATCGCCGCCATCCATGCCAATCCCAAGAACCTGTGCGACCACTGCAAGAAGACGGCGCTTTGGGAGACCGACTATATGTTCTATGGAGAGCACAGTACGCAGAGCTCGCATCCGGGACAGGTTTGCGATCAGCACGCAAAGGAATTCGCGGCGCAGTGGCCGTCGATTGAGTTTCGAGCGCAGAATTAGAACTGGCGCTGAAAAGGCTCTCGAAACCCCGCTCCCTGTGGTCACGGCTCGGTAGCATTTGTCCGCTTACTGACGCGCGTCCGTGGTAGGATTTGAAAAGCGCGCTCGTAGCTCAGTCTGGATAGAGCGCTTCCCTCCGAAGGAAGAGGTCCCGCGTTCGAATCGCGGCGAGCGCACCATTCCATTCCCTCCCGATGTGGTAAACCTCAGATGTAAAAGCAACGTTCCTACGGTGGGGTGCGTCGTACAACATGATGAGACTTGGACGTGCGGCTTTTCTGTTCTCGATTTTGACCGGTTGGCAGGCGTTTGCGCAGACGCCGGTGTGGGATTCGAGCGGAGATAGTATGCTCAGCGGCACCTATTATTTCCGCGAAGTGGCGTGGGTGGCGACCGCCAGCAACGGCGGAGCGCTGAGCGATGCGGTCGCGCTCTACGGCACGATCAACTTCAGCGGGACCGGAACCTATACCATCGCGGCGGCGTATCTGGATGGAGTGAACGGGCTCAACCCCAGTGTATCGATTTCCGGAACATACTCCATCGGCGCGGGCGGCTTCGGCTTCCTTTCGCATCCTCTGCAGAGCGGATCGGTGATTCGAGGGATGGTCGCGAACGGCATCTTTATCGGAAGCTGTACGGAGGCTGGCAGTTTTAACGACCTGTTCATCGCCGGCCTGATCCCCTCGCCCGCGCCGACGGTTCCCTATTTTTCAGGCTCGTACGCGATGTCGTACGTGAACTACTCCAGCTCGACGGTCGGGGCATTCGAGGACGCGCAATTCACGATGAATCCGAATGGCGCGGGGAGCCTGGGGAATGTGAGCATCCGCGGCTATTTTGCTGGGAACGGCACGACTGTGACGGGACAGGTGGCTTCGAACGTGAAGTACATTTCGAGCAACGGCGCGATGGTGATCACTTTCCCGGCAGCCAATCAGAATACGCTGTCGCTGGTGAATGGACAGGAGTACCTGTACTTCTCGCCGGACGGCAATTTTGTGTTCGGAGGATCGCCCAACGGATTCGACATGCTGATCGGCGTGCGCACTACCTCGGGAGGCGCGCCGCAACTGCTGAGCAGTTCGCTCTACTACAACGCGGGTGTCTATAGCGATGCGACGCAAATCTCTTCCGGTGCTTTGGATCTGGACACGTATTACGGATCTTTCAGCTTGAGTAACGGCACCGTGATCCAGCATTCGCGGATTTTTTCGTCGGTCTTCAGCGGCACCTATAGCGCGGTCACCACTGGCAGCCTTGCGACTCCGGGGGCCGGAGCGTATAGCGATCCTTACACCAGCTACACCATCGGAAACGGAGGCAACGTCCGCATTGGATTCGGAATCCCGCCATATCTGGGAATCGACGTCGCACTCGCCGCGCCTGGTTTCAGCGGAACGGGGGTGTATCTCAATCCGGTAGGCGTGCTGAATGCGGGGAGCTACGCACCGTTCACCACGGGCATTTCGCCGGGAGAATTGATCACGCTGTTCGGCACGAATCTTGCCCCAAGTTTTGCGCAGGCGACGACGACGATTTTTCCCAACAAACTGGGTAATCCTAGCGTGCAAGTGTTCATTGACGGCATTGCCGCGCCGCTCTATTATGTGAGCCCGACGCAGATCTCGGCGATTGTGCCGTATGCGGTGAGCACGTATCCCATCGCGACGATTCAGGTGAAAAACAACGGGGTCGCGTCGAATACGGTTACGGAGTTCGTGAATTCGACGACTCCGGGAGTCCTCACGTCGCCGGCGAACGGGATCAGCGTTGCCGCTGCGCTCCACTCCGATTATTCCTTGGTGACGGAGAAAAGTCCGGCTCAGCCAGGCGAAAGCATTTCGGTATATCTAACAGGATTGGGCGGCGTGTTTCCGCCGATTCAAGACGGATATCCCGGCTCCTCTGACGCGAGCAGCCTGAACACCACTACTAATACGATCGCTGCGCTCGTCGGAGGCACCACGGCAACGGTGCTTTATTCGGGGCTCGCGCCGGGATTAACAGGGCTCTATCAACTCAACATTACGATTCCAACGGGACTCACCGCCGGGGACAATCTTCTCGACATCGAGGGTCCCGATTCCTACTCGTCGGAAGCTCTAATCCCCGTAGGATCGGGAGTTACGCTGAACGTCGCGCCGCTGGGGACGGAAGTACAGAATGGCCAAACCGAGAAACCCGCCCAGCATCGGAAGCCCCGACCAACCCAGAAAAACGTTGTCGTAAATCCCGTACAGCCCTAGCATTGCGGCTATAAGATTTAGCGCTCCGACAATGCGAAGCCCAATGCTCCGCGACCGCAGCAGAAGCATCGCGAGCAAGCCGAGAGAGAGCGAAGCGAGCGCCCATTTCACGAGGCTCGGGTAGCGGATGGCATTAATCATGACTTGCGTGGTGTGAAGGAGATCGACGTCGACGATCCGCAGGATGCCCACGTTTTCGATCACGTCGCACAGGGCGGCGATCACACCTAGAGCGCCAGCGGCGATTGCGATCATGCGGTTTTCGCGGGCGAGCAGCATCGCCATCACCACAAGGAGAGCGGCATAGCAGCCGATGAATCCGAAGTCGGCGTATTGCTTGATGCGCATCACTTCACGGTCAGGACTGGGGGCGTCGCTCAAAATCGCGTCGACTTCGGCGATGTTGCGCACCACTTCCATGGCCAGCCCGGGATTGGAGATACCGCGCACCGGATGCGAGGCGTTGGAAAAATAAGGACGGCCTAATAAGATGGCGATCATCGCCAGGTTGAGCACGGCCAGGAGGCCGGCCCAGTGTTCGAGTTTCGAGGCTGTCACGGAAACACTCTAACAGTAGCCAGAACCGAGTAGACATCCCCGTGGCATAGCCCAGGGATTCCTAGGCGAGTACGCGAGCGGCGTCTTTGGCGAAATACGTGAGAATAATATCGGCGCCCGCGCGGCGGATCGAGGTCAACGACTCCATCATGGCGCGATCCAGATCGAGCCATCCGTTGCGCGCCGCAGCCACGATCATGCTGAATTCGCCCGATACCTGATAGGCGCCAATCGGAACCGGGAACCGATCGCGAGCCATGCGTATCAGGTCGAGATAGGGCATGGCTGGTTTCACCATCAGCATATCCGCGCCCTCTTCCAGATCGAGTTCCATTTCGTGCATCGCTTCGCGGGCGTTGGGAGGGTCCATCTGATAACTGCGGCGGTCTCCGAACTGGGGTGTGGATTCGGCGGCCTCGCGAAATGGCCCGTAAAAGACCGATGCAAATTTCGCGGCGTAGGCCAGGATCGGCGTATTGGCGAATCCGTACTCGTCAAGCGAATGGCGGATCGCAGCGACGCGGCCGTCCATCATGTCGGATGGCGCCACGATATCGGCGCCCGCGCGGGCGTGAGACACGGCTGCCGCGGCCAGCCAGCCGAGGGTCGCGTCGTTGTCCACTTCGCCATTGACGATCTTGCCGCAATGGCCGTGGCTGGTATATTCACAATTGCAGACATCGGTGATGACGATCAGACGCGGCACGGCGCTTTTTACCGCGCGAACGGCGCGCTGCACGATGCCATTTTCGTCATAAGCGCCCGAGGCGAGATCGTCCTTCGCGTCGGGAATGCCGAACAGGATCACTCCTCCGACGCCCAATGAGAACGTCGCCTCGCACTCCTTCACCAGCTCGTCAATGGAGAGCTGAAAATTTCCCGGCATCGAGCTGATTTCCTTGCGAACTCCCTCGCCAGGGCAGGCAAATAGAGGCAGAACGAACTGCGAAGGTTCGAGATGGGTCTCGCGAACCAGGCTGCGCATCGGTTCCGACACGCGCAGGCGGCGTTTTCGATGAATGGGGAAGGGCACGGTTCTCATTATACGGGCACCCAGCCTGTACCGCATGCTGAAACGCATACTCTGTTTGTCGGTGAAATTCCTACGGAGAAATGCGTATAGGCCTATATTAATGACGGAATTAGTGGGTTAACCTGTTATTCGGTTGATTGTTTGAACGCGGGAGCACCGTAAATGGATTGGTCGGCAGCGGTCGCGGAAATCCGGAGCGGGAACGAGTGCGGCGTGGAAGCGCTGTACGCCGCGGTGTCGGATTGCGCTCGCGGACAGCTCTTTCACAGCGTCGATCCGCAAGCGGTGGACGACCATGTTCAGGAAATTTTGATGATTGTTCAGGAAGCGATCCGGAGCGGGGAATTGCGCGATCCCCATTGTTTAATGGGCTTTGTGCGCACGGTAACACGGCGTCAGGTAGCGGTGCATATAAGAGCCATGATCCTTCGGCGGCGCAGGCTGATCTCAGTGGAATCGACGGCGGCACCGGTTGCTCCGTCTCATGAATCGCCAGAGGCGCGCCTCGCCATTCGGGAACGGATCGCCGTGGTGGGTAGAATTCTAGGACGGTTGTGCCCGCGGGATAGGGAAATTCTGGTTCGTTTTTATTATGACGAGCAGGAATCGCAGCAGATTTGCCGGGAAATGGAGCTTACTGCGACGCAATTCCGCCTCTACAAATCTCGCGCCCTGGCAAAATGTGGCGATCTAACTCATCACACCCGGCGCATTCAATCCACCAGCCCGTTGCGGATCGCGTAGTTCATCAGCTCCGCGCTACTGTGCATCTTCATCTTTTCCAGCGCTCGGGCGCGATACGTGCTGATGGTTTTTACACTCAGACCGGTTTCCTCCGCGATGTCCGTAACGCTCTTTCCGGAGGCGATCCGGCATACGACAAGGTATTCGCGGTCCGAGAGCGTCTCGTGGAGCGGGCGCTCCTCACCAGCCTCAATCGCATTTGCCAGAGTCTCCGCGAGTGTGGCGCTGACGTATTTCTTTCCAGCCAGTACTCTGCGAATTGCGCGCACTAACTCCGACGGAGCGTCCGATTTGGTGAGATAACCGCTGGCACCAGCTTTTATCGCCCGTATCGCGAACTGTTCCTCGGAGTGCATGCTCAACATGAGCACAGGCAGGCTGGGGCGGCGCTTCCGGATCTCGTGCAAGGTCTCCAACCCGTTTCGCCCCGGCATGGCTATATCCAGAACGATCGCATCCCACGCACGTTCACTTATCTTTTCGAGAACCTGGTCGGAGTTCTCGGCTTCCCCCGGTGGACAAAAGTCAGGTTCCTGTTCCAGGAGGTGTTTCAGGCCACTGCGCAGCAGGGGATGATCGTCAGCTATCAATACGCGAATCAAATAACTCCCCACACACGCATAATAAGGACGAGGTGCGATCCCTATTTATAATAATACCCGTTGGAATTGTTAGTCGTCGAGTCGACGCCTGAATTTTATACAATTACCAGTTTACCATGGAGACAAATACGTTTGTGGGCGTCTCCTGAATTTGGCCTGGTAGTTGCTCATATAGGGCGATAGAAGTACCTGGAGCGTTGCAGAATCAGGATATTTTTGGAGAGATCGGGAAAACCTTCCTTTCTGACCAGGTAATATTTACCGAGCGGTCGTAAGAATGACACGCAGACGCTCGGAACAGTATCCCGTGGTTGCTCCCGCGGGCGCCGAATCCCCGGGTCTGGCGTTACTTGCCGGCCCGGGAGTTCGGTTCAAAACATTGAATGTAAGGGGGAGTTAGAATGAAAAAAACCATCACAATCGCCGGCATCGCAGCCTTAGGACTCTTCGCAACCGGATGCGCCACCAAGAAGTACGTGGCACAGACGGTCGCGCCGATTGACGCTCGCGTTACCTCGACGGAGACCAAGAATTCCGAGCAGGACAAGCAGATCGCGGAACACGGCAAGAGCATTGATGAACTGGACCGCGGCCTCTCCCGCACAAAGGAGCAGCTAAAGGATACCGACGCCAAGGCAGTGTCCGCCAACGAGGCTGCCGCTAAAGCGGATCAGAAGGCCGATGGAGCATGGAAAGCGGCGGACGGCGCGAAGAGCTTGGCCCAAAGAGGGTTGGATACCACGGCGCAGCTAGCCCGCACCGTGGACGCGATGAACAAGTACCAGGTTTTAAAGACCGAGACGGTACTGTTTGCGGTGAATGGGTCGAGCCTCACCGAAGATGCGAAGGCGCAGCTTGAGGAACTGGCCAAGTCGGCCGACGGCCTCGACCGCTATGTGATCGAAGTGCAGGGTTACACCGACAAGACTGGCTCGATGACGACGAATGAGCGTTTAAGCCAGCAGCGCGCGCAGGAAGTTGCGCGGTATCTGGCGAACGAATACAAGATTCCGGTGCGCAGCATCGCGCTGCTCGGTTCGGGCTACGCCCAGCCGGTGGCGGACGATAAGACGCGGGAAGGCCGCAAGTTGAACCGTCGCGTGGAGATTCGCCTCTACGTGCCGGAAGCAGCGACGGCTTCCAAAGGGTTGACGGCCAAGGCAGGCGCAGAGCAGTAACGGCCCGCAGGCCCATCGGTTAGGTCGCCGGCCCCTCCGACCCGGCGGCCTTTCAGGGCAGGCGCTCGAGGAGGTCTTTAGCGAGGAGATCTGCACGCCTTGCTAAGCTGACTGCGGTCAGAAGATCTTGTTCCCGCGCCTGTTCTGCTTGTTTCCGGAACGTTCGAATCCTTTCGGCAATTTCCTTCTGATCCGGTGTCAGATTTTTTCCCTCCACAACTGCCAGGGCCCGATTCACGCGATCTAAACTCTCGTCTAAAGTACGGGTATGTTCCCGCAGCTCCTCCGATGAAAACATCTGCGCGAGCCTCGGCGGCGGAGATTCCTGTGGTTGAGGTCCGGTCGAAGCAGGTTTAGGCGGCGTTACCGGCCCGGGACGACGCGCCACGCGCCGGGGCGCCTCCGGGATCTCCACCATCGTCTCCGGCGTCGTCTCCGGCAATCGGGGCGGTACGATCGTTGCAGGGTCGGCGGCGATCTGCGGAGGCTCGGGAAAAGGCGCCCGCGCATTGGGTACACTGGCTTCAGCTCTTGCCGGTGGTGGCGTAAAGACGCGAGCCTGCGTTCTCTGCCGCAAGCAGGAGGTCGATGCCAGCGACAGCACGAAGATCCCGAAAATCATCCGCGGTATGCGCATCGATATCGCCATCAGGCGTAGCGGACCAGCGCTGGGAATAACATCTGAAAGGCGGTCCCGCGGCCCAATTCCGTTGAGAAACTGATGGTACCATTATGCAGTTGAACGGCGCGGTACGTCATCGCCAATCCGATGCCGGAGCCTCTTTGTTTCGTCGTGAAATAAAGCTGAAAGACTTTTTCCCGCGCCTCGGTGGGAATACCCGGTCCGTCGTCGGAGACATTCAGCAGGATCGCGTTGGCTTCGCGCGACACGCGGAGCCACAGATTGCCGCCGTTCTTCATCGCCTCGATCGCGTTCAGAACCAGATTCAGGATGGCCTGCTTCAGCATGTCGGCGTCGCCGCGAATCGGGGCCGATTTCACGGAATCTTCAAACCATACCTTGATGTTCGCGAGACCCGCTTGCGGAGTGGTCAGATCCGCGACCTCTCGCGCGATGGCCACCAGATCCACTTCGGTGAGGTTGACATCCACCGGCCGGGAAAAATCGAGAAATGTTTTCACCACACGATCCAGCCGCCGGACTTCGCTCGACAGAATATCGATCTCCGCCGCCAGTTCCTCTTCCGGCTGACTGAGCCGCGCGCGCAACAAATCGAGGCGCAGCGAGATCGCGTTTAGAGGATTCTTGATCTCATGCGCAACGCCGCCCGTAATGCGGCTGATGGCGGCTAAACGCGTCGCGACGTCAAGCTCGGTGGCCATGCGTTGGAGCAGCCCGTCCAGATCGTGCTGCAACTCCACCGCCTGCTCCCGCGCGCCGCGAAACCGTTCGCCCAGGATGTTCAGCTTGCCTTCGACTACCGCGAATTCGGCCGGAGGATTGAGGTAAGTAGGATTGACATGCGAATCCGAGCCAAGAAAATTGCCTTGCACGATCCGATCGATGGTCGCCTCAATGCGCTTCAACGGCCGCAGCACGCGATTGGTGGCGAAAAGAGTGATCAGCACCGAAATAAACAAGGCCGCGCCTGAAACGTAAGCCAGCGTGGTAATTTGCGCCAGCAGAGCCGCGCGCAGCAGGACGCTGGACACGATTACTTGGATGCGGAATAGCGGTTGCGCCTCGCCCTTCACGCCCAGAGGGATCTCAAACTGATAATCGGCGCGCCGCTCGATCAAGTCCAGCAGGCGGGTGTAAAAAGAGCCCGCGCTCCATTCCGCGAACCCGGGAAGGATCGTCAGCGCCCTGCCGGTAACGGGTGGATTCGAGGACGCGAGAATCTTTCCGCCGGGCCCGGCGATGTTGATGTCCTTGATGGCCGGGGAAAGCTTCAGCATGTTCACCAGCATCTTCGGGATGTCTGGATCGATCGAAACGATTTCCGTCCACTGGCTCTTCATTCCGCTCAGATCGAGCGGGGTTTTGTACTCTTCCGAATGTTGCCCGATGCGATCGGTGATAAATGCGCTCGCTTGATCGGCGGCCAGCTTGCTGCGATCCAGCGCATCGGCCGAGAGCAGGTTCACCAGACTCGCCAGATGCATCACCGACAACGCGATCGCGACCAGGGCGACCAGCGCGACAATCAGCAACACCAGCCTGACGCGAAGCGACATGTTCGCTCTAACGCTCTGCGTCAGCCAGGGGCGCCTGAGCCGGATGTGGACTCGCACAATGAGACTTAAGCCCGAGCAGTTTGCCCACCATATTCCTTCAGCTTATTGAATAACGTTTTCTGGCTGATCCCGAGCACTTCGGCGGCGCGGGTCTTATTATGCCGGGTGTGTTCGAGCGTCAATTCGATCAACGCGCGCTCCGCTTGTTCGATCGTGGAGCCGACCGGGATGCGCAACTCCTCGCCGTTGGCCGCCGCCGGTTTTCCCGTTGCCGCGGAGGGCGCGCCCCCGAAGCCCGCGGCCAGATGCGCCGCGAGAATGGTTCCTTGTCCCGCAAGAATCACGGCGCGCTCCACCACGTTGCGAAGTTCGCGCACGTTGCCCGGCCAGCTGTACGCCTGGAAGCGTTCCAGCACGTCTTTGGAAACGTCGGTGACCTTCGTTCCGTGCTTACGGTTCAGATCGCTCAACAGCGCGGAGGTCAGCGCCGGCAGATCGTCCTTCCGCTCCCGCAGAGCCGGCAGAGGAATCGGAAATACGTTGAGCCGGTAAAACAGATCCTCGCGGAATCTTCCTTCGCGAATCGCGGCATCGAGCGGTGAATTGGTCGAGGCCAGAATTCGCACGTCCAACTGGATTTCGGTCTTGCCGCCCAGCCGCCGCACGCGGGAATCTTCCAGCACGCGCAGCAATTTCGCCTGCAAGCTGACCGGCATGTCGCCGATTTCATCGAGCAGGACCGTTCCGTTTTGCGCCAGCTCGAAGCATCCGGCCCGCCGGTCGACCGCTCCGGTAAACGCGCCTTTCTCGTGACCGAACAGCTCGCTTTCCATCAAAGTGTCGGGCATCGCGGCGCAATTCAGAGCCACAAATGGAGCATTGCGGCGCGGGCTCAGCGCATGAATCGCGCGCGCGGCCAGCTCTTTTCCGGTACCGCTCTCGCCCGTGATCAGCACCGCCGCGCGGCTCGGCGCCACCTGCTGGATCAGGCTGAACGCTTCGCGCATTTTGGGCGACGAACCGACCATTTCGCCGAGCAGACCCGTGTTGCTCAACTGGCGCGCCAGCCGTTCCGCGTGTTCGGCCAGCTTTTCCTGCGCCGCCGCGCGTTCGATCAGCAGACGCAGCGCCAGCGTGTCCACTGGCTTGTCGATAAACCAGAACGCGCCCAGTTCATGGACCATTTCGAGCGCCGTATCGAGACCGCCGTAAGCCGTCTGCACAATCACGGGCGTCGCGTCGCCATCTTCTTTCAACCGCTTCAGCAGTTCCTGGCCGCTCAGCCGCGGCATGTTCAGATCGGTGACAATCACGTGGGCAACAAACGACGCGAGCTTCTCGATCGCCTCCTGCCCATCGGCGGCGGTCTCAACCGAGTAACCCCACAGCTTAATCATGCTCGCGAGCGCAGTGCGCTGCGATTCCTCGTCGTCGACCACGAGAACTCGTGTGACATCCCGTGCAGTTTCCATCTTTGTTCTTCTATTGTGACAGCCCGGCGGACCCACATGTTATCATGCCGCCATGCAGGTCCGTCCGTCTACGAAAGTCATCAAGTTGGGTTATGTGTTATGCCTGTTGCTGGCGCTTGCCATCGCGGTGTATTTGAAGTCCATCGGACCCGAGGACGTTCGGTTATGGTGGTTGCTGATCGTTCCCGGATTCCTCATGCTTGTCGTCGTGACGCGCCACATCAAACGCCGGCTCATGAAGCTCGAGATTCTCGGCGACCGCGTGCGCTTGGAATCGGGATTCTTCTCCAAGTCGACCCGCACCGAGGAAGCGGTCAAGCTGCAGGACGTGCGCGTGGATCAAACGCTCGGCCAACGCATGATCGGAGTGGGTGACCTGTCGTTCGAAACAGCAGGCGGAAGCAGCCGGATCGTAATGCGCTCCATCGATCGGCCGCAGTTCGTGGCGGATCACATTCTGGAGTTGGCAAAATCGCAGAGACTACGCCCGGACGCATCGGGATCGGCATCGCACGGGACGCCGTAGCGCGCCGACCCCTCACAGGCTGAAACTTGTTGCTCCCATCCCGTGCTCTACCGAGCCGTGACCACAGGGAGCGGAGCTGCAGCGGTGTTTCATCACCATACAGCAGTTGAGCACTTGCAACTCGGAAGCCAGGTGGGGCAGGCGGTTTCGCCTGCCATCGAGCCTTCATTACAACCCCGCCCGCGCCTCTTCCACCGTCGGATAGAACGAAAACACCGTATCCAGCCGAGTCACGCGAAACGAATCCCTCACCGCTCCGCTCGCCCCCGCGAGATACATTTTTCCGCTGACCTTCATGAGCCGGCTATAGGTATCGATGAATCGCCCGATCCCTGTCGAATCGATATGCGTCACGCCGCTTAGATCGAAAATGAGCTTCGTGCGGCCCTCTTTGAGCAACTCGGGAATCACCGCTTCCAATTGCAAACAATCTTCGCCGAGCATCAATTTCCCACGCAACACCACCACACTGATTGATCCTTCGCCGTCCTGACGCTCGATTCCCAGAGCCATCTATTCGATCCTATCGAGCACTTCACTGTAAGGCGTCGTCTTTCCGTCGGCGTCCACCTGAACCCCCGCGCGCTTCAGCGTCTTGCCGTCGGCAGAAACGGTGTAAGACGCGCGATCAAGAACCTTGCGCCCCTGCTTGGTCTCGACCTGATAAACATGTTCGTCTTTTTTCTTACGAACTTTTGTTGCCCGCATCGCCTCATGCATGCGCTTGCGGCCCACGTCCTCAATCGAGATGTGGTCGACGCCCGGCGCTCCGCCCACCACATAATCGTAGCCGTCATTCCGAGCCCAGAAATTTACCGAATACTTCTTCCCATCGCTGTGCGTCGCATTCGATTGCCAGCGCAGCGCGTCGCGTTCTTCCAAGATGCGCAGCTCCCACTGCTGGGGATAACTACTCCCGAACTTCGACTGTTCCTTATTAAGGCGCCACGTTCCCGCCAGCGGCGAAGCGGGCGCGGGCAGATGCCGCATCATCAGATTCTTGAACTCCACCACGCTTCCGGCGTTGTGCTGCTGCAAAGCCAGATAGCCGTTGGTGAACGTATTCTTCTCGTCGATAAAATCGACCGTCTTCTTATCGTTCACAAAAATCTGAATGTGATTGCCTTCGACGATAATTCGCTGCGTCCACCAGGTATCGTCTGGAATCAACTGTTCCAAAACCTTGACGAAATTATACAAACTGCCCGTGCGTACCGGATCGGTATGCGTGTTGTCGACCTGCGCTTCATAACCCTTGGGAAACCCCGGTCCGAACGCCGTGCGGAAGTACATACCGGAGTTGCCGCCGTGGTTAATCTTGACCTCGGCCTTGAACTCGCAGTTCTCACACTTTTCCTTCATCCAAAACAAATGGCTCGCCGGGCCGTCCCCGGTGATCGCGCCGTTCCTCACGGTCCACGATTCAGGACGTTCGTTCGCCTTCCAGCCTTCGAGCGTCGTGCCGTCGAACATCGGTTTCCAATCGTCAGGTTTGGTGCGAGCGGCAACAACCACTGCGGTTGCCGCGAAAAACGCGATTTTGAGGAAATTCATGGCCTTCAAGGGAAGTGTATCGCAGTTCGCCAGTCATCTCCACGCAAGAATGAGTATCCCGAGCCGATAAGGATGCTTAGCCGGGGAAACACACCCGCAATCACTTGAAATGTTTGCCATTATAGGAATTATCGTCGTCCTCGGAGCTGTGGTTGGCGGCTACCTGATGGAGCACGGCCAGTTGATGGTGCTGATGCAACCGGCCGAATTGCTCATCATCGGCGGCGCCGGCCTGGGAACGCTGCTCATCGCCAATCCCTTGTCTACGCTCATCGCCATTGTGAAAGGCATTCTCGGAGTCTTGAAAGGAAGCCCGTACACCAAGGCTTCCTATATAGACACGCTCAAAATGTTGAACGAGCTGTTCATGCAGGCTCGCAAGCAGGGCATGGTCAAGATGGAGGAGGACGTCGAAGAACCCTCGAAAAGCGCGGTTTTTTCGAAGTATCCGAAATTCCTTGCCAATCATCACGCCGTGCATTTCATCTGCGACACCATTCGTATGTCGATCAGTGGAGGCGTGCCCGCCTTCGACCTCGATCAGATGATGGAGATGGATATGGAAGTTCATCATCACGAGGCGTCGGGCCCGATTAACGCGTTGAGCACGGTTGCCGACGCGCTTCCCGGATTGGGAATCGTCGCGGCGGTCCTCGGCGTCGTCATCACAATGGGTGCGCTGGGCGGACCTCCCGAAGAGATCGGTCACAAAGTCGCCGCGGCGCTCGTGGGAACATTCCTGGGAATTCTGTTGTGCTACGGATTCCTCGGGCCGCTCGCGTTGAACATGACCAAGATGAACGACGCCGAGCTCGATTATCTGCGTTGTCTCCGTTCCGGCGTCATCGGATTCGTCAAAGGGTCGGCTCCCGTGCTGGCCGTGGAATTCGCGCGGCGCAGTATTCCCGGCGAACTGCGTCCCACCTTCAAGGAATTGGAAGCCGCGGTCCGCGGTGGTGGTGCCACAGCAGCGCCGACGGAGGCAAGGGTTGCCTGAGAATCTCCCACCGATCATCATCATCAAGAAGAAAGTCGCCCACGCAGGCCATCATGGCGGAGCCTGGAAGGTCGCCTACGCCGATTTCGTGACTGCGATGATGGCCCTCTTTATCGTTTTATGGCTCCTCAATTCCAGCGAGCAGGTTCGCATAGCGGTGAGCGCGTATTTTCAGGATCCCTCCGGCACCGGAGCGCATTCCGGCAGCGCCAGCACGGGAACAGGTGAAACTGTTTCGGTCAACAAAGACGACATGACGAAATTGAAGGAGAAGCTGGAGCAGGCGCTGAAGAAAAGTCCCGAGTTGGAGAAGCTCAAAGATTATGTGCAAATGAGCGTGAGCGGCGAAGGACTGCGCGTCGAAATGATCGAAAGCGAGAAGGGGATTTTCTTCGAATCCGGCAACGCCCGCCCCAGCGAGACTGGACGCGAATTGCTCGTGAAGCTTACCGAGGAACTGAAGCGGCTTCCGAACGATCTTCTGATCGAAGGACACACCGACGCGAAGCCGTTCTCGAGCAACGGCGACTATTCCAACTGGGAGCTATCCACGGATCGCGCCAACGCCGCGCGAAAATTAATGGAAGCCGACGGATTGCCCCATGGACGCATTGTGCAAGTCCGCGGCTTCGCCGATCAAAGTCTTCGTGACAAAGCGCACCCGGAATCTGCTGCCAACCGCAGAATTTCAGTGATCGTGCGCTATCAAGATGCCCCCGAACCCGCCGAAAAACCGGCTCCCGCGCATCACTAATTCATCTGAGTGGGGCGGACCCCCTGGTCCGCGGCCGACGCCCCCGTCGGCCCTCTTTTCCTTAACTACGGCTTCTTCTTCACCGCCGGCGTAACCGGCTTCGCAGGCTGTTCCTTCAACTGATCCTCCGGCGTCGGACCCGCATCCTCGAACGTGATCGTCGTGTCGGCGCCGTACACTTGGTACAACTTGTACTCCGCCTCGTTCTTCGAATTCCCGCGTACATGCACCGAATCAAGCTCATAGTGAAAAGGCAGCGTGAAGATCCTGCCCGCGATTTCCGTCGGCTTGTAGTCCAGCGTCAGCGCCACGTCCTTAACGGGAAAGTCCGCCGGAATGCCCACCGTCTTCAACGTGATCCTCTCGATCTCCTTGGTCTCCACGTCGGCGTAAACCAACCCTGTGTAGGCGGACGTGTATTGCTTCTTGGTCTCGTCGTCGTACATCGAGTAGCCGTGGTCCTTTTCAATCCGGTACGCGAACACGTACATTGGCTTCCCGCGCAATGTGCCCCAATGATCCCAATCGAACTGGGCCTCATCTTCGGGAACGAAAATGTTGTGCAGCATGCTGCCGAACTCGCCCGACGACCGCACGCCGCCGAGCTGTTCGTGGCTGATGTTGTGGACCGCTTGTCCATTGATCATTTGCACCTTGTAACTCTCTTTACGGTCATTGAAGGCGAGCTGCTCCTGAATCACGTCGCCCGCCGCCCGGTATTTCGGATCCTTCGGATCCAGATGCCGCCGCGTGATCTGCACGCACAGATAATTAGGAAGCTTGGCCGTATAATTCAGCGCGTACTCCCGCATAGCCGCCAGCGCCTCCGCTTGCTCCATCGAATCCGGCGGAGGCTTGACCGGTCTTGGAGCGGCCACTGGAGGTGGAGGAGCCGCGGCAAGACCCGCCGATTCCTCTTCCAGCTTCCGCAGCGCCGCCACGGTTTTCGATCCGGCTCCCAGTCCCTGTAAATCCTCGACAGTCTTGTCGTCGAGCTTCTGCGTCAGCTTGATCTTATGCAGAAAATCCGCCGTCATCCGGTCGTCGCCCTTCATTTTGATCTGCGACCGGACGAACGTTGTCACCTCCGCCACCGTCATCGACCTCTGCGCCAACGCCGTCAGCGCGACCAGCAGCAAAACAGGAATGATTTTCAATCTCAACATGCCTTTCCTTGTGGGGCCGCCAATTTTGGCGGCAGCCGACCTTTCAGGCGGCTCTTCGGATGGTCACGGCTGCTTCTTCACCGGAGCCTTGTCCGCCTTCACCGGCTCCTCCTTCGTCTTATCATCCGGAATGTCATCGATGCTCTCAAACGTAATCTTCTCCTCCGTCGAGAACTTGCGGTACAGATGAAACGACGCCACATTCTTCACCAGGTAACGCCCCTCCCGCGAATTCAGCTCCGATGTCAGCGGCAGCAGGAACACCTGATCGGCGATTTTCGCGTTGTCATAAATCAGGTCCTGTGTCACTTCCTGAATCGGAAAATCCCCCGGAAGATTCACGCACTCCATCTTGATCCGCATCACGTTCCTCGTCTCCACGTCGGCGTAAATCGAACCTCGATACGCGGAAACGACATGCCGATCCGAAGGTCCGTGATAAATGTCGTAGCGCGACCGTTCGCGCGCCACCTCAAACGAAAATACATACGTGCGCCGTCCGTGCCAGGTGGTCCACCGCTCCCATTCGAAATCGGTCGCCGTGGCCGGATTGAAAATGTCGTACATCATGCTTCCGAACTCGCCCGACGACGTTGCGCCACCCAGCTTCTCATGATCGCGATTCGTCACCATCGCCCCGTTGACCATCACGACCTCATATTTTTCCTTGTGCTCGAAAAAGCTGAGCCGCTCCTGAATCGTATCCACCTGTCGCCAATGATTTCCGGTGCCGGTCGTGTCCGTGTTGCGCCGCGTCACCTGCGTGCAAAGAAAATTCGGCAGATTATTGCTGTAGTTGAGCGCGTTCGCTCGAATCTCATCGAGAATCGCCGCCCTCTCAACTGAATTCGGCGGCGGCTGGTGCGGCGGCGGCGGCGCAGGAACCAGCGGCGGCGGAGCAACCGTCATCCCTGCCGATTCGCGGCTCAACTTGCGCAGCGCCGAAGTCGTTCGAGGCCCCGCGCCCAGCCCTTGCAGCTCCTCCACCATCTGGTCGTCGAGCCGCTCCTTCATCTTCATCCGCTTGAGCAGATAGTCCGCCACCAGCCGGTCGTCCTGCTTCTGCTTCACCGCGGACTTAATGAAACTAACCACCTCGGCCACCGTCATCGGCCTCTGCGCGAGCATCATGGCCGTCACGAACAGAAACGCGCACACGACTCGCCACTTCGCCATAGGCCTCTTTAGTTAGACGCCCCTCTTCTTCGCAGGTTTCGTCGCGGTTGCCCCAGATGCCGGAACCGGCGCAGCCACCGGCTTCGGCGGAAGAGCCTTCTGAATCGCCTCCAGCGCCAGAGGAGCCATAATCCGGTACCCCTTTGCGTTCGGATGCAACCCGTCGTCCGCCAAGTCTTCTTTTATTTGCCCCGTCTGGTCCACCATCGCCGCATGATAATCCAGATAAACGTGGTGCCGATTCACGCACAAGCTCTGAATCCACTCATTCAGCGCCTTGATGAAAATCGGAGGCCTCGCCGTCGTCCGTTCATACGACTTGTTATCCGCCTTGTGATAATCGCTCACCGGCAGCACCGATGCGAAAATCACTTTGACCTTGTAGGTGTCGCACAGATCGGCCATCATCAGCAGATTGTCCTCGATTCCCGTCAAAGGAATGCCCCGCGCAAGATCGTTCGTTCCCGCCAGAATCACCACCGCCGACGGCCGCAGATTAATCACATCGGCCTTCAGCCGCCCCAGCATTTCTCCGGTAATCTGCCCGCCGATGCCGCGGTTGACGAAAGCGCGGTCCGGAAAATACTCATTGAGACGCCATAAATCGGTAATCGAATCGCCAAAAAATATCACCCGGGCCTTCGACGGATCAACCGGCGGCAGCTTCCGATTTTCCTCCGCATAGCGCTTCAAATTATCGCGATCCGGATTCGCGAGCCGAGCTTCTTTCGAATCGAGCAGCGCCAGAAAATGAGAATCGAGCCGTGTCGCGTCCTCGCGCAATTCCATCAATTGCTTCTGCGCCGTCTCCGGAAAAGGAAACGGCTTCGGCACCGCATCGGATAAAGATAGATAAGCCCGCAGGCTATTCATGAGCGAAAACACCGCTTGCGTAGTCCCCGGCTTGGCCTCTAAAACGGTGCACGATTGCTTAGCACTCTCAATAATCGGAGCAGCCGCCCGTTGCAAATCGGGAACAGCCACCCCCCCCGCATCCATCAACTGCACAATCCGCAAGCAAAACGCATTCACCTGCGCAGCAGGAATCAAAGGATTCGGCGCTTGCCCCATTGCC
The DNA here is from genome assembly GCA_003170295.1 of Bryobacterales bacterium. Classification (GTDB taxonomy): domain Bacteria; phylum Acidobacteriota; class Terriglobia; order Bryobacterales; family Bryobacteraceae; genus Palsa-187. The sequence goes on along the minus strand of PNAJ01000156.1, from coordinate 19,450 downwards.
GCAACCGCGCACAATATCAGTGCAGCTATTCTGGCTACTGGCTTCTGGCTACTGGCTACTTCCGTCACAGATGCTCCTCCTTCAACAAGTGGAGCGTCACGGTTCCCACGGGAAACTGCATGCGTAATTGGATCTGCACCGGCAACCGCCTCGCATCGTCGGTCAGCCAGATAAATACGCGGCCCTTGCGGTTGTACACAATGCCATTCATCAAGAACGTCTCGCAGCGAATCGTTTTATACGCCGCTGTCGGCGTCTTGATCTCTTCACGCTCCTGCGCCTCCACCTTCACTGACGCCGCGCGGCGTCCATCGGTCACCAGCATTTGCGCCGATTGCCCCGGATTCAACGCCAGCCCTCGCAAACTGATCAGAGCGCCCAGCACATCGTGCACGCAGCCCGGAATCGCGATCTCGGAGGAATGCATCATCGTGTTCTTCACCACGTCGCGCTCCGTGTAAACGGCGCGATTCCGCACCCGGTCGAAAGTCACCCGCGTTTCGTGATGCCGCTTGCCTTCTTGTGAATCGAGCGTAGTGCTGGTAGCGCAGTACGGCTCCTCGTACGTCACTACGTACGCATCGTCGATTTTGAACAACGTCGAAACCAGCCCCGCGGAATCCAACTTCACCCGAGCGCTGTTTTTGAGCGTGTCGACCACCGCCGTACCCGCGTGGATCAATCGCCACTCGATGTTATAGGTGAGCCTCTCTGTAGTAGGAACTGTCAGGACCGGATTCCTGCTTGCTGCTATTTGTGCCGCATACATGGGAACAAGAGCAATCGTGCCAACGAAAAACCACATTCAATTTCGAGTTTACACTACGTGCATTGTAAACTCGAAGAGTGAAACCCAACCGGCCATTCTGGCCCACCATACCTGACATCTTTTTGTGGGGTGGCCAATTTTGGCGGCAGCCGCCCTTTCAAGGCGGCTCTTCCGGCGTGCGAACTAAACTTGGAAACATAAAGTGAACCTGCGAATCCCCGGCCGCCACTTCCTCCGAAATCTGGTAACCGGCCGAGCGCTAGTAGCACAACTGGTCCGCCGCGACTTCCAGCAGCGCTACGTAGGCTCAGCCGCAGGCTGGTTGTGGGGCGTAGTTCATCCTTTGGTCCAACTGCTGGTCTGGTATTACGTTTTCGTAGTCTGCTTGAAGCAGCAGCCGCCGCCCGGCTCGGATAACTATTTGATGTTTCTGTTCTGCGGATTCCTCCCCTGGATGCTCTTTCAGGAAACCGTAACGCGCTCGGCGTCCTCCATGGTCGAAAACGCCAACCTGATCACGAAAACGGTCTTTCCCTCCGAAGTGCTGCCCGTCTCAGTCTTCCTGTCGTCGTTAATTCATCATCTGATCGGCCTGGCGCTAGCGATCGTCTCCGTCCTGCTGATCGAAAAGCATATCGGTACAAAAGTGTTTCTGCTGCCGGTCTATATGATCTTCATCGGATTGCTAGGTGTCGGCGTCGGCTGGATCGCCGCGAGCCTGCAAGTCTATCTCCGCGACACCGTGCAAGTGTTAACGGTCGTGATGATGCTGTGGTTCTGGGTGACTCCGATCATGATCAGCGAAGACCGCATCCCAGATCAATTCAAGCTTCTGGTGAAACTAAATCCCCTGCGCTGGATCGTCCGAGCCTACCGTGACCGCCTGCTCTCGCCGGCCTGGCCCCACTGGCAGGAATTCGCAGTGCTGACCGCCTATTCAGTCGGAGTATTCGTCCTAGGCGGCCTATTCTTCCGCCACCTAAAACGAGGCTTCGCCGACGTCCTTTAATTCGTTTCCACTATGGCGCAAGCTGCCATCGATGCAGCACTATCAAACGGGAGGCGTCTATGTCCGTTTCCCTCACGGCTCTGCGTTGGATTGCCAGATTATCCGCGCTACTGATCGCCGGCGGCTACGTCCTGCTAGTCGCTGGAGAGTTCCTATCACCTCACTCCGGCAATGGCCCAGACCTTCGGGCATGGAGCGGTATTGTCCTGCTCACCGTCACGTGCGCGGGCATGCTGTTGGCGTGGCGTTGGGAATTGCCGGGAGCGGCCCTCTCGCTGGCCTCGCTCATTGCCTTCGCAGTGCTGATACGGTTCAATCGATACACGGTTCACTTCGTCCTGGCACTTCCGGGAATACTCTTCCTGGCCGATTGGCTGCTCCGTCGCCGCCGCCCCTGGACACCGGCAGCCGGGAACTACTTAATGCGCTGGATCTCCTTGGCTGGCACAGCAGGCGGCGACCATCGAAGTCCTCCAGGGCAGGGGAATATTCATACATAAGGAGACTTTCATGCGATTGCAGATTTTCAAGAATCTTGGTTTGCTGGCGCTGGCCCTGGTGTGGATGGCAGCCCGCTCGGATGGGACGACGATCTATACCACGCCGCCTGGCCTCAATGTCGGCGACACATACAGACTTGTGTTCGTCACGAGCACGACCACCGTTGCCACTAGCCCCGACATCAGTTACTACAACTCATTCGTCACCAATGTGGCGGATGCTGTCCCTGAATTATTGGCTTTGAACGCGACTTGGACGGTCATTGGATCCACCTCCGCCGTCAGCGCCGCAACCAATATTGGAGCTACTAACTCAGGGATCTACCGGTTGGACGGCCTTGAGGTCGCCGCTGGCACTGCCGCGCTTTTCGCTACCGGCGCTCCGACAAATGTTTGGCTTATGAACGGCATTTCGATTACCCAGATAGGTGATCTTCTCGATGTTGTGGTGTGGACCGGTACAAATCCCGACGGCACCGTCGGTTTTTACTCCCTTGGAGATGTGTCCAAGCTGTACGGATTCGCAGGCCGATCCACCTCTACCTCTACTTCGTGGATCGTCTTTGGGAGTGCTCCCCCGCTTTTGGGCGATTCGCTTCCGCTATACGCCATCTCATCCGAGCTGACGGTAGGTGGTGCTGCGCCAGAACCCACCACTATCGGTTTAACGGCGCTGGGCGGGGCATTCCTACTCCTTGCCAGGAGGCAAAAGCGAAACCACATTTTAAAGTAGCCCACTACCGAATCAAAGTAGCCCACTACCCGATTTTCCAGCCGCTTGTGGCGCGCGTACTCGTGCGTGCCGCGTCGACACTCGTGTCGCCGCCCAATTACCCCGCGATGCTCTACCGAGCCGCGACCACAGGGAGCGGAGTCTTGTAATGCCGCCGAACCCCAAGCAGAACCGCACAAGCCAACCCAACAAATAACCCATACCCCGCAATCTTCGGCCGATAGGGAAAATAAGGTGTAAGCGGCAAACCTGCGGCTTGGAGCATTTCGAGTTTCATGCCCGAGTCTGTCTTCAGACTCTCGTCGATCAACCGCTGCACTATCTGCTGCGTTACTTTTTGCGCCGTGTACCGATCGGCGTACTCAAACTGAATCATCACCACCTTCGCGTTTTGACTCGTCTGAATGCGAATATGTTCCCGCAATTTACTCTGCGCCCGCGGATCGTTCAGGTACAGTCCGAAATCAACGACCATCGCATAGAGACTGGCATCGTTCGTCACCGCATGGATCAGTTGCTGCATGCGAGCGGCATCCCCGCCGTCGTAACGGACCACAGCCGTCGACATGTAACTGTCGGGCACACCGTAGGATATGGCCGCACACAAAACCGCACCAGCGATTCCCAGCCCAGCCGCAAGCTTCCACACTTTCAACCCATTGAACAGCGCGAATAGCACACCCGCGAGAATACCAGCCACCATCCCCAGGACAATAATCCGCGAGCGCCTCGGTCCATTCGGACTGATCGGCAGATTCGCCGGGTCGAGCAGCGTACCGACGTTCGCATCGACAAACGCAGCCGCGAGCCATTGCGTAGTTCGTTGCGCTCGTGCCGCATCCGGCGCAGCGAAGGAGACGACGAACTCGCCCGGGGCGCCTGGACGAATTATGATGTCGTGATTCTTCATCTCTTCGACAAGGTCCTCGATCGGCATGCGAGTGCGCTCGCTTTTATAGAGATCCTCTTTGTTGATGAGTTGTACCAGCGAGTGCCTGCTCAAAATCTTTTCCGCGCCGGCATTCACTTCATCCGCGCCTCCGTTTTCGATCTTGAGTACAGCGTGCGACACATATCGATCGGGTGTCAGCAACGAAAACGCAATCGCGGCCAGCAATCCGGCCGCTGCACAAGCGGCGACTATCTTCCACGGACTCCAAATTTTCATTTGCATTTTTAGCGCTCCTCCGAAAACATCGAATAACGTGCGCCACGTTGGCGAAACATCGTCCAGCAGCGCTTCAAACTCGTTTTTATAGCGATTTCGCCATGTTTTTGGATACAGCGAAATAAGGGCTTTTAAGGTTCTCCTCATGCGTGTTTCAGTCTCTTTAAGGCCGTTTTAGCGACGTTAAGGATCGCCGCAAGCTCGCTTTCGAGCGATTTTCGACCGAGAGCGGTCAGCGTATATGGCTGCCTCCGGTCCTCTGGCGGAACCGGCGCAATCCAGCCGTTTTCCTCCAACCGGGTAATTGCGCCATAGAGCGTTCCGGGCCCCAGCTTTGCGCCCGAAAACCGCTCAATATCCTCCATCATGGCGTAGCCGTGTTTATCGCCATCGGCGAGGCTGGCGAGGACCAGCAGAGCGGGGTCGTTATTACGTGTCACGTAGTAATCATACTATAAGCATGCAATCTCCGTAAGAGAAAAAACGATATTTTTCTTCGACGGCGTGCCGGTAGGCTGAAAGCGCCAACTCCGTGCCAGCAAAGGCGCAAACTAAGATGAGCAGGCTCGATTTCGGCAAATGGAAATTGGTGAGCATCGCACCAGTGCGTCGAAACTTCGCTCCCGGATACAGAAACAGCCGGGTGGAAGTGCCCGGATCGCTTTCGATCGCGCGCACGCTGGTCGTGCCCACGGCAACTACCCGCTTCGCCCGATCCATCGCGCGCACGGCCTCCGGTTGGACGACGAACGATTCCTCATGAAGCACAATATTTTCAACGACATCGCCATGCAGAGGCTGAAACGTCCCGAGCCCGATATGCAGCGTAACGCGAGCAATCTCCGCGTTGCATCTCGCGAGAATTTCCGGCGTAAAATGCAACCCCGCCGTAGGCGCAGCCACCGAGCCTCTTTCCTGCGCAAATACAGTCTGATAGCGTGTCTTGTCGGCAACCGTATCGGGCCGCCGAATGTACGGAGGCAGAGGCACATGGCCAACTCTTTCAAGCACTTCAAACAAATCCCCGCGCGGATGAAGGAGCACAATGCGCTCACCGAATTCGCCGCGCCCGAGAATCTCGGTGGTGAGGTCTTCCGAAATGATGACCCGTTCGCCGGTGCGCATTTTTTTCCCAGGACGAACGAGTGCTTCCCAAGTATTTGCAGTAATTTGCCGCGTGAGGAATATCTCGACGCGACCGGTGCCATGTTCGCGCCGGCCATAGAGCCGGGAAGGGAACACGCGCGAGTCATTTAATACAAGACAATCGCCTTCATCTATATAGGAAGGAAAATCGCGAAACATTCGATCTTCAAACGTTCCGCGTGCACGATCGACCACCAGCATTCGAGAGGCGTCGCGTTCGGCTAGTGGTTCTTGCGCAATCAGTTCTTCGGGCAGATTATAATCGAAGTCATCAACACGCACTCCTCTAGACTAATCCTCGGCATCGAATCTTCGTGCGACGAAACCGCGGCGGCAGTTGTGGAGGACTCGACGAAAATCCTTTCAAGCGTGGTGGCGTCGCAAATGGCGACGCATGCAAAATACGGTGGAGTCGTCCCGGAACTCGCGTCGCGAGAACATCTTCGCGCAATCGTGCACGCTGTGCGGTTGGCGTTGGAGCAGTCGTCGAAAACACTCGATGATCTTGATGCGATCGCGGTGACAGAGGGGCCGGGCCTGGTGGGATCGCTACTAGTGGGCATCACCTATGCGAAAGCCGTGGCGATGGCGCGAAACATTCCTCTTATTGCGGTAAATCACATAGAAGGACATATCTATGCGGTCGCGAGCCAGAATGCGGTGGAGCTGCCCGCGCTCGCGCTGGTGGTCAGCGGAGGGCACACCCATCTTTATGAGGTGAACGAAGATCATCGCTACCGGCTGCTCGGAAAAACGCGTGATGATGCGGCGGGCGAGGCTTTCGATAAGGTCGGCAAGCTGCTGGGATTCGGATATCCGGGCGGTCCCATGATCGATAAGCTCGCTCCTTATGGGAATCCTGACGCTGTGAAATTTTCGCTCGCGAAGATGAAGGGCAACACGCTCGATTTCAGCTTCAGCGGAATTAAAACGGCGGTGCTGCGATGGGTGGAAGCGCACGACATGACCGAAGAGATCGCGGCGCGGCGTGCAAGTAATCCTTCGACGATTCAGGAATGGCTCGCGGTGACGCCGAAGGCGACGCTTGATGTGGTGGCGTCTTTTCAGCGGACGGTGATAGATGAATTGTTGGGGCACGCGGAACGGTCGGCGGATGAGATCGACGCGCGGAGCGTGATCATTTCCGGAGGCGTCGCGTGTAACGCGGGTTTACAGGCTGCGGCCAAGAAACGCAGACTGCCGTATCCGGTGTATTTTCCGAGCTCCGGTCTCGCCACCGATAATGCCGCGATGATCGCCGCGGCGGCGTTTCCCAAGCTCGAGCGCAAAGAGTTCGCCGCTTTCGATCTCCTGCCGCAAGCGAATCTCGCGCTTTAAAAACTACTTAAGTATCCACTTGACAATTATCCCGGGCTCGTGGATACTTAAGTGGATGCTTAACTATGACACAATCCGTAATTCACAGCACCTTCGTGATCGAGCGCAATTATCCCGCCAAGCCGGAGCGCGTATTCGCCGCTTTCGCCGACCCAGCCAAGAAACGCCGCTGGTTTGTGGAAAGCGACCACCACGAAGTGGAGCACTTTGAGATGGACTTTCGAGTGGGAGGCCAGGAACGTGCCCGATTTCGCATCAAGGAAGGTACGCCGGTGGTCGGGGGAGTGGTGTGTATCAACACCGGCAGCTATCAGGACATCGTGCCCGACCGCCGCATTGTGGTCGCCCATACGATGACCCTCGGCGAGAGGTGCATCTCGGCGTCCCTGGTCACGTTTGAGTTCCTGCCGTCGGAGACGGGGACCGACCTTATTTTCACACATCAGGGAGCGTTCTTCGAGGGCTCCGACACTCCGGAAATGCGTGAAGAAGGATGGCGCAAGCTGCTCGGGCAATTGACGGAGGAGCTCGCACGCTAGCCGCAGCACAAGATGCCTCGGAAGAAGCCCAGTATCGACCGTGTCCTCCACGCGCTCGGCGATCCCAGCCGCAGGGCGATTATGGAGAAGCTCAGCCAGGGACCTATCTCGGTCTCGCGGCTGGCGGAGCCGCTCGATATCACGCTCGCCGCGGTGGTTCAACACTTGCAAGTCTTGGAGGAAAGCGGGTTGGTGCAAACAGAAAAGGTCGGGCGGGTACGGACTTGCCGGATTGAGCCCGGCGGGCTTTCCGTGGTGGATAAATGGATTGCCGATCGGCGCTCGATGTGGGAACACCGGCTGGACCGGCTGGGCGATTTCCTCGCTGATCCGGATGAAGAGTGAGTAAGGGGGTATCATGCGCCTTTTGATAATTTGTCTCTCGTTAGCCGTAATTCGCAGGCTTCGGTGCGCGGGCGCGGGCGAATCTGCCCGTGGCATGAGAATCCTGCTCTGGCGGTGGGATATCGAGATCATGCCGGCAGTGACGATCCAAATTCCAGATAATCTTGCTCGTGGGTTGGAAGGGATTGCCGCGGCGCAACAAAAAAGTGTGCAAGAACTGGCGGTGGAGCGTTTGCAAGCGCTGCTCGACAAGCCCACATCGCCGGTGGTGCTGCTTCGCGAACGGTGGTGCGGGCGGATTCGCGAGTTGGAGAAGTGCGTGGCCAGCCTAGAATGAAGCCGCCCCACATACACTAAGCAGCGGCACTCTCGGCCACACCTGTCAGTGCCTGAGGGATGGAGAAGAAAAACGTGGTGCCTTCGCCGGGTTTCGATTCGAACCAGATGCGTCCTTTGTGGCGTTGCACAATTTTTCGGGAGATCGTCAGGCCGACGCCGGTGCCGGGATACTCGCTTGCGGCGTTCAAGCGCTCAAACACCTGAAATACACGCTCGGACTGGTGTGCTTCGATGCCGATACCGTTATCGATCACCGAAAAAACCCAATCGGAACCTTGCTGGGTGGCGGAGACATGCACGCGAGGAATGCCATCCTTGTGGAACTTGACTCCATTGGAGATCAGATTCTGGAACACCTGCGCGAGCAGGCCGGGGTCAACGAAGATCTCAGGCAGCGGGTCCCATGTAACCTCCGCGGAGCGTTCGCGGATGGCCGCTTCCAGGTTATCCATCGCCGTCTGAAGCATTTGTCCGCTATTGACGCGATGAAATGCAGGAGCAGTCATTCCGATTCGTGAGAAATTCAGCAAATCTTCAATTTGAGCCTTCATTCGTGAGGCGCCATCCACCACATAGCCGAGGAACTCCCCGGCTTCGGTAGTCAATTTACTGTGGTAACGACTGTCGAGCAGCGCGAGGTAGCTGGTCATGACCCGCAGCGGCTCCTGGAGGTCATGCGAGACCAGGTTTGCGAAGTGTTCCAGCTCGGTGTTGGAGCGGACCAACTCGCCGTTCAGGCGGGTAAGTTCTTCGCTGACGCGCTTGCGCTCTGTAACATCCGTTATAAACCCGAGCGCGATCGGTCCTTCGTGGCCCTCGACGAAGCTGAGGCCGATCTCCACTGGGAACTCCTCGCCGTTCTTGCGGCGCGCGGCCAGGTTCATCTCCATGCCGAGGAGCCGCACAGTGGGAGCGGCGAAATAAGCGTGTAAAGCAGAAGTGTAGTCTCCGTGAAAGCGCTCCGGCACCAAGACCATCAGATCCTGCCCGAGGATCTCATTGCGCGTATAGCCGAACATTTGCTCGGTATGCCCATTCATGAACACGACGCAACCTTTGCCGTTGACGGCCAGGATTCCTCCCAGCGCGGCCTCCAGGTAAGCGCGGAGACGGATCTCATCGGTAACCAGGACGTCGTCGCGAGTGGTCTTCGCGTCCTTCGCAGTGCCCTGCTCAGGCGGCTGGGAATGGTCTTGCTTCAAAACTTCTGGCATCCAGATTGCCTTTCCTGGGATGCTCCTGGTTTTGATTTAAGGAGAAGCAATCCCGGATATAATGTGCGAGTTAAGGGGAAATATTCTCGCATTTGGCGGCTTTTATCCTTCGTCGGGCAAACCGCTCCCTGCGGTCACGGCTCGTAGCGAGATCGCCGCCTTACCGCAGGAATGCCGCCTCGCACGGTGGCGGAGGATAAGCTGCATGCGGTGAAAGCGGGGATGAAGCGCGTGGCCTGCTTGGACCACCTTTGTTGGTGTCTTCGATCCAGGGACTTGAAACGCGCCGTGAAACCTGGACCTACCAGATCCCTTTCGGTAAACAACTCACGGTGCGACTCGACGCCGGTGTCGTTATGGCGCCGCCGCGTTAGGCGTCCGGGCGGTGCTCAAAGAAGGCCGGTTACCAGCTGGCCGCAGGATGCCAGAGGCTGCTGAAACACTCTTATTAAGGGACCTCCGGAAACCAAGTGGGGCTGTCCCCTGGTCCGCGCGCAATCTCCGATCGCGTTGTTGACCAATAAAACCAGGCCTGCCACGACACGGACGGGCCGATCCGGGGATCGGCCGCGGACCAGGGGGTCCGCCCCACCCGGAGGGGGAACATCCTGCACCACACAGGCACTAATATGTAGGGATGCTTCGTAAGGCTGCTCTTTTTCTTGTTTCTCTCGCTCTGGGGACGGCTGGCGTTACTCGCGTCGAGGTCGCTAGTCGAGCGGATCTGCCGGTCGCGAACTATGAACGCGTCACGGGAAAGGTTTACTTTGCGGTCGATCCGAAGCTCGCGGCGAATCAGATTATCACTGACATTCGGCTGGCTCCGCGCAACGACCAGGGGCTGGTGGAATTTTCGGCCGACCTCGAAGTGCTGCGGCCGAAGGCTAAGGGGAATGGGACGGCGCTTGTCGAGATTTCTAATCGCGGCGGCAAGGGGATGCTCAACATGTTCGACATGCCGCTGACACGGAGTGCGACGGACTTCGGCGATCCGCTGCTGTTCGAACAGGGATTTACGATGGTCTGGATCGGCTGGGAGTTCGATATTCCGAATCGCGAGGGGCTGCTGAAGCTTTACGCGCCGGTGATTAAAGGGATCACGGGCGTGGTTCGATCCGAAATTATGGTAGACAAGCTGGCGACTTCGGCATCGCTGGGCGACCGCGCGCAGGTTCCTTACGCGGTGGCGGATCCTGATTCGGCGACGATGACGGTGCGCGATGGAGTGAACGGGAAGCGGACTGCGGTCGCTCGGGATCAGTGGAAGTTTTCCAGCGATATGACGCATGTCGAATATGCGGCGGGATTCGAGCCGGGCCGGATTTACGAAGTGGTCTATACGGGGAAAGATCCGGCGGTGGTCGGGCTCGGTCCGGCGGCGGTACGCGACTATGTTTCGTATATCAAGCAGCAGGGCGAGGTGGAGAGGGCGATTGGATTCGGGGTCTCGCAGAGCGGGCGGTTTTTGCGCACCTTCCTTTATTACGGATTCAATGCCGATGAGCGCGGCAAGCGCGTGTTCGATGGGGTGTGGGCGCATGTGGCCGGAGCGGGGCGGGGAAGTTTCGATCACCGCTTTGCGCAGCCTTCGCGCGACGGGCATCCGCTGCTGAATCTCTTTTATCCGTCGGACATTTTTCCTTTTACAGACGAGCCGGAGAGCGACGGCGGGATCACCGATTCGATTCTCGCGCGGGCGCGGAAAGATGGCGTGGTGCCGAAGATTTTCTATTCCAATGGCGCTTACGAGTATTGGGGCCGCGCGGCATCTCTGATTCACACTAGCGTCGACGGGAAGAAAGACTTGCCGCCTGCGCCGGAGACTCGGGTGTACTTTATCGCTGGGGCGCAGCATGGGGCGAACGCGCAGCCGACGAAGACGGTAACGCAGAATCGCGCGAATCCGACAGATTATCGTTTTGCGATGCGGGCACTGCTGATCGATCTGAACGCGTGGGTGACAAAAGGGACCGCGCCACCGGATTCGAAGATTCCTCGGGTGGGAAAAGATGAGCTGGTGGCTCCTGGAGCGTTGAATTTTCCCAAGGTGCCTGGGATCGCGCTGCCGAAGGGGCCTTATCTCGCGTGGCGTCTCGATTTCGGGCCGGAGTTTCGGTCGAAGGGGCTGGTGACGGTCGATCCGCCAAAGGTCGGCGCGGCGTTTCCGGTGCTGGTGCCGCAAGTGAATTCGGATGGGAATGAGACGGCGGGGATTCGGCTGCCGGAGCAGATGGTTCCGCTCGCGACTTACACCGGCTGGAATTTGCGGGATCCGAAAATTGGCGCGCCGGAGGTAATTTACAACATGGTGGGGTCGTTCATTCCGTTTGCGCGGACGAAGGCGGAGCGCGAGGCTTCGGGCGATCCGCGATTGTCGATTGAGGAGCGTTATAAGGATAAGGAAGAGTATCTGCGCAAGGTGAAGGAAGCTGCCGTGGCGCTTACAGGCGCCGGTTTCCTGCTGAAAGAGGATGTCGAGAAGGTCGGGGAGAAGGCGGGGGCGCGGTGGGATTCGCTCATGAAGTAGGTGAGAGGAAATCCCGGTTCTCGGACTATACTGATGGAAGAGAGATGACGGATATTCAAATCCTAATAATCGCGCTGCCGTCGGTGCTGTCGGTAATTGCGGTGCTCGTGGGGATTCTGATCAATAATTCCCGTTTGGGGGATACGAATACTCGCATTTCTGAGATGCGCTCCCATATCGATAACCGCTTTGACGACATGCGCGACACTTGGCGAGCCGAGCTGCGGCGGGTCGAGGAAGTTATCGATGCGCGATTGAAGCATATCGAAGAGCGCTAGCGCTCTCGGCCAAGGCTGTGGAATAGTCAGACCAATCCTTACAAAATAGAAGACTAGAGCCCGTCGGGGTCGCCGATAAGGCTTCCATGGGCGACGTCTCCAAGACAACTGAAAAGCTCGATGAATTCGTGGCGGAGATCGGCCGGGCGTCGGAATTTCCAGCGCTTTCCCAATCGATCGAACAGGTGATGTTGAAGGTCGACGAAGAGGCGTCGATTCAACATATTACGAATGTAATTCTCAAGGATTACAGCCTGACGCTGCGGATTCTGAGAACTGCCAATTCGGCGCTCAACAATCGCGGTGGCCGACAGATCCATTCGATCTCGCACGCGGTGACGTTGCTGGGGGTCGAGTCGGTGCGGGAGATGGCTACCGGGGTGGTCCTGCTGGAACATTTCCGTAAGCACTCACCGGGGCTGAAAGAGCTGATTCTCCTATCCCTGTTGAGCGCCAACCATGCACGCGAGGTGGCGGATCACGTCGGATACGCGAAGCGCGAAGAGGCATATTTGTGCGGGATGTTCCGCAATCTGGGCGAGCTGTTAGTCGCGGGATATCATCCGCGGGGATATGCGGCTGTGCTGCTACGGATGCAGGACCGGATTCCTGTCGCGCAGGCCTGCCGGGAAGTTCTGGAGTTCGATTACGATCAGTTGGGTAAAGCGATCGCGGTGCAATGGCGGATTCCGGATGAGGCACGCGATTGCATGAGCGACCGGGTGCTCCGGTTGCGCCGCGCACCCGCCAACGATGCGGAGCGTTTGGAATTGATCACTCACTTCGCGCACAAATTGACCACGGCCGTTTACAGGCGTGAGCCGAATGGCGCGCGAGCGAGCGTAAACCTGCTGCTTCACAGCCTGGGGCCCGTGCTCAACCTGACGCACGACGTCGTGAAGTCCATTGTCGACCGCTCCCTTGAGGAAACAAAAGACGTATTCGAGGCCATGTCCGTGCCGATGGACCACTTACGACTCCTTCGCCAGACCGAAGCGGCGCTGGAACAGGTCGACGAAGAGTCTCCAGTCGAAGCGGTCCTGGAAAAGGAAACGGAGCCAGAGACGCTGGCGAGCCTGCTCCGGGATGTGTCGGCCGAGGTGGACCGCAGTTCGCCGCCGGATCTGTGGGCGATCACCATGATGGTGATGGAAGCGCTCTATCGCGGCGGTCCTTTCGATCATGTGCTGTTCGCCGTGCTGGACGGATCCGGTCACCGGCTGGTGGGCAAGCTGGGATTTGGCGAATCGATCGACAAGCTGATCAAGTCATTCGATTTTCTGGTGACCGGCGCATCCGGTCCCGTGACAACCGCAGTGATGAAGCAGAGCGATGTGTTCATAAGGGGTCCGCGGGACCGGCGGTATGACGGCACCAAGTTCAGTCAGGTGATGGCGGCGCCGATGTACGGACTCTATCCGTTAGTGGCAGCCGGAGCGGTAGTCGGATGCCTGTACTTTAGCCGGAATCACCCCAAAAACTTCGATGCGGCGGCGGTTGCGGCCATTGGGGCTCTTCGGGATCAGTTATGCCGGGCGTTGATGGCATCGCGGAGGGGAAGTCTTCTTACTTCGCCGGGAACGAGCCGATAAGGTTCATGAAGTTACTCTCTAAAGGTGCGTGCAATGGCTCTTGATGTATTGATAGTGGACGATTCAGCAGCAATCCGGAAGATTCTTCATCGAGTTTTAATTCAAGCCGAAGTGCAGCTGGGCAAGGTGCATGAGGCCAGCGACGGCAACGAAGCGCTCGCAAAACTGAAGACGGAAAAGGTTGGACTGATCCTGTCCGACATAAACATGCCCAACATGGACGGCATTGAATTCCTTACCAAGGTAAAGGCGGACGCGACGCACAAGCATGTACCCATTCTGATGGTGACCACCGAAGGCAGCCAGGCCAAGGTGATGCAGGCGCTGGAGCTCGGTGCGGCCGGCTACGTGAAGAAACCGTTCACAGCGGACCAGATCAAAGAGAAACTAGAGGGGCTCATCTAAGATGGAGGTCGTTACACAGTTAGATATTGAGCAGGCCATCTCAAAAGCCGCTCGCGACGTTTTCGAGACGATGCTGATGCTGCCACTCGCAATCGACGCTTCGATGATAAAGCAGAAAATCGAGCCGGAGACGTATCACGGAGTGGTTGCGCTGGTGGGAGTGGCGGGGTCCTGGACGGGAACCGGTCACATCTCGTGCAGGCCGCAATTCGCACAACGGTTGGCCGGTGCATTGCTGTTGGCTGAGTACGATTCGGTGAACGACGACGTTCTGGACGCCGTGGCCGAGGTTGCGAACATGATCATCGGTAACGTCAAGACGATCCTCGAGGAGAAGCTCGGACCGCTGGGTCTGACGGTACCCACGGTGATCTACGGGCGGAACTATCACACCCGGTCGGCAGGCGTGAAAGATTGGGTTCTCGTTCGGCTGCACTCGGGCGACGAGACTATGGATATCAACTTCTGCCTGATGCCGAGCCGGATTCATCCTCACCTTGCGCATCGCCCGGAATTGCAGACGGTGTAGCGAGGCGAGATCAGTCGCGAGGTCGAATCAGGAGCGAGACCAGGTAATCCTGCGCGATTTTCTCATTCTTAATGGAACGCCAAGTAGAAAATGCCTTCGCGGCGGTGGCTACTTCTCGGAGCGCCTCGGTTCGGGTCCAAAACGTCGCGTTATCGTAATCGGCAATGTGTCTCTTGTCCTGCAGTTGAGTGAAAGCCTGAGCAACTGTTTTGAGGCCTTGAACCATAGTGGGGTCTTCGCCTGCGAACGGAAATATCCGTGAGTCGGAAATCCGGCCTGAAACCTTCCTCATTACCGAGTGCTCAAACATCCTGCCGAGCGCATCTCGCGATGTTTCCAGGCTCCAGTTCGCGATTGTCTCGCTGACAAGCAAATGGAACAGAGCATAGTACGCCGTCGAAACGGATCGCCTCAGGTCGGCTTGGTTTGGAATCGGACTCTTGTGGACCAGGTCGAGCGCCTGCTGCAGCAGATCGTCATGATAGGCCACGTTTATTATGACCAGGCCAAATCGCTGCGCATCGCCTGCTCGGATTGGCTGCGAAAGCTGAAATACGGGGTCAAACCCCAGTTTTCATAAGGCCGCAACTCGTCGAAAAGAATGGTAGCGATGTGCCCTGTGACGTCGGCAAGGGTTTCTTCCCGGGCGGCCAAATCGGTGATGACGATCCTGAAGAAAATGGATGGTTCGCCGCTTGTGTCAGCGCCCACGCTGTGACGGACGCGAACAACTTCCGGGCCAAGCATCCGGACAGCCCGTTCCACTTCGCTGGCAAGCTCCGTTTGGTTGACAAAGCCACTCGGCACCATCGGCATGGCTTTATTTTATCAGCGTTAATCACTGCGGCGGGAAAATGCCGACAGTCAAGACACCAGCCGAACACCTGGGCCCGCCCGTTGCCCCGCTGAGCAAGATGGTGCGGTAACCCCGGCTCGACAGTTCGCTTGCTCCTCGGTATATGCAGAGGGAGTGTGTGATCTCAAAGAAATTAGAGGAAGGGGTTTCCCCGGGTTTCCCCATTTTCCGTCCCTTTTCGGTCACGTCCCTTTCAACCTTCTTTCGATCCGAGACGCTCGCGACTCTGGCTAGAGGGGACTCTTCACCAATGGAATGACGAACTGGAATGTGGACTTTACGCCGCCTCCTGTCTTGAAATAGCCAAGTGGAAAGATTCCAGCATTCAGAGTCGAAGCGGCAGGAGGGACGTATGCACGAAGACGCTTAATATACCTCACCAGTGAAAGCTGAAATACTTTGTGGCATCTCGCTCGATCTGCCTCGGGAAGCTGAAAGAGGAACCCGCCACCTCTCACATCAGTATGGAAGTAGAGGCAGTTTATGTAAAGATCGAACAATTCGTCATCAGTTAGCCGAGTATGGATCACCGACGGATCTTTATCGTAGACGTCTATCCTGTACCGTGGCGACTTGTCGAAAGCTTCTCTAATCCCTCCAAGTTCATTCATCATGTCATTGTTTGAAGACTCCTTCGCTGCCCTCGCCAACACCGCATGGACTGAATCTATAAAGGTTGGTTCGTTTGACGCGTAGAAGTGTCTGAACGTGAGCATGAAGGCATCGAACAACTCCACATTGGGGTTCGCGAACTCCAAATTATCCGCCTGTCTCGGTCGAAGCTCTTTGACATAAGTTCGGCTCTCAAGTTCGGACATTCGATAAAGGAACAAAAGCAGCTTATCGGATTCGTTGTAGGAAGGAGTCTTACGCTTGCGTCGAGTTGCCATTCGTTCATCCTTACCAGCATCGTAACGTCACAGGAGATCGCTTAGCCATTGCGCTTCATGACGGAGAGTTCGTCAGGAGCGTCTGGCATCTTCTCGAAGTCGGCCATCGTCAAACCGAAATCCGCGAGAATTTCTTCCATGGGGATGCCCCCATTTTTATCGAGCGAATCGAGGCCGGCTTGAATGGCAGCCCGATCCTCGACGGTCAGTTCTTCGTCATCGACCATGACCTCCAGCAGGGAGCGCACTGCGCCCAGTTTGGCTGGCGGTAGCAGATCGAGAAGCGCGTGCGCCTGTTCACGTTCCTGTTGAAGATCGAGAGCCATGGCGAACCCGACTTCAATTGTAACGGGATTAGGCAGAGCATAGATAAATAAATATTTATTATCAAAAACACCTCTTGCATTTGCCCTCCTTCTCCTGTATTCTGATTTACGAGAGATAACGATGATACCAACGGACCCCAACCAGGCTCTCCGCACCACCATCGCGGTCTCTACCGCATTCTTACCAGTATCGGGAAACGTTCTTATTATTGGGGTCGGTGTCATTACCGGCCCCGCCTGAACGGCCCGATTTCGGAAATTCAACGAATCTTGGCCACTGGCGGGGGAAGTCGAACCCCGAGCAGTGGCTTTTTTGTTATTAGGAGCGAGCAAATGTCCAGTCTGACTACCGGCGCAAAAATCGTCCTCGAATGCCTGCAGCGCGAAAAGGTCGAGATCATTTTCGGATACCCCGGCGGCGTCACGCTTCCTTTATATGACGCGATGTACGATTCGCCGATCAAGCACGTGCTGGTCCGCCATGAACAAAATGCGGCCTTCGCTGCGCAAGGCTACGCGCGAGCAACCGGGAAGGTCGGCGTGTGCTGCGCGACGTCAGGACCTGGCGCGACCAACCTGGTTACCGGTCTGGTCGACGCGATGATGGATTCGATTCCGATCGTTGCGCTGACCGGTCAGGTGACCAGCAAGCTGATCGGCAGCGACGCGTTTCAGGAAGCCGATACGTTCGGTATCACGCGCTCGGCAACGAAGCACAATTTTCTGGTGAAGAATCTGGCGGAGCTTCCGCAAGCCATACACGAAGCGTTTCACATCGCGTCGACGGGTCGCCCCGGGCCGGTGTTGGTCGATATTACGAAAGACGTGTTCCAGGGGCAAGCGCACTATGCGCCGGTCTCGACCATTCACTTGCCAGGTTACAAAGTTTATACCGAAGGCCACGCCGGGCAGATCCGTCGAGCCGCGCAGATGATCTGGGAGGCGAAGCGTCCGTTCGTATATGCCGGAGGAGGCATCATCGCCGCCGATGCGAGCGAAGAACTCCGCGAGTTTGTAGAAAAGATCGACGCGCCCGCCGTCTGCACTCTGATGGGGCTCGGCGGATTACCGGGCACGCATCCGAATTTCATCAGCATGCCCGGTATGCACGGCAGTTACGCCGCGAACATGGGCATGACCGAGACCGACGTTCTCATTGCCCTCGGCGTGCGTTTCGACGATCGCGTCACCGGGCGTCTGGCCGCCTTCGCGCCACATGCGAAAGTGATTCACGTCGATATCGATCCGGCCGAAATCGGCAAGATCCGCACGCCGGAGATTCCTATCGTCGGCGATGTGAAGCGTGTCCTGAAAAAGTTGACCGCCGCTCTCGAAGAGACTGCTGGCGAGATGAAGGGCAAGAACGCGACCTCACGCGCGGCCTGGTGGGGACAGATCAAAGAGTGGCAGCGCGAGCATCCTTTTGTTGTCGAAACCTCCACCGACGAGATCAAGCCGCAACACCTGATGGCCGAAATCGACCGCCTGTCGGGCGGCGAAGCCATCGTCACGAGCGATGTGGGACAACATCAGATGTGGGGCGCGCAGTTCATCCGCTTCAATCATCCGCGGCTGTGGATTAATTCGGGAGGCCTCGGTTCCATGGGCTTCGGACTGCCCTCGGCCATCGGCGCGCAGTTCGCGCGGCCCGACAAACTGGTGTTCGCGATCGTCGGCGACGGCGGATTCCAGATGTCGATTCCAGAGCTCGCGACCATCGCGAATCATGCCCTGCCGGTGAAAATCATCGTGATGAACAACGGCTATCTGGGCATGGTGCGGCAGTGGCAGGAGCTGTTCTATAACAATCGCCTCTCGTCGGTGCAGCTCGACGGATTCCCCGATCCTGAGAAGCTTGCGGGCGCGTACGGATTCAAGGGACGCACGGTCGAAAGCCCGCGCGAGCTGCGCAGCGCGCTCGAAGACGCGGTCCGCGAGCCGGGTCCGTACCTGCTGAACGTAAAGGTGACTCCGTTTGAAAACGTGTATCCGATGGTTCCCGCCGGAGGCGCGATCAATGAAATGGTGCTCGGCGCGGTGCAACCGGTGGAGGCGTAATGCTGCAGTTAATTTCCATCCTGATGGAGAACAAGCCCGGCGCGCTGATGCGCGTCACCGGTTTGCTCACCGCGCGCGGCTATAACATCGAGAGTCTCACGGTCGCGCGTACGGTCGATCCCCAGCTTTCCCGCATGAGCATCGTGGTCGATATCGAGCCGGGCGAAGCGGGCGACAAGCAGCGAATGCAGTTAATCAAACAAATAAACAAGCTGATTAACGTGCTGCAAGCGTCCGATTTGACCGAATCGCCCGCGGTTCGGCGCGAATTAGCGCTGGTTCGCGTGCGCTCGACGATGCAAAATCGCACCGCGATTCTGAAAGAAGCCGAGATTTTCGGCGCACGCGCGGTCGATTCTTCGGTCGAAGGCTTCGTGCTAGAAGCCACCGGCGATTCCGAGAAATTGGACGAATTTATGGACGTAATGCGCAGTTACGGCGAGATCGAAGTAACGCGCTCTGGTCTGGTCGCCGTGCCCCTGGAAGCGAAAAAGCTGAAGCTCGCGCCGCCGGTATCGAAAGAAGCAGAGATTGAATCTACGGACGGAGTTCTTAAATAAATGGAAATGAAAGCCACGCGCTTTTACGAAAAAGACGGCGATCTTTCGCTCCTCAAGGGCAAGAAAATCGCCATTATCGGCTACGGCAGCCAGGGTCACGCGCACGCTCTGAATCTGCGCGATTCCGGGCTCGACGTGGTGGTCGGCCTGCCCGCCAGTAGTGAGAGTAAAGCGAAAGCGGAAGCCGCGGGCCTTAAGGTCATGTCGCCCGCCGACGCCGCGAAGGCGGCCGATGTGATGATGATTCTGGTCCCCGACCACATCCAGGGTGACCTCTATAAATCGGACATAGAGCCTCATCTCACTCCCGGCAAGACGCTGATGTTCGC
>PNAJ01000013.1 GCA_003170295.1 Bryobacterales bacterium | reverse complement strand
ATAGAATCCTTTTCATTATCGGAGATGGGGAAACCGTCGGCTAATGGCCGAAGGCATAGGAAAGCGCCACCAACGGCGTGACGTTTTGCCGCAATCCGTTGTTGTCCAGCTTGACCAGAAGGTTCCCGGTCAGCAGGAGGTTGTTGAGCAGTTCATATTTGAACCCCAGCGATGCAGTGTTCAGATAGAGGTATCCCACGGTAGCCTTGATTGTGGGAATAGGAATTGGTCCGGTCCCGCCTGCGATATTTTGCGTGATGAAAGTGTCCGCGGCAATCCCCGGCGCGTCGAAAACCGTCTGTCCCAAGTAGTCGGCGGCAAGCGTGAGTCTCTTCGTCGCCCCATAGTCTGCGCCAAACGAATAGAGGACTTCACGAGGGAGATTGTGGGAAACGGCAGGTCCGTTCTGAATCGTGGCCTGACCGGCGCTATTCTCGTCAGCCGTTGTTCCGGTCACGTCTCCCGCCAGGACTGATTGACCATTCCATTGGAAGCCGAAATTCGCGTGAGGCGACAATCGCTTGCCCGCCGATACGACAACGAAAGGCTTCAAGCCCACCGCGCCCGTACCAAGGTATTTTCTCGCGGCCCCTGTCGGCGTACGAATATCCAAACCGAGGGCGATGCGGTAACCCTCCCTCTGGATGACGTTGTCCTTGATGCGAAGCGTGACATCCCCTAAGCCGGAAGCGGTTCCGGTACTGGAGTATGCGTTGTGCAAGGAATTCGGGTCTGCCGTAAAGGAGTGAGGATTCGGAAAGACCGTTCCCCCACTCGTGAACGACGGGCCTGATACCCGGACGATGTCCGCACTGGAACTGGCGCCCATCCGCACCGAAGCCAGCGGCACGGCGACAGAAACCTCCAGGCGATCCGTGATCCCGACGCTGGCGAAAACCACCGCCTGGTCCAAATTCAAGTCGATGTTATTGGCTGTTTTGATGACATCGTACTGAAAAGGTAGCGGCGTGGCGCCGGGAGCGGCGATGACCGGCACGTGGGTAAAGGCGGCCGGGATGTCATGCAGATTCAGGCCGTCCAACTTTCCGAACCGGAACCGCTGGTAGCTGACGCCAAAGGATACCCTGCCCCTGCCGATCGTTTCGGCGCGCTCCGAATAAATGGGACCAAAGCTGTTCGTGGTGCGCGCGAAGACGCCCAGGTTGGTATCGAACTGGTAAGTAAATCCGGACGCCGGAGAGATGAAAGGCAAAACCGCGAGCTGAGTGCCGATCGCGCTGCTCAACGTCTGATTCATGATCGTTCCCGCGGATCCGATGAAGTGCGCATAATGCGGAAACGAGGGGCTTGGGAATAGGGTGATTCCTTGCGGCCCGAACAGATTCGGCAGCACGCAGCCCGGCTCGTTGGTGTGTCCGGCGCACTGTCCGATGACCACCGTCCCGGGGCTGAGTACCGTCGGCGCGGATTGCGAGTTACACACGGAACTTGCAAACAACGCCAGAAGCAATATGCCGGCGGACCTTGCGCTTCTGGGATCAGGCACTCTGGCAGCCAAGCTGCGCATCACGTCGTTCATGTAGCGGATCTCCTTAGGGAATCTAACGGCCAATGGCTTCGATCGCGTCGATTAACATCCGGTCGCCGGACTTACGGAATGTGACCTTGATCGTCTGAGCCTGGGTGGGAAGAGCGCGGCGTTCGTCAATGGCGCTGATGACGCGTCGATATTGGGCGACGGCTCCGGAAGCGGTAATCTCAGGTTCGCCGGCCGGGGTCACCTCGAGCTTGACCGACCGGACCATGCGGAAAAAGCTCTGGAACGAACTCTGCTCGTTGCGGCCCAGGCTTGGCCACACGGCCTTTAGTCCATCAAGATCGCGGGCCTCGAACGCCTGGCGGTAGCGAGCTATGGTGTCCGCAATCGCCCTGTTCGCAGCTTGGAGTTCCGCGGCATGCCGTTGCGCAGCCGCCTGGGCCGGATCGGGGCCGCGCGCGGCGGGAGCCGCGGTGTTAGGTGTTGCCAACGGCGCGGCTGGAGCCGGAGTCGCCACGGGAGCCGGCGGTGTTTCCACAGGCCTTGTCGCTGGAGCGGATTGGGATGGCGCCGCCGAAGGCGTTGCCGGCGCCACCGAGTTCGCTACCTCCGTGGGCTGCTGCGGCGGCGGTGCGATTACCGCAGGCCCGCCCGTGGGAGTCGCGGCTGCGACCGCCGGCGCCGAAGTCCGATCTTGCCTGACGGGAGATAGCGTACTCGGAGACGAGCGCCCCACTTTGGCGCCGCGCGCTGAATCCGAGGAATTTTTTGGCGCCGGAGAATCCGCCAACCCGTTTTGCGGGGTTTGGAATTGCGGCGCGACCTGCACCGGCGTTCCCGAAACAGGCGAAACTCCGGCGACCGGCTGCGCGCTCGACGGAGACCCCGCCACAAGTTGCGAGGCATCTTGGGAATGGCGCAGATACAGCGCTACCATCCAGCTGCCGAGTCCGATGGCGACGACGGCTCCAGCCACGAGGGGCATCACCCACGGACGGTGCGGCGCGACCGGCTGTCCGACCTTCTGTCCATCCAGATGTGCGACAGAAGACGCGACGGGCCGCCCGGGCGCCGGCAAAGGCACCGCGGTCTTCTCTTTGGTCGTGGTCACCGCCGAGGTCGCCGCCGTCATGAGTTCGGTCACATTCGAATCAGTGGCCGGAAAAGGCTGCGTCACGGACGCCTTCTCCCAGAACAATCTTTGTTCAACCGTAGCACCCACAATCGAGCGTTCCAGCGCGTCGGCAAACTGCCCGCACGTCTCGTAACGCGCAGCGGGATCCTTCGCCAGCGCTTTTCGCAATACCGCGGTGACATCGTCGCCCAGATCCTCACGATGCTGGTTGAGCGGAGGCGGTTCGTTGGCCATGATGCTGTGAATCACGCTGGCCCACGAATTTCCCTGAAACGGCCGTTGACCGGTGAGCATTTCGTAGGCGATGACCGCGAGCGAAAACTGGTCTGAGCGCCCGGTGACTTCCTGCGCGGCGATCTGTTCGGGCGACATGTACTGCACCGTTCCGATCACCATCCCGGTATTTGTGAGACTGACATCGCTGTCCAGCACTTTCGCGATGCCGAAGTCGGTAATTTTCAGATGTCCCTGCTTCGTGATCAGAAAATTGGCAGGCTTCACGTCGCGGTGCACGATGTTACTTGCATGCGCGAAGTCCAGGGCGTCGGCCGCAGACCGTACCGTCGACAGGACAAACGGGATCGGCAACTTCGGCTGGCTCATCCGCTCCGCCAACGTCTTGCCGTCGATGTACTCCATCGCGATGAACATCACGTCGCCGGAGTCGTTAAACTCGTGGATCGTCACGATATTGGGATGGGACAGACCACCGGCCGCGCGCGCCTCCCGCCGGAATCGTTCCCTGGAGGAGTCGCCAGATCCGCCGGAGAGGATGGTTTTAATGGCGACGGTTCTGCCAATGGCGGGATCGAGCGCGCGGTAAACGACACCGCACCCTCCACGACCCAGTTCACCCAGGATCTCGTAGTGCCCCAGTTTTTCCATTGAGTCTAAGAGTTTACCGTATCGGGTAGCAATTCGTGAATGAGGGATCACGCGTACTTGCGCTATTTCAAACCGCGCTGCGCCAAGTCACAAGGACGGCCGCTGCCGCTATTCAAACCGGACAAGCGCCAGATGTTTGCCATTGAACTAAGCCGCTAAAGC
>PNAJ01000060.1 GCA_003170295.1 Bryobacterales bacterium | reverse complement strand
AACTGGCTGTTACAGTCCACTAGAAGGCGTAGCGCTCGATTAAGGCCGCCGTCCGTTGCCCCTCCACGGTCTTCGAGTCCGCCAGCCGCGTCGCGAGGATCGCGTCCAACCATGGCTTTTCACCAGCGGCAAGATGAGCAGCGTCGAGACTTGTACTCTGGTTTTGCGGTTCTTAATCTCTGCGATCACGGCCCCTTCGCACTCTTCGGGAGCGGCGCGTCACTTTTGAGCTGAAGTCACGTTTGGATCCGCCGGATAAACTATGATTTCGATTTTGCCGTTATCTCCGGCGTCGTCCGTTTTTCCGCGGCCCATGGTCTTGATGCGCGTGTCATCCAACCGAAAATTCTGGACCAGGTAATTGCGAACTACCATCGCCTGCGCCTGCGTGGTGACGTGGTCCTTATCCGAGTCGCCCTTCATGCCGGCGGCGGCTGTAATCACAACCTGGCCGTATTTTATGCCTTGAAGATATTGCCCGGCCTCGTTCAGCACCTTCTGGTTCTTCAGCTTGGCGGCGCCCGGTTTGTCGAAGATCTGTTTCGGGTCGTAGGTAAACGTCTTTTGCGACGGTCTCTCCGGCAACTTGGCGATTTCGTGTTTCTTGAGTTCGTCCGAATCCACGTATCCACGTTTATTGAAAAAGCCGCGCAGTAGAAAGTTCTGCTTGAGCGCCTCCATGTCCTCTTGCATGGACGTCATGCTAGCCGCGGCCTGATTGTAGATGGTCTTGTCATTGATCAGGGCGCCCACGGTACCCTGGCCATGATTGATCTTCGTCGAAATATCGCTGATGTTGGACGTCGCACTTTGGACATTCTCGAGCGAGGTCTGCGTGGTGTCCAGGATTTTATTCGTTTTTGCGAAGAGATCGGAAATGTCGATAGGCGGCTGGGACCCGATGGTCTCGCCTCCGCGGAGCATCGCCGCGTCCAACGTTCCGAAAGAAATCTCGATGTACTTGTCGCCGAGCATACCTTCCGATTTAATCGCGGCCACGGAATCCATCTTCACGATGCTCTGCGTTTCTTTGGCCAGATCCATCAGAACGACGACATTTCCATCGGGCCGGTTCGGCAATTGTATCCTCTTCACAGAGCCTTTGCGGAGGCCGCCGACGCGAACATCGGCACCCTCCTCCAATCCCGCCACACTCTGAAAATCGGCTCTTACCTGATACTTGGCGTGGAACAGCGACTCTCTGCTGCCGATCAGAAAGACGGCGGTTCCGAGGATCGCCAGCGTGATAACGATAAATGTTCCAAGCCTCAAATTCTGTGACATAGTTTCCTCAAGCGGCGTCGCTCAGGAATTGCGCGACGAACGGATCCTTGCTTTTTTCGAGATCTTCGAAGGTTCCGGAGATCAAAATATTGCCTTCTTTCAACATCAAGATGCGGTCTGAGAAATGATGAGCCGCGTGCATATCGTGGGTAACGACAATGGACGTGACATTCCGCTCCTGGCGCAGTTTCTGAATCAGCTTGCCGATTTCGGCGGCGGTGATGGGATCGAGCCCGGCCGTCGGCTCGTCGAAGAGCACGATTTCCGGATCGAGCGCCAAGGCGCGCGCCAATCCCACTCGTTTGCGCATACCGCCCGAAATGTCGGAGGGCATTTTTTCAAAATCCTTATCCAATCCGACGCTGGCAAGGAGGGCGTGCACTTTCTCGGATCTGTCGGAATCGGACAGCTTGGTGTGGCGCCGCAAAGGGAACGCGACGTTCTCGGCGATGGTCAACGAATCATAGAGGGCGCCTTCCTGAAACAGGAATCCCACCTTCTTCCGCATCTCGTTCAACTGGTCCATTTGAAGGCCGGCGATATCCTCCCCGCGAATGCGGATCGAGCCGGCATCGGGTTGTTGAAGACCGATCAGCAGTTTCAACAGGACGCTTTTTCCCGTTCCGCTCGTGCCGAGAACGGCGAGGATTTCACCCTTGTTGACGGTGAGATCGATGCCTTTCAACACCTGCTGCTCACCAAACGATTTACGTAATTCTTTGACGACGATGGGAGCGGGTTCCATAGTTCCTCAGGCTGGAAAAAAGACCAGGATAAAGCGCACCAGGACGACGTCCGCCACGATGATAAAGAGCGATGAGAGAACCACGGAACTGGTAGCCGATCGGCCAACGCCTTCGGTTCCTCCGCGCGTGCGCATTCCCTGAAAACAGGAGATGGTGCCGATAATCAGGCCGTAAACAGCGGTTTTTATGGTCGGAGGAAGAAAATCGCTAAACGAGACGCCGCTGAGTCCTCTATTGATAAAAAGCTGGAGCGAGATGGGCTCCGTGAGGGTGTTCGAGACCCAGCCCATCAGGATTCCGGCCGCGTCGGCAGCCAGCGTGAGCAAAGGGAGAACGACGATGCAGGCGAGAATGCGGGTCGCGGCCAGAAATCTGTAGGGATTCACCGCGGATGCTTCCATGGCATCGATCTGCTCCGTCACTCTCATCGATCCGAGTTCCGCGCCGATGCCTGCGCCGATACGGCCGCTGGCGACCAATCCGGTGATGATTGGCCCCATCTCCTTGATGATCGAAAATACGATCATGGCCGGCAACATCGATTTTGCGCCGAATCGCGTCAGGCTCGCGCGCGATTGTAACGAGAGAACGACACCAGTCGCGGCTCCCGCCAGCGCGACCAGGGGAAGCGATTTAGATCCTGCCGCGTCCAGCTGGTGGATGAACTCCGACCATTCAAACGGAAGCGTGAACAGGGATTTTGCTACGCGAGAGCAAAACACTCCAAGCTCGCCGAACCATTCGATTGCCAGAGTCAGGGGATCCGGCGAAGGCTGGACTGGTGTTGTCGCCGCGCTAACGGGAGTTGCCATCGGTGGATGTGTCAGCGCATTTGATGCCAAAGCCAAAGGCTATTCATGACAGCTACTTACGAGCCTGAGGTCTGATTTCGACTGACCATTCTTGCATCAAAAGCGCAGAACGTGGTGGGGACCTTATTTCTCTGCGGTCACCGCTTCGGGCGTGATCGCTTCCTTGACGGCTGCTTTCACGGCATGTTTCACCGCATCTTTCACGGAGTCCTGAAGCTCTTCCGCGTCAAGGTCGAACTCTACAGCCTCGGCGCCCATTTCCTCGATCACGGTTTCGACCAGGGGCATCATCGGCGGTAGATCCTTCGCCACGGCCTTCGCTACCTTTTTCGCCATCGTGGTGGTCGGGGTTTCGGTCTGATCCTTCTCCATTTTTCCCTCCAAAGCTCGCTTCCAGTCGTCCAGGAAAGTCTTCGCAATGCTCTCGGTGACCGCCGCGTCCTCAAAGACGATCCCGACTTCGCGGCGCCGATCCAGTTCCATGGCTCTAAGACTCTGGCTGCCGACGAACGCGTGGGTGCGGTCGCGGAGAATCATCCGGGTATGGAGCCGCATGTTGTGGAGCTTTATCACCTCGACCGTTGTGGAGGTCCGGGTCAATCTCCCCAGGACCTTCACCTCAATCCCGCTCTTTCTGCGTTCCTCGAGCGCGCGGATCATCGCCGGATCGCTGATGCACGGATCGTAGATATATAGCTGCTTTTTGGCGTCTTTTATGAAGCTTGCAAGGGCCTCCCGCGCATTGGCCGGGCTGACGATCAGCCAGTCCAGACCGGCGGTATAGGGCTGCCGTTTCACGTCCATCTCGAACAGCCTGGAGGCTTCCTCCACGGCCTTCTTGTTTTTCGTAACGATGCCGAAGCTGCGGCTCTGTTCGATATCGAGATACGTGAAATTGAATGCCAGCAGATACAATTCCCGCCGGTCGATAATGATGTATTTGGCATGGTAGCGCACCAAGTCGTTCGCCGTGCGCGCCACCGTGACATCCGCCTTGAGAAGGCGTGCCTCAAGGTCACGCAGGCGTTTTTCGCCTCCGCGATTGGTGAAAGCAATCAGGGCACGCACGCGGACGCCCCGGCTAACCGCATTGAGCATCGCGCGCTCTATCTCTTTGCGATCAAAGCGAAAAATCGCAATATCGACGCTTTCCTTGGCGCCATTGATGGCCTCGACCAACGGATTCACGCCGTCTCCAGGCTGTATCAAAAGTTTCACTCGATATCCTCTAGCAAGATGATGGCCCAAGCGGCGGTTCAAGGGAATGGCATTCCTCGTGCTTCTCAGTATTACTGGTTGGCGACTGCGCAAACTAAAGGGGTTACGGGTATGAGCAAGTATTTCAGTAAGATGATGGTCCTGGTGGCGTACACCACCCTCGCCCTGAGCGCGGGGGAATCGTCCAAAAAGAACAAACTTGCCGATGCGAATGCGAAGATTGCGCCAGGAACCTTATGGGTGGATCCGGTGGACATCCAGTCGCGTGATTTGTTTTACGGTCCCGGAGGGAAAGACCATCAGCCGACCGGAACGAAGTTCACCTTTGTCGACGAGGATCTTGACGGCACCAATGCGAAATACAACGTGAAGGCTGAGGACGGGGTGAAGTGGAAGATCAAGATCGGCGCTGAGGCCCAGCCGGAGACCGCGGCAACGCGATTGGTATGGGCAGTGGGATATTTCGCCAACGAGGATTACTTTCTCCCGGATGTGCATGTCGCGGATCTGCCGGCGCACCTCCATCGGGGCCAGAAGCAGGTCGGTCCGGACGGCGAGATGCGGAACGTGCGGCTGAAACGGCATCTCAAAGGCGATGAAAAGCTTGGAGAGTGGCGCTGGCGCGACGATCCGTTCGCACGAACCCGTGAATGGAATGGGTTACGAGTGATGATGGCGGTGATAAACAACTGGGATTTGAAAGACAATAATAACGCCGTTGTCGAAGTCGAAAAGAGTAAGGATCGGATTTACATGGTGAAAGATCTGGGGGCCAGCTTCGGGACGACGGGGTACAATCCTAACCACGAACTGTCGAAAGGGAACCTCAAGAACTATTCGCACTCGCATTTCATCGCAAAAAAAACCAGCGATTATGTCGATTTCGCCACACCTTCGCGGCCGGCTGTTTTTGTCTTTTTCAACCCGAGCGAGTTCTTCCCGCGTATGAACATGCGCTGGATCGGGAAGCGGGTTCCCCGAAGTGACGCGCGCTGGATGGGGCAGATGCTGGCGCGTCTGTCGCCCGCGCAGATTCGCGACGCCTTCCGGGCTGCTGGTTATTCCCCGCAAGTGACCGAAGGGTTCGCCCAGGTTGTCGAGCGCCGGATCGCGGAGTTAACGGCTCTCTGACACTATTTCGTCAGTGGGAGCTTGAAACTGAATTTGATACAGTTGGGCGTAGAGTCCGCCGCTTTTCAATAAGTCTTCGTGTTTGCCGCTTTCGGCGATGCTTCCGTCTTTCACTACGTAGATCTTGTCCGCACGTTCAATCGTCGAGAGACGATGCGCAATTACAAGGGAGGTCTTGCCTACCATCAGGCGGTCCAGTGCCTCGAATACCAGCTGCTCGGAAGCGGCATCGAGCCCGGAACTCGGCTCGTCGAGGATTAGAATCGGCGTGTTCCGAATGACGGCTCGCGCGATGGCGATGCGCTGGCGCTGACCGCCGGAAAGAGTCACGCCTCGTTCGCCGATCACGGTATCGTATGCTTGCGGCATCTTCTCGATGAACTCGTGAGCATTCGCGATCTCCGCGGCGTGCAGGATTTCCGCTCGGCTCGCATCCGGCTTTCCATAGGCGATGTTGCGCCAGATCGTCGTGTGGAACAGAACCGTTTCCTGCAACACGAAGCTGACCTGGTCGCGGACGGATTTTTGGCGAAGGTACCGCACATCTTGTCCGTCGATCTTCACGACCCCCGAATCGGGATCGTAAAAACGCGGAATCAGGCTGATGATCGTGCTTTTCCCCGCCCCGGTGGGCCCGACGAAGGCGGCCACCGTTCCCGCTTCCACCTTGAAACTCATGTCCGTCAGAATGGGTTGATCCGGCTCATAGCTGAAACTGACGTGATCGAATTCGAGCTCTCCTCGAAGCCTTCCGGCCGGCCGCGATCCCGGCAGATCCTTCACTTCGCGCTCCGATTGCAACACCTCCTGGATTCGTTCGTACCCCACGGCAGCCTTCGCGTACGAGTCCGTCATCTTAGAAAGTTCCTGCATCGGCTTGTACATCTTTCCCAGGTACCAGATGAACAGGATCAGAGACCCCGGCAAAAGCGATCCTTCCAGCACCAGGCGGGCGCCGAACCACAGCACCAGGCTGGTACCGACCGCCACGATAATCTCCACAAACGGCGCGAGCTTGGCTTTAAGACTCCTGGCGCGTAAGGCGATTTCAACGCTTTCGAGGCTCTCCTCCTCGAGACGCTTCTCTTCGTAGTCTTCGCGGGCGAAAGCCTTCACCACGCGAATCGACGTGAAGACCTCCTGTATGATCGACGCGATCTGCCCTTCCTTTTTCCGCACCTCCCGCGACGATTTCCGGATCAGCCGCGTATAGTGGAAAACAACGAGAAACAGAACAGGAGCGACCGATAGGGCAATCAGCGTGAATCGCCAGTTGATGCAAAACATCACAGTCACCATGCCGAACAGGGTCAGGCAATTGATCAGAACGCTGAGCAGGCCGGAGGTCACGAAGCTTTGCACGGCGTCGATATCGCTGGTTACGCGGCTGATCAGATCGCCGGTTTGACTCTCATCGTGAAAAGATAAAGACAGGCGCTGGATGTGCGCATACAGCGTGCGCCGAAGATCGTGCATCACCCATTGGCCCACCGTGGTGGTGGACGATTTCTCCGCATAGGAACAAATTGCCCCAAAAATAGCGATGATCAGGGCAGAGACGGCGGCGACTTTGAGGATCGCTAACTTATCGACGCCCACCATCGAATGGATCACGCGATTCAGCCAGTCGGTCGAATCCCTCGGCTTCAAAATGTCGTCGAAAACCAGCTTCAAAGGCAGCGGACCCAGTAAATCGGCGATTGCCTCGCCTACGGCAGCAGTCAGGGCAATCAGCAGAATTCCCGAATAAGGCTTTAGAAGCTTTAAGGGGGTCAGGCGATCTTGCTGAGGCTGCACAATATAGAGAGTCTGGTTAAATCTTTTTGTTACGCAATGACGCTCCAGAGACTCTATAAACTAGTGAAAACACTAGCGGTAATTTTGGTTGGATGGACCCTTTTCGCACAGGATCGCGTCAATCCCGATTCGCTGATCGTGCAGGACTTCGCAAAACGCGTAAACGACTACATGAACCTCCAGAAGAGTCTCGCGAAGGGGCTTCCCGCGCCGAAGCCGACGCCCGATCCGCAGATCATCCTCGATCATCAGGGAAAGCTCGCTCATAGAATCCGCGAAGCTCGCCGTCATGCCGGCCAAGGCGCCATCTTTACTCCTGAGATATCCAAGGAGTTCCGCCGGCTTCTCGGACTCGCCAGAGAAGGACAAAACGACGCGCACATCAAGAAGAGCCTGGAGCGCTCCGAGCCGGTCCGGCTCACGCTCCACGTGAACGATGCCTATCCATCGGATATCCCGCTGCAATCCACGCCGCCGACCATCCTGATGAATCTGCCGGCCCTGCCTCCGGGATTGGAGTATCGCATCGCGAGCCACGCACTTGTGCTGCGCGATGCCACCGCGAACATCGTAGTCGATCTGATCCCGAACGCTGTTCCCTGATCTCATGAAACGGTCCGTTTTCATCCTTCTGCTTCTCCGTGGCATTGCGGCTGCCGCCAAAGCGCTCGGAGCCCCCCAGCAGACCATTGGGCCCGCGTTAAAGCTGCCGCTGAAACCGAACTCCGTGCGTTTCGCCATTATCGGCGACAGCGGAACAGGCGAGCCCCCGCAGTTCGAGGTGGCGCAGCAGATGGTGACTTTTCGTAAGGACTTCCCGTTCGACTTTGTTCTGATGATGGGCGATAACATCTACGGTTCCAAGACGCCACGAGACTTCAAGAGGAAATTTGAAGATCCCTATCAGACGCTGCGATCCGCCGGGGTCAAGTTTTACGCCTGCCTGGGCAACCACGATCACACTGAAGAGCTGCTCTACAAACCGTTCAACATGAACGGTCAGCATTATTACACCCTCAAGATCGGCAATGTGGAGTTTTTCGCGCTGGACAGCAACTATATGGATCCTCCACAACTGGATTGGCTCGAACGTCAATTATCCGGGTCTGGAGCGGTTTGGAAGATCTGCTTCTTCCATCACCCTTTGTATTCGCACGGAAAGTTCCACGGCTCCGACCTCGATCTCCGCGCGCGGCTGGAACCGCTGCTCGTCAAATCCGGAGTAGACGTGGTTCTCAACGGACATGAGCATGTCTACGAACGAGTGAAACCGCAGCAGGGGATCAACTATTTCATTCTGGGCAACTCCGGCGAGTTGCGGCCGCACAACCTGAATCCGTCGCCGGACACCGAGAAAGGCTTCGATACCGATAGAACATTTGGATTAATCGAAATTGCGGGAGACGAATTCAATTTCCAGATCATTTCGCGGACCGGCGCGACCGTCGACTCGGGAGTACTCCGCCCGAGGCAGAAATCCAAGTAACGACGAGTGCAGGGAGCAACTCTAACTGATCGAGAGAGGAACCTATGGCTACTACAAAAACCTCCAATTCCACGGGCAAGCGAAAAATTCACAAGGTCATGAAGGAGTACAAGGAAGGACAACTGAAATCGGGAAGTGGCGCGAAGGTTAGAAGCCGTAAGCAGGCGATCGCGATCGCGTTAAACGAAGCTCGCGACGTCGGCGCGAAAATACCGGGAAAAAACACCTGAAGATTTCCTAAGTCCGCCAATCCGGCGCCCTTGAACCTATAGGTTTGACAGATGTCTACCATGGATGTCCCTCAGGTACTTCCCGGCAAGTGACTTCCACCCGGGAATGAATTTGGTCCTAGGTCACTACTTGGTCGCATCCTCGATAGCCATCGTCACAGTGTTGCTCCGGACAATGGTCCCATCCGGCAAAGTCATCTTGAGATACAACGGAACGGCTGCCCCCCCCGGTGCCGTGCCGGGCACCTGAGCATTGACTTGGTAGACCCCGACGGTTCCCGGTGCCAATCCGGCAAACTCCGGATCGATCTCGATATCGCCGAGCACCAGCTTGATCTTGGCCTTCGTTGAGACCGGGCGGTTTGAGGGTGCCGCCGTCCCCGCGGCAACGCCATCCACCACCTCGCCAAGGCCGCTTGCATGAATTGTCAGATACTCGCCGCGCGTGGCAGGCCGGCTCGGAATTCCGTCGATCTTCGCCATCGCGATCTCGTTTGTTCCGGCAATCGTCACTAAGCCCCGGCCGCTTGCGTCCAATTGGAACAGCAAGGGCACCGCCGCCTGCATCACTGTTTGAAGCAGGGACCTCAAACCGCCACTCGTAGGTTCCACTTGAATTTCCATCGCCGTTCCCTGCGGAAGTACAGGGCACTGGAAGTTGATTTGCGAGCTGGAAGCGAGTAGCAATGGTGCGGGAACGCCGTTCACCATGACTTGTACGCCAGCCAATTGCGTCGGCAGCAGCTGTGAAGTTGACCTTTCGGTTTGTGCCCCAGTCAACCCGGCGCCTAACAGACTTGCCAGACCGCCCGGACTGCACGCCTCGCCCGCTTGGCCGGTGGTGATCGTCGCGAGTACAAGCGATGCTCCGGGTGCAGCAATGCTGCGCTGATTCGTCGGGTTAGCCGCGGTGACCGCTGCTGGCGTCACCAGACCGGTAATCTGGCTGCCGGCCGACGGCGCCGCCAGAATCTCAACGATACTGAGGTTGTAAGGATCGTTGTTTGGAGCCGAATCGTTGATCGTGACACTGCTGCCGCTCACAGCCGTCGCGCTGTTCATCCTTTGAACCCAAAAAGTATCGGTAGAGGAAGATAAGTACTGATGCACCATGGTCTGCCCCGATCCCACCGTCCGCGCGATCGCGCTCTTCGGGTCCGTTCCAACACCCATTACCAGGGAATTGTTGTGGGTCGTGAGTAACGTGGCTTTCGGAGCACCTGACGATGCCTCGCCGCTTGCGGTAGCGCCGATCGCTCCCGATCCGTTGGTGCCAGTGGCATTCACGCCGGCGAAGCTTATCACGCTCATGGATGCGGGGGCAGCGTCCGATAGCGTTGCGCTGATGGAGGCCCCTGTAATAGGCATCGCAGCTAAGGCACGCCAGATTTCGGCTGTGCCCCTCTGGGCTGAAGTTCTCTTGACAAGTACCCATGTCAGACCTCCGCCTGAAACCCCTGTGATCATCACATGCGTGGAGTGCGTTCTGTTACCAGTGGTAATAGGGCCGGTAGCGAAAAATGCCAGCAGCAGCTCGTTGCTCGAGAGCGTCGAGAATCCCGAAACGGCAATAGCATGACTCGCCATGGACTGATCCTTCGATACCGTGGCATCGATTGTAATAGACGCCGGTATGGCGGTCGGCGTAAAAGCCGCCACCGTCACATTCACGCCGCTGACCGTCACCGCCGCACTCGCGGGACTGAAGGTATAGCCGGTCAAGCTCGGCGTCACCGTGTACGACCCATTGGCCAGCCCCGAAAAGCTGTACGCGCCCGAAGCATTGGCCGTCGTCGTCGCCGTCGATGTTCCCGTCAGCGCGATCGTCGCCCCGCTACCCGACGTTCCCACTCCACCCGTGATGCTCCAGGTCTGTGGCGTCGCCGTGAAGGCCGCCGCCGTCACATTCGCGCCGCTGACCGTCACCGCCGCACTCACCGGGCTGAAGGTATAGCCGGTCAAGCTCGGCGTCACGGTGTACGACCCATTCGCCAGCCCCGAAAAGCTGTACGCGCCCGAAGCATTGGCCGTCGTCGTCCCCGTCGATGTTCCCGTCAGCGCGATCGTCGCCCCGCTACCCGACGTTCCCACTCCACCCGTGATGCTCCGGGTCTGTGGCGTCGCCGTAAAGGCCGCCGCCGCGACATTCGCGCCGCTGACCGTCACCGCCGCACTCACCGGGCTGAAGGTATAGCCGGTCAAGCTCGGCGTCACGGTGTACGACCCATTCGCCAGCCCCGAAAAGCTGTACGCGCCCGAAGCATTGGCCGTCGTCGTCCCCGTCGATGTTCCCGTCAGCGCGATCGTCGCCCCGCTACCCGACGTTCCCACTCCACCCGTGATGGTCCAGGTCTGTGGTGTCGCCGTGAAGGCCGCCGCCGT
>PNAJ01000081.1 GCA_003170295.1 Bryobacterales bacterium | reverse complement strand
TCACGCGGTCAGAGACCTAGGTCCGTATCGAAAAGCGGGTAGATCGGCTCGGCTTTTGTGAGCCCCTGCACAGGATGGTGAGTTTGCGGATGCACTACGCCACCTTGCAGGATTCCAAACACTCGGCCGGTCGCAAGAGAAAACACCGGTCCGCCGCTGTTGCCGTTTGTAGCTGTTAAGTCGAGTTGAAAGCCTCGCAAGTTTTCGCGCGCAATGCCAGGAGCGGGGATAATCGAGCTGATCATCCCCTTCGTGAAGGAACTCGTGACGGTGCCGAGTTGATCATGTAACGCTTCGCCTAACGGGTAGCCGCAGGTGGCGACGTCCATCATCTCGTGCAACTCACCATAATCTGCTATTGGCAGGGTTGGGTACCCGTGAGGGAATGCCGGGTGCTTGTGTAGCTTCAAGGCGGCTAAATCAAAGTCCTTCATGGCCACGCCGGTGGCGACGGACACGGCATCCATACGAATTTGTGTCCCATGTACGCCGGAATAGAACATCGCGTACGGCACGACGCTTTTCACGGGCATCGACGGGCCGTCGTTTCGGCCAATTGTCTGCATGAGGCGTTGATAGCTCTCGCTGTTCAAGAACGCCGCAAACACATGCTCGCATGTGACAACAACTCCTTCCGAGCGGACGCAGACCCCGGACCCAATAATGGTGAACGGTCGATTGGGAGTGTTTCCGGGGATCTCCGCGACGATGGCGACTGTAGCCTTCTTCACCGCGTCATAAACAGCCGGTCCGGCTAGCGCTTGACCTGAGCCTGGCTCCATATATCCTCGTAAGTTTTTAATATCGGCGCAAAGGCATCTGTGATCTGGGTAAGTGTCGTTGGTGCCGCTTTCGCACCATCCTTGAACGATGCGCCCGATTGATAGCACGACACCCTATCCACGAAGATATACCGATCGTGAAAATTTGGCGCTGACCGAATTTCTACTGTCGCTCCAGTCTGCTGAGAGAAGGCATCGACGGCGGGGAGCAACGTCGCCAGCTTTTCGCGGGCAAGTAAACGAATCGTTACGCCAGCGGCGACATTCGGCAAATAGCGAGCTACGAACTCCGCATCCAAATAAGGATCGACAAATAGCAGGTCTTGCCTCGCGAGTTCGATGATCTTGCGAATCTCGTCAAAGTATTCGAAGACCATTTTGTGCGGGACGGCCACATTGACCGGACCCACGGTCTCCAGTCGAAGGTCGTTTTGGGCCTGATGCAGGAGTGTCAGCAACTTAGTGAACCCATAACCGGTTTCGCGCACATGACCGTTGCTATGAAACAGGTCGAGGTGCTCCTTCACCAAGGCGGTCTTCGCTGAGTTCCACTTCTCGATCGCGGCGGACACCCGCCCGAGCCAAGCGAGGTTCTCTTGGGTTTCGTGGCGGATCGTTGCCCGAGGGGGCATAGTTTTGATGATGTCTTCTATTTCGGCGAGAAGCTGTTCTTTGCTTAACAAAGGGCCGTACTCTCCTACCGGTCACATGATAGCGTGCCAGTCGATTCGGCCGATAGGGAGTCGGCGCTCCGCGATCGTATGCATAATGCGGATATGCCTATTAATTGATGCACAAAGGCCTGGTCGAAGGCGAATTCAGCCACGATGGCGGCACCACGCAAGAGCCGCCTTGAAAGGCGGCTGCCGCCAATATTGGCCGCCCCACAAATGCGTCCGATTTGTCGCGCGTCACTGCTTTGTGGGGCAGCTTGTCAAGCTGCGCGCCGGTTGCCTGCCGGCGCTCCAGGCGGGTTACCAGCCCGCCGCAGGCTGCCAGCCTACACCCCAGCCGACTATAGCCGCTCCGGCATGCTACCTGCTGCTCCACTCGCTGGACCATTCGGACGCTGATAGTTCGGATACGGTGGACGCTTCGGCTCTGGCGGCGGATTCTTCTTCAATTGCTCTAGCGCTACGGCGACGGCTCGCTCCAGTTGCGGGTCGTGACCATCGTGCACGGCTTTCGGGTCGAGCTCGACTTCTATATCCGGCGCCACGCCGTGATTCTCGACGTCCCACTGGCCTTCGGGATTGAAGAATCCGAAATTGGGCGACGTTACATTGCCTCCATCCATCAATACGGGATACTGCGAAACGCCCACCAGTCCTCCCCAGGTGCGCTTGCCGATCACCGTTCCCGTGTGCGTGTATTTGAACATCCACGGCATGGCATCTCCACCGGAGCCCGCGAATTCATTGGTGATCATCACCTTCGGACCCATGATCGACGCGGCGGGCGTGCGGTAAATCGCGCCGTAACGAGGGCTCCAGTAGGCGAGCAGTTTGCGGTTCAGCACCTCGATTACGTAATCGGCGACTTGCCCTCCGCCGTTATAGCGCTCATCGATAATCGCGCCGTGCTTTTCCGTCTGCGCGAAATAATAACGAGTGAAGCTCGTCAATCCGCCTTGCCCCGTGTCCGGCATGTAGACGTAGGCGATTTTGCCTCCGCTCAATTCGTCGACCTTGCGGCGGTTGTCTTCGATCCACGCGGCGTGGCGCAACTGCGCTTCGTTTGCGATGGGCACTACGGTGACTTCGCGCGCGTTGGCGCCGCCGGGATCGGAGCCGATTTTCAACACGACGCTCTTCTCCGACGTTCCTTCTAGCAGGCGCGATACATCATCCTTGCCAGTGAGCTCGACACCGTTCACAGCGAGAACATAATCGCCGACGGAAATATTCAGACCGGGCTGCGCGAGCGGTGCGCGCAATTGCGGATTCCAACTCTCTCCCGTATAGATTTTCTTGAAGCGATAGCGGCCGTTGGAGATCTCATAATCGGCGCCCAGTAGGCCTCCGGGAACGGTTTTCACTTCAGGCATCGTTCCGCCGCCACCGCGCAGATGCCCGACCGTAAACTCGCTGAGCATGGCGTGGAGAATGTAATTTAAGTCGTTTCTCGATCCGAGCGTATCGAGATATTTTTCATATTCTTTCTCGCCATCGGCCACGTTGACGCCGTGCAGACTGGGGTCGTAGAAATAGCTGCGCTCGATGCGCCAGACCTCGTGATACATCTGCTTCCATTCGGCGACGGGATCGACGTTCACCTCAATGTCGGTGAGACGCAGAGCGCCTTCACCGGGCTTGACGGGCGCGGTCGCGGAGACGATGACGTATTGCGGCGCGGCAGCGGCTCCTCCTCCACGGCCACCTCGACCGCCAGCGCCCGCGCCGCCCATGCGGAGCAGCATTTTTTCGCCATTCGCCGAAAGATCGAAGGACGCGACCGTGTCGGCGAGCTTTTCGGTTTTGCGCGTTTTGAGATCGAACTTGGAGAGTGTTCCGCCGCCACCCGCTCCACCACGGCCTCCACCGCCTCCCACGGCAGGCTCGATGACGTAGATAATTCCGGGGCGCCCCGCGGCGAGCATCGAATAGGCGCGCGCGGGAAGCGGAAGCGCGAGAATGCGCTGCTGGATCTTATCGAAATCGATGCGCACGGGCTTCGGCGGCTCTGCCGCTGCATTTCCGCCACGACCACCGCGGCCTCCGCGACCGCCCTCCTCCGGCACGACTCCAGGCTTTTCCTCATCGCTCTCCGGCGCGAGCGGCGAGGGAATATTGTTCGGCAGCACGATCATATAAATGCTGCGCGTGACCTCATGCTCATCGCTGGTCATGTCGAGGCCGCTGGTCGTCGGACCGTAATTGGTGCTGGCGGTGAAATAAAGATACTGGCCATCGCGATCGAAGACGGGATGCAGTGAATCGGACATGCCGTCGGTGACCTGC
This sequence comes from Bryobacterales bacterium, assembly GCA_003170295.1. Lineage (GTDB taxonomy): Bacteria > Acidobacteriota > Terriglobia > Bryobacterales > Bryobacteraceae > Palsa-187. Next base: position 32,111 of record PNAJ01000081.1, on the reverse strand, counting down.
GTGCTCTTGCCGCTATCGAGCGAGTAGACGAACACCGAATGAAAACGATTCGGCAGGATGCGCACGAAAGCGATCCACTTCGAGTCACCTGACCACTCGAAATCGCGGTTGAGTTCATACGCGTAATCGGTATCGACCTTGGTGAGCTTCGACGACGCGATCTCGACGTCCCACAAATTCAGTTGATTGTCGGTGAACGCGATGTGCTTGGAATCGGGCGACCACTTGGGATCGAAATAGAACGCGGACTTTCCCGCGAGCGGGATCTTTTTCGTTTCACCCGCGCCGTTCTGCGGCTTCATGTGCAGCGCGTACTCGCCCGATTCGTCGGAGAAGTAGGCGATGGTCTTTCCATCGGGCGACCAAGCGGGCGTGCGTTCCATGACGCCGGGCGTATTGGTCAGATTGCGGATGTCGCCCTTTTCGGCGGGTGCAGTGACAATCTCGCCATGCGCTTCGAGAACCGCGCGGACTCCCGTGGGAGAAATTTTCGCAGAGCGGATTTCGCGCGCGACATTTTGGAAATGCGGTCGCACTTCACTGAGGTCGGCGGCCAATTCAATCTGCACTTCGTGAGATTTATTCGAAGCCAGATCGTAGATCATGATCTTGCCGAACTGTTCGTAAACAATGCCACCGGGGCCCGCGCTGGCAGCGTCGATATCTTTCCCTTTATTGACGATCAGCTCCACGGGCTCTTTGGTCTTCGTGTCCCAGCGATACAGCGTCATGGGGCCGTTGCGGTCGGAGAGAAAATAAACTTTGTCGCCGATCCACATGGGGTTGATGTCGTTGGAATCCTTGCGAGGCACTTTCACAGTGCTGAGGTCGGTTAGATTCACCAGCCACAGATAGCTCGCCTCGCCGCCGCGGTAGCGCTTCCACGCGACGAAATTGTTGAAGCCGGGCGCGAACTGTCCGCCGTCGAGAGGCGTGTAGATCATGTGCTTGCCATCGGGCGAATACGCGCCGGTGCAGGCCATCGGCAGAGGCAGCACTTCGGGAAGGCCGCCCGAGGGCGCGATGGTAAAGAGCTGCGTGAAGCGCGAAAAACTTTCGCGATTGGAGCGAAATAAAATGCGGGAGCCGTCGGGCGTCCAGCCAACCACGCGGTCGCCATCGGGATGATAGGTTACGCGCTTCGGCACGCCGCCGGTGACGGGCATCGTGAAAACATCGATGTTACCGTCGTACTCGCCAGTGAAGGCGATGGTCGCGCCGTCGGGCGAGATGGCCGCTTCGGTTTCGGTGCCGCTGCTGCCGGTCAATCGCGTGGCGAGACCTCCTTCGCGCGGGACGCTCCACAGATCGCCGGCGTAAGAGAAGACGATCGTGGTCTTGTTCATCACAGGTTTATGCAACAGGTGCAAGGTGGGGCTGGCGGCAAACGCGACGGATCCGCAGAACAGGAGGAGCAGATTAGCTTTCATGGGAGAACCTCAGAAGGTATAGTGTATCGCTTAGAGCAGCGACATGTCGGCGTCCGACCAATCGTCCGGCAGCGCCATCACGCTGTAAGTTTTCGGCACGAACCACGTGAGATAGCGCATGGCCGCATCCAGTTTTTTCTTGTCGCCCCCGTAATCTTTGAGGCGCAAATTCACCATCAGGCTTTGCCGCGGCCGCAGCGACGCTCCGGTGACGAGGCCGATCTTAGGGCTCGGATGTTGAAACGGTCCGCGCATAAACTGGCCTAGAGCCGCGCGCGCTGTCGCTGGAAGATACGACTCGCTCGGGGATGCGCGCAGGAAACTACGGTCATTTTTATCCGGCGGCGGCTCTGGATGCAGGTAAACCTTAGGGTCGCCCGCGAAATCCTGGAACATAGAATAGGAAAGCATATCGCCGAAGCTGAACACCCATGCCGGGTTCTCGTCGCGGCGCATGTTGGAATGAATCACGACTCCGACACCGTTGCGAAGCACGTCGTGGAGAATGTGGACGAGGGAGAACGGCGTAAAAGGTCCGGCATCGGGAAGTGCGAGTTGGAAGTAGGGGAACGTGTCGGGTCCGGTTTGAATTTGCGGATCGAAAGATGCCAGGGACGCGTTCGGCACGGCGCTCAGGAAGTCGCTGCACCACGCATCGTCGCGTTTTTCCTGAGGGACGCTCATCAGCTCGGCTAACTTTTGGGTTTGCTCCAGATCGAAGATTTCCATGGTCTATTTTCTTTGCGGCTCAGTTTATCGAATTCTGGTCCTGCTCCGCATGACGTCACCACAATAGAAGATATTCACTTGACGGCATAGGCAGCATGAGGCATACTCTAGAGGTGACGTGGGAGGTCGACTTGCATGACGACTTTGTTCCCGAATACCATGCACTGCCTACTGAAGTACAGGACAGTCTGTTGGCCCACATCGAGCCTCTCAAACATTTTGGCCCGCTGCTAGGGCGGCCCCACGCGGATACTCTCAATGATTCCCGCCATCCAAACATGAAGGAATTGAGGTTCGATTCGGCCGATGGCGTGTGGCGGGTGGCCTTTGCGTTCGACCCTAACCGCAGAGCCATTCTTTTAGTAGCTGGAGATAAATCCGGCGGCGGTGAAAAGCGTTTCTACCAACAGTTGATCGACAAGGCGGATGCGCGTTTCAGCGAACATCTGGCCAAGATCAAGAAGGAAAGGAAATAGCGGTCATGTCAAATCTCGAACGGATCATGAAAGACCTGAGCCCGGAGCGTCGCAAAAAGATCGAAACGCGGGCTGCCCAGCTTATTGCCGAGGAATTGACATTGCAAAAACTGCGGCGCGCGCGCAAGCTCACGCAGGTGCGGATGGCGAAAGCTCTCGGAATCGGCCAGGATGGCGTCTCCAAGCTTGAAAAGCGAGCTGATCTGATGATTTCGACGCTGCGAAAATCCATAAAAGCAATGGGTGGCAATCTGTCTCTGGTGGCGGAATTCCCCGATCGGGAGCCGGTTGTTTTGGCAGGCCTCGGTGAAGCGGAACCGGACGGCAAGGTCGGCGGCAAGCGTCGTTCTAAGCGAAAAGCGGCATGACCGCCTTGCCCTTGCCGTCCTTAGTAACGTAAAACGGCCTCTTTTCGACATCATACGCTGTATCCGCCGCGATGCCGAGGGCGTGATAGATGGTCGCGTGCAGATCCTCGATCGTCACTGGATTTTCGAGGATGCGGCACGGGCGCTCTTCTGCTGTCTTGCCGTAGAGGAAGCCGCGCTTCATGCCGCCGCCGAAAAGTAGAACGCTGCCGGCTTCGGTGAAGTGGCGGTGCATACCGTAGTGCTTCGGCTCCGTCATCACCGGAGGCTGATCTACTTGGTTTTTTACTTCCTGGCCTGGCTTGCCTTCGCAGATCATGTCGCGCCCGAATTCTGACGCGAGGATCACCAGCGTGCGGTTCAGCAGGCCTCGCTCTTCCAGGTCGCGGATGAGTTGCGCCACCGGCATATCAATCGATTGCTTCATGCCTGCGGCTCTGGTGTGTCCGTTTTCGTGAGTGTCCCAGTAGCGGAAAGGAATGTATTCCGAGGTGACTTCGACAAATCGCGCGCCTTGCTCGACCAGCCTCCGCGCCAGCAAACAGCCCTGCCCGAAACGACCGGTGTTGTATTTATCGAAACTCTTTTGCGGTTCGAGCGAGAGATCGAACGCCTTGGCGGCTTGCGAATTCAAAAGACGGTGCGCGTTGTCGATGGAGCGGCGCAGGCTTTCCTGCTGAAAGCTGCTGGCTTCGACCAACTGCTTGTAGAGTTGATAGCGCGAGGCGAACCTTGTCGCGCCGACGTACTCCGACGGCCGCGTCGAGGATGCCGCGTCTCTCGGATCTGTGATGAAAAACGGTCCGTGCTCGCTGCCCAGGAATCCGGCGGTGTGGAAGGCCTTGAGGCCGTCGCTTTCGCCGCCGATTTCGATGTTCTGGCCAATATCGACGAACGCAGGCAGGTCGGGATTGCGCGGGCCTAGCGTTCGCGAAATCACGGCGCCCATATGCGGCGCGGCCACCGATTGCGGAGGCGCGTAGCCGGTATGCCAATGATATTGGTGCCGTGAATGCAGAATGAATCCGAGATCGCCCACGCGGTGTGAGCGAATCAGAGTGCCTCGATCCATGATCTTCGCGATGTTTTCAAGGCCTTGCGAAATCTTGATATTGTCGACAACGGTATCGATGCTCGGAAAAGTGCTCAACACTTTATCGGACGCCAGACCAGTTTCGTAGGGCGTGAATTTCTTCGGATCGAACGTTTCGGTCTGCGCCATGCCGCCGGCCATCCACAGCAGGATGACGGAATCGGCGCGCGGTTCAATTTTCGGTCCAGCGAGCAGCCGCGCTTGATTGCCAGCCAGTGCGGCGAGGGTTGCTCCAGCTGACGCGCGCATAAAACCGCGGCGCGAATTATTGAACATATTGAAACTCCGGATGCATCACCAAACTCCAGATCAGGTCCTCCAGACCACCCTGCGTGACCTTTCCATCCTTTGTTAACAACTTCATGGCGACCGCGGCCTCGCGAGGATTCGGCCTGCGCGAGAGTGCTTCCCAGTACAGTTGGTCGATCAAAACTTTCGGATCGCGCGAAGGCTTCGGCAGTACCGTGGGCGGGTCGCCTGAAACTCGTAGGAGGCGTTCGAGGTCGGGCTTTTCGGTGAACACGAAAAAGCGCACGTTGGGATTGATATCGCTTGATCGTGCGCCGTCGTCGACTCCCACTGCGCCGGTCAATCTGGTAAGGCCTTCAATGGGATACATGACTAGCGAACCCACCGGGGTGATGATCGATCCTTCATGCTTTACCTTATCGGTTGTCAGAATGCCCGTCGCTGGCGCCAGAGGCTTTCCATCAACTTGCAGGTTTATCCATCCGGCGACTGTGCGCGAGGGGTCGTAGCATCCGGCATCGTCGACCAACAGCCAGAGTTGCTTCGCGCCGGTGATATCGATATTAAGCGGCTTCGATCCCTGGTTCATGCGGCGGCTATCGAAGAGATTTTGCGGCGCGTCGGGCAAATCGCCGAGCAATCGTAAAGCGCCACGTTTCAGCACGATGGCAAGCGTATCGCCGTTCACGAGTTCGAGCGCCTGCAAAGTGGTCGCGGCATCTTCGCGCGTGGTGAAGACCTGATCGCGAATCGGGCGGCCCATCGCGCGAGATAACGATGTTGGTTTCAGCTCCCATTCGCGCGCATACGCCGCTTTTTCACCGCTTTGCGAAACCCGCCACTCGCCGGTCATCTCCGAAAGCGAATCGGAAAACTGTTCGGCGGTCAGACGGCGTAGTTTGGGTCCGCGGAAAGTGTAATCGGGAAATTTCTCGGAGACTGCGGGCAAACCGTATGTCCGCGAGGTCATGATGAGCCTGATCAAATACTGCAAGTCATAGTTATGTTGGGCGAAATCGGCGGCGAGCCAGTCGAGTAGGTCGTCGTCCCACGGCTGCGCGTCCATGTCATCGACGTTCGGAACCAGGCCGAAGCCGAACAGGCGCTGCCAGTATCGATTTACCAAGGTGCGTGTGAAACGCCCATCTTCAGGGCTCGTAAACGAAAGTGCCGCGGCTTTTCTGCGGTCTGCCAGAGAGTTACTGGCTGGTTTTTCAGCGACTTCGGGAAATAGAAATTCGGGACCAGTATGCCTGCCGGTCTTCGCGTCGCAGCGCACTAATTCCAAATCGCTGGTATCGGCGAACATCGCGGCGAGCGCGTACGATTGTTGCAACTTGTACTTATTAATGAAGCTATCGTGGCACGACGCGCACTTCAGATTCACGCCAAGAAACACCTGCGCGCTGTTCTGCGCGGCTTGCATGAACGGAGTCTGGCTGGCGTTGATATCGCCGCGCCAATTGACGCCGATCAGGAAGCCGTCGGGGTCGGTAGGCTTCACGGGGTTCAGGAGTGCGGACGCCATCTCATTGAACGGCATATTGTTTTCGAGCGCGCCCTTGAGCCACGGCGTGATCGATTTGCGGGTGCCGGCGTAGTTCACGCCCTGATCGTTGCGCAGCAGATCGTTCCAGAAACTGATCCAGTGTCCGGCGTATTTTTTCCTATCCGATAGCAGCGAATCGATTAAACGGCCGCGATCGTTATCGGCGATGAATTTCTTCGTTTCCTCGGGTGACGGAACCATGCCCCAGATATCGAGCGTGGCGCGGCGGACAAACTGCGCGTCGTCAACGACATCGGGAAATGGGCGCTCGTGGCGGGCGAAGTAATCGGCAATGAATTTGTCGATTGGATTCGACATCTGATTCGCCGGAACGGGCGGCGTGCGCGGTTTGATGGGGGCGATCCACAGAGGGGGTTCGGCGGGCAGGGTGTTGGTCCACGGCGCTCCTTTGGCAATCCATTTTTCGACGTCGGCGATCTGCGAATCGGTCAATTTTCCGTCAACGGGGGGCATTTGACCGGCCTTAATTCGCCTTAAAAGCACACTTTCGTCGGGTTTGAAGGGCTTAATCGACCTTAAAATCGACTCTCTTGTTTCGACCGAGAATCCAGCCTGCGGCTTGAGTCCGGAGTGGCAGGGCGCGCAACGGGTCGCGAGGATGGGATGGATCGTAGTGGCGAAGTCCACTTGCGCGAGCAGAGGGAGGGACAAACCGAGTCCTATCGCGAGACGCATTCTGTTATCAATATACGCTTCTCGTCATGGACGTTGGAATTGCAGCCACGCGCCTTCGGCGTTTTCAGGGGGGACCAACACCGTTTGCTCGTCCGTTGAGATATTCTTTTCGCTGATTGCCTTGCGGGCTTGATCCAGGTCCGTGACGGCTAGGCGCACTCCGAAAAGTCCTTCACCGCGGGCCTTGAGGCGTTGGGCGGTAGGCCCGGAGGGGTCGGTGGCTCGCAATAAAAGAATGCTGCCTCGGGCGAGGACAATTTCCTTGGCGACGGCGCCGAACTCGGGAAGTTCCATTTCACGGGAGTTCAACTTGCCGATGTTTGCGTATCCGGCGGCGGCTTTTTCGAGGTCGTTGACGGCGACTAGAATCGCAGACAGCGCGGAGGCTGAGTTAGGATTTGGTGGGATCGGTGGCCTTGGATGAGCGGGATCGCGAACATATTGGATCAGGAACAAAGGACGGGAGGCCACCTCGGGGCGCAGCGGGCCTGACGCCTTGCTCGCGGGGTCTCCGAACTCAAGGATCCACCAGCGGGTAGGTGGAGGTTCCTTGTCGTCTTCCCTCGTGATCGTTCCGGGCGTGGGGCCCTTTATCTTGATCCCAGCAGTGCTGAGATCGTGCGCTGCTTGTTCGGCTGAGGCGATCGAGAGACCCGCTCCCAGAGGGCCGTCGCCTTTCTTGAGAATTTCCGAGAGATCTCGCCCGTCCGGCAAGCTCGCATCGTACGGCGTGATTAATTCCAGATATCCGCCTCCGCTGAAGGCGGGCGACGCATTTTGCGTGCCGCCTGGATGGCGCCCGCCTGGAATTATCGCAAACCCCAGCACAGAGTAGACACGCTTGGCCGCTTCCATGTCGTGCACGCCGATTATGACGTGATCTAATTTCGCTTCGATGGGTTGCGCGAGGACGTTCGCGGAAAGGAAGGCGGCGGCGAGGGTAGCAGTGAATATTCTGGCCATTTGCGGGTCTCCATTAATCAGGGTCATTATATACTCCCGGCATCGACAGGAGCGTCGATGCGGCACGCACGAGTGCGTGCGCCACATTGCTAGGCTGAATTATGCGCGTTACGACACTGGCCTTGGCAGCTACGTTGCTTTCCGCGCAGGACGCTGAAAAATTCACCGTTCGCTCCGACCTCGTGTTCCTTCCGACGCGAGTTCAGACAAATAAAGGCGACACCGTTTACGGGCTCAGGCAGGAACAGTTCATCGTGGAAGACAATGGCGTGCGGCAAGCGGTCAATGTCGATGAAGATCCCGAATCCTCCGGCTTGTCGCTGGTTGTGCTGGTGCAATGCAGCAGATCCGCCGAGGAGGAAATGAAGAAGTTAAAAGGCCTCGGCGTGATGATCGATGCGATCGCGGGCGGTGCGCCGCATGAGGTCGCTATCATTGCCTATGGGGCCGAGCCATATATCCTGGGCGATTTTTCTCCCCGTAGCGTGGATACTCAGATCGCGCTGACGAAGCTACGGGACTGCTCGAGTCGCTTCGCGGCCACAATCGATAACGTCGATTTCGCGATCCACATGCTGGATCGCAGCCGTCGTCACTACCGACGCGCGATTCTATTGATCAGCGAGACGCGCGACCACGGGAGCAAAGCGAAGCTCGAAGAGGTGGTGGCGGAGTTGGGAACCACCGATACCGTGATCTACTCGGTGGCGTTTGCTCCCATGCGGAACGCGGTCGCCGAAGAGATGCGCCACAGCATGGATGCGTACAAGACGGCGCCTCCGAAAAAGGAAGCTCCCAAGCCGCCTGCGCTGGAGGATGACAAGCCGGGGATGGTTCAGATCGAACGGCCGCCGAAGATGAATTGGCCTCCTCAACTGGTGCTGCTGGTCGATGCTCTGAAGGGAAATGCCGCGTCGGAGATTGCCGCGCTCTCGGGCGGCGAGTATCTGAACTTCACTACGCAGAAAAACTTCGATGCGAGTTTGCAGCGCATCGCTAACCAGATCCACAATTACTACCTGTTGAGTTTCAAGCCGACATCGGTCGGCGAACTGAAGCAGCACACGCTGCGGGTGCGGGTTCCCGATTATCCGGACGCGGTGATTCAGACTCGCAAGAGTTACTGGGCGGGGATTCTCGAATCGGCGCCTGGTGTGCGGTAGCCCCAGACGCCGGCTGAAGCCGACGCTGCAAGCTAAAGCTCGCGCCACCAACGCAATATTACACTTGCGTAATTGGGGCTTCGGGTATACTGACCCTGCGAGGTGACGATGTCTATCGTTATAGGGTTTGGGATTGGTCTGATTTTGTGGGTTGTGGTGCGTTGTTTTCTGATCGGGATCTATACCGTCGATCAAAACGAGCGCGCCGTGAAGACGGTTTTTGGACGGGCGCAACGCGTCGCGGGCGGCAAGACTACGCTTGACGATCCGATTGCCGAGGGGCTGAGGCCGGAGGAACGAGACCGGTACGTTTATCCGCAAGTTCGCGTGATTCCTCCGGGCGGACCTTATTTCAAAAAGCCGTGGGAAAAGATCTACAAAATTTCCATCGCGACGACCACGATGAATATGGCTGTCGATCTGGAAGATCCGGCGGCGAACCATAACGGGGCGCTTCTGGAAGCTGTGACCAAGGATCAGCTCAATACCGGATTGACGGGGCAGATCCGCTACCGGGTGAGTGAAGCGAATCTGTACGCGTTCCTGTTCGCTATCAAAAGGCCGATGGTCCACGTGATGGCGTACTTTGTTTCGGTGCTGCGGCAGAAGATTGCGAGCTTTGAAGCGAAGCCGCTGCCGGTGAACGCGGACGATCCGGAAAAGGGCACCGCAGTGATGGGGATCTCCATTAACGACCTGCGGAAGAACCTGCGGGATTTGAATGAGTATATGGATCAAGAGTGCGTCTCGACGCAGGCTCGCTACGGCGTGCTGTTCGATGCGTCGCTGATTACCGGGATCGATCCGCCGCCGGAAGTGGAGTCGGCGCTGGCGGCGATCAACACCGCGTATAACCAGGTCTCGAGCGACATCAGCCTGGCGCATGCGGGCGCGGATCAGAAGATTGTGCAATCGCGGAGGGCGGTTGAGATCGAAACACTGAAGGCTCAGGCAGAGGTCGAACCGCTGCGGATGATGGCGCTGGAGCTTGCCGATTTGAAGCGGCAGGGTCCGAATGTGCTGGGGGTTTACGTGAGAAACGTGAAGCTCGCGCTGCTGGGGAAGGCGCAACAGATCTTTATGGGGGTGCGGTCATGATCGAATTCGTGATTGCGGTGGGCGTGACGTTTCTCGGGATGCTGCTTCTGGAAGTGCTCGTTTTGGGTCTGGCGAGGTTTTTCGGGCTGTACACGATTGTGACCGAGCGGACGTGCCGGGTGTACTTGTTATTCGGCAAAGTGATCGGGATGATTTCGGAACCGGGGTTCCATTTTCTGCCGGCGGTGCTGGGGCTGCGCGCGTTCGTGGTGAATTTTTTCGGCAAGTGCTATGTGCTGGATCTGCGATTCGATCAGGAGTATTTGCGCAGCCAGCCTGTCAATTCCGAAGAAGGCGCGCCGATGGGGATTGGGATCTGGTACGAGATGCAGATCAGCGATCCGGTGGCGTTTCTGTTCAAGAATACCGATCCTCGCGGGTCGCTGCGAGCGAATGTGAGCAATGCGACGGTGCGGTGCCTGAGCAATATGCCGCTCGAACAGATGCTCGAGACGAGGCATCAGATGAGCCAGATTGTGCGGGCGGAGGTGTCTGAGAAATCGCGTGCGTGGGGTTATCAACTGGGGTCGGTATACGTGCGCAAAGTTCATTTCCGCGATGCGGGGATGATCAAGCAGATTGAAGAAAAGGTCGTGAACCGGCTGCGGCAGGTGACGTCGGCGATCAAGCAGGACGGCGCGAATCAGGTGAGCATCATCACCAGTTCGGCGGAGCGCGAGGCGGCGGTGGAGATCGCGAAGGCAGCGGTGGTGCGGCCGAATATGATCGGGACGGCGTTGAAGGAGATTTCGGGGGATCCGGAGGTTGCCGATGCGCTGTTCGAGTTATTGGAGACGCAGAGGATTCTCGGTAGTAGTCCGAAGCTCACGTTGTTTATGAATGGGGCGAAGGAGGGGTTGCTGGGGGATTTGCTGGCGGCTCAGGATGGCGGAGTGCCTCCGGGGTTGCCGGGGGTGCGATAGGAAGAGCCGCCTTAAGGCGGCTGCCGCCAATATTGGCCGCCCCACAAGACAGCGACTGAAGTCGCCGCTGCAAGCTGAAGCTCGCGCCACCCTAATTGCTCTCGCCCAAACGATGCAACTTTACTAAATTCGTGCTGCCGGGGCGGCCGATGGGTTGGCCGGAGACGAATACTACGTTGTCGTTTGGTTTTAACAAGCCTGCCGATACTAGCGCCTGCTCCATTTGCAGCAGCATTTGATCGGTCGACTTTACGTCGGGCGCGATGATTGGGGTCACGCCGAAGGAGATCGTCAGTTGGCGCGCGATGCTTTCGCTTTGCGTGAAGGCGTAGATCGGCACCGGCGGGCGGAGGCGGGAGATCAGGCGGGCGCTGGCTCCGCTCGATGTATAGACGACAATGGCCGCGACTCCGGCGGAGCGGGCGGCTCGATAGGCGGCGTCGGCGACGATCTCAGCGTTGGATGGCGTTAACGGCGGCAGAGGCTCCTGGAAGCCTTGCGGGCGGAGCCATCCTTCGGTTTCGTCGGCGATGCGGGTCATCATGCGAACCGCTTCTCCGGGATATTTACCGGACGCGGTTTCGGCCGAGAGCATGATGGCGTCGGTGCCGTCGCAAATCGCGTTGGCGACGTCGCTGACTTCGGCGCGGGTGGGCGTGGGATGCTCGATCATCGATTCGAGCATCTGNNTCGACGCCGAGGTCGCCGCGCGCGACCATCACTCCGTCGCTTTCGTCGAGAATTTCTTCCAGGTTTTTCCAGCCTTCCGGCTTCTCGATTTTGGCGATCACGGGAAGCTGGGAGCCGTGCTCTTCGAGAAAAAGTTTGAGGCGAAGCAGATCGGTTGGCTTGCGGACGAAGGAGAGCGCGACGAAGTCGACACCGGCCTGCAAGCCGTGCTGCAAATCATCCATATCCTTGCGCGTAAGCGACGGCGTGCTCAGCTCGACGCCGGGCAGGTTGATTCCTTTATGATCGCCGAGAGGTCCGCCGGTGACGACCTGGCATCGCACCGAGACTGTGTCGGTTGAGAGCACTTTCAGCTCGATGCTTCCGTCGGCGAGCAGAACTGGGTGGCCGGGCTTTACATCTTTCGCGAAATGGGCGTAACTGGTGGAGGCGAGCGTGGAGGTGCCCAGAAGCGGCTCCGTGGTGATGGTGAAAATGGCGCCGGGTTCCAGATGGCAGTGGCCACCTTCAAATCGTCCCAGGCGGATTTTCGGGCCTTGCAGATCGAGTAGAATGCCGGCGTGCACCGAAAGTTCCGCGGCAGTGGTTCGAACGGCGGCGATGCGCGCCAGGTGATCCTCCCAGGTTCCGTGGCTGGTGTTGAGGCGGAAAACATCGACGCCCGCGTCGAACATCCTCCTTAAATAAGGAGGCGGATCGGTGGATGGTCCGAGAGTCGCTACGATTTTTGTGCTGGGCATGGTGATGAGAAAGGCAACCTCTCAGACAAGGGAGGGCAGGGGGCTACAACCTCTATTATGCGACTCTCTTATGAATTTTGGGTTCTATTAATTTGGTAACGGAACACGATTGGGCGCATCCAAGGCTTTGAGGTCGGTTATTCTAAGATCCAGAGGGTTCATGAATTTACGGCAAAGAAAATCCTTATTTCCGGTGGCAGCGCTGGCGGTGTTTGCATTGGCCGTGGCGCATGGCCAGACGCAGGACGGGAGCGGGAACGGTCTGCTGAAGGGGAATTTCCGGTTCCGGCATATCGCTGTCCAAGCCGTGGATCTGCCCGGGAATCCGACGCAGATTACGGCATCGTACGGTCTGATCATGTTCGATGGCTTGGGAAACTATACGGTCACCGGCACCAGTGTCGACAATACCGTTTCGGGCGGCGCGCCGCAGGCTCTGAACGTGACGGGCACATACGCGATTGGCTCCAATGGCACGGGCTACGTTGCCAATCCGCTCTTCACGACTGATTTTAACGATTACATCTATGGAGCCGTGTCGCAGGGCGTGTTTTCCGGCAGCTCGACGGAGGCGGAGGGCGAAGGCTATGTGCTGAATGACGTCTTTATCGCCATACCCACCGCGGCGACTGCTCCTACCAATGCGAGTTTTACCGCGGCTTATCAAACGGGCCTGCTGGATTTTGCGGCGGGAGGCAGCACGGCGGTTAAGAATGCGCTTTTCAAGTTGAGTCCCAACGGGCAGGGCGCGTTTGGAGCGATCTCGCTCAGCGGGCAGGCGTCCAATCAAACCGCGGCAAGCCTCACGCAGTCGATCACGGGCGCGACGTACAGCTTCAATAGCGATGGAAGCGCGACGCTAACGGCTCCGCTGCCATCGGGTGTGACGTCGACGAACGCATTGTTTAACGGGGCCAAGACGATGTTCGAATCCGCGGACGGTAACTTTATTCTGGGATGGACGGCAACCGGCTACGACATTTTTTTCGGCGTGAAGGCGCTGGCGATTGCCGGTACCAACAGCATTAGCAAAGGCCTCTATTTCACGACCGGTTTGGAAGATTCGCCGGGAGCGTCGGGCGCCGGGGCGGATTCGTTTTATGGATCGATCAGCAACTCCGGCGATAGCGCGGGGGACGGCATCGCGCACGCGCGGCTGAATTTCCCGGGCTACAGCGCTTACGACTTCGGTACCGACGATCAGATTGTTCTGAACGCGGATGGAACCGCCGCGTCCCCCGACTTCAGCGGATATCAGATCGTTTTCGGCGACGCGGGATTGGCGTTCGTCGGCATCGGAACCAATGGGAACTTTGCCCTGTTCGTGGGTCTTCATGCCGCGTCGTTCTCCGGCACGGGGGTTTATTTGAACCCGATCGGAGTGGTGAATGCGGCCAGCTTCCAACCCATTACGGCGAGTCTTGCTCCGGGCGAACTGATCACGTTGTTCGGCACGGGCCTCTCGCCAGTGACGCTGGTGACGTCGGGCGGAATTAAATTCCCGACGACGCTGGGCGGAGTTTCAGTGACGATTGACAACATCCCGTGCCCGATTTATTACGTGACTCCGGGGCAGCTCGCGGTGATTGTGCCGTACGCGCTCGCCTCGAACCAGACGGGGTTGGCTGACATTCAAGTGACCAACGGGACCAAATCGAATGTGGTGCAGATGTACTTCAGCGACTCGGCGCCGGGGGCATTTTCGCAGACTCAGAACGGGCTCGGGATTGCCGCGGCGCTGCATGCGCTGACCGGCGCGCTGATTACCGCCACCAATCGGGCGCAACCGGGCGAATACATTTCCCTATTCGTGACAGGGCTGGGCACGGTCACGCCGGCCGTTAACGATGGGTCGCTGGGGCCGACGAGTCCTCTGAGTGTGGTGGATCTCAACACCAGCGGCAGTCTGACGGTCTACTTTAACGACTACGGTCCGAAGGGCACGACAGGAAATGTGGGCAGCATCCAGTTTGCGGGGCTCGCGCCGGGTCTCGCGGGGCTGTACCAGATCAACGTGCAGGTTCCGACGAAAGGCCTTGCTTCCGGGGACAATGTATACGTCGAGTTCGCCACCGATCTTGCGGACGTGAATCAGATCCAGATTCCCTATGGAACTGCTGCGTCCGGCGGCACAGCGTCCCGGCCGGCGCGGACGTTCGGCGAGGCTGCGCGGGCTCGTGCGAAGCGGCGGAAGGCGTCGACCTGCACCGCGGTTGCTCGCACTGGAGTGCGTAGCGCCTGTATTCAGTAATTCATGCGGCTGAAACGCCACAACAACCGCCCTTCTGCTAATCTCGCGGAAGGGGGATTTACCGATGAATCGCTTTTTAGCACTGGCCTCGTTGCTGATGCTCGCCGTGGCGCCGGCATTCGCGCAGTTCGACACAGCGGAAGTTCTGGGAACCGTTCGGGATCATTCGGGCGCAGTGGTGCCGAGGGCGAAGTTGACGCTGCTCAACGACGACACCGGCATCCTGGCGAGAACCGCTGCCGATGATAGCGGCAACTACACGTTTTCCAATGTAAAGATCGGAAAGTACAGAGTCACCGCGGAAGCGCAGGGCTTCTCGAAAGAAGTTGCATCCGATATCACGGTGAACGTGGGGGCGCGGCAACGCGTGGATTTCGCGCTGCAAGTGGGCGCGGTTACGGAAACGGTGGAAGTGAGCGGTGCGGCCGCCGCGCTCGAAACCGATTCGAGCGAGCACGGGCAGGTGATCCACTCGGCGGCGATTGTCGAGCTTCCCCTCAACGGACGCAATTATGCCGACCTGGCGCTGTTATCGGCGAACGTGGTGAAGTCTCCCATCGCGGCTTCTTTTTCGCCCAGCGGAACGCCGCGTGAAGGGTCGTTCAACGTGAACGGCATGCGCAGCACGTACAACAATTTCCTGATGGACGGCTTGGACAACAACGCCTACGGGACCAGCAATCAGAGCTATTCCTCGCAAGTGATCCAGGCGTCTCCGGATGCCATCGCGGAGTTCAAAGTGATCACCAGCAATTACAGCGCGGAGTACGGGCGCGTGGGCGGCGCGGTGGTGAACGCGGTGATGAAATCGGGAACCAACCAGTTTCACGGGACGGCGTACGAGTTCCTTCGCAACACCAAGTTGAACGCCACTGGTTTTCTGTTCAGCCCGGCCGTTTTTGTGAAGCCGACGCTGCAGAGGAACCAGTTCGGAACCACGATCGGCGGACCGCTGATCAAGAATAAATTGTTTTTCTTCGGCGATTATGAAGGGTTCCGCCAGTTGCAGCGCTACCTGAATTTCGATTCGCTGCCGACGGTTACGGATCGGGCGGGCAACTTGCCGGTGGCGGTTGTGAATCCGCTGACCGGGGTCGTGTATCCGGCCAATACGCCGATTCCGGTTGCGAGCCTCAATCCGTTCGCCGCTGCGCTGCTGGGCGGTCTGCCCACGCTCAACGGCCCCGGGCGGTCCAATAATTATGAAGCGCTGCTGCTGATTCGCGACTATAGCGACAAGTTCGATGCGAAAATCGACGGCCAGATCAACGACCGCATGACGGCGTTTCTGCGCTTCAGCCAGCGCAAGGACATCCAGTTTTATCAGCCGTCGTTTCCCGGCCCGTCCGGCGGCGATGGCAACGGATTTATTCATTCGATCGATCAAAATGCGTCGGCGGGCTACACCTGGACCGTCACCTCCAGTTCGATGTTCGAAGCACGACTCGGTTGGACGCACATTGTCGCGGGGAAACAGCCGGCGCTTCTGGGCGGCCCGAGTTTGCTATCGCTCTACGGTATTCAAGGCTTGCCGACTACGCCGAATCTGACGGGCGGGTTCAACACGCAGTCGCCGAGCGGATTCACCGCGCTGGGGCGCCAGACCAGCAATCCGCAGTTTCAGAATCCTACCTCGTGGGATCCAAAGCTCAATTATTCGAAAACCCTCGGACGGCATTCGATCAAGGCGGGATATGAGTACCTGAACATCCACACTGAGGTTCTCGACGTCAATCCGTTGTACGGCCAGGACGTGTACGCTGGACAATTCAGCAAGCCCACATGCACTCAATTGGGTCAGGCGGCGGGTTGCACGATTGCATCCGACGCGACCAGCTACAATCTCGCCGACCTGATTTTCGGCCTGCCCAGCCAGATCAACCAGGGCAGCTATACGGTGGTCAACCTCCGGCAGTATGTTCACTCGCTCTACGTGCAAGACGACTGGCATGTGAGCCCGAAGCTGACGGTCAACGTTGGCGTGCGCTGGGAATTTGCGACGCCGCTTTTTGAGCGCGACAACAACTATTCGAATTTCGATCCGACGACAAATTCGATGATGAAAGCGACTGGCGGCAGCCTGTATAACCGCAGCCTGGTCCATCCCGATTACAAAGATTACGGTCCGCGAATCGGTTTAGCTTACAGCGTGATTCCGAAGACCGTTGTGCGCGGCGGATATGGGATCAGCTACACGTTTTTCAACCGCGTGGGCAGCGCGCTTGAAGGAATCAACGCTCCGCAGGCTTTGTTCGGTGTGTTGAATCAGTCAATCCCCGTGGGCGGGCCGGTACCTTCGACGTTCCTCACCACGCAGAACAGTTTTACCACCGGCATCGCGAATCCTTCGGCTTTCAATCCGGCTAACTCGAATGTAGTTTACGCTCCGCCAGACACGAAATGGCCGTACATCCAGAACTGGTTCCTATCGGTCGAGCGCGAGATCACGAAGAACACTCTGATCGAGGTCGCCTACAACGGGAATCACAGCCTGCGGCTTCCGATCCTCGCCGATTACAATCAGGCGGTGCCAAATTTGCCGGGAGCGACGCTGGGAGTGCAGGCCCGCCGTCCGATTTCTAGTTATGGTCCGATCACCTGGGTCGATCCCGCGGGCGACAATCATTACAACGGCCTCTCCGCCCGCGTGGAGCATCGCTTTGGCAGCGGTCTTTATTTCCTTAACTCCTTCACCTGGGGCAAGGCGATGGGAGATTCCGAACAGGCTCTGGAATCCTATGCAGGCTACTTCGTGGCGAATCCGCAAAATATTCACAACCTGGTGGCGGAGAAAGGTCCGTCGAGCTTCGACGTGAAACTGAATAACGTCACCAGCGTCGTGTACCAGGTTCCTTTCGGCAAAGGCCGTAAATTCGGCGCCACGATGAATCCTTTCCTCGATGCCATGGTGGGCGGATGGGACCTCAACACCATCAATACCGCACACACCGGTACGCCGCTCGACGTGATCTACGGCGCGTCCACTGCCAACGACAACACCGGTCTCTCGAACGATTACCGCGGCCAGGCGTTCCTTCGGCCGAACGTGAGCGGCAGCGCAACCAGCCAAAGCAGGTCGCAGATGCTGAATACATACTTCGCCGGATACACGTTCACCGTGCCTCCCGCCTCCGCCCCCTACGGAAATGTTGGCCGCAATTCGTTTCGCGCCCCGAGCTTCGAGCAATGGGATTTTGCGGCCAACAAGAACTTCCGGATCACTGAGGGGATCAAGCTCCAGTTCCGCTCGGAGTTTTTCAATCTCCTGAATCACACCAACTTTGGTGTCCCGGACACTAAGACCACAGATGCGGCGTTCGGAACCATCCGCTCGACGTACGCTTCGCGGCAAATCCAGTTCGCGCTGAAGCTGCTGTTCTAGGCCGCTTGTGGAACAATAGGGCCCGCTCGTAGTGACTGCTGGCCCGCTCACGATGTAACGCTAGGTCGGACTCGGGCGCACCCGCATACTCATAGCAGCGCTGGATACTCGCGCGATCGCTTCCATGAATAAAACTCTTGCTGTGGCTGCTCTCATTCTGTTCACCGGGTCGGCATTTGCCCAATCGCTCGGCAATGCGGGAACTATTGAAGGATCGGTGGTCGATCCTTCAGGCGCGTTGGTACCGCAAGCGACCGTCACCATCACCAACGCGATTACCGGCTACAAGCAGAGCATGGCCTCGGGGTCCAATGGCGGATTCCGCTTGCAGAATATTCCGCCGAATACCTACCATCTGGAAGTGAAAGCGCCGGGCTTCAGCGCGTTCACGCAGGATGTTGTGGTTCGCAGTTCCGTGCCGATCGCGGTGAAGGCGATCCTGCCGGTGGCCGAAGCCATCTCGACCGTTACGGTGGAGGCGAGCGGCGCGGCCGCGGTCGAAACCGATCCCAGCGCCCACGTCGATGTCGACCGCAGTTCCTTGGGGAGGTTGCCCATATCCAGCCCCGGAGGCGGATTGGCTGACGCGATCGTGTACTCGACCGGCGCGGTCGTTACCGACGCCAACGGCGGATTCCATCCCACCGGTGACCACGGAGGCGTGAGTTACCTTATCGACGGGCAGCTGATCAGCGATCAGCAGAGCAAGATTTTTTCGACTTCTCTGCCGCCCAGCGCGATTCAGAGCATGGAATTGATCACCGGATCGCCCGGCGCCGAGTTTGGCGATAAGACCAGTCTCGTAGCGCAGGTCACCACGCGCTCCGGTCTCGGGTCGGGCAAAGTATTCGGTAACGCCGATGTGAGCTACGGCTCGTTCGGTACAACCACAGCCGGGTTCGGCGTCGGTTTCGGCAGTGCGAAGGTTGGCAACTTCCTGGCCATCGACGGGGTTCGCAGCGGACGTTTTCTCGATACGCCGGAGTTCGTTCCGTACCACGCAATCGGAAACAATCAGACCATTTTCGATCGCTTCGATTACCAGCCCACCGGCAAGGATATTTTTCACCTGAACCTGTTCGCGGCGCGAAACTGGATCGAGATTCCCAACGATCTGGACCAGTTGGCGCAGGACCAGCGGCAGCGCGTGCTCACCTGGAACATCGCGCCGGGCTATCAGCACACCATTAACTCGCACACATTGCTGACCATCAACCCCTATATCCGCAAGGATCAGTTTAATTACTACGGTAGCCGCGATCTCATGGCCGATCAGCCCGCTACGCAGAACCAGCAGAGGCAACTGCTGAACTGGGGCGTAAAGGCCGATGTGTCCACCACCATCGGGCATCATAACGTCAAGTACGGGATCGACGTGAAGCAGACGCGTCTGCTCGAAAATTTCGGGTTCGGAATCACCGATCCGGCGTTCAACTCTCCGTGTCTCACCGCGGCCGACCCGTCGCTCAGCAGTCCCTCGCAATGCGCGAGTGCGGGGTATCAGCCGAATCCTGCGTTCTCGCCCGGACTGCTGCCCTTCGATTTGACGCGCAACGGCCACCTCTTCGCGTTCCACGCCACGGCCAACATCAATCAATACGCGGCCTACGCGCAGGATTCGATCACCGAAGGAAATTTCACCATCAACATCGGCTTCCGTCTGGACCGCTATGACGGCCTGACCTCGAAGTTCGGTCCGCAGCCGCGCGCGGGCGTCGCGTACAACATCAAGCGCACGGGAACGGTGCTGCGCGCGGCGTATTCGCGAACCTTCGAGACCCCTTTTAACGAGAACCTGCTGCTATCGAGCTCGACTGGAATCGGCGGCTTGGCGAGCAATGTTTTCGGCTCGACCTCGGTGCCCATCTCGCCTGGTTTTCGCAATCAGTTCAACACCGGCCTGCAGCAGGCGATCGGAAGATTTCTCTTGGTCGACGCCGATTATTTCTGGAAGTACACCCACAACGCGTTCGATTTCAGCACGCTTCTCAACACCACCATCACGTTTCCGATCGCGTGGCACAATTCCAAAAACGACGGAGTCACGGGCCGCGTCAGCACGATCAACTTGAAGGGTTTTCAAGCGTATTGGACCTTCGGTCACACTCGCGCGCGCTACTATCCGCCGGAAGACGGAGGCTTGATCCCGCAGGGTGCGCCGCTCGCCGCCGGAGTTTTTCGCATCGATCACGACCAGGCGTTTCAATCCACGATCAATCTACGCTACCAGCGCCCGAAAAACGCCGAATGGATCGCGTTCACGACTCGCTTCGATAGCGGAGAGGTCGTCAGCGGCGTACCGGACGCGGCCTTCGCGATGAGCAATCTGACGGCGAATCAGCAGGTCTCGATCGGCCTCGCCTGCGGAGGCACGTTGGCCACGGTGGCGAATCCCATCATGAGTTGTGGGAGCACCGTGACCTCGAAATTGCTGACCCTGCCGCAGACGGGAACGCAGAACGACGATCACAATCCCGATCGCGTGAAGCCGCGCAATGTGTTCAACATCGCCATCGGCAGCGACAATTTGTTCCATACGGAAAGAACCACGCGCTGGACCGCTTCGCTCTCGATTGACAACCTGACGAACAAGGTCGCGCTGTACAATTTCCTGTCCACGTTCAGCGGAACGCATTTCATCGAGCCAAGATCCGTGGTCGCCAAGATCGGCTTCGTGTTCTGACACAGGCTGAAGCCTGTGCCACCTTAAACTGGCAGTTGCTGGGTGGCACAGACCTTAGTCTGTGTTGGCTAACCGAGCCGCGACCGCAGGGAGCGATCTGGTTTGAGTTATTGCACGATCTCCCACCGCACATCGCACGTTCTCTGGATTCCCGGCTTCAAGGACCGCATCACCAGCGTTTGTGTCCCGTTGAGCTGATGGGAAATCGTCGGCCGCCACAGATTGCGATCGAAGGTGAATTTTAATCGTGCGCCTGGCAGATTTTCGAAAACCACTTCTCCGTTTTGCGCGACCTCGACGGAAGCGTGCAGCACTCCCGATGTCGGACTCGCAGGCTTGGAGCGAGTCGGCGGAGTTGGTCTGGTCTCGACAAGCTGCGGCTTAGATTGTATCGGCGTGGGTTGCTGCGGAGGCGGATCGTGGCGCTTGAAATCCGGATTCGGCGGGATCACTACTGGCCGCGCGGGCGCGACAGGGGCGCTCGATACTGGAGTGGGGTCAGATGGTGGCAGTGACGGCTGCGGTGATGGTTGCGATGTCGGCTGCGCAGGCGGCTGCGGTGACGGCTCCGCCGTCGGCGGAGTAGGTTCCGCCGCAGCCACTTGAATCGTGGACGTCGCGCGCAGTCCCGGCAGGCGCGTCGTATAGAACCATACTCCGGCGCCGCCAACAAGCAGCAGGATGCCGATGATCGCCAGCCAAACTCCAGCGCCACTTCCCTGTTTCACCGGTTGAGCGATCGCCGGTGGGGGTGGAGGCGGCCGCATCATTGGAGGCGGCGGTGGCAGTGAACCGGTTGGTGAGGATTGCCCAAACGGCTGACCGCACTTCACACAAAAGCGAGTGCCTGCGGCGGCCGTAGCTCCGCACGCGGTACAGAAGGGAGCAGTCATGCTCACCCCTTACTACTGAACATCGGTGACTTTGCCGCCATTGAAAGTAATCTTCATGTCCTTGTACACGTAGATTTTCTTGGCGCCCAACTCGACGATGCTCTTCGGCTGCCCCATGATTCCGGTCACTTCCTCGATCGACTGGCCGAGGCTGATCGTCGCCGGAGGCGCGGCGGGCGTGGCGATCGCAGCATCCTGACCACCGGAGGCCGATGGACCCGATGCGGCGCCGGCCACTTCCTGCTCCGATTTGTCCGCTTCCGCCGCCTGCTGGGCGATCTCGGTAGCGGCATTCGGATCGGGCGGCGGAGCCACGGCGGCAAACTGCGCCTTCACCGGAGCCGCTTTGGCCGACGCGGGAACCGCGGGAAGTCCGCCCTGCCCGCCTTTCGCTTGCAGATCGCTCATTCCCTGATCGATGGTCTCGCGCATGTGGTTCTGCATCTCCTGCAAATCCGCGATTGCCACGGAAACCGTCGCGCCTTTGTGGCATTCCTTCCCGCCTTTACTTGAGAGCACGATCAGGTCCGCAGCGGTGGCATCGGCCGGCGGCGCGCCGGATAGTTGCAGTGCATCGCCCTGGCTCACCGCGCATTCCGCTCCGGTCGCATCGATGACATCCAGCTCGCTGCCAGCCACGAAAACGTGCTGAATGTTGTCGCTCAGCATGCGTGCGATCCCGCTCGACGCTGGATCCGGAGTGGTATTCGCCGCGGTCTGCTTCGCTTCCTGGTTTTCGAGCGCGATCTGGCGCTGCACTTCTTGTGCAATCAGTTCTTTGATTTGCGGTGTTAGAGGAGCGGCGTCGGGGGCCATAGCTTGCTGCTGCGGCTGTTGTTGCTGGGCGGCGGCCTGTCCTGCAGCCTGTCCAGCCGCATAGGATGCCGCGAGCGTCTGCGAAATCATGTAATCCGTCAGCCAGACCGACGCGCTGGGGTACACCGGATACGGCGTGAAGTAACCGCCGTAATATCCATACCAGGGATTGCCGACGAAGCCCCATGCGTAGGGCACCGGCGCGACCCACGGATTGTACGCCCATCCGTAAAACGCCGGAGCGTAATAGAAGGATGGCGCGTACCCGTACATGTACACGCCATGGTAAGAGTAGCGGTTGTAGAAGCGATCGTAGGCGCGCCCGTTGGCATAATACGTGCGATGCCCGTATTCATGCCCGCGATAACTATAGGGCCTCTGCGTGTAGCCCCGGCCGCCGCGCTCAGAATAGACACGGGAGTGGTCCGCTCGCTCTACAGCCACGTGACGGTTTCCATTCAGGCCATGGTGAATATCCATTCCACGCTTGGAGTCGTGCACATCGGAGCGGCTGCCATTCGAGCGCGTCCGCATCTCGCTGCCGTTCGCTGTTCGAACCGTATGGCTTCCTGCCGGTGTTGGCCGTCCGCCCGCGCCGCCTTTGCTCGATGCAACGGACGAACCCGTATGGCCGCCCGCTACAGTGTTGTGGCTGCCGCCCGCTACCGTACTGTGGTTGCCGCCCGTTACGGCAGTGTGGTTCGTGCCGGTGCCCGTCGACGGACCACGTCCGGCGGTATTCGTTGTGGTTCCGTGACTCGCTGTCGTTGGACCCTTCGAAGCAGGGCCCGCGGTCGTCGGACCCCTGCCTGCTGTCGTGGGACCATGCGTGGCCGCGGAACTCGCGCCTTTACTCGCGGCCGGCGCGGCACTCCTCGCAGGAGCGGCCGGCCTAGCCGCGGGCTTCGGTACCGAAGCCGGCTTCTTGTCCTGACCGTTGGCGATCGTGGACCCGGCGAGCAGTACGACGATCAAGCCCGTGATGGTTCGGTGCGCGTTCATCGAGTTTCTCCTTCTGAAGCTACTGCACATCAGTGACTTTGCCACTGACAAACGTTACTTTGAAATCCTTGTAAACGTAAATCTCTTTGGCGCCGAGCTTGATGATTTTGTCAGGTTGTCCAAAATTGGCGACCACCTGATCCTTCGTTTGCCCCAGCGAAAGCGTTTTTGGAGGGGCCTGCGGCTCGTCCGCCGGTGGCGGAGGCGGCGGAATCGGAGCCAGCGCCGCCTGCGCCGGTGCCGGAGCAGCGGCCGGTGTGGCGGCTGGAGCCGGAGCCTGTTGCTGTTGTTGCTGGTTTCCACCGGTTGCATCTTCCGAGGGCTGAATTTTGAATACCTCGGCCACCAGCTTGTCCATTTCATCCGCCGACGGCATAGGGCCCTTCGACGAGAAGGCGAACTTCAGGGCCGCCTTATACCGCACGTCGGCAAAGGCGTCAGTGAATAAATAGAACACCAGCCCATCGTCCTTGCATTCGATTTTGGTGACCCATACCTTTTCGCCCGGCACGAATGTCCGGGTGGCCGGCCCACTCGGAGCGGAAGCCCCAGGGAGGTGGTTGAAGCGATCGAGCGCCCGCACGCTCTTGCCGAGAGCATTCGTACTTATTTTGCCGTCTTTATAGGTGTTCTGGAAGAAATTCGTCCCCGAAACGGGCGCCATGATGATATTGCCCTTTTTGAGCACCAGAACCGCTCCTGCCGTCACAATATCGGCACTGTCGGCGGTCGCCTGCGTCAGCGCGTACTCCGACGTGAGCTTTTTTTCAATGGCGCCCTTGTTCTGGGCGCTGGCCACGAAGGACACCGCCGTTGTTAAAGCGAGCAATCCATAGGCAGTCATAGGCTTCGCCAGTATACACCCGCTCCACTATCCATTCAAGTTATAACGCGTAGAAGCCGGGCAAACTGGCTCACGAGGGCTTTAAACGCCCTTAAACGACACGAAACGAAGCTTTCGAGGGCCTTAAATGACCTTCCGTGCAAGAAACTACAATGTCTGCTATCAGTTCCGTGTTCCCCAGGGAACGGACAATCCCGAGGAATGGGTCGGGCCGCCGGAGTGGCAGCGCATGGCGCTGCCCCACAAGATGGGATC
This sequence comes from Bryobacterales bacterium, assembly GCA_003170295.1. GTDB lineage: Bacteria > Acidobacteriota > Terriglobia > Bryobacterales > Bryobacteraceae > Palsa-187. Next base: position 7,818 of record PNAJ01000081.1, on the reverse strand, counting down.
ATGGGAGCTTGAGGGCAGTCGGCATTGACTTCGGGACGACGAATTGCGCGGTCGCGGTCGCCACGGACGGGGTTGTGGAGACGGCGCGCTTTGGAGTCGACAAGACGCTCGAGACGTTCCGGTCGGTCCTGTACTTCGGAGGGAAGAAGCCGCTCGCGGGGCCCGCGGCGATCGACGCTTATCTGGCTCGGGAAACGCCGGGAAGGCTGATTCAATCGCTGAAGTCGTTCCTATCGGGTGCGCTGTTTCGCGAAACGTGGGTCGAGAGCCAGCGCTACTCAGTAGAGGATTTGACGGCGCTGCTCGCACGATCCTTGCGGGAAGAAGCCGAGCGGCAGCTCGGGGATCTAGGCAAGCGAGTGGTGCTGGGGCGGCCGGTGCGATTTGTCGGAGGGGACACCAAAGAGGCGGATGCACTGGCGGTGGCTCGTTTGGAACAGGCGTTCCGGCGTGCGGGATTCGACGAAATTCTATTCGAGTACGAGCCGGTCGGGGCGGCTTATTTCTACGAGAGCACGCTCGACCGCGACGAACGGATCGTGATCGCGGATTTCGGGGGCGGCACAAGTGACTTTACTCTGCTGAAAGTGGCACCACGTGTCAAGAGACGCGGCATTCTTTCGACCGCGGGACTCCCGCTTGCGGGCGATTCGTTCGACGCCAAGATTGTGCGCCACGTGGTCTCGCCCATGCTGGGATTGGGCACCCATTATCGATCGCTCAACAAGCGCCTGCCTATGCCGTCGTCGTTATATTTGAAACTGGAAAAATGGCACTATTTGTCGTTTCTGAAAACGCAGGAGACGATGAGGATGCTGACGAGTCTGGAAGTGCAGGCGGAGGAGCCTTCGAAAATTGAAGCTCTCATAAATCTGGTGGAGAATGACGCCGGATACAATTTGCATCGCGCGGTGCAGCGGACCAAAGTGGAGCTGTCGTCGGGAGAGAAAAGCGAATTTGAGTTTGAGGATCCGTGCGTATCCATCAAGCAAACGGTGCGGCGCAGCGATTTCGAAGCGTGGATCAGCGGAGAGTTGTTGAAGATCTCGGGTGCGGTGGACAAATTGTTGATCGATGGGAAGACGGAGCCTGCGCAGGTGGACCGAGTGTTTCTGACAGGTGGAACGTCGCTGGTGCCATCGGTGCGGCGGATTTTTGTAGAGAGATTTGGAGCGGATCGCGTTCAGGCGGGAGATGAGTTTACATCGGTGGCTCGGGGGTTGGCGTTGCGGGCGGGGCATGTCAAGAACGCAGGCTGAAACCTGTGCCAACGCTCATAGTCTTCGCCATAACAAAAAAGCTGCAAACTTTTATCCGCGGACGCCGTATTAAGCTTCATGAAGCTCCGCTACATCCTGCGGCGATTGATGCATACGCCGATGTTTACGATCATCGTCGTCGCGACGCTCGCGATCGGTATTGGCGCGAACACCGCGATTTTCAGCGTGATTGACGGCATTCTGCTGAAGCCGCTGCCGTATCCGCATGCGGAGGAGCTGGTTTCGGTTGATCACAAGGCTCCGGGGTTGGATATCCCAGGCGGCGCGGGCATCGCGCCGTTTCTTTACTACATTTATCGCGAGCAAGGCCGTTCGTTTGAGGACCTCGGGATGTGGAATAACAGTTCCGTCAGCGTGACCGGCCTCGCCGAGCCGGAGCAGGTCAGTGTCCTTGAAGTGACCGACGGTCTGCTGCCCTTGCTGAAGGTTCAGCCCTTCATCGGGAGGATTTTTTCACAAAAGGACGATTTGCCGGGAACTCCCGAGACGGTGATGTTGACCTTCGGGTACTGGAAAGCGCGGCTGGGTGGAGACACCAAAGCGATCGGACGCCCCATCACGATCGATGGAAAACCGATGGAAGTCATCGGGGTGTTGCCGGAGAAATTCCGATTCCTCGACTCGCGCGTGTCGATGCTGCTGCCCATGCAAAGGGACCGGAGCAAAACGTTCCTGGGGCAGTTCAGTTTTCAGGCGCTGGCGCGGCTAAAGCCCGGAGTAACCATCGAGCAGGCAAACGCCGATACCGCCCGCATGGTTCCGATCGCGCTCGATGCGTTCCCGCCATTTCCGGGTGGAAACAAGTCGATGTTTGTGGAGGCTCGGCTCATACCCATCGTGAAGCCTTTGAAGAAGGAGGTAGTGGGCGATATCGGCAGCGTGCTGTGGGTCCTGATGGGGACCATCGGGATGGTGCTGTTGATCGCATGCGCGAACGTCGCGAATCTATTGCTGGTTCGGGCAGACGGCCGCCGCCAGGAACTGGCGATCCGCGCGGCGCTGGGCGCGGGATGGACTCAGATTGCCCGCGAACTTCTGATGGAGAGCGTGGCGCTCGGATTGGCAGGCGGAGCCGCGGGCTTGGCATTAGCAAGCGGCGCTCTGCAATTGCTGGTGGCGATGGCTCCCGCGAATCTGCCCCGCATCGAAAATATTTCGATCGACAACACCGTGCTGCTATTCACGCTCGGGGTATCGTTATTCGCGGGTCTGCTCTTCGGATTCATGCCCGTACTCAAATATGCCGCACCGCAGCTTGGATCCGCGCTTCGTGCCGGAGGACGCACGCTGAGCCAGAGCAAAGAGCGGCATCGCGCGCGGAACGTACTGGTGGTGGTGCAGGTCGCGCTCGCACTGGTACTGCTGATCGGGTCCGGGCTGATGATCCGAACGTTTCAGACATTGAGGCTTGTGGAGCCAGGATTTACGAAACCGGAGCAGGTACAGACGCTGCGGATTTCGATCCCGGGTTCGCAGGTGAAGGACGACGTGCAGGCCGTTCGAGCGGAGCAGGAAATCATGGACAAAATCGGAGCAATTCCCGGAGTCACCTCGGTAGCAATGACGAGCCTTATACCGATGACGAACTCGGGCTGGCACGATGGCATCTACGAACAGGACCGGCCCGCGGAAGAAGGGAAGATGCCAAAGCTGCGGCTCTATAAGTTCGCCTCGCCGGGGTTAATGAAGACCATGGGTACTCCTATTATCGCCGGTCGCGATTTCACTTGGACCGATCTTTATGAGAAGCGTCCGGTTGCGATCGTATCGGAAAATCTGGCGCGCGAACTGTGGCGCGAGCCGGGGGCGGCGATCGGCAAGCGAATTCGCGATGTTCTGAACGGGCCTTGGCGGGAAGTGGTAGGGGTGGTGGGCGATGAGCGTGACGACGGCGTAAGCCAGAAGGCGCCGACGATTGTGATTTGGCCGACCTTGTTGGACAATTTTGCTGGGAATAAGACGTTCGTGTGGCGCAACCTCGCCTATGTCGTTCGCAGCAGCCGTACCGGATCGAGCGGATTTCTCAATGAAATCAGCCGCGCGGTATGGAGTGTGAATCCGAATCTTCCGCTGGCCGATGTTCACACGCTGCAAGAGATTTACGACAAATCGCTGGCGCGCACTTCGTTCACGCTGGTGATGCTCGCGATCGCGGGAGCCATGGCGCTGCTGCTGGGAGTGGTAGGGATTTACGGCGTCATTTCCTATTCGGTTACGCAGAGGACGCGCGAGATCGGCATTCGGATGGCGCTGGGAGCGCGAAAAGAAGAACTGATGCGGATGTTCGTGGGGCAGGGATTGCGATTGGCGGCAATCGGCGTCGCGTGCGGTCTGGCCGCGGCGGTGGGATTGACGCGGCTGATAAAGTCGCTGTTGTTCGAAGTGAATCCGATGGATCCCTTGACGTTCGCGACGGTTGCGCTGGGCCTTGTTCTGGCGGCGGCGTTAGCCAGTTATGTGCCGGCGTTGCGGGCGACGGCGGTGGATCCATTAGAAGCACTGAGGGCGGACTGAGTTAAGAAGAAGCCAGTAGCCAGTAGCCATAATTAACTCCACGTGATCTCGATTATCTGGCGGATGTAAAATGGCGCCACGGTGTGCACGATGCGCGCGTTCGATCCTCTGACCGCTTCCTCGGCCATAGTTCGCAGCTCGCGCGTAGTGTAAGAGCGCTTGATCGAAGTGATGCCGTCCGCCGAGTTGATGCGGTGGAGAAACGGACTCAGAAAGACGCGGAACAAGATGAGCGGGATCCAATGACGAACCAGATCGAGCAGGATCAGGCGGCGGCAGGAACGAGAGACGTTGCGAATCAGGTCGATGACATCGGGCTCCGACAGATGGTGGACCAGACATACGGCAAGGGCGACATCGGCGAAGGGCAACGGATCGACCGCGGCGTTGCCCGTCAAAATCGGGATCGTCGCGGATGGAGGAGTGGGGCGCAGATCGAAGCCAATAACGTCGACGCCGAGCTTCCGGCGAATTTGTTCGAGCAGCGCGCCTTGCCCGCATCCAAGGTCGAGCACTCTGCGGATGGGTATTCGACTCTTCCTCAGCTTGCGAAAAATGGCGGCCGTGTTTCCGAGCAAGCGCTGGGTACGCGCCAGATCGCTGTACGCCGTAGCGACCACGTCTGCGGGAAGGGAAGGATCTTCGAGCAACTCTGTCGAATCGGCGCGATGCATGAGCTTAAGTTTAGCGGCGTTTTTTGGTGACCTTTTTTTGCGAGGCGCTTTGCCACGCGATGGTGAGCGCGCCGTTTAGCGTTTCCTCTTTGACTACTCTGAGGCGCACGTTGGTACATCCTTGCCGGCCCCATCCGCCTTTTACCGGAGCGAATGCCGACGGCTGCAACTGAACGAAGGCTTCCTGCTGATCGGGCGGCAGACTTACCATGGCGAGACCGTTGTCGGGATTGGGAAGCGTCGCGAAGATCTTCCCGTTCACCCGGAAGTCGGGGTGATTCATGTGCGCGCTTTCCGCGGTATCGGGAAAGCTGAGAGCCATGCGGCGGAAATCATCGGTAGTCATAAATTTACTCCGGCCGGTTGATCAGAAACGTGGCGGTGGAGGCGAAGAACGATTTTAGCGCCAGGTGGACGTCGACAGGTAACATTGCTTCGTCCAGCGCGCGATTCATCAATTGAATCCAGCGGTCGCGTGCCGCGGATGTGATTGCGAATGAGGCGTGACGCATGCGAAGCCGGGGATGTCCGCGCGTTTCGAGATAGGTGGACGGTCCGCCGAATCGAAACAGAAGAAAATCGCGGAGGCGCTGTTCCGCTCCACTCAAATCGTGCGAGGTATAAAGCGGACCCAACACGTCATCGGTGGGAATTTGCCGGTAGAACGCGGCGATGAGCCGTTCAAATCCATCGAGGCCGATGATCGCAAAAATCTCTTGTTCTTCCATTCACTTGAATTTTACTAATCTCGATGCTTATAGTGTTCGAATGGCACTTAGGTTTTGGCATATTTCCGCCTCGTTACTTTTCGCGACCGCGGCGACAGCATGGAGCCAGCCCGGCAGCGCGCCGATCGTGCAACCTGGCGCACCTGGGCATAGCGGTAAGACTCTATCGGCGGCGACTGCCGGCACACCGCTGCGGGAGCCGGCGAAAGCGGACACCGAGTTCATGCAGGGCATGATTATGCACCATTCGCAAGCAGTGGAGATGACGGCGTTGATGCCGGCACGGACCCACAACAAGGAACTCCTGGCATTCGGCAAGCGCATCAGCATCTCGCAAAGCGACGAGATGAAATACATGAAGCAGTGGCTTGAGGAACGCGGCAAGCCGGTGGAGATGGAACACAACATGGCTGGCATGGATCACTCGAAAATGGATCATGCAAAAATGGGAGCCATGCCGATGCTGATGCCCGGCATGTTGACGCCAGAACAGATGAAGGCCTTGGCCAAGGCGACCGGCCCGGCATTCGACCACCTGTTTTTAACAGGTATGATTCAACATCACGGCGGCGCTCTCACAATGGTGCAGGAGCTGTTCGATACGCCGGGAGCAGGGCAGGATAACCAGTTGTTCGACTTCGCCACCGATGTTGACAACACACAGCGCGCGGAAATTAACATCATGCAGAACATGCTAAAGGGGAAGAAATGATCGTCGCGACCTCAGTTGTACTGTCTGTCTTTTTGGCCTGGCAGGCCAGCGCGCCGGCGCCGGTGAATCCGCGCGCGGCATCCGACGATCCGCGCATCGGGCTCAAGGCGGGATTGTACGACGCTGGCGAAGCGGCGTTCGGCTTGGAACTGGTTGCCTCGTTGCCGAAGCCTCCTGGGTTCGCCCCGGTCCCGCCCGATCCGAATGCCCCCGTCCCCGCCGCGGGGAGTCCGGAGGCGATTGCGGCCGCCCGCAATCAGTACGGCTCCACTAATTCAGATCTGGCCTTCAGCGGCCACCATCTTTTTGTGGGGAACTATAACGGCATCAATTTTTACGATATCGACAGCCCCATGAAGATTAAGCTGCGGACGTCTTTGATCTGCCCTGGCGGTCAGGGAGACGTCTCGGTGTACGGCCATTTGCTGTTCATGTCGGCAGAGGCCACCAATGGACGGATCGATTGCGGCACGCAGGGAATCGCTCTCCCTGTGGGTTATGTTCCGCCTCCGCCTCCGCCTGTGGAACCCGGAGCGACATCTGGAGGCGGGCGCGGACCGCGGACACCACCGCCTCCCAGTCCGGACCGGTTTCGCGGCGTTCGGATTTTCGACATCAGCGATATGTCGAATCCAAAGCAGGTCGCCACCGTCCAGAGCTGCCGGGGTTCGCACACACATACATTGGTGATTGACCCCAAGGACAAGGAGAATGTCTACATATACATCTCTGGAACCGGCGCCGTGCGTCAAGCGGAAGAGCTTGGGGGATGCTCCGGCGGGGATCCTGAGAAGAATCCCGACACCGCGTTATTCAGGATCGATATCATCAAGGTTCCGCTGGCGCATCCGGAGCTGGCGAAGATCGTATCCAGCCCGCGGATCTTTGCCGATGAGAAAACCGGAGCGATGAATGGTCTCTGGAAAGGCGGAGATCACGGGGACGGCACTCAGAAAACGTCGATTACCGACAAGTGCCACGACATTACCGTCTATTCGGCGGTTGGCCTGGCAGCGGGTGCATGTTCCGGCAATGGAATTATTCTGGACATTTCGAATCCCGTAAATCCGGTCCGCGTTGCCGCCGTCAGCGATCCGAATTACGCATTCTGGCATTCCGCGAACTTCAACAACGCCGGCACTAAGGTGCTGTTCACGGATGAATGGGGCGGCGGCGCACAACCCCGTTGCCGCGCGAGCGATCCGATGAACTGGGGTGCGGATGCCATCTTCAACCTGTCCAAGGGCAAGCTGACGCTGGCATCGTATTACAAGATGCCGGCTCCGCAGACGGAAAATGAGAACTGCGTGGCCCACAACGGATCTCTGATCCCGATTCCCGGACGCGACATCCTGGTGCAGGCATGGTATCAGGGCGGAATCTCGGTCGTGGATTTTACCGATACCGCGCATCCTTTCGAGATCGCGTACTTCGATCGTGGACCAATCGACGGGACCAAGCGTGCGATGGGCGGACAGTGGTCGGCGTACTGGTTCAATGGCTATATTTACGGATCGGAGATCGCACGTGGGGTCGACGTGTTGAAGCTGGTGCCGAACAAATTCATTACGCAGCACGAGATCGATGCCTCGAACCAGGTTCATTTTGACGAACTGAATGTCCAGAACCAGCCACAGATTACTTGGCCGGCAAATTTCGTGGTGGCTCGCGCTTATCTCGACCAGTTGAGCCGGAGTAGCGCTCTTACGTCTCCACGAGTAGCGGCACTGAACGCAGCTATCGATAGCGCCGAAGCATCGCATTCCCAGGCTAAAGAAGTCGCCCAGCTCAAGGCGATGGCGGTGAGCCTTGACAAGGATGCGAATTCGGCGAAGACGCCAGCGGACGCGGAGCGGATGCGCGCATTGGCGGGAATCATGAAACAGCACTAGTCTCATGTCCCAGAAATA
>PNAJ01000037.1 GCA_003170295.1 Bryobacterales bacterium | reverse complement strand
GCGGACCCACAAACTTCACCACGCCGTCCGCAAGCGACGGGGCGCGATACTGCCTGCGGATCGGTCGCGTCCGGGCTGTCAACCAAAAGCGCAGACCTCCACGGAGAGACTGAGAAAGTCGACCCCCACAGGCACCGGCGCGCCGTTCTGGGCGAGCGCGCCGCGCGGTGCATACGTGGGGAGAGCCGCGCTTTCCCCACGTATTGGCCATTTCAGCGGGCACGGGCTCGCGCGCTGTCAACCGGAAGGCGGAGAAAACTCGAAGCGGAAAAGTTTGGCTCGGCGATTAGGATTCGAACCTATAACCTTTTGGTTAACGTCCAGATCGGAAATGGTCACCTTGCTGGTGCTTGCCTGTCAATCAAACTTGCCATTCCGCACGCGAAGAGTGATGACTGCAAGTTTCCTGAGGCACTCCGATTGTAACCCCCGGCGGATGGCGAGGTAGATTCGGCAGCCGTCCCGGTTCAGCTATTCTTGTTACCGGAGGAATACCGACCACCTTGCCGATTCCCGACTATCAGACCGTCATGCTTCCCTTTCTCGCCGCGATGTCCGACGGGAATGTACACCGCGTAACTGATCTAGGGAAAATTCTTTCATCGCAATTCATGATGACTGACGCAGAGATGACGGAAAGGATTCCAAGCGGACTGTCCACGATTTTCGAGAACCGAATTGGTTGGGCGCGGACTTACTTGAAAAAGGCCGGATTGATAGAACCCGTATCGCGAGACCAGTACCGGATAACGGCACGCGGGCTAGACCTGCTGAAATCCAAGCCGTCAAAGATCGATGCGGCACTTCTGAAACAATTCCCGGAGTTCATCGAGTTCATTAGCCCAAAAGCTGACGGTCAGACTGCACCCGTCGAACCAGTAGAACCGTCTGAGAGTCAGACACCCTTGGAGGTTCTGGAGAGTGCGTACCAGCGATTGAGACGGGAACTTGCGGATGAACTGCTCCAGACAGTCACGGCCGCTGCACCAGCCTTTTTCGAGCATCTAGTGGTCGATCTTTTAGTAGCAATGGGGTACGGCGGATCTCTAAAGGACGCAGGCCAAGCTGTAGGCCGCACCGGGGATGACGGGGTGGACGGAATCATCAAGGAAGACCGCCTGGGCCTCGATGCCGTTTACATACAAGCAAAACGATGGACGGCTTCCGTTGGCCGCCCCGAAATCCAAGCGTTTGCTGGAAGTCTTGAAGGGCACCGTGCAAGGAAAGGCGTGTTCATCACGACTTCCCAATTCAGCAAGGATGCGCGGGAGTACGTTACGCGGATCGAAAAACGAATCGTCCTGATCGACGGCGAACAGCTTGCGCAATTGATGATGGATTTTGGTGTCGGTGTTAGTGAAGTGGACACCTACAAAGTGAAAAAATTGGACCACGATTATTTTGAGGATTGAGCCTGAGTAGCTTTGAATGAAGTCTCGTCAATTGAATCACGATGGAGCAATTCAAGTGATCGCGATGCGGGCGAGACGATTCACTCTGTGAACGGGCGATTGCAGCGTCACTGAATCGCTATAGTTGCCGTTGCAGGACTCGCGATCCCACCCGCGTTGACTATCACCGGGACTTTCTTTGCCGCCTTCGCCGCGGCCTTCTTCTTCCTTCGCGGCCCACCGCTGTCGCATTCTCTCGGACGCGGCCTTTCGCTGCGCGGCAGGAAAGGTGCGGCGCCTCTTTTTCGGGTGCGAGGGAGCGGCGGCGGAAGTCGTTACGCCCAGCGGATTCCCCGGTGGGCGCCCCCGGCCTCCTGGGCGCTTGCGCCGTTTCAGTGACGGGACGCTAGCAATGATGGGTAAATAGCGCGAGAAGCAGGATGAGTGGAATCGGCACTCCGATAAAATAGAGTAAGACGGAACGCATAATAGTTCTCCTTGCATACTGAGTCTGTTAGATAAGCTTGACGTGATCGCGCTGCCGGCCGCCGATCGTGGCGGCGAAGCTCGCGCTGAACGCGCCGATGAGAAGAGCGACAAAAATCCACAACAACAAACGCGCCGCCGTCTGCCGCGCGACATCCTCGGNNGTTTTGGCGGCGACCAGTTTCGCCAGGTAAGCATCATCAGCCGGGGCGGAGTCCTTTTGCCGAAGCGTATTGGCAAGGATACGGCCAGTCTCGGCCCGCGTGGAAACATCGACCGGCAGTGAACCGGGCGTGTCCGAACGGAACAGGCGATCGACAAAATAGCTACCAGGATCCGTGGACGCTTTTGCTTGAGCGGCCCGTTCGTTAGATACATCCCGTTCAGTGCCCGCCATGGAGGCGGCAGAGGATACCAGGAAGGTCACGGTAATCACGAGACCTACGGCCCACACAAGAAACCCGTTCGCGGTGTCGCGGAAATAGACTTCATCGGTATGCACGGCGACCCATTTTGTGCGGAGCCGGCCGGCGAGATATCCGCCTAAGGCACAGGAAATGCATTGGGTGACGATCAACCAGATAATGGCCGCCGTACCGAGTGCCGACGCGGACGCGCCCACATTGGACCAGGGCGAAACAGCCGACAATCCGAATCCCGCACCGAGTGCGAGCATAATAAGCGAAATAGCGGCTGCCACAAAGGCGCCCCCGACCACTGCGGACCAGGATACGCCGTGCGAATGCTCATCCCATCTATCCGAGTCCCCGATGAAACGCCGTTCGGGCGGGCTGGCGGAGCCTATACTACTTTCCATGTCGACGCACCTCCTTTAGTAAGGCTTAGCAACTCACTCGCCGTTTGGAGATCGCTTCCTTTGGGTGGATTTAAAGAGGTGGGACGCGTCGTATGCAATATCTGCCGCTGGACTTCGCGGATGGCGCAGGGCCCGCGGGTCCACAGCACCTGGCGCGAACGAAGCCCCTCCGCGCCAGACCAGCGCACTCTCAGGCCCCGGAAGAATTGCTCGCGGATCGGTTTCTTTTGTCGGAGGCAGGGACTTAATCGTTGACCAGGAGCGGTCGAGTGACCCCGGATGGTCATCAGCGCCCAGCGGCAAATAGGCCAGACAAAGCACAACTTCTTCCACAGAAAGGCATTTGTGAAAAGTGCGCCCGTTCAAGGGCCGCGAGCGATTGGTCTTGCAAATGCAGAAGACCTTGATGTCAGGGCGTATTGCTGACCGGCCATTGGGTTGTTTGCTGCTGAACCCATAATCGCTTTACCGAAGCAGGACGGCGTCAGGAAAAGCGGGTCGTGAAACGAGGTCAAGTGAAAGGTATGGTGCAGGGTTCTTGCCGTCTCCCCTGCTTTATGGCACTCCGAAGGGGCGTTAAATTGCCTACCACAACAGCCTGGGGAGGCCGACATAGCCAATGGCCATGCGAAAAGCAGAAGAACGCGAGATTTGTGAGAAAGCCTTGAGCCGTCGTCCGAATTCACGAGGATCATGGTGAAGTTGTCCGAACTCCTCTGGGGCGGTGACGTGCTCGAACGTTTGCCCTTCAACAGCCATCGGTCCCGCCTGATCCCCGGTGCCGCGCTGATCTGGTGGCTGATGCGCAACGTGCCCAAACACCGCTCCGATGATGTTGCCGCCTCTATCGCGAACAATGGTGAGCTGCATAGCTACAGCAGAGCGGCGTGCGATTTCAGCAGGTGGCTCCCGATCTGGATTTCAACGATCGAACTTTTCAGGAGCTCGCCAGTTGAAAGCCGCCGCGTCAGAGAGTTTCGAACTTTGCGCGTGGGCGTCAGTTTTCCGAGGGCTTCTCCGCGTGATCGATGACAAGCACTTCCACCGGTCCCTTAGTGGACTGCAACCTGAGACCTAATTGCTCCTGCAGCGCTGTGAAGAGCGAGGGCCCTGAGGCATCACTCACAGTCGGTACCGCCTCGTCGGGCATCCATTCCAATTTGATTTCAAACACTCCGGCAATACCAGTTCTATCTAGCACCGTCCGGCCGAGCGTCGGGACGAGGGCGCGAGCAAAATCGGACATCGACATTTTGCCACTGAGACGACCCCTTCCGGACGTCATGCTCGTGGTTCCATCCTTGACCTTCTGGACCTTGACTCCATTCTTGGCTCGTAGCAGCGCGTACACAGGAATTTCTCTCGTCTCAGTGTGCAGCACCACTTTGAACCGGTCTGCCAAAAGGGCCTGAAGCATCCGCTTCATCTCAGCGCGATCCGCGGTCCGCTCAGGTCTCGCGTCAATGTTGAACTTGTCGGAGTTAAGCCACTTCGGCCCGCCGGAAATCTGAAACTCCTGGACACCATAGGCCAACTGTACGAGAGCCTGCACGGATCCGGTTGCGGTAAACCTGTTGGAAGCAAATCTTGTCCCACCCGCGACGGGGCTTTGGGGATCAGTGAGTTTAATCACCGCGGCTTCAAACTTTGGAGGGTTCTGCATCTGCTGCGACTGCGCTTGTTGCACCGGTGCAGAGGTCACATCAAGTACGGCAGCCGTGAATACGGCGGCCGCAAAAAGCAGCTCTTTCCCAAAACTACATTTGCTGAAAACGCGATCGCTCATTATCTGACTCCTCTCTGCGATTTCTTGTCTACAATAATAGTTCGAGGGGCGTGCGAGCGTGCCAGTACCGCGGTTGTAACCAAATCGCGAGTTTCCATCGCTAACATCCTCCGATGAGACTATCAGAGATTACGACCGCGCGACAAGTGACAGGTCGTGCTCCCGCTGAAGCGACAAATCGTCAGCGAGATGATCTTCTTGAGCAATTCTATGAGCAAGATCATGAAGGCTCTGGTGGAAGTTAAATTTGAAGGAATCGCGATTCCCGACCACGTGCCCGCGCTGGGCGGCAACCCGGCAACAGAAGGCGCTGGACGGGGAGGTGCCGGCAGAGGGGTGCCTGGAGAGTTTCGGCCTAGTCCCGCACTGTCTTATTTGCTCGGATGCATGAATTCGATGTTGATCGCTGCGCAGAGTAAAGCAGGTTAACCTGCAGTGCGCCGCCCGCACGTATCAGGAGCCTTGTTGTCTCCGTAATCTCGACGTTTATGAAGCCCGGCACCATCGCAGCTACGCCTGCTGCGGACAGGGCTAGAACGCTGCGAAAAATAGTGTACTGAAACGGCGTCGGTCGCGGGAATTTGATCGCCAAAGCGATTAAAGCGATTACGAACGAAACCCCAAACACAAAGGCAATAAGGACCTGATTCATTGTCAAACCGCGTGGGCTCCTCAGAAGACTGTACCACCGTCACAGGATACCGTTTACCGACCAAGGCAGACGCAGGGAGCGAGAACCTTATCAAGGCTTTTCAGGACTGTCTTGCTGAACGCTACGGCTTTAACGACCGAGACATCTACCGGTGGGAGATCGAGAAGCTTATCGTGCCAAAGGGTAAAGAATTTGCGGCATTCGGCTTCCACCCGCTTATCTCAGCAACTTAAACTTTCCGTATACGCAAGGGCCTGCCTAGTCTTTTCCGAGGCGTCCCCGAGATGAATACGCTTTCCGTCGGCATGGCATGAGTCCGTTTTCAGTACGTCGGGGATGCTTCTGCCGAGGACGACTCTAAAGAAAAGTCCCAATGCGAGCACTCGGATATCGTGAAACCACACGTCGTCGCATTGGGTGGGAAGAAACCATGCCTCCCGCGACTCCTTGTCCGTACAGACGATCACGATCACGGAAGTCTCAGACGGGAAGTCCATCGTTTCTTCGGCGAGGAAACGCCGTATCGGTTCTTCGTAGAAGCCAAGCCTGATGGGAGTCGTGTGCTTACTTCCGCAAATCGGCCATGAGTGCGTCCCGCGCCAAGCCATGCTCAGCGCGAAATACGCGAACATGTCCATGTTGAGGCCAATCTCAGAGCCATCGTAGGACTTTAAGGTTTTATCTCCTTCTTGAACGATTGAGGGCTCCAGCTTCGCCACCAGAGGAATGGGTTTCTTCGCGATCTTCGCAGCGATATAGCGCAGCACCTCGGATTCGCCCCGTCTGTTAAAGCATTGTTCGCAGTCGAAACAAAGCAATACGTCGGTGATTTCCTTAAGAGGTTGTCCGTTGCTCGGCAGGTATTCGAGCTTTACCGTTTTTGGATAGAGCGCCGCCGGCATGTAGTGGCTCTCCTGAAGCTCGCGATTCTCTTTGCGGCACAGCTTGCAAGTGCCTAGCATTTGAACACGTCTCTCCGATTGTAGGATTTCCTCCGCCTCAGCGGGCTGTGAGTTCAAAAGTGTGCGGGAGGTCGTTCAGATAGGTGAATACGTTTCTCGGGTACGGCCAGTGTGACACGGCGCAATGATCACCTAAGTTTCCACCCGACGGTTGTATCGCAAGCCAGGGGAATATTGTCTATGCGGGCGCGGCTCCGGGGGATTGTCGCGAGTGTGACGTAGTTCAACCTGCAACTGAAAGGCAGCTCGCAACCTGTTTTCGGTCACGGGGCTGCAACAACTGATGATCGCCGTTGCTGGGATGAACCCGGCACCAATCCACCCGCTGCATAGGTAGCTCCATTCGTGGGTTGTTTCATCTTCCTCGATCCCAACCGCTGTTGATTCGACGCGCGACCTTGGTGAAGGCGTAGAGATAGTCGTTCGCCAATTTGCACGTCGCGTCCCCCAAAGTCTAGGTGAGCGCACCGCTCTCCAGGTCCTCCCCCCACCTGCTGCTTACCGTGGGGGTCGACACGTATTCCTCGACGAGGGTGAAGCAGCGGAACCATGTGGCAAATCACCATACATGAACGGCAGCGCTGTCCGATCGAGCCTTGTATTGTGAAATCGCCATCGTAACGCCCGTTGACACCCAGGCAACCAGATGTTAATCTATGTATAGATTAGCTATGCCTAAAGTGGGTCTCGATCTTGTTCCCGGAACTCTTGTCATGCTCATCCTGCGCGTCTTGCAGCCGGGATCCATGCACGGTTACGCCATCGCCCAGCGAATCCGCCAACTCTCCGGCGAGGTGCTGCTAGTAGAAGAGGGTTCTCTTTACCCGGCGCTTCAAAGAATGCTGCTGAAGGGCTGGGTCGACGCCCGGTGGGGGACGTCCGACACCAAGCGGCGTGTTCGTTTCTACACCCTCACCCCCGCTGGGCGAAAGCAACTCGCGACGGAACTCGCGGGCTACAGCCATATCAACGAAGCGATTCAGACCGTTATCAAGTTCGCATGAGGTCTTCCGCAAATGACAGAACTATTTCGCCGCATCCAGTATCTGCTGAACCGACGCCGCCTCGAGCGCGACCTATCTGAAGAGATGGCCGGCCATCGCGAAATGATGACGGAGGCAAAATCTGGCGTCGATCCTGTGTTCGGCAGTCAGTTGCGGCTGATCGAGTCCTCGCGTGAAGTCTGGGGATGGTGCTGGCTCGACCGCCTGTTTCAGGACCTTCGCTACGGACTGCGTCTTCTTCGGAAGTCGCCTGGTTTTACTCTCACCGCAGTCCTCATTCTCGCGCTCGGCATAGGCGTCAACCTCACCGCCTTTCGCTTGCTCCTGCTCGAAACAACGCCAACAGTGCGCGATCCCGATAGCTTGGTCGAGGTAGCCCGCTGGTTCCCGAACGGCATGGGCACCACCATCGCTTACCCCGTACTTGCTTTCTACTCGGAACATGCGCATTCCTTCCGTTCGGTCATCGCCGCTCACGAAGAGTCCGTTGTGTTTGGCGAGACGACTTCCGGGTACGGCACACCCGGTTCGGCACCCGAGAACGTGATGGTAAACTTCGTGACTGCGACGTACTTTACGGACCAGGCTCCGCCCGTGGCCAGCGGGCGCGCGCTGGCTGCGGCACTGGACGAAACGCCAAGGTCCGAACCGGTTGCGATACTCAGTCAGCGTTTTTGGGAACGCCGGCTAGGATCGGCTCCGGATATTCTCGGTCAATCCCTGAGGCTCAACGGAAAGTCCGTTCGCGTCGTCGGCATTCTGCGCAATCCCCGCGAGCACCACATTGATGTCTGGATGGCCGTGGCGAAGCAACCCCTTGTAGTCGATGGCAGCAAATTGCTGTCCGACTGGACATCTGCCTCTACGCATGGCACTGCCCGGCTCAATCCCGGCGTTAGCGTGCACGCCGCCGAAGAGGAGAGCCGCGCTCTGGCCGCGGCGCTACGCGAGTCCCATCCGGAAGCTGTCGGAAAGGATGAACGCCTGAGCCTGACGCCTTTCAGCAGCAACAGAATGCATCCGCAGGAAGTGGTCGCTGCAGCCATGGCTGCCACCCTGGTGATGCTCATACTAGTAGTGGCCTGCGCCAACCTGGGATCCCTGCTGCTGGCACGCGGTATCGCGCGCGATCGTGAGATTCGGACCCGTCTCGCGCTGGGAGCCAGCCGCGTCCGCGTGGTGCGGCAAATGTTGACGGAGAGTACTCTGCTAGCGGCTGCGGGCAGTCTGATGGCGTGGTTGCTCAGCGCGGTCACGTTGCAAGTGTTCCTGACGGAAGCCGGCGACTCCAAGGATTGGTCTCTCGCGCTCGACTGGCGCGTCATGGCCAGCACGGTGGTTGTCGCATTACTCGCGGTCCTGGTGTTCGGCCTCGCTCCCGCTCTTCGGCTGACTGGTTCTGCTCCGCGCGGTGGACGGGCTCGCTCCGTCTTTCTTGCGGCCCAGGTCGGCGCCAGTTGTGTTCTGTTAATGATTTCCGGCCAACTGGTCAGAAGTTTTGGAGAGCTTCTGAAGCTGAATCCTGACTTTGATTATCAGAAAGTGTTGACCATCTCCCCGAAGCTTCATGGCCACGGCTACGACGATTCCAACGCGAAGCAGTACTTCGCTGAACTGCACCAACGCCTCAGCACCGTCCCGGGAGTCGAACATGCCTGCCTGACCTGGCTGCGCGTATGGGGCGACACCTACTCTGGGTTCTTCGACGGGGGACGCAATGTTAGGATCAATCGGGTCGATGGCGACTGCATCGCCACTCTCGGCCTTCACCTCTCGCGAGGGCGCAACTTCGCGAGCTATGAGCGCGATGTTGCA
The DNA here is from genome assembly GCA_003170295.1 of Bryobacterales bacterium. Lineage (GTDB taxonomy): Bacteria > Acidobacteriota > Terriglobia > Bryobacterales > Bryobacteraceae > Palsa-187. The sequence goes on along the minus strand of PNAJ01000037.1, from coordinate 34,882 downwards.
CTCGTCAGCGAATCGTTTGCCCGCTGGCACTGGCCTGGAGAAGACCCCATCGGGAAGCGGCTCAGCGTGCCCGTTCTGGCTACTGTGGTGGGTGTCGTCACGAAGGCGGGCACATTCGATATTCAGGATGCAAACGCCATGGGGGTCTACTACCCGCTCACTCTGCAGGATTACAGCGACGCCACGGTTGTGATCCGGGTCGCGGGGGTGCCCGGCACGTTGGCGGGAACTCTGATCGGCGTCGCCGGGTCCCAGGATTCCAAACTCCGACCGGTCGTCAGTCTGCTCCGGACAACTTACGACAACGCCGTGGCTCAGAGCCGAACTCGGGTCGCCATTCTTGGTCTGCTGGGGCTCCTGGCAACGATGCTTGCCGCCATTGGCCTGGCGGGATTGACCGGCTACACGGTCAGCCAGCGAACCCGCGAAATCGGAGTGCGGATAGCCCTCGGCGCCGACCGGCCTCGCGTAGTCCGGGCCGTGGTCCGCCCCTTGGCCTTTCCAGTCGCGGCAGGTATGGTATCCGGAATGCTCATCGCCGGCGTGATCTCTACAGTGCTGCGCAACAACCTGTCCAGCCTGCGCCCAGCCGATCCGCTTGCTTATTTCATGGCAATCGGCATGTTCGTTTTCGTTATTGCCCTCGCTGTGTCCGTACCTGCACGCCGCGCGGTACGGATTCAGCCTGCCGAGGCACTTCGTCACGAGTGACTTGCCCCATTCGCACCGTTAGTGAGTGCACGGGAAATCCGAGTTCGGCTGCAGTGACTCTTCCTGACTGCAATTGTGGTAGCGTTGGTTCGCGGCGATTACGAATGAATCAACCGCGCAGTGATCCAGATTTCAAGTCACAATCGCTGAAAAAGGAGCAGGCATGGGAGACAAGGGTGGCAAGAAAGACAAGGACAAGAACAAGCAACAGCAGTTGACGAAACAGAAACAAGAGGAGCAGAAGAAGCACGACAAAGCTCCGGCCAAGAAGCCGTAGCAGGAAATCGCCAAGCTCCAACTGGCGGTCAAGAGCGACGCAGAACCAAAGCGGTGACGTGCCGAGGTCGTGTCGTGTCGACTCAAGAGTCTTGAGGGAGCCACGGCGTCCAGCTTATCAAGACCGATGGGGGAATCCACGATCTTCGATTATGGCCACTGATTCGCTTCGTTCAGTGATGGCGGCGTCGGCGATACCCTTATCCGACAACGTTACCGGACTGAATTTCCTGGATTTCAATAATCCAGTCAACCAGCACAACGCACAGAAAGATCCCGATGAAAGCCTGCCCTCTAGGCTCTATTCTGCGTCGTGGCGCAGCCGCGCAGAAGATCGTCAGCGCGCCAACACCAACGCAGTCGAACTGGGCGAACGCGAGCCACTGGCCGTCGTCACTGATTGCACGTCGATGACTCCCTGCCTACGGCGTCTTGCACAGGGCACTTGCGCGAGCGTCTACTAGCGTCAAGCTGCCAGACGAGGCAATGAAGACTCCCGCTCCCTTGGGGAACTCGACCAGGGACGTCTCCCTGTGCGTGGCAAATTCACCCTCATATCAGGTTTGCGGTAGATCACAAGCCCACTGCGGACGGCACGGCAACCGTCCCTCTGGCCCCGCGCGGCGACGCGCCAAAACTGTCAAATTGTTTTTCATTAGATACCAGGCCACGACCGCGAATCCAAGCACGGATAGAGCCGCGCTTGACGGCTCAGGCACGACCGTGCCGAGCACCTGAAAGGCGCCCTCAACGGATGTATCGGTGCTGTATGGGCCCTGGTCGACGCTGGTGGCGTGGGGTCCGGTGACGCCCAGCGAATTCAAGTTCCACATAAGCTGGTCGCTGAAGCCATTCGCGACGGCCAATATCCAGTATTGCTGTCCGGCAAGAAGAGTCGTCGGGGGCAAATTGGGGAAGAAGCTCTGGTATGCGCAGCATCCACCGAATGCCGGGACCGGTCCCGTGATCCAAGCACCTAAGACGGCACCCGGTTCCCGCTGTCGGTCCATAGGGAAACCACGCCGTCGTTCGTTCGTTCCTTTCAGGGTAGCCATAGCGGGTGGAAACCTGAGTGAAATTAGTATGTGATGAGCGCAAGTGGTCCTCCAGCTCCTTGCGCGTTATGCCGGGGTGGAACGCCTCTGAATAGGCCCGAAGTTTAACTTGGTAGCCGGTTTCCCGCATTTTTCTCGACGTCGCTCGAACGCCAAGCTGGTTGCCTCCTGGCCCCGCACCCGCCCGGTCGAAATCTGGAACAGCTTCGCCGGAGTCGCGCCGTTCGAAGTGGAAAGGGCGGACGATTTTGGTTGAGGTCATGGCGAAAGGATTTCGCTACGAGAATCAACAATACACTTCGCTCAGCGCGGTCGCATTGGCGGTCACGGGTACACGCTGGAATGGCCTAGCTTTTTTCGGACTGACGGTGGCCTATGCGAAAAAATAACGTGGACGTTCCCAAGCCCGCAATCACTCAGCTACGCTGCGCGATCTACACGCGGAAATCAACGGAGGAAGGACTCGATCAGGAGTTTAACTCGCTCGATGCGCAACGCGAGGCTGGAGAAGCGTTCGTTCAGAGCCAGCGGCGCGAAGGATGGGTCACGCTCCCCCAACTCTACGACGATGGCGGATTCACTGGAGCCAACATGGACCGGCCGGCGTTAACGAGGCTGCTGCATGCAGTCGAAGCGGGTGAGTTGGATTCGGATTTATCCCGGCGCGCCGGGCCTCGCGTCTGGACCCGATGACCGCGTTGCGGGAAGAATAAATTGCTTGTCAATCGCAAAACATTTTGTGCAACAGTTCGTTACTTTCGTAATCTTGCTGGCGTACGCGTTTTCGCAGCCGATGGAGAATCGTATTCTGAGGGCGAAGCTGCCAACGAAATTGCGGTTGAGCAATCCCGAGCGCGCCACGCTCCTTGAAATCGGAGCCACGCTTTGGAGCGGATAATTTCCCGCTGCATGGAGGCGGATGGCTGCTGCTGGGAGTGATGGCACTTTCTTTTTTCCAATGGTGCCTGATCGGATGGGGGATGCGGAAGCTCTGGCAAAAATGGTTTGGGCCACCAGCAGCTACCCTCAGGAAACCTGGGACAGTGAACCCTTAGTAACCCACGGCGACAACGCCCCGTCGCTGTAGTTCGAGCCGCACAGCGTAGAAGGCTGTTTGCAGGAGATGGATGGGGCCGTGGTTGGCGTCGATGACGAGCTTGCCGTATTTCGCCCATCGCCATCCGGATTTTTGGACGAACCCTGAGGGATTCGACTGCGGGCGTTTCGATCCGGCTCGCGAACCCGGCGAATGCCCGGAGTAAGGCTTTTCTATAGAACCAAAGTTGCGGCCAACTCCAGAGAGGGTGAGAAAGCTGGCCCTCTCGGCTGCTGGCGCGCCGTTCTAGGCAAGTGCGACGCGAGGTCCGCAAGTCTTGAGAGGTATCGCGGTTTTCTCCAGGCGGATGCGTATGTTGACTTGAGAGTATCAAGCGGTCAGTTTGCGGCAACTCGCTGTCGTAGGTCGCAGAGTGGCCGTTAACCGAAGTTGCGGCCCTCAGCGGAGAGGGTGAGAAAGTTGCCCCTTCGGGCAGCGGCGCGCCGTTCTGCGCGAGCGCTGCGCGTGTCCGGAGAGTACCGTTCCTCGCAGGTATTGGCCAAATTCCGATGCAAGCAAGGACGGGGTTCTTCGGCAAGACCGCTTGATGACGAGGGGATAATTATAGCCCTCGGCTAGTACAGTGGGATGAACCGCCCGACCGCAACCAATCAGTGGCATTATAGATTCGAACTATTATGCCAACTCTCGTTGATACATTCCCAGACGCGAAGACGCTCTTGGCGTTGACGCCGGAAGAACTCGGAGACGTACTTCTGGAGTTGGCGCACAAAGGTGTTGGTGGCAATCCCGGCATGTTTTCACGCGATGAATTTCTGGAATCGGTAAATCGAACGAATACTGCGGGGTGGACGGATGGCTTTCGTCATTCAATCAAATATGCCGTGGCGGAGGCTTTCGATTGGCTCCGACATAACGGGCTGATTATGCTTGATCCCGGCCAATCCCCATCGAACGTCAGCTATTTCACTCTGACCCGGCGCGGGAAGCAGCTCACTACCCGGCAGAAGGCTGCATCCTATCGTGAAGCGGCCATTCTTCCTATGGGACTTGTCCACCCCGAGATATTCAATAAATCTGGCTCGGCATTTATGCGAGGAGATCATGACATCGCGGTTTTCGCCGCCTTCAAAACGGTGGAGGTTGCAGTCAGGCAGGGAGGGAGTTATCCAGAAAATGAACTCGGAGTGAAGCTCATGCGGAAAGCGTTTGAGGTCGGGAGGGGGCCGTTGGCAGACACGACCTTGGAGGCGGGGGAGCAGCAGGCGCAATCTGATTTGTTCGCCGGAGCGATAGGCTCTGCCAAGAATCCCGCTAGCCACCGCGAAGTTGAAATGACGAAGACCGAAGCCGCGCGATTACTGTTGCTCGCTAGCTACCTGCTGTCCATCGTTGACAGCCGGACTTAGTAGCAAGTGAGCGTTAACCAAAGTTGCAGCCCTACCAGGAGAGGGTGAGAAAGTTGACCCCCTCAGCCGCTAGCGCGCCGTTCTGGGCACGTGCGACGCCAGGTCCGTACATCTTGAGAGAGGCCCGTTCCCCAAGTATGGGCCAATTTGCGTGGTGCCAGCGGTCCCCCTGTCAACCACACGGGCGAGAGAACTCGTGCTGCCGGTGCCGCTGTCAACCAGAAAGGCGAGAGAACTCGTAGCGGACAAATTTGGCTCCGCGATTAGGATTCGAACCAATGTGCTTCTGGTTAACACCGCCAATCTGATCGAGAATACGGGCTCTGATGGATCAGTTCAGCGAGAGCGGTCAGTCTTCCCTTGCTCTAGCGTGACGCGCTTCAGGTTGGATTTGGCTGCAGCTCCATGATGGAATGGCCGACCTCAGTAGAGCCTTCGTCTTTGGTCGCGTAAGGACTGGCCGCTGGCGATGCGCAGCCCACGCCCTTAAACTGACAGCATGAACCGCGCAGCGGCACTCCCGATCGCGCTCGGCCTCGCGGCGTTCGCGGCGGACCCGCCCTCCGACCAGGCCGTCTTCGCCGTTCTGAAGCGCGCCTCGCCAGACCAAGCTGCGTTCCGAATCCTTCGCCGCGCCTCCGTCACTGATGATCTCGACCTCGTAATCGCCCTCGCCAGTCCCAAGAACTGGCCGGTGACAAACGGCCGCATTATCTCTTGGACCAAGAACCACAAACTCGGGCTATTTCTTCAGGAAAAGCACTCTCCCGGCCGCGTGTACGAGCTGGCCGTGGAGCCGGGACCCGAAAACTGCGTGGTGCGCATCGAGCGTGTCACGACCGCCGATGCTGTGATCGCATGCACCGGAGACGGTGTACAATCCACCCCGCAGAATTACAAATTCGTCTATGATGTTCGCGCGAAGGCGATGGTCAGCCATTTCGCTTATGCGCCGTTCATGATGCATCGCGTTTTCGCGGCCGGCGCCGGCGCGGTGTTTGTCGGAACCGACTCCCAGCGGCTGGTGGCCGTGGCCTTCGACCCAAACCGCGCGCCACCGTTGCATGTCCTCAACGATGCGGAAGCGCGCCAGTGGTTCTCCCGGGTTTCGGTTTCCGAAGGGACCGTCGGTATGGAACGCATGCGGGTTCTGTACGTCCAACCGGACGAGTTCCAGCCGGTCACATTCGGCGCGTTCGTGCTCGACCGCGAGCCGGGTGGCTCCTTCGGACCGCGCCTTGTGGTGACCGAAACTCGCGGTTCGAAAACGCTTCGCTACGAACTGCCGCAGTCGAGCTTCGATGCATTTGCAAAAGCTCGGCGGCTTCGCGTGAAGGACAACTATATTCGCGCCAACACAGAATTCGACGAGCGCATCGGACCCTGGCAGATTGCCGACGCCAAGCTGTGGTTTGGAAAGACCTTTTATGACGGCGAAGGGAATAGCGGCGTCGGCGGATTCGGCTATTTCGATCCCGCGACGCGCAAATACACGCTGTTCGCGCCGCCCGAAATTGCCGACTGGTCGGTCACCGCGATCATCGTTGAACCCGGCGCCGTGTGGACCGGCCTCGCAGCGCGGCGAGTACGGAGGTCCGAGCGGCGGCGTGCTGAGGTTCGACCCGCAATCGGAGACCATTAGCAAATTCGACCTACCTGATTTCGCCCGTGAGTTTTTGCGGGTCAAAGACGACCTACTGATCGCCACGAGCGGTGGTATCGCGATCCTGCATGGCAATGACGAGCCGGCGCGCTATTTCGTCGACCGGACTACCGACGGCCGCCTGCGCATTGCCGAAGTTATCAGAAAGCTGTCCCGCTGATTCTGAAGCGCCGTCGTTTCTTGTTCTTATCGGCGTTGTTCTGAAAACAATTCATAACCCGTGATTAGATCGCTCGTAGCGGATAAATGACCCCAAATAGGATTCGCGCTTACGGCATCCTGGTGGACATCGCCATTCAGATCGGAAACGATCACTTCACCATTGCCAGCCGATGAGACTTGCCATTCTGCTCCCCAAGAGGGATGAATGTGTTCACCACAAGGAGTGGCCGGACACAGATGCAGATGGAAACGAAATACCTTCACCTTCGTACTCCGGTGGAGTTCGGGACCCGGTTCGGCGATTGGCAGGTCTGTTGGATCGGTGGATGGGCGAGATTCAGGCTGTATTATCTGGTGATGCTGGTGAAGGTTCCCGTTTCGGCGTTTCCCCGAGGCTGTGACGAAGCGACACCGATCGGCGCACAAAGTCCACTAACGAATCGCACAAATGACTTGGCTTTTGGCTCGAACGGAGTGATGAATGGTGTCGCTATGAACACCTTCACGATTGACGCAAGCAATAACATCACGGCCTTCGCTTCGCTTGTCGAAGCGCGAGCCGCCAAGATTCACCACGCCGAATATTTCGGCTCTCCCCAGGAACTGGCCAAGCTGGTTAGCTCCTGGCCCCGCACCCGACCGGTCGAAATCTGGAACAGCTTCGCCGGAGTCGCGCCGTTCACCACGCTGAAGCCAGTAAAGAAATTTACCGACCGCAAGTCAGCAGTGACGCGCATTTGGGAGGCGATCCAGGTTTTGTTGGCGAACGTTGCGAAACCGGCGGCCCACGTCGCGCCCTCGAAAGGGAAGCGGAACAAGGACGCACCGAAGAGCAATCGACGCCACACGGCGCCCGCTGCTGCGAAGGATCCGGTCAATGTGGCCCGCGAGGGCAGCAAGAAGGCCGAGGTGATCGATTTGATGCGACGCTCACAGGGAGCGACTCTCGCTGAAATTATGGAACTGACGGGTTGGCAATCGCATACCGTGCGCGGCTTCGTCAGCGGGACGCTGATCAAGAAACTGAGCTTGAACCTAGAGTCGTTCCGATCGAAGGAAAAGGAGCGAACATACCGCGTTAAATAAGGTGGATCATCGCCTCCCCTTCATGCCGCCGGGTCCGTCCTGGCGGCGTTTTTTATTTATCTGAACTTTCTTGAGCAGAGCCTTGCTTGTGTGGTGGCAAAGAGCGTCAATGTGACTGTGGTTGACGGTTACGGAGAGGAAAGTGGAACGATGGACAACGCGGTATTGATGGAAATTGAGAAGCTGCGGAGGGCTAGCATGGCCAGCCTCAGAGAGAAATTTCGAGAAGTATTCCAGGAGGAAGCGCGAACCCGGCATCGGGGACATCTGTTTCGGCGGATTGCCTGGCGGCTGCAGGCCTTGGCGGAAGGCGATCTTTCTGAACGAGCTCGCGGGAGGGCGAACGAGATCGCGCAGGACGCCGACTTGCGAATGATCGCACCCCGAGACTTTTTCAGCGTTGGCGGCGAGCAGGTCGAGACAACCGGAGGGAACCGGCCGAAGGATCGCCGGCTGCCGCTGCCTGGAGCTATGCTCAGCCGGAAGTGGAAGGGGCGGACCATTCTGGTTGAGGTCCTGGTGAAGGGATTCCGTTATGAGAACCAGCAGTACACCTCACTCAGCGCGATCGCGGTTGCGGTGACAGGCACGCGCTGGAATGGCCTAGCCTTTTTTGGATTGACGTGGACCACTGGTGGGGAGCGGAAACATGCGAAAAAATAATCAGGACGTTCCGAAGCCACCAATCACGCGACTCCGCTGCGCGATCTACACGCGCAAATCGACAGAGGAAGGACTCGATCAGGAATTTAACTCGCTCGATGCGCAACGCGAGGCTGCCGAGGCCTTCATCCAGAGCCAGCGACGCGAAGGATGGATCGCGTTGCCCGATTGCTATGACGACGGCGGTTTCACGGGAGCCAACATGGACCGTCCAGCGCTCACAAAACTGCTTCGTGCGGTGGAAGCGGGCGACTTGGATTGCGTCGTGGTGTACAAAGTCGACCGCCTGAGCCGATCGCTGCTGGACTTCACCCGCATGCTGAGCGTCTTCGAGAAGCACAAGGTGAGCTTCGTGGCCGTCACCCAGCAGTTCAACACCAGCACGTCGCTGGGACGGCTGACGCTGAACATCCTCTTATCGTTCGCTCAGTTTGAGCGGGAACTGATTGGCGAGCGCACGCGCGATAAGATGTCGGCTGCGCGGCGGAAGGGAAAATGGACCGGAGGTTGTCCGGTGCTGGGCTACGACGTTGACCCGGGCGGTGGACGGCTGCTCGTAAATGAGGAAGAAGCCGAGCGCGTACGGGCCATCTTTGCATTGTTCGAAAAGTATGGCTCGGTTCTGCTGACGCTTCAGGAAATCGAGCGGCTTGGCTGGCGGCTCAAAAGCTGGACTCGTAAAACAGGTCAGTTCCACCCGGGCGGCCCGTTCGCGCTGAACTCGCTGCGCCGACTGTTGACCAACATTATATATACGGGCTCCATCCGGCACCACGGGAAACCCTACACAGGTGAACACGCCGCCATTCTCGCGCCCGGCGCCTGGGACCGCGCGCAGAGCCTGATTGCTCAACGTCCGCCATCTACAACCGGCAGAGCGAGGAACAAACACCTGGCGCTGCTGAGCGGACTACTGTTTTGCGAATCCTGCGCGACGCGGATGGTCTATTCGTATTCCGGGAAGAGCGATCGCAAGTATCCTTATTATCTGTGCCTGAATGCACAGCGCAAGGGCTGGGCGGTGTGCCCCGCGAAATCGCTTCCGGCGCGCGCCATAGAGGAGTCAGTCCTGGAGCGGATCAGGGAAGGGCCATCTGGAATCTTTGAACCCGCAGTCTGGGAACAGATGGATCGCGCTCGGCAGGTCCAGGCGATACAAGCCATCGTCGAACGGGTCGGCTATGACGGCACTTCCCACCATGTCTCACTCCGGTTCCACCCAGCGGCAGGGCCCGAGGTGCGAGTATGAGCGGGAGCCAGGAAGTCACATACGCCGTTGCTTTTCGTGCTGGCAAGCGACCAGACCAACCGCCACTTGAGAGCGAAGGTACTGGCAACTCCATTCCTCGGATCGCCCGCCTCATGGCCCTCGCCATTCGGTTTGAGGGACTCGTGCGGGCGGAAAGGATTCGGGACTATGCGGAGCTTGCTCGCCGGGGCCGGGTGACGCGAGCCCGCATGACGCAGATCATGAAGCTTCTCGATCTCGCTCCCGACATTCAGGAACAGATCCTTTTTCTCCCACCAATCCACGGTCTCAATGAGAGAAACCTGCGGCGCATTGTCAGTCGCATCGACTGGCGTGAACAACGCCCCCTGTTCCAGAAGATCATCGGCCGCAGGGGTCAGAACCACCCTCGCCCGATTTGAATTTGGCAGGCTGCGGCAAGAAACACCAAAGCGGTTCGTTCTCGATTATCGTGTAAAATCACACGTTTGGAACGCTCCCGAGCTGGAAATCAAGCGTTTTTCAAAGGTTTTTCAAAGGTAATCAAGTGCGTTTTTCGGGCGGATCTTGCAGATTGATTCGGAGCGATTACGGAGCCGCAGTCATCACGCTGGCAATCTGCGCCCGTCTCCCTATCTGGAGCAGTGAAAAAGCCGCCCTGGGGGCCTTCCAGCGCCATACGCGCGTCATGGGCGAGGAATCCTTGGCGAGGTCAGCATCCGCGAACGCTTTCCCGGAAGTCGCGCCAGCGAGCCTTCGCGATCTCTAGATTTTGGTGGCTCCTCACTCCTTTTTTTATGACCCGACAAAATCAAAAAGCGTTTCTCCGGAGAAACGAGTCGAACTTGCCAATTTTTGCGGAGCCAAATTAATCCACTACGAGTTCTCTCGCCCTTCTGGTTTACGGCGGGCAAGCCAACACCCCTCGAAATGGCCAATACTCGGGGAAAGCGCCTCTCTCCCGACGTGCCCACCCCCGGTCGCACTGGCCCAGAACGGCGCGTCGGCACTTGAGGGGTCAACTTTCTCAACCTCTCCGTTTGGCCGGATTCATCGGAAGTAAACGCCAGCCTCAGATGGAACGCTTCACAGCCGGCGTGATAATTCGTGCGGGTCGCGGCACGGGCAGCTCCGCGCAGGATGAGACGCCTCTGCCCGTCTTGTTTCTTTGCCGCTTCGACCGCGGGCAGCGATCTCAGCTTTACGTATACTTTATCTGTAATCTGTCTGACGATCCGGCGTGCCAGGAGATATTTGCCGGCCGCCACAAGCTGCTGGTTGGGATAGCAAGCGATCACCATGAATCTCATTAAGTCCAAGAGGCGCGTTGCCGATCACGGCGAGGTGTTCACCCCTCGGTGGCTGGTCGAAAACATGCTTGACCTCGTGAAGGGCGAGACCGAGCGAATTGACTCTCGTTTCCTGGAGCCTGCGTGCGGAAGTGGAAACTTCCTTGTTCCTGTCCTGCGGCGCAAGCTGGCCGCCGTGGAGGCGAAGTACGGCAGGTCCGACTTCGAGAAGGGACATTACGCCCTGTTGGCGGTGATGTGCGCCTACGGCATTGAACTTTTGGCAGATAACATCGCCGAGTGCCGCGCGAATATGCTTGAGGTCTTCGCCGACTATTTGAATTTGAATGAAACGGACGAGCTCTATCTGGCCGCTACCTATGTCTTGTCGCAGAATCTCGTGAATGGTGACGCGCTGACGATGCGCACGCATGACGGCCAGCCCATTACCTTTGCCGAGTGGGGCTACCTCGGCAAGGGCAAGTTTCAGCGGCGCGACTTCCGCTTTGATCTTCTTATGCAAATGTCTTCTTTGACTCAGGAAGGATCCCTCTTCGCCCACCTTGGCAAGCACGAAGTCTTCGCACCCACCAAGGCATACCCTCCGATAAGTGTGGGTGAGCTTGCTTGCGGCCTCTTGGCGGTGCTGTGAGGGAGACTCGATGAGCGAACAGGTTAGCTTTTCGCTTCGCGGGCGCAACCCGGATGTTTTGACCTGCATAGCGAATCTTTCTAACGACGAGGTGTTCACGCCGCCAGAGTTCGCCAACCGGATGCTCGATACCCTTGCGGACGCGTGGGCGACCAATGGCGGACCGGGCCTCTGGGCGGATAGTTCAGTTCGGTTTCTTGACCCGTGCACGAAGTCGGGCGTCTTCCTTCGCGAGATCACCAGCCGCCTCACCAAGGGTCTAGCGGCCGAGATTCCCGACCTCCAAAAACGCGTCGATCATATCCTCACCAAGCAAGTGTTCGGGATCGGCATCACGAATCTCACCAGTCTGCTGGCGCGGCGCAGCGTGTACTGCTCGAAGCACGCCAACGGCCCCCACTCGATCGCCAAAGCCTTCCCCAACGACACGGGGAATATCTGGTTCGAACGTATGGAGCACACGTGGGTGGAAGGCAGATGCAGGTTCTGCGGTGCAAGCAAGAAGACGCTTGATCGCGGCGAAGCGTTTGAAACCCACGCGTATGCGTTCATTCACACCAACGACATCAAAACTCGGGTAGCCGAGTTGTTTGGAGACGACATGCAGTTTGATGTGGTTATAGGTAACCCACCGTACCAGTTGGACGACGGGGGCTACGGGACTAGCGCAGCACCCATTTACCAGTTGTTCGTAGAGAAGGCGATTGACCTCGATCCACGCTACGCAGTGTTTGTTACGCCGTCGCGTTGGATGGCAGGAGGCAAAGGGCTCGATAAATACCGCGAGCGGATGCTTACTGACAAGCGAATGCGAAACATCGTGGACTACCCGAAGCTCTACGAGGGTTTTCCGGGCGTGAAGATTCGCGGCGGCATTTCGTACTTCCTGTGGGATCGCGAGCACAGCGGACCGTGCACGGTGCAGACGATCTGGGACGGGCAGCCGACCGGCCCCGCCGTTGCGCGCCACCTCGATGCTTACAACATCCTCGTGCGGCGCAACGAGGCGGTGCCAATTTTGGAGAAGGTCAGGGCGAAGAAGGAACCCACGCTCGACCAACGCGTCTCTAGCCGTAAGCCGTTTGGATTCGCCACGAACTTTATGGGCAAACCGTCGCCGGCGGGATTGAAGAATCCGGTTAAGCTCTTTGCGAACCAGCGCGGGGGTTGGGTCGATCGAAAAGCTATCGTGGTCAACCCTGACTGGATAGACGAATGGAAGGTGTTGATGACGGCCGTACAAGGGACGAGCGCGGCCCTCGAGACAAAGTTCCTCAGTAGGCCAATCATTGCCGACCCGGGAACAGCGTGTACCGAGACCTACCTCGTCGCCGGTCATTTCGGCAGTGAAACGGAAGCAGTCAACTACGCGAAGTACCTGCGCACGCGATTTGTGCGATTCCTGGTATCGCTCCGCAAGGCGACGCAGCACGCCACGCGCGACGTGTATGCATTTGTGCCGGACTTGCCGCCGACCCGAGAATGGATAGACGCCAAGCTTTATAAGCGGTACGGATTGATCGAAGCCGAGATCGCTTTCGTCGAATCTCAGGTCGCCGAGCACGATAGCGAGTTGTTCGATGAGAGCGCTTCGCCGGAGATTGAAGGTGAGTAAGGACATCGAGGAAATCCTTGCGCCGAAGCCGGAAGTTAGGCCACGCATTTATGCCTACTCAATCGCCGATGAGGCTCACAACGGGCTCCTCAAAGTCGGCCAGACCACTCGCAATGTTAAGCACCGCGTCGCCGAGCAACTCAAGACCGCCGCCATCAAGAACTACACCATCGAACTAGACGAATCCGCCGAGCGCGACGACGGCACCATCTTTAGCGACCACGAGGTGCGCACGGCACTTGTCAGGAAGAAGTTCGTGAACGCCGAACTGGAATGGATGCGCTGCTCTCTCCAGGACTTAAAGACGGTGCTGACTGAACTGCGCACCGGGCAACAGTTCACTGGCACGCATCACCAACGGTTTCGGATGCGCCGTGAACAGGCCGAGGCGGTCGGCAAGACATTCGATTATTTTCGCTCGATCTGGTCTGAGGATCAGCATGCCGTCCCGCGCTTCCTCTGGAACGCGAAGATGCGTTTCGGCAAGACCTTCACCGCTTACCAGCTTGCGAAGAAGCTTGGCGCCAAGCGTGTGCTGGTGCTGACCTTCAAGCCTGCGGTGGAAGACGCATGGCAGACCGATCTCGAATCCCATGTCGACTTTGAGGGCTGGCACTATCTCTCCCGCAATTCCAACAGCGATCCCACCAAAATCGACGATGAAAAACCGGTTGTCTATTTCGGCTCCTTTCAGGATTTGCTGGGCCGCGACGCGGTGGGAAACATCAAGTCGAAGAACGAATGGTTGCACACGCTGAACTGGGATCTCGTGGTGTTTGACGAATATCACTTTGGCGCTTGGCGGGAGACCGCCAAGGAACTGTTTGAGGGCGAGGAAGAAGCCGTTGCGAAGAAAGAGGCTAAGATCGAATACGCCGCCGCGCTGGAGGGCGTAAACGAAGACCTCGGCGTGCTTTCGGAGAAGGAAACCGAGTTCCTTCCCATCACGACCAAAGCCTACCTCTACCTCTCGGGAACACCTTTCAAAGCGCTGGCGACGGGAGAGTTTATCGAAGAACAAATCTTCAACTGGACCTATACCGACGAACAGCGCGCCAAGGAAGATTTCGCCGTCAAGAACCCCGGGGAGTGGAACCCTTATGGCGCTCTGCCGCAGATGCGTCTGCTCACCTACCAGATGCCGGACGAACTGCTGACGGTCGCGAGCGCCGGGGAGTTCGACGAGTTCGACCTCAACGAGTTCTTTGCGGCTACGGGCACGGGAAAGGGTGCGCAGTTCAATCACAAGAGCGACGTGCAAAAGTGGCTAGACATTATCCGAGGCCAGTACGCACCGAAGATTGTGGATGGCCTCAAGACGGGCTCGCCGCCGCCGTTCCCTTATTCGGATGCGCGGCTGCTCCCGTACCTGCAGCACTCGTTCTGGTTTTTGCCGAACGTCGCGGCATGTCAAGCGATGGCGAACCTGCTGGCCGAGAAGCACAACATCTTCTGGCACGAGTACGACGTTGTCGTAGCGGCCGGCACGTCGGCGGGTATTGGCCTGGAGGCTCTGCCTCCGGTGCGCAAGGCCATTGGGAGTGGATTCACGACCAAAACCATCACACTGTCATGTGGCAAGCTCACCACCGGCGTGACTGTGCCGCAATGGTCTTCAATCCTCATGCTGCGCAATCTGAAGAGCCCTGAAACCTACTTCCAGGCAGCCTTCCGCGTGCAGTCTCCGTGGTCCATCAAGAACCCGAATGGTGACAACCCGCATGAGGAAGAAATCCTCAAACCTGTGTGCTTCGTATTCGACTTCGCCCCGACGCGCGCGCTTCGTCAGCTCGCGGAATACGGCATCGGACTCTCGCCCAACGAATCGAATCCCGAGAGCGCCGTCAAGGACCTCGTGTCGTTCCTGCCGGTACTGGCCTTCGACGGCGCGAACATGACGCAGATAGATGCTGGCGGCATTTTGGATATCGCGATGGCAGGCACCTCGGCGACGCTGCTGGCGCGCAAGTGGGAAAGCGCGCTGCTGGTGAACGTGGATAACGACACGCTCCGCCGAGTCCTTGATAACCCCGAGGCAATGGCCGCTGTAGAACGTATCGAGGGCTGGCGCGCCCTGGGCGACCACATCATCGAGACCATCATCAACAAGAGCGAGAAAGTCAAGGAGCTCAAGAACAAGGCCAAGGGCAAGGAACTGACCGAGAAACAGAAGAAGCAACTCACCGAGGACGAGAAGGAATACAAGTCCAAGCGCAAGCTCGTGCAAGAAAAGCTGATCAAGTTCGCGACCCGCATCCCTGCGTTCATGTACTTGACCGATTTTCGCGAGAACACGCTGCAGGACGTGATAACTAAGCTGGAGCCGGCCTTGTTCCTGACCGTCACCGGCCTGACGGTGAAGGACTTCCATCTGCTCGTGCGTTTGAAGGTGTTCAACACTGAGCAGATGAATCAGGCGGTATTCGCGTTTCGTCGCTACGAGGATGCCTCGCTGCGGTACACGGGCATCGAGAGCCACGAGGGGCTCGCACATTACGGGCTTTACGACACCGTAATAGGAATGGAGTGAGGCGGCATCGCTAGGAAGTGGAGAAATCACGCCAGCGGCAGGTTTGAGACTACAGGGGCAACGCTGTCCTTCACTGTAACAGCGATCGCCTAGACCGCCACGCGCATTCTGATAGCGTCGTTCGGCGCGTGAGCCAAGTCCTGTTTTGTTCCGAGATATCGCTCCGTAGTCTGAACGGAAGCATGTCCGAGGAGTAGCTGCATCTGCTCAAGTTCGCCGCCTGCGGCGCGGCAAAGCTTGGCGCATGTGCGACGCAAATCATGGGGAGCGATGCCGGGGACGCCAACCTCGGCCGCGTAACGCCGGAGCATCTGCCAAACGACCTTCTCGCCGAGGCGCTCGCCCGCGACGGTGCCGCCGCGACCTACTGGGCGGAACACGTGTCCCTGGGCGGGGCCGGAAGCTAGGGTCCACGCGTCGATCGCGACCTTCACCCACGCCGGCATCGGCGCGGTGCGCACGCGGCCGTGCTTTCCGATGAGATAACGATACACCAGCGACCGTCGCGTTGCAGGACATGCGCAAACGTGAGTGCCGCCACTTCCGAGCGTCGCAAACCGCAGCCAAGGAGAACGGCGCGGCAAATTGGGAACTGCCGGAACCCGTCAGTACGATTGCCTGACATCCATCTACGCTGGCCTTGAGTTCGGCACAGCGCGCATCCATATCTTTGGCGGTGCGCACCCAGGTATCCGGCTGTTGGCAGATTTCAGCTAACGTGTCCGCATAGCCAAACCCACTTTGGATGGCTTTCGATTCGTTGAGCATCTCGTCAAGGATAGATACCGTGGGTACCTTGGGGTCCGTCGCAGTGTTCATCTTGTTGCCTTCATATTCTCTCTACTTGCGGACCTCTATTTCACTCAGCGTGTACCAACCATCCGGTTGACGTCCAGCAATGGCCAGTTGAATGGCTGGCAGACTGGTCCACGGATCGAGGATAGCGACTCGGAGCTGGTAATGGCCTGGGGCCAACGGGTACTGTGCCCTCCCATAACGCGTCATCAGGAAGCCATTTGCGCAGATCGCATTTCAGCACATTGCGGGCAGATGCCGACTCCGAGCGTAGCTCGAGCTGATGCCAAAACCAGCGCAGATAGGCGACACTGGATGGCGGGAAATCGACCTTCGCGGCCGCGTCCGCCAGTTTTCCTTCAGGTCCCACTTCAGACCATTCCATGCCCGGATAGATCGGCTGTCCAGCGAACCGTTGAAAGGTTTGCACTCCGATTCCCGGATTGATAAGCACGTCATCAATCGGCCGTGGACGGACGACGACGACAGGCTGCGCCCATAATACGCCAGCAAGACATGCAAGCGTAAGGGATTGAACTCGAGGTATGGCCAAGCGTTTCATGCAGTCGTCGTTGCCGTAAGCTGCGATCCTATCAAGCAATCGAAAGTAAGTCAACTGATATTTGCGTTTGCTGTCGAAATCTGGTAGAAACGATTGTAAACGTAAGTCAGGAGAAATTTTTTGTCATTGACCCGCTCACTCCTTCTCACCTCGCTCTTGCTCTCCTCACCTTCGTTCCCCGCCCCGGGTCATGGCAAGTGGCAGATCGTCGGCCCTGGCGGTGGTGGAGCGATGTTCCTTCCCGCCGTCAGTCCGCACGATCCGAAGGTAGGGTTCGTTGCCTGCGACATGACGGGTTCCTATCTGACGTCGGATGCCGGAGCCAGTTGGCGGATGTTCAACCTGCGCAACCGCACATCGGTGTTTTCTTTCGATCCCTTGGACCGGAAGGTCATGTACGCCTACTCGGTCGGGCTGTTTCGTAGCACCGATAGTGGGATGACCTGGCAACTGCTCTACCCCGCGCCTGCGGATGTTCGAGGTGTCGCGATCGTTGGGGACCACGCCGAAGAGACGCTTCTTCGACGGTCTGGCCCTGAGGAAACAGTAAATGCCCTGGCCATCGATCCAGCCGATTCGAAGATGTTGTACGTTGCTGTGACCGCCGATCACAAGTCAGAGCTGCGGATTTCGAGGGATTGGGGCAACACATGGAACGCCGCGGGCGCCTTGACGTCACCGGCGCGCTCCATCTATGTCGATCCTGATTCACCGCCCGCCTATCGCACTCTTTACGTCGCCGGAAAGTCCCAGGTATCGGTGCGCGAAAACGACGTTTGGCGTGAAGGCGAGAGCATTCCCGGTGCTGCGTTTATTAGCCTTTCAGCCGGTTTTGTAAAGACCGAACACAAGTTGGTTGTGTATGCGGCAACATCCGCGGGAACGTTTCAGTCACTCGACGGCGGCGCACATTGGAGGACTTTGTTGCCGAACCTGAAGCCCCGTTCGATCGCGACATCGCTGTATCATCCTGAAATCGCCTACCTGTCGTACAGTGGCCTGAAGAAAGACGGCCACAGCTATTTCGGCGTAGCCGTGACTCGTGATTCCGGTGCGACCTGGACCTATCCGTGGTCGGAGGCTTCACAATCCGCAGCGAACGTCGATCAAGGCGGCTGGCTCAATCCAACGTTCGGACCGGGCTGGTCGGAACAACCTTTTGACTTGGGCGTCTCACCGAATGATCCGAACCTATGTTACGGCACCGACTTCGGCCGTACTCTCAAAACCACCGACGGCGGCAAGCACTGGGATGCGGTCTACACGCGCAAGACAGGGGCCTCGGAATACTCGACGAATGGGCTCGATGTGACGACAGCCTACGGAGTTCACTTCGATCCGTTTGACCCGGGCCACATGTTCATTTCTTACACAGACATTGGTCTGATGCGCAGCGACGACGGTGGCGCGGGGTGGCGGTCAGCGATTGGGCCGGGCGTTCCAAGAGCCTGGCACAACACCACCTACTGGGTTGAGTTCGATCCCGAAGTGAAGGGCCGGCTGTGGGCCGTGATGAGCGGCACCCACGATCTGCCTCGCCCCAAGATGTGGCGCCGCACTTCGCCGGCGTCATTCAAAGGCGGCATCTGCCGCAGCGATGATGGCGGCACGACTTGGGTCGTTCAAAACAAGGGGATGAGTGAGACAGCCGCGACGCACGTTCTTATTGATCGGCGCAGCCCGAGCAGTGCGCGAACACTATACGTCGCCGGTTTCGGGCGCGGTGTTTACAAGTCTACCGATGGCGGTGCGTCGTGGGCTCTCAAGAACAAAGGCCTGCCCAGCGCGGAGCCGTTCGCCTGGCGCATGGTTCAAGACTCGAATGGAACGCTGTTTGTGATTCTCGCGCGCCGCAATGAAGACGGCTCCATTGGCAATGACCAGGACGGTAGCCTCTACCGGTCGCGCGACGGCGCGGAGAATTGGGAGCGCGTCGCTTTGCCCGAAGGCGTTAATGGTCCTAATGGATTGGCGATTGATCCGCAGAATCCAAACCGGTTGTACCTTTCGGCGTGGGGCCGTAAAGGCAAAGAAGAGGACCCCGGCGGCGGCATTTTCCTTAGCAACGATAGTGGCGTGAGTTGGAAACAGACGCTCAATCGTGACTCGCATGTCTATGATGTGACCATCGATCCGAAGAATCCTTCGATGCTTTACGCTTGCGGTTTCGAGTCGAACGCGTGGCGCTCGACCGATCGGGGCGAGACCTGGACACGCGTCCCCGGCTACAACTTCAAATGGGGTCATCGTGTGATCCTTGACCCAGCGCATCCGGGAATGATTTATGTAACAACCTTTGGCGGAAGTGTTTGGTACGGCCCGGCAACAGGGGATTCGCAGGTCGCCGGCGACATCGTTCCTCCGCTGGACGCGAAACGCTAACTATGCGCCGACGCGACCTCTTTAAAACAGCGCTTGCGGCCGGCGCAATCCAGGCCAAAGCCGACGTCCCGACACACCTGTGGAGTGGCCACGACTTCGGCCCCGGACCGAAAGCCGTCGATCGTCTGAACCATGGACCTTTTGGAATCGAACAGGATGATGGTTGGTTCACCCTCGCCGGAACGACGCCATTCGAAGGTCCGGTGCCGAACTTTGGACTTGGATTGGTCGGCTACACATGGGAGGAATCCGGCCCATCAAAAGCGGTGCGTGAAGGTCGCGAGACGTTGGAGCGCCATGTCGAACAAATGGCAAGTCTGCCGTTTGTGGATGTCCTCTATATCCGCTGCGACTGGCGCGACGTGCAGAAGCAACCGGGGCGACTGGACCTGCATCCAGTGTGGCCGTTGACGCTCAATGCCGCGCGACGCCACAACAAGCGTGTAGCGTTCCGCGTGATGATGTCGAATACCGTGGGCCAGCCGAAGTATCTCGCCGTGCCCGATTTCGTGCAGGCGAAGGTTCCGATCGTCGAAATCGGATCATTGAAGGACTATGGCGACTTCCAGTTCCGCGAGCCGCGCTACGACCATCCCGAGTTTCTGAAAGCGTTCCGCAACTTGGTTGAGTTATTGGCCGGTGAGTTCGACAACAATCCACTGATCGAGTGGATCGACCTGATGCAGTTCGGTCTATGGGGTGAATCCCATACCGGCGGAATGGCCAACACCTTCGCCGATTACAAGACAGCCGAGCGCACCATGATGGGCCTGACGCGCCTGCAACTCGACACCTTCAAACATGCCCAATTGGCCGTCAATACGCAACCGGATATCAGCAACGTCGGAAACCGCGCAGTGATCGACGCCTGCGTGCGGGCGGGTGCATGGGTGCGCTCCGATAGCATTTTGATCGAGGAACCTGAGCAGATTGAAGCTCTGGCGAATCGGCCGCCATGGCTGGCCTCGATCCTTGAAGATGGTTACTTCCGCGACTACGATACTGCGCCGCCGGGTTACCTTCCGCGAGATGCCGCGGATGTGAATATGCTGGAGCACTACATGCTTCACGCGCTCGACATCGGGTCAAACTACTGGTCGCTGTGGACAGAAGCTGCGAATCTTGTTGAGTATGAGAAGCGCTTTCCCCGCGGCCTTTCGAAACTCCGGCAGCGCCTGGG
This sequence comes from Bryobacterales bacterium, assembly GCA_003170295.1. GTDB lineage: Bacteria > Acidobacteriota > Terriglobia > Bryobacterales > Bryobacteraceae > Palsa-187. The sequence continues at coordinate 14,567 of PNAJ01000037.1, read as the reverse complement.
CTACCGCGTTCGTCCATCATGGATTTGGCAGCGCAAACGCCAGGGTGGGAACGAGCTTGTGATCACGTTCGCCAATGATGGAGTTGCTGGCGTTCCTGGGTTGCTCCGGCTAATACTCAGAGACGCTCGGGGCCAGATCATTACTGGCGGATGCCTGGATGCCGGCCATCCACACGGGGGGCGAATCCGCCAAGCGGCATTCCCAGTGTCTCGTGAACTGGAAGGTCAAAACGTCTTCCTCTCGGCGTCTCTGGAAGGCAAAGGCGGAGCCCGCCGCCGCGTCCGATGGGCCTGTGAGCAGCCCGTTGAGGCTGATGGCTCCTTCAGGATCGTAATCAAACGACAGTCCAGTTCTGGATGGCGCAAGGGCATTTAGATCGATAAATCCACACATCATTCGACGATCTGGTTTTCTATTGCTTTCGTTTCCTGTCCGTGCTAGGCTTTGCCTTAACGTCGCTTGCATACGGTTGTGGAGATAGAACAATGAGAACCCTCACTTCAACAAGGATTGCTTTGGTAGTGCTTCTGGCCGCCCTCGCATTCGCGCCGGCCTCTCGAATTCAGGCTCAAGGAACGGATCTGGGAACGATCCGCGGCAACGTGATCGACGCCTCTGGCGCGGCCGTGCCTACCGCCAACGTAACCATCACCGATACGGAGACAGGCATCAGGCGGGTAGTGAAGACCAACTCAATCGGTGAGTTTGAGGCCAACGGCTTGAAAACCGGCCGCTACAAAGTACTGATCGAAGCTCCTGGGTTCAATGGATTGGAACTGAGCGGCGTCCCCCTGCGAATGGGCGAAGTGGCCCGCGCCGACGGGCGTCTCGAAGTCGAAAAGGGTTCACAGTCAGTGGTCGTTCATGAGCAGGCCTCGTTGATCCAGACCGATAATCCGACCATCAGTGGAACGATCACTAACGAGGAGATCACCGAACTTCCCCGCGATAGCCGGGACTACACGTCTTTCCTATACCTGAACCCAAGCATCACTCAGGCGCAAGGCTCGGGCACCTTCAAATATCTGGGTGCGCAGAGCTATGGAGCCAGCTATTCGCTGGACGGCCAGCGATCCAACGGCGGCGTGTTCGGCGATCCCACAACCAGCCAACCGTCGCTGGAAGCGATTGGCGAATTGACCGTCTTGGCGAACTCATTCACCGCCGAGTACGCCGGCGTCGCGAACATCCGCGTGTCGACGCGCCGCGGCGGTTCAAGCTACCATGGCTCGCTGTTCGCCGATAACAAGAACTCGGCATTGGCGGCGTGGAGTCTCACCGACAAGTTGGGCCAGGCATCATTTTCGCCGACACCCGCGCAATCGTCGTATCCAAAGCCGTACTTTAACCTCAATGAATTTGGCGGCTCAATCGGCGGGCCGGTACCGAAGTTGAAAAAAACGTTCTTCTTCGCGGCATTCGAGAAACGGATTCTTCACAGTCCGGTGAATGTCTATTCTTCAACCCTTCCCGGCCCCAGTCTGTTGGCTGGCGACTTTTCGAGGGTCAACGATTCGGCCAAGCCGAATGTTCCCGCGAGTGTGGTCCTGACTGCCTCGGAAGTCGCGCTGAACACGGTCGGGGGCTTGGGCAAGCAGTTCATCACCATACCCCAACGGCTAATGAATCCGGTGGTGGGAAAACTGATTCAGACCTACTTCCCGGCAACCAGCACCGCATCGCCAATCAATCCCGCAAACGGCAGATTGACGGCGTTCTACACGAACACCCCCGGCACCACTGACCGCAACCTGGGAACGATTCGTGTCGACCACGACTTCACGGCACGGGACCGGATGTATGGAGTCTACAATGGGCAATCGCTAGACTCCGCCTCAAATGAAGTGCTCGCGCCGTACACGCCGCTCGGTCTGACGCAGAACACCCAGCGCAATGAGACGATGTCGCTATCCGAGGTGCACTTGTTCGGCGCCACGATCGTCAACGAAGTGCGTGGGGGATTCAACCGGGCGCCCAATCTCAAGCACAGTAATCAGACGCTGCGTCAGTTCCTCAAGACTATCGGCATGACCGATACAGAAATCGCCGCCTATGGCGTCGTGATAACGCCCGAAACTCTGGACACCTTTGGGCATCCGGCGATCACCTACAGTTCGACCTATGCAGCCTTCGGCACTGGCGGACGCAACACTTATCGCCCACTGGACCAGAATTTGATGACGTTTGGCGATACCCTGAGTTGGAACAAAGGCAAACATACGATTCGCGCTGGAGCCGACTTTGTGCGGAATCAGGCACTGGATGGCTTCACCAGCGGCCGTGGCAGCCCGCGTGGCCAGATCACTTATAGCGGCAGCGGCACCAGTCCACTGGCGCGCTTCCTGATCGGGTTGCCAGCCGATTCGGTGCGATACGTCAATCTGTTCCGGCCGCCCATGGACGTGCACAACTGGGAGACCGGCTTCTTCGTCCAGGATGATTTTCACATTCATCCCAAGTTGACTCTCAATATCGGTCTGCGCTATGAGGTGGTGACTCCCTTCACTGAAGCGCACGATTTGCTGGCGAACTTCGATCCGAATGGCAAGAATCCCAATGGCAACAAAGGCGTGTTTGTCGTACCTTCGCAGTCGACATTGAAGTACATCGACACGCGCTTCATCAAGTACGGCGTCGTCACCGCGGACACCATCGGCGTTCCCAGGTCGTTGGTTCGCACGGATTGGACCGACATCGCTCCGCGCCTCGGTTTGGCCTGGCGTTTCGCCGACAAGATGGTCTTGCGCGGCGGCTACGGCATGTTTTACCCGACGGCTGCCGCGCAGGGCATACGGGACCCGCTGGCCACGAATTCCTTCCAAGTGGGGCTGACCAAGAACTCGGCCGTCACACCGTTGTCGGGCTGGCCCAACCCATTGAGCGGCGGCGCACAGACGGCGCTGAGCGGCCTCATCTCCGGCAACTGGGTTCCCTTTGATCTCAAGCAGCCACGCATCCACCAGTTCAATGTCACCCTCGAACGCGACCTTGGCTGGGATACCGCCATCCGCGTGTCCTATCTGGGATCGCTGATGCAGCGTCTGATCTCGGGAGTCGATTCCAGCTTAATCGCGCCAAGCGACAAGCCATTTGGAACGACGACAGGCGACGGCGTAACGCCGTGCAGTCCTGACGATGGAACATGCGATTTCTCGCCAGCCGACATAGCCCGGCAGCAATTTCCAGGTCTCAGCGACTACATGATTGCATTCCAGAACTACGGCCACGGCCGCAGCCATGCCTTCCAACTCGAAGTGAAGCGACGCTTCTCAGCGGGCTTCACATTCAATGTCAGTTATACCTATCTGAATCAAAAGTCGACCGCTCCCGATACCGGCAACTCGAGTCTCGGTGGCACGCCCTACAACCAGTTCAACGCATCATCCGATTACGGACCGGACGCCTTCACTTCGAAGAATCGCCTGGTTTTTTACGGCATCTATGAAACTCCCTTTGGCCGTGGACACAAGTATGGCGCCAATATCCCGAAAGCGCTCGACTATGTCGCGGGAGGTTGGCAGATGTCCTGGCAGGGTTTCGCTAAGTCCGGCAGCGGATTTACGCCATTCTGGGTTTGCGACAATTGCGATCCGGTGGTGCCTGGCAATTTGGCCTCGGGTTCGATCGACGCCACCGGTGGCTTTTATGGAACGACCTTCCGCCCCATCGTGAGCGGAAACACCAATGTTCGCAGTGGTGATCGCATATGGGATCCGAACGCTTTTGGCCTAATGCCACTCGGCGCCGACATTTTCTCCAATCCGAACGTAGCTGTCCGCAACCTGCTGACGGGTCCCTCGACGTCTGGGCTGAACCTTGGATTGAAAAAGGTGTTCCGCCTGGGTGATAGGGCGCGGGCTGAACTGGGCGCTGACGTCCAGAATCTTCTGAACCATCCTCTGCTTTCGCCCGATAGCTACGACATCGGCAACCTGGGAGATTTCTCATTGCAGGTCAATCCGACGACGTTAAAGCCGGAAATCGCCAGTATCACGCGCAATCCGGATTTCGGGCGCCTGCTCTCCAGCTTTTCGCAAGATGGCGTGGAAAGCCGCCGGACCATTCGCCTTCGCCTGCGTATCACGTTCTAAGCTGCCGCAAGCCGGCGGTGCATTTGAGTGAGAATAGAGAGACCGCCTTTGCGCAAGGCTGCTCTCGGCGGGATATGGCACATTCAAACCGTTTGCTCGTCGAAGAGAGACATCGCAAGATCCTCGAGTTGTTGAAGGGGACAGGTCGCATCACCAGCGCCGAAATTGTCCGGCGTTTCAACGTTTCGGCAGTCACTGCCCGCACTGACTTGAATCAACTGGCCGAAAGCGGCAATCTGGTTCGCTCCCATGGGGGCGCGGTGAGCCCGCAGGAGCCGACGCGCGACTATCCGGTGAGCCTCAAAGCGGTCCTGCATCACGACGAAAAAATTCGAATTGGTCAAGCTGCCGCCCGCTTGATTCAGCCCGGTGAGACGATCATTCTCGACAACGGCACCACTACTCTCGAAATCGCCCGTGAGCTCAAAACCACCAATGTTCGTGGTCTCACGGTCATCACCAATGCACTCGATATCGCGGGCGAGCTTTCCGATTGTCCGGGCCTCACACTAATCATGTTAGGCGGAGTGTTGCGGCAGATTTCGTGCTCCTTCGTCGGTCCGCAAACCGAAGCGATGCTGGCGCAGTTGCACGCCGACCGCCTCTTCCTGGCAGTCGACGGATTCTCGCTCGACATCGGACCCTCGACGCCCGACATTCTTGAAGCACATCTCAACGAATGCATGATGAATGCAGCGCGGGAAACGACAATCGTCGCCGATCACAGCAAGCTGGGCCGGCGTAGTGTCTCTCGTATCGGCGCAATCGATCGCGTGCAACGGCTGATCACTGATTCGAAAGCGCAAGCCGGCTTTCTTGACTCCGTGCGTCAATTGGGCATCGACGTTGTCATTGCTTAACGGGAGTCAAGTGCTGTTGGTGATTTCTATGTCCGCCGACTGGGGTTTTACGCGGCTCCAGTGGATCGCCTGAACGCGTTCGTGTATTTCCACGATCTCATCCCACGATCTATAGACGCCACGTTTTCTCTTACGCTCGAGCACTTCCCAGTAGGAGCGTCCTTCAAACGGCCCAGCCGGGTAAGTGTGTGCTCGCAATTTCTCTCTGTCTGCTCTTGAAATCAGGAAATCGTCGTAGCTGAAGTGCGCATAGGGTGTCTTCTCCTGATCGAATGACGCTCGAATAAGAGCCGATAAATACGTTTTACCCGAGCAAGCCTCGCCGGTAATGCCAACCACTACGGGGCGCAATTGAAGTGCACAAATCGTTTGATGGCACTGTTTTATATGTTCGGGAGAAAACGACACTAGTGTAGTGACCCAGAAGTGCGCGCACAAAAGCGAGCCACGCTGGCCAGGATTTCATCGGCGCTCTTGGTCCAGAGGAAAGGCTTGGGCGATTCATTGGAGAGGTCCAGATACTGCTGGATGGCGGTCTCCAGTTCGCGCACGCTGCGGTGAACGCCGCGCCGAATCTGCTTCTCCGTGAGCGCCGCAAACCAGCGTTCCACTAAATTGATCCAGGAGGCGCTGGTGGGCGTAAAGTGAACGTGAAAACGAGGACGCTTGGCAAGCCAGCGGCGCACCGTTGCGGTCTTGTGTGTGCCGTAGTTGTCCAGGATCAGATGAACGTCCAGATCGCTGGGCACGGCTTGGTCAATCGTATCGAGAAACTTGCGGAACTCCACGCTGCGATGCCGCCGGTGGAATTCCCCGATCACCGTACCGGTCTTCACATCGAGCGCGGCAAACAACGAGGTCGTGCCATGCCGCGCATAATCGTGAGTGCGGCGTTCCACTTGGCCAGGACGCATCGGCAGCAACGGTTGCGTGCGGTTTGACTCTTTTCATCGACGCACAGGACCAACGCGCGATCCGGCGGGTCCATATACAGGCCCACGATGTCACGCACTTTATCGATGAACAGCGGGTCCTTGGAGAGCTTGAAGGTCTCGCTGCGATGCGGCTGAAGTGCGAAGGCGCGCCAGATGCGGTTCACCGTACTGCGGCTCAGTCCGGATGCGGCAGCCAGCGAACGCGTGCTCCAATGCGTGGCGTCCTTCGGCGTCGATTCCAGGGTCATCGTGAGTACACGTTCTACCTCGGCATCACTCACCTTGCGTGGTGTGCCCGGACGCGGCTCATCCAACAACCCGTCCAGCAGCCGATCCACAAAGCGCTGCCGCCACTTCCCGACGGTCTGGATTCTTACCTGGATCTGCTGGGCTACTCGCGTGTTGGTGGCACCATCGGCGCACAGCAGAATCATCCGCGCCCGCAAGGCTAAAGCTTGCGTCGACTTCGGACGGCGCGACCAGTTCTGCAACGTCTCTCGCTCGCCAGTGGTCAAACTCAGTTCTGGAATGGGACGGCCGGTTCGCATCGCTATACCTCTTGTATAAAAGACGCAAATCCTCCGCTATTTGTTACGTGGACTTCAGAGTCAGGACACTAGCTTCATTGGGTGTAGAGATCGTCAGGCGGGGCGTTGGTACGAGCACGCGCGCGTCGCGAGTAGGGTAACAAACGTCGGGAAAGCGGGCATGAAGGCGCCTCCGCACCGAATTCCGGCTTCCGGGCCGCTCATCAAGACACTGCCTCGGCGAAGACATCTTCGAGCACCGACACGCCCTCAAGCACGGCGGCGTCGGTAATGGTCAACGGCGGAGCGATCTTCACTATTCCGCCGCCAAAATCAACAGGGCTGAACATCAGTAAGCCTCTTTCGATCGATCTTTCCACTACCCGCCAAGCCAGGTCGCCGTCTGGAGTCGTCGTGCCGGGCAGGACGCACGCGATGCCTGCGACGAGCCCCTTGCCGTCCACTTTGGCGATCTGCGGGAACCGGTGCTTCAACTGAAGCAGCCGTTGATGCGGCACGTCGCCGACCTTACGGGCGTTCTCCATCAGGTTCTCGCGCATCAGGATTTCAGTGGACGCCAGTGCTGCGGCGCAGCAAATTGGGTTGCCTGAATGAGTCGATGTCATGTTACCGGCTGGCGGCAGGTCCATCACATCCCTCCGGCCGGCAACAGCCGCAATGGGCAGTGAACTCGAGATCCCCTTGCCGAAGACCGCGAGGTCAGGCACGATGCCGTAGTGTTCAAAGCCCCAGAGCTTGCCTGTTCGCCCAAAACCCGCCTGCACTTCGTCGCAGACAAGCAGAATGTCCTGCGTAGTGCACCAACTGCGCAGCGCCTGCATGAACTCGGGCGGAGCGAATGCCGCGCTGCCCCCCTGATAGGTTTCCAGAATCACGCCAGCGATCTCTTGCGGAGCAACGCGTTGCTCGCACAGAGCCCGTTCGAAGCCTGCGAATGTATTATCTTCGGTGCGGAAACCATCCGGGAACGGCACCTGCACAAAGCCAGGATCGAGGTGACCGATCCATTCCTTAAGGCTCGATATTCCACCTGCCTGTTGAGAACCGAGCGTTCGACCGTGAAAGCCTTGTCGAAGGAGACGATAACGTTCTTGCCTCGGGCGCCGGCCTTGGCGCCATAGGTCCGGCACAACTTGATAGCGCATTCCACGGTCTCAGATCCGGTGGTGAGCAGGAACACTTTCTTCAACGGCTCGGGCAGAATGCTTGAGAGCTTGTCCACCATCCGCATTCGAATTTCGCTTGGGAAACAGTAGTTCGTCAGCAACTTCGAGGAGGCTTGGCGTATGATTGCGTCGACGATTTCCTGCCGCCCATGTCCAGCATTGGTGATCAGGACCCCTGACGACCAGTCGAGCCACTGATTGCCCCAGGCATCGTACACCTGAAGCCCTTCGGCGCGATCCCAAATCACGTGAGGCTGGCCGCGCATGGCAATGGGTTCGAGGGCGTACAGCTTTTCAAGGATGGGCACTGACTCGGGAACAGGAAACATCGTCGCGATTTTGCGGAACGAAGTGTCGACTAGCGGCACGCCTCTCGGGGTGATGCTGAATTCTCTGGCCATGATGTACTGGATTTGTCCGAGGAGTCAGGCGGAAGCGGGATGGTCGAGAATCTCTTCGTTCTTGCGATCCCAAAACATTTTCTTGCCTTCGCGTAAGCTGCGGGTCGCCATAATAACGGCGACGGAATGGGCGAAACCGGTGTCGATGTTGCCATTCGTCGTCTGCCGGGTTCGCATGCAATGAAACCAGTCGTCCGTATGATATTGAAGATCGTCGTCCTGGTCGATTGGTGGCAACGCAGCGGAACCGGCAAGGGTCACAGGCTCAGCCTTGGCTTTGCCTGTCTTCAAGTCGAAGATGATGTTCGATCCCCATCCGCTCTTCGTCTCAGGGACGAGGAACCATTGCGGACTGCCCTCTCCACCCGGCGAATACAGCGTGGCGCGGGTGCCGCGAATGATTGTGTGATCTCCGTACGCGCCGCCAAAAGTGGTGCCGTAGGAGTACAAGACTTGCTTTTCCGCGAACGTCGATATGCACTGGAACGTATCGGGATTTTCGCGGCCGTCATGCCACGCAAAAATGCCACCGCTTGAGACGGTGTCGTCAGGAATAAAAGTGTCGAGATAGAAGTGCGCGAGACCAGAGCCATGGCTATACCACTGATCGGTGATGCCACCCGAAAAGTCCTTGTAGATGCGAAATTCGAAGTACAGCCGCGGATCGAATGGACGTTGAGCTCTCCCCATCAGCCAGCGGTTCCAATCCGTATCCTGTTCGCGGATGGCCGCGATGTCCGGATTGTTTGGCAATCGCCAGCGCGGGCCATTGAAGTTCCAGCTCTGATCGATCGCGACGACTTTCCCGAGCGTTCCATTGCGCACGATCTCGCGCACGCGGTGCTGGTACGGGTCGCTCAGCCACTGGGAGCCCATCTGCACGACCTGCTTGCTGGACCACACTGCATTACGAGCCAGCTTGGCATCGGCCAGCGTGTTGGCCATGGGCTTCTCGCAGAAGCAATCTTTGCCTGCGCGCACTACCTCATCTAAGAGTCGGGCGTGCTGATGATCGCCTGTGCCGATCATCACAGCATCAAGTTCTTTGTCAGCAAGCAGCTGCTCTGAGTACTTGTAGGTCTTGGGCCGCACACTGAACAACTTCTCCGCGTCAGCTGCGGCGCGTTCCCGGTTGACTGTCCAGAGGTCGCAGACACTGCGGAAATCGAACTTGGGGTCCGTCGACATTGATTTCTTCAGCATGCGACGGTGTCCCTGCGCCCTATTTCCGCAACCGATGGCGCCGACTTGAATCCGATCGTTCGCGCCAACAATCCGCTCGTAGGATCGCGCGGTGAACGGAAGCGCGGCAGACACTGCGCCGCCGATGAAAACCCTGCGTGATAATTCGTTCGACATCTTAAACTACTCCTTACCGAAAATCTTCACGAATCCGAATCGGGGGTCCGGATCAACAAAAGAACCGCGAGGGTCGCAAGCAAAGGCATGGTGCCACCCGCAATGAATGCCGGCAGATAAGAGAAGCGGTCGACTAGCGCACCGATCAGCAGCGTGAAGAGCGTTGACACGCCTCCTGCAGCCAGTCCGCTTAGTCCCGTGACTGACGCGACTACATCCGGTGCGAATAAATCAGACGGCAATGTCAGGCCCATCGTCGACCAGGCCGCATATCCAAATAGCGCGATGCAGATCAGCGTCAACGCCCAGAATGGACTCTGCACCAGCGCCGCCGGAATACCCGCCAGCATCGGGACGCAGCTGACAACGCATACGCACTTCCGGGCGCGCATGATCGGCCATCCCCGCTTAATCAGCGCACCGGACGCGAAGCCTCCGGCGAAGTTACCCGCATCGGCCGCGACGAATGGAATCCATGCGAACAGCGCAATTTTCTCCAGACTGAATCCGCGGCTATCGCTCAAGTATTGCGGCAACCAGAATACGTAGAACCACCATATGGGATCGGTGAGCGCACGGCCGATCACGATGGCCCACGTCTCGCGTCTTTTGAGAAGCGTGAGCCACAGCTGAAATGAGCGCCGTTCCACGGGTCCTTGCTTACAAACGCCGCGCGCAGGGGCAGGATAGACCAACAACCACCAGATCAGCCAACCCAACCCGAGTAAACCTGAGAATGCGAAGGCCGTTCGCCATCCAAACTGAAGAGCGATCCACGGAATGGAAAGGGCAGCGACCGCCCCGCCGACACTGGATCCGCTATCGAAGATGGCAACTGCCATACTGCGTTCCGCCGGCGGGAAACATTCCGCCACGCCTTTGCTCGCGCCCGGCCAGTTGAAACCCTCGCCAATTCCGAGCAGGAAGCGCATTGCAGAGAACGTCGACACGGAGTTTGCAAAGCTCGTTACTACGCTCACGATCGACCACCAGATGACGGCAATCGAGAGTCCAAGGCGGGTGCCGACGATGTCTAAAAAAATGCCACCCAATAGCCAAGTCAGCGCATAGGAAATCTGGAACGAGGCGAAGATGTGCGACAGGTCGGCGTGGCTGAGATTGAGTTCCTTCGAGATCAGCGGCGCCAGTACGGACAAAGTCTGGCGATTGAAATAGTTGAGCACGGTGGACCCGAATAGTGCCCATACGATCCACCAGCGCCGCTGGAATCCTGGAGCTGAGGCGACGTCGATTTGTGTTTCGTTGTTCACTTGTGGGGACTCAAATTTCCGATGGCAGCGCAGTCTCCGGCCGGCGGCGCGCAGGCCCTGCAGGCTCAGCCGCGGGACGCATTCTGGTTGACTCCCGCACCACCACGCGAGTCGGAATCGTCAACTGCTGTGGCTTCCGCCCCGGATCCTGGATCCACCGCAACACAAACTCCGCTAAATGTTTTCCTAGTTCCTCAGAAAACTCGCGCACAGTAGTTAGTTTCGGGTCCATCAACGAGCCTTCGCTATCGTTGAACCCAGCGACGCAAATGTCGTCGGGTATGCGCAGGCCTGCTTGATTCAGGGCTTCATAGACTCCGCCTGCGATTTGATCAGAGCCGGCGACGACGGCGGTGAGAGGCTCGCGCTGCGACAGAATTAAGCGCATCGCGAGATATCCCAGTTTACGATCGTCCGAGTGAAATTCGGTGAACCGTGGCTTCAGACCCGCACCATTCATCCGGTCGCGATAGCCCTGGGCGCAGCGCGCGAACCAAGGCAGATCGGTGTCGCCGATGAAACAAATGTCGCGGTGCCCTTCCTCGATGAGATGAAAGGTCAAGTCGTAGGCGCCCTGTATGTCATCCGAATAGACCGCATCATATTCGCCCGGCGTCCATGGGCCGACGACATTGTTGCCCAGCACAGCAAAGGGGATCTCTCGCTCGCGCAGCGCTTCAAGCATGTTAGACGAGTTGGTCCCACCGAGGATGACGGCACGAACCAGCGCACGTTGGTTCAGGATCTGAGGAAGATGCGGATCACGCGCGGGCACGGTCGAGGGATAACGGTGCGAAAGGAAGAGGATCTCTTTGTGCTGCGAAGAGCAGTAATTCTCGGCGCCCGGTAGGATTCTTGCCTGGAAGCTGTGCAGAATGTTCCGATTCCCCAGGATAAACGCAATGATGCTGGATTTTTCATGGCGCTGTTGTTCGAGATCGATTCCCAGTTCCGCGGCTGCCTTGCGCCCGCGGGTACGCATGTCCGGGTCGACATTCGCCTGGCCGCGCGCGATTCTGGATACTGTCGCAGTGCTGACCTTTGCAATTTTCGCTAGTTCTTTGAAAGATGTTTTCTTCACGCTGCGTTTCTCAAGCCTTCAGGAGCAGAATCGAAGCAAGCTGCTCGCGCTCCAATCCGCTTTCTCTCGAAGATCCAAATGTCCTTGCTTCAGTGCGTCCGCGTAGACGTCGCGCGCTTCACTCAATCCAACGCTTGCCCCAGTCGCGTCAACGGCACCCGCAATCACTACATGTCTCGGCGCCAAGCCAGCAACCACCTCGGGAAGATCGGTGTAGGATAGGATGTTTGGCACGAAGTCCGCAAGCGTGTGGCGGTGGTTTTCGGTATCCACTATCTTTCGGTAGCTGGATAGACCGCCCGCTAGATACAACTTGCGAATCTCCGGCACCAACGCCCCTGCGAATAACGCTGGGACCACCATCTGTCCAAACGCCGCGACGACCACTTCCCGCCCTTGCAGGCGCAAAGCGTCAGTGATAGCAAGAATGTCCGTGGCGCGCTGCGAAACCAAGGGTTTGCCGAGAATGAGCGACGACCACGCGTAGTCTTCCTCCATCTGATGCTGGCGCGCGTAGCCGGAAGAACCAGAACTGAACTCAGGAGTGAGGTCGCCAACGCCTCGCACATCGGCCGCGCAAACCGTGATGCCGCCAGCGGCCAATTGATGGCAGAGGTCGCCTTCTTTCCAGGCGCTATTGCGTCCTGCTGGATGAAGCAGTAACAGGATCGGCTTGGCCGGTATTTCGGTTCGGGGCCGAAACAGCCATGCGGGTAAATGTACGTCAGCGATGGACGCTATGTCGAGCGCTTCAATTGTTGTTCCACCGGCCGATGGCACTCTCCGCAACGAAACCGCGGGTTTCGCGACGGCGCGCTCCATCCCAAGCACTGACTCAAGCGGCTTACTGTGTCGGGCGAGAGCGGCGGCGGTCTTCCTGGTCACCTGAAACGGAGTGTCACCTCCCATCGATCGAACCAGATTTCCCGACGGCGATACCCAGAGGTCAGAATCGGGCTCAGGCTTCATCGTTGGTTCCTGACGGATTCCTGTGGAGTTTCCTTGAAGGTGGCGCGAGAGCCAATCGTACATCGCCAAGCGGCTATCGTAGGACAATCCGTGCGGCAGGGGTGTATCAGTCCAACTGAGATTCCGAGGCTCACCCAGCATCGCGTAAACGCGCGCCAACCGCCGGTATTCTTCCCAGGAGTCTTTCACGTAGTTGGGTGAATAAGTTCCGAAGTCATCCTTGTCACTAATCGAAATCAGCATGGGCTTCGGTGCGAACGGATAGAGCAAATCCCAGCGATCGAAGCCCAAAGGACCCGCTCCCACGAAGTTCTGTTCGGCGTCGTCTGTCGAACCAGGCGGCAGGAAATTCGCAGTGGCCACATTCTCGGTGTTGCCGCTGAACACTGCCACCGTCGCTAAACGATCGTCAACCGCTGCCAGCAGCATCGAGAGCGTCCCGCCCCCGGACTGGCCAGTCGACGCCAGCCTTGTCGAATCCACCAAGGGGTGCGAGGCGAGATAATCAAGACTGCGGATCGCATCCCACAGCTGAAACTGGGTGCACGTTTTACCAGCAAGAAGCATCTGTTTTCCCGGATGGGTATGCTCCTCGTCCGCGCCTTCCGGCAGGCGAGTGCGAATTCCGCTGGCGTCAGGATAGTAGATGCGCTCACCTTGCCCCATCGGATCGAACGCCAGCACCAGAAAGCCGAGCCTCGCCAGGCCTTGGCATGCGCGCTGATAGGAATCGTATGCTTTGCCATTGCCAGCATGCCCGAGTTGGAAAAGCACGCCGGGGAATGGCCCACGTCCGCTCGTCGGTACGTAGAGATTCGCCGAGATATGCAGGTTCGGACGGCTCTCGTAGACGACACGCTCCAGCCGGTAGCCGGGGCGCTCGAATGAGCCGGTGATCCGCAGGTTCAGGTCAGTCTTCTGCGGAAACTTGCCGATTAGTTCGATCAAGGTTTTGCGCACCCATTGCTGACGCTCTCTCACTGCATTGGTCGAATCGATCTCCTTCAACGCCGCATTGCGCTTCTCACGCGCCGCGGCCGCGAGTCCGCGCAAGTAGTCAGGCAAGCATCTTGGATAATCGCGATAGGCAACGCCGGGGAATTCCACAGGATCTTGAGCGATTGCACGCGACAGGAGCGGAGACGCCGCCAGCGCCGCCAACAAGTCGCGTCTTGTGTGGAAATACATGGAGTGCGGGTCTCAAACTTAGGGTTTCCAGACCTCACTCTGGAGGATCGGAATCCTTGCATTATTCCATATCCTGCAGGCCTTTGCCGAGCGTAGTTGAACACGCATAACCACTGTGTTTATCAAGGGACCCTCTTTCCTCTTTCGCGCGGAGGGACAGGCCGGGGTCAGCGACTTTTGTTCGAGAGCTTGATTCGCTTCAGATGCAACGTCTCCGCTTTGTCGGCGCCGACGATCGGCATTACCTCGATCTCCATCATGTCGCCCTGCCCCGTAACGCCCTGTTTACGCTTGGTCAGATTCCTGCGCAGAGCCCTCTTTTGATGCCAGCGTGCCTTTCTCTGACTTTCGACAGCGTGGGCCGGTTCAACCACGGCTGGCAATCGACGGGGTATTTGCTCCGAACCCGAATCACGAGAGCTGCACGTCGTGCTTGGCCAACTCCGGGATCTTGGCGAAATCTTCGTCGTAGACCGCCGGATTATCCGCGTAGATACAGGCCACCTTGTCAGGGTTGACCACACCCCAGTTGAACGCATTGACTCCGCCCTTGCTCATCCCGACGAAGGCCGCTTTCTTCGCCAGGCCGTGGTTTTCCGTCATGAACTTGTACCACAGTCTCGACGAGATGATGAACCAGTTTGAGGATCCTTACGGGACACCCGCCACGTGGACGCTCCCCGGCGAAAGGCCAAAT
>PNAJ01000045.1 GCA_003170295.1 Bryobacterales bacterium | reverse complement strand
CATTTTAGGGGTGCACGTCATCCCGTGTTCTCCATTTCGATGCCCCAGTTTTCCCAAAGCACTTCCGCTACTGTCGACCCTTCAGAATCGCCCGCATGACCCGAGGACTGCGCCGGCCATGCATCACCGCGATAACCCAGAGTGGCTTCTGATCGGGCGCGTAGGCGATCAGGTATTCGTACACCGCTGTGAACCTTAGAGGCCGCGAAGTCAGGTCCGGCCGTCTGTGCCCTTGCTGTGGAAAAGGCGGGAGGTCGCTGATCCGGCCTAGGATTTCCGAAACTACTCTGTCAGCGACGTCGACACTGTCGTCAGCGATGAAATCCCAAATCTTATCGAGATCAATCGCTGCTTCCGGGTGAAAATCGTACGCGGTCATGAACCCGGTGTTGATCGGCGCGCCTTGCTCTTTTCTTCTAAACGAGCGATAACCTCGTCCCCAGGAATCGGCTTCACTCTGCCGCTTTTCAAATCGTCATATCTGCCGTCGAGCATTTCCCGCGAGCCCGCAAGCTCTGGAATATAACCCGCCAGCGCGTCCTCAACAAGCTGCTCCGGCGTAATTCCACTCTCGCTGATCAGTTGATCGATCTTCGCTTGCAGTTCCGGGGCGAGATGCAGTTCCATAACCTCAGCGTACGGGAAATTCCCGTTCCCGGCAACGGCGCTGCGCTATCGGCGTTCATCCGCGTTCATCAGCGGCCAATTTTATTTCTTGCCGCCCCCCTCCCTTGCCCACTCCGCCGCGAAACCGTTAACCTTAAGACGTACCCCTCATGCTCAAAGTAAAAGTAGAAGCCCCCGACGACCTCAATCCTCAGGAAACCTCTGAATGGGTTGAGGCACTCGATGAAATCATCGACGCAGCCGGGCCCGACCGGGCCAGCTACCTCCTGAATCGACTCATGGAACGCGCCGCCAACTTCGGCGTGCAGCCGCCTCTGCGTTGGAATACGCCTTACACCAATACCATCACCACCGACGAAGAAGTCGCCTATCCGGGCGACCGCAATCTGGAGCGCATCATCAAGAGCCTGGTGCGCTGGAACGCCGCCGCCATGGTGGTGCGCGCCAATAAATACGATGCCAACATCGGCGGCCACATCGCGACTTATGCGTCCCTCGCCACCATGCTCGAAGTCGGCTATAACCATTTCTTCCGAGGCTCGTACCAAGGCGATCCAGGCGATTTCGTCTACTTCCAGGGCCACGCCTCGCCCGGTGTCTACGCGCGCGCGTTCATGGAAGGCCGTCTCAGCGAGAAGAATCTAGAAAATTTCCGTCACGAGCTGCGCGAAGAAAAGGGGCTCTCTTCTTATCCCCACCCCTGGCTGATGCCCGATTTCTGGCAGTTCCCGACCGTTTCCATGGGCCTCGGCCCCATCGCGTCTATCTATCAGGCGCGCTTCATGAAGTATCTGGAAAACCGCGGCGTCATCCAGCCGACCGGACGCAAAGTTTGGGCGTTCCTGGGCGACGGCGAAACCGACGAGCCCGAATCTCTCGGCGCGTTAACCCTCGCTTCCCGCGAAAAGCTGGACAACCTGATCTTCGTTGTCAATTGCAACTTGCAGCGCCTCGATGGACCGGTGCGCGGCAACGGCAGCATCATTCAGGAACTGGAAGCGGCGTTTCTCGGCGCGGGCTGGAACGTCATCAAATGCATCTGGGGCTCCGGTTGGGACGACCTGCTGGCCCGCGATTCCTCCGGCCTCTTGCTGAAGCGTATGCATGAGTGCGTCGACGGCGAATATCAGGCCTTCCGCGCGCAAAACGGCGCATACATCCGCAAAGAATTCTTCGGAAAATATCCCGAGCTGCTGAAACTGGTCGAACATCTCACCGACGACGATATCTGGTCTCTGCGTCGCGGCGGCCACGACCCCGTGAAGGTCTATAACGCCTACAAGCGCGCCGTCGAGACGACCGGCAAACCGACTGTGATCCTCGCGAAAACTGTAAAAGGCTACGGCCTCGGCGAAACGGCCGAGGGCCGCAACACCGCCCATCAACAAAAGAAGCTCGCCGAACCCGAGATGATGAAGATTCGCGATCGCTTCAAAATCCCGATTACCGACGATTGCGTCCAGCATCTGGAGTTTTATCGCCCTGCAGAAGACTCGCCGGAGATGCAGTACCTCCGCAAGCGCAGTGAAGCGATGGGCGGCCCTCTGCCCGTGCGCAAAACGAACTTCCCGCACGTGACCGCGCCGCCGCTCGAAGTATTCCATGAAACCACCGGCGGTTCGAAAGGCCGCGAAGCCTCCACAACTGCGGCGTTCGTTGCGATTATTAAAGCCCTCCTGAAGCAGCCGGAGCTTAGCAAATATATCGTCCCCATCGTTCCCGATGAAGCGCGCACCTTCGGTATGGAATCGTTGTTCCGCGAATACGGCATCTATGCCAGCCAGGGTCAGAAGTACAAACCTGTGGATGCCAACGTTCTCCTCTATTACAAGGAAGCCAAGGACGGGCAAATTCTCGAAGAGGGAATCACGGAGATGGGATCGATGGCCTCCTTCCTGGCCGCCGGCACCGCTTACGCCAACTACGGCGTGCCGATGATTCCTTTCTATATTTACTATTCGATGTTCGGCTATCAGCGCGTCGGCGATATGGTTTGGGCCGCCGCCGATTCCCGCGTCAAAGGATTTTTAATGGGCGGCACCGCCGGCCGCAGCACTCTGCTCGGGGAAGGCTTGCAGCATCAGGACGGACACAGCCCCATGCTGTTCAGCGCCGTCCCCACCTGCGCGATTTACGATCCCGCGTTTGCCTATGAACTAGCCGTAATCGTGCAGGACGGCATCCGCCGCATGTATCAGGAGCGCGAAGACCGTTTTTATTACCTCACCGTCTACAACGAAAACTACGCTCAACCTCCGATGCCCGAAGGCGATCACATTCGCGAAGGCATCCTGCGCGGCCTCTATAAGTACAAAGCATCCGAAAATGCAGCAGCCCAACTATTCGGCAGCGGTCCCATGTTGAATGAAGCCTTAAAAGCGCAGCAAATTCTGCAAGAGCGCTACCAGATCTCGACCGACGTCTGGAGCGTCACCAGCTACAGCGAACTTCGCAAAGAAGGCCTCGCCGTAGAGCGCTGGAACCGCCTCCACCCCGCATCAGAACCGCGCGTGCCTTATATTTCGCAGATTATGGGAAGCACGCAAGGTCCAATTATCGCTTCGAGCGATTACATGAAGAGCATCCCGGACGGTTTAGCGCCATGGATCGGCGGACGATTAACATCGCTAGGAACCGACGGCTTCGGACGCAGCGAAAATCGCGAGCACTTGCGCCAGTTCTTCGAAATCTCCGCGGAAGCAATCGCGCAAGCGACTTTAGCCGCGCTAGCACGGACGGGAGCGATTAATGCAACGCGCGCGCAAGCGGCGATTGCGGAGCTCGGTTTTAGCCCCGAGAAGCCAGATCCAGCGCATATTTAAGGTCATTTAAGGCCTCCGCAACGCTGTTTTTTTAGCGAAATATGGTCGTTTAAGCTCCACTACCATGACCTCTATGGTCGTTTTTCCCGCGTTCACGTCGGCGTGAAGTTCGTTGGGCGGGTTCGAGGGGAGCCAGTAGGCTTTTCCGATGTCCCACTGGTGGGTTTCCGAACCACCGGCTTGGGTCACGATTTTCATGGTTCCGCCGACAATCGGGATAATGACCCGGCCATGGTCGTGGCGATGCATGGTGAGAGGCGAGTTTGGCACCACCACCGACCTCCAGACCTTCACGTCGTCGTTTTCAAACTGCGGGATCCGTTGCGTCGCCTGTTGCGGTGTAAGCGCAATCGCGGTCAATAGGATAGAGGGTACAAGCAGCACTATTTTCTTCATAATTCGAGCGCCTTTACTCCCGGCAGTTCGACGCCGCCTAAAAACTCAAGCGACGCGCCGCCGCCGGTCGAGACATGGGATATTTTATCGGATACGCCGGCCGATTTGATGGCTTTTTCCGAATCGCCGCCGCCAACCACGCTGATCGCGCCCGATTGAGCGACAGCTTTCGCAATCGCAACGGTCCCCGTATCGAACGGAGGCATCTCAAAAACGCCCATAGGACCGTTCCAAATGATGGTTTTAGCGCCTGCAATCACCTTCGAAAACGCGGCGACGGTTTTGGGGCCGATATCGAGTCCCATTTTTCCATCGGGTACGCGGTCGACAACTTCATTCTCCGCGCCTGCCTTGAACTCCGATGCCACGACATGATCGAGCGGCAGCAACAACTTATCGCCTGCATCAGCCATCAACTGGCGGGCGAGATCGAGCTTGTCGTCTTCCACCAGCGATTTTCCGATCCCCTCTCCTCTGGCGCGTAAAAACGTATAGGCCATCGCGCCTCCAATCAATAGTTTGTCGACTACTTTCATGAGGTTCTGAATCACTTCGATTTTATCCGACACCTTCGCGCCGCCGAGGATCGCAATGCAGGGGCGCGCCGGGTTTTTCGTCACTTTGCCCAGGTATTCCAGCTCTTTATCCATCAGCAATCCGGCGGCGGCTTCCTTGACGAACGGTATCATGCCAACAGTCGATGCGTGGGCGCGATGGGCTGAGCCGAAGGCGTCGTTGACGTAGACGTCGCAGAGGGCGGCTAGTTTCTTGGAGAACTCGGGATCGTTTTTTTCTTCCTCGGCGTGATACCGGAGATTTTCCAGCAGCAACACTTCGCCGGGTTTCGGCAGCATCGCTTGCACTTCGGGGCCGACGCAATCGGGGGCCATTTTCACGGGCTTTTTCAGCAATTCCGCGAGACGGATGGCTACTGGAGCGAGACTCATTTCCGGATTCGGTTTCCCCTTGGGACGGCCTAAATGGCTTGCGAGGACCAGACCTGCGCCATGATCGAGCGCGTACTGAATGCTCGGTAGGGATGCCTTGATGCGCTTGTCGCTGGTAATTTCTTTTCCGCCGGGTGCTAGCGGGACGTTAAAATCAACCCTCATGAAGACTCGCTTCCCTTGCAAGTTCAGGTCGCGAATCGAAAGTGTGCTCATTGTTTAATAATCCCAAATGACGCGCGGTATTTTTCGGGGAGCTTTTTGGGTTTCTGATCGGCTCCGCAGAAAACGTGCTTGGTTTCGCCGGTGGCGAGATGGCATCCAGTAGTCGAGTCCGTCATTTCGTAGCCGAAGCGGATCATGCGGGGGTTGGCATCCTCGATCCAAGTGCGGATGGTGACTTCTTCGTCGTAGCGGGCGGGCGAATGATAGCGGCAATGCGCTTCGACGACCACCAGCAGAATGCCGTCGTCGCGCTCCATATCGCGATAGCGGATGCCGCGGGCGCGGAAATACTCGACGCGGCCGACTTCCATCCAAATAATGTAATTGGCATGGTAGACGACGCCCATCTGGTCGGTTTCGGCGTAGCGGACGCGGAGCTGGGTGTTAACGGAGTCCATGAGCCTCTAGTGTAGTGGGCGGGCCTAATCGCGAGTACCGCTTCCTGCGGTCGCGGCTCGGTAGTGCGGGCGGCTGAGCGGCGACACGAGTGTCGACGCGGCACGCACGAGTGCGCGCGCCACAATTGCCTTGAAGTCTGGCTAACTAAATGAAACCAGAGTGCAGCCGCAGCGGTCTGTTAGTATGACAGCAAGTGCGTATCCGGGTATTGTTTTTTGGCGTTTTACGAGACGTGACGGGGCTGCGGGAGGACTCGATTGACGTTGCCGAGGGTGGGCGTGCCTCAAGTGTATTTGATCTTTATGCAGCCCGATTTCCGCTGCTGCGCGAGATGTCGGCTAGCATTGTGCTGGCGGTGAATCAGAAATTTTGCGCTCCGTCGGTTGGGTTGTCGGATGGCGACGAGCTAGCGTTTTTGCCTCCGGTGAGTGGCGGTTCGGACGAACACTTTTTCGCGCTGACGCGCGATCCGATCGATGCGGCGGCGCTGGCGCGGCGGATTTTACGAGACGAGGACGGCGCGATCGTCACCTTCGAAGGCGTGACGCGCAACAACACCAAGGGTCGGGCGACGCGGTATCTGGATTATGAGTGCTACGAAGCGATGGCTGTGAAGACGATGGCCGAGATCGGAGCTGAGATCGCGCGGACGCACGAGATTTCGCGCATCGCGATGGTGCACCGGTTGGGGCGGATCGAGATCGGCGAAACCAGCGTGGTGGTGATCGCGACGGCTCCGCATCGCAAGGCGGCGTTTGACGCGGCGTTCGAAGGGATTAATAAATTGAAGCGGCTGGTGCCGGTGTGGAAGAAAGAGTATTTCGCCGACGGCGAAGTTTGGGTCGACGGGGAGTGGGATGACTCCGTGGTTAGGGCGGGGTCGTGAGGGTCACCGGACGGGGCGAAAACATGGGGACAGACCGCTCTGTCCACGCGGCGTCGACGGAGTGTGGTGCTTTCGCGAGAGACAGTGCGCGCCTTGGGACAGAGAGGTCAGTCCCCATGTTTTCGCGGACTGTCGCGTTGGTTCTGCTCTTGGCGATGACGCTGGCGGCGCAATCGACGTTTACGGTGCATGTGAAGCTGGTGCGGCTGCTGGTCAGCGTGAAGAATCAGGCGGGGGATTTAGTCGGCTCGCTCGAGCGCAACGAATTTAACGTTTACGATTGCGGCGTGAAGCAGGAGGTCGCGGTGTTTGAGCATCAGACTACGATGCCGCTGTCTGTTGCCGTGCTGGTGGACGCCAGCGGGTCCACGCTGAAGGACATTCGCTACGAGACTACTTCCATCGGGAAGTTTTTCAAGGCGCTTCTTAGAGAAGGCAACGCCGGCGACATGGCTGCGCTGTACTCGTTCAACTACGATGTAACCCGAATGCGCGTTTTCACGCGAAGCCTGAATCAGCTTGTGGATCAGCTGGGGAGGATTAAGCCAACGGCGGGCACGTCGCTTTACGACGCGGTGCATTTCGCGGGGCATGATTTGCAGGGACGTGAGGGGCGGCACGTGATGGTGATCGTGAGCGATGGAGGCGACACCACCAGCCATTACAAATATCACGACGCTCTGGAGGCCGCGCAGAAGGCTGACGCTGTGATCTATCCGATTATCGTGGTGCCCATCGAAAGCGATGCGGGCCGCAATATCGGCGGCGAGCATACTCTGATGCAATTCGCGTCCAACACTGGAGGGCGCGTGTTTTATCCGTCGGATGCCGCCGGGCTGGACAAGGCGTTTGGCGAAATTCTGCTGGACCTGCGCACGCAGTACATGATCGGTTACTATCCGAAGGATCAGCCGAAGGACGCGCCGCGATTTCATCCGGTGAAAGTGGAGCTGAAGCGCGGGGATTTGCGGGCCTCGACGCGCAGCGGCTATTATGGAGATGTAGTTCCCTAAGTCTTCATCCCGTGCCCGGAAAAATCAGCCAAGCAAAAGCTCCCGATCAGACATTTGAAGAAGTGAAATATCTTCGTCATCTGATCGACGATCGCGTTCCCGTGCGGGTCCGGTTGAGCGACAACCAGGAAGTGGATGGCATAGTGGAGTTTTACGACGCCACGTTTATTCGCATCACCCGCAACGGGGAACCAAATCTTTTCCTGTTCAAGCACGACATCAAATACTTGTACGAATTGAGCTAAATGGCCGAATTTCTGGAAACCGCCGCCGAAATTGCGCGCGAGGCGGGCGCACTGATCGCAAGCTACCATGCGCGGGGCATCGGGTTCGAATTGAAGGGCGATTACGATTTGGTCACTGAGGCGGATCGCGCTAGCGAGCGGCTAATCGTCGAGAGACTGCGGAGTCATTTCCCGACGCATTCGGTGGAGGCCGAAGAGGGCGGAGGGCAGGAAGGGTCGTCGGAATACAGGTGGTACGTGGATCCGCTCGATGGGACCACGAACTTCGCGCATGGTTTTCCGATGTTCAACGTGACGCTGGCGCTGGAGCGCGCGGGCGAACTGATTGCGGGCGTGGTCTACCATCCGATCCACGACGAGATGTTCGCAGCCGAGGCGGGCGGCGGCGCGTATCTGAACAACCGGCGGATTCACGTATCAAAAGTTGCGCGAGTAGAAGACGCATTAGTGGCCACCGGGTTTCCTTCGCGCAAACGGCATGAGAATGTGAACGTGCATTTTTACTATCAGCTCGCGATGATGTCGCATGGAGTGCGGCGGGCGGGCGCGGCGGCGTTGGACCTGGCGTATGTGGCGTGCGGGCGGCTCGACGCATTTTGGGAGTTCGGTTTGAACCCGTGGGATATGGCGGCAGGCGCGCTGCTGGTGCGCGAGGCGGGCGGCAAGTGCGGCGATATGCATGGGGGTCCGTTCCATTTGCGAGGTCCGCACATGCTGGCGGATAATTCGCTGTTGAATGCTCCGATGGTCGAAGTGTTCGCGGAGATTTTTGCGGGGCAATACCGGTATCAGATGCCGGAGATGGGGAAGAGGTAGCCAGTAGCCAGAATCAGGGCGCGGTAACCATGCCGACCAGCTCGCTCAGATCGTCGATGACGAAATCGGGCGGCGCTTCGGCGAATGTTTCGGGCTGAAATCCCCAGCTGACGCCGCAGGCGCGCACTTGGGCGTTGCGAGCCGTCATCACATCCACAGCGCTATCGCCAACCATGATGGTTCGGTCGCGCCC
This sequence comes from Bryobacterales bacterium, assembly GCA_003170295.1. Taxonomy (GTDB): domain Bacteria; phylum Acidobacteriota; class Terriglobia; order Bryobacterales; family Bryobacteraceae; genus Palsa-187. Next base: position 77,421 of record PNAJ01000045.1, on the reverse strand, counting down.
GATGCCCGATTCCTCCATTAGTAATTCAATGCCTTTCGGATGAGGCTTCTTCTCCTCGAAACTGTTGCCGCCGTATATGCGGAAAAAATGGCCGTCGAGACCGAGGCCCTTGATCAAGTGCTCACTGAAGCGCACGGGCTTGTTGGTCAGCACCGCCATTTTCACATCCGCCGCGAGCAATTCGTCGAGCGCTTCGCGAACGCCTGGATACAGCGTGGTCGCATCCAGCATGTGGTCGCGATAGTACTCGAGAAAAAATTTAAGTCCACGCTCGATCTCCTCTTCATCGCGGCCCGGAAGGGCTCGCCGCACCAGCACGGGCGCACCGTTGCCGACGTAGGAGTAGACGGTTTCGTCGGCCAGCAGCGGCTCGCCCAAATGCGTGCGCATGGCATTCACGGAATCGGCGAGGTCGCGCTTGGAATCGATCAGCGTGCCGTCGAGGTCGAAAATTAAAAGTTCGTTCAACTATCGACCTTCTTGAGTTTTTCCTGTTGCTTCTTCTGTTTCTTGCGCAACTCTTCTTCCCACAGCTTGCGGATTTCGAACATGCTGTCTCGAAACGCTTCCTTCACCGCGTTGGGCGCAAGCTTGGAACAGAGGTTCGATGCATCGAGGACATACGGCAGGACCTCCGATCCAATCATCCACGTGGGCAGAGGCTTTGGCGTGAACGCCATGAGCACGGCGACACAAATTACGGCCATCAGCGTTCCTCGTATGAGTCCGAACATGCCGCCGAGCAAGCGATCGAGCCAGCCGAGTCCGGTCCACTTGAAGAGCTTCGCGAGCAGTTTGCCGATCATGGCGCCCGCGCTCAAGAACATGAAAAACACGACGAAGAAGCCCAGCATGTTGGACGCATCGACGGACATGGTCCAGTGTTCGCGGAGCCAGACGGCGGGTACATTGTAATACCAGAAACCAAAAAGTAGGCCGGAGATCGCCGCGATGAGCCCGACGCCGACTCGCGCGAAGCCCGCCATAAATCCGGTTGCGACGGAAATTCCGATGATCACGGCAAGCAACAGATCGAGCAGGTTCATAGCGATTTTCCAGACAGAGTGCGGTAGGCGTCCTTATATTTTTCGCTGGTGCGCTTCGCTACGTCTTCCGGCAATGCGGGTGCGGGAGGCTGCTTGTTCCAGTGAATCGATTCCAGATAGTCGCGCACGAATTGCTTGTCGTAGGAAGGCTGCGCGCCGCCGGGTGAATAAGTTTCGGCGGGCCAGAAGCGGGAAGAATCGGGTGTTAGAACTTCGTCGGCGAGAAGGATGTTGCCGTCGACGACGCCGAACTCGAATTTCGTGTCGGCGATGATGATGCCGCGCGAACGAGCATAATCCGAGGCCTTGTTGTAAATCGTCAAGGTCAGGTCGCGGAGGCGCGCGGCTGTGTCCGCGCCAATCATGTTGACAACGGTTTCGTAGGAAATGTTTTCGTCATGGCCGCTCTGCGCCTTGGTCGCCGGAGTGAAGATCGGCTCTGGCAGCTTGTCGCTTTCGCGCAGGCCCGCGGTCAACGGGATGCCGCACAGAGCTCCGGTGCGCAGGTAATCTTTCCATCCGGAACCCGATAAATAGCCGCGCGCGACGCATTCGACGTCGAACATTTGCGCCTTCTTTACCCACATGGACCGGCCTTCGAATTCCGGCGGCAGCGCGCTGACGTCCGTGCTCAACAAATGATTCGGAACTACGCCGCGGAGAAAATCGAGCCAGTAGAGAGTCATCTGCGTCAGCACGCGGCCCTTGTCCGGAATGCCCGTGGCGAGAATATAGTCGAAAGCCGAAATGCGGTCGGTGGCGACAATCAGCAAGCGGTCGTGATCCTCGTAAATATCGCGGACTTTGCCTCGGGCGCGCAGAGGATAGCCGGGCAAGTTTGTCTCAAGCAAGGGTTCAGAGGCCAATCCCAATTATACTGATGGAATTGCATGCTCCTCTCGATCTTGATTCCGGTTTATAACGAGCGCACGGTGGTGGAGAGAAGTCTTTCGCTGGTGCTGGCCGCGCCTTTGCCGGAGAATATGGATCGCGAACTGGTGATTGTCGACGATTGTTCCACCGACGGCACGTCCGATATTCTCGCGCGTCTCGCCGCCGGGGAGCCGCGGATCAGGCTGCATCGACACTCTGTGAATCAGGGCAAGGGCGCGGCGGTTCGCACGGCGATCGAAAACGCGCAGGGCGATTTTTGTCTGGTGCAGGATGCGGACCTGGAATACGATCCATCGGAGTACGTAAAGCTGATGCGCCCTTTGCTCGACGGCCACGCCGACGCGGTTTTCGGATCGCGATATCTGGCGGGCGAGCAATCGCGCGTGCTGCCGTTCTGGCACTCGATGATCAATAAGTACCTTACGCTGGTGTCGAACATGTTCAGCAACCTGAACGTCACGGACATGGAGACGTGCTACAAAGTTTTTCGCACTGATTTGCTGAAGAGCATTCCGGTCCGCTCCAACCGCTTCGGGTTCGAGCCGGAGATCACGATGAAGGCGTCGAAGCGCAAGCTGCGCGTTTACGAAGTGCCCATCAGCTATCACGGGCGCACCTACGAGGAAGGAAAAAAGATCGGTTGGAAAGACGGCGTGAAGGCGCTGGGCGTGGTGCTTTATTTCTGGCTGGTCGACGATCTCTATGTCGCCAGTTATGGCCGAGGATTGCTGAACAGCCTCACCGGCACGCCGCAATATTTGAGCTGGCTGACGCGCGTGCTGCGTCCGCATCTTGGGGATACGGTGTTCGAAGCCGGCGCGGGGCTTGGCAATCTGACGGGCCGGTTAATGGCGCGCAAGCTCGAATACGTCGCAGGCGAAAAAGATCCTCTCTATCTGCACGCGCTGCGGAATCGATTCCTGCGAACTCCGAGCGTTACCGTTTGCAAGCTGGATCCCGAAGATCCGAACGATTACCTGCCCTGGAAAGAAAAGTTCGAGAGTGCGTTGTGCGTGAACCTGCTCGAAACCGTGGACGATCCGGCAGGCGTGCTCGCACATCTCGCGGGGATTTTGAAGCCGGGCGGTGTGGTCGTTGTGCTGGTTCCGCAAGGACCGGGATTGTATGGATCGCTCGACCAGGCGATGGGTCATAAACGCCGGTTTTCCGCGAATGAACTACGGGAGACGATCCAAAAAGCGGGTCTGCGCGTCGAGCGGTTTTATCAACTGAATAAAATAGGCGCCGTCTCGTGGTTTATTTTCGGCAAACTGCTGGGCCGCACGCGCATCAATAAATTTTCGCTGAAGTTGTTCGACAAGACTGTTTGGATCTGGCGCCGAATTGACGGATTACTGCCCTGGAAGGGGCTGTCCTTGATTGCGGTAGCGACGAAAAAATAGGCCGTGAAAGCTCTGGCATTGGATTTCGAAGCGCGCACGCTGGCGTGGAGCCACCTGGATTCTCCCGAATTCTTCGCGAATCGCGATGTGTTGTACCGCGTGCATGAAGTTGGCGTTTGCGGGACGGATCGGGCGCTCGCATCGTTTCAACTGGGGGCGCCGCCGAAGGGTGAAACGAGGCTGATCCTGGGGCATGAGGCGCTGGGGCAGGTGATCGAAACCGGCAGCGGTGTGAAATCGCTCAATCGCGGCGATTGGGTTGTGCCGACTGTGCGCCGTGCTTGCAAACCCGCTTGCAGTTCCTGCGCGCGTGGCCGCCGCGACCTTTGTATCAGCGGGAAATACACGGAGCGCGGAATCCTCGGATTGCATGGATACTTCACGGAGCGCGCCGTCGATGCCGAAGAGGACCTGATTCGCGTTCCGCTGAAGCTGGTCGATTGCGGCGTGCTGATCGAACCACTGAGCGTCGCGGAGAAAGCAATTGCCCGCGCATTGGCTGTGCATGAAGGGGAACCGCGCACGGCTCTGGTGCTGGGGCTCGGGCCTATCGGCATGCTGGCGGCGATGGTGCTAAAGGCTCGCGGATTTGGGGTCCGCGTGCAATCGCTCGAACCGCTGGACCATCCTCGCGCCGCCATCCTGGAACTGCAAGACATCCCGTATGAGTCCGTTCTGACAGGCTCGGCGGATATTGTCATTGAAGCGACGGGGTCGACAGAGGCGGCGCTCTTGGCATTGCGGCAAATGCCACCGCTCGGCGTGATGGTCGTGCTGGGAGCACCGGACGGCGCGGGTCCGGTGCCGTTCCTGCGGATGATCGTCAACAATCAAACAGTCGTGGGCAGCGTCAACGCTGACCTCGAAGCGTTTCACGCGGCGGTCGAGGATCTCGCGAGATTTGAGCGTCGCGCTCTGGCCGCGCTCATCACGCGCACGCGCTTTTCCGATCTCCGGCGGACTTTGACGGGCGCGCCGATGGTCGCGCCGAAGGTTGTTCATGTTCTGTGAGAGTCCCCGGGCTTACGCCACGGGGTTATAACCCCGCACGTCAGTGCGGGGATAATTATTTGTCCCGTCCCTTACACTGAAATCTGATGCGCCACGCGATCTGCAACGAGATTTTTCAAGGCTGGTCCTTCGCCGACGCGGCGAAGTTTGTCCGCTCGACCGGTTATGCGGGCCTTGAGATCGCTCCGTTCACGCTCGCTGAAAAGCCCTCCGACATTACGGCGGCGCAGCGCGTCGAGTATCGAGACATCCTCAAATCCGAGGGTCTTTCTTTCGTCGGTCTGCATTGGCTGATGGTTTCTCCCAAAGGTCTGCATGTGACGACGCCGGATGCGGCGTTGCGCGAGCGAAGCTGGCGACATATTCGCGACTTGATCGACCTGTGCGCCGATCTCGGTCCGAATGGCGTGATGGTTTTCGGATCGCCGGTGCAGCGGTCGACTGTTGATGGATCGACAATCGCCGAGGCAACCGCGCGTTACGCCGACGGCTTGTCGATCGTCGCCGCGCAGGCACAAGAACACGGTGTGACGATTCTGGTCGAGGCGTTGCCCATCGGCCAGGCGAACGTCGTCAACACGCTTGCGGAAGCCGTGTCGATCGTCCGCGAAATAGGCAGTCCCGCGATTCAGACCATGTTCGACTCCCACAATGCCGTGGACGAAACCGAGCCGCACGCCGCGCTGGTCGAAAAGTATTTCAACGCGATCCGCCACGTGCATGTGAATGAGATGGATGGGAAACATCCCAGCATGGGCGATTATGATTTTAAGCCGGTGTTGCGGACTTTAGAGCGCCTTGGGTACCAAGGGTGGATATCGCTCGAGGCGTTCGACTTTTCCTTCGGCGCGGAGAGAATCGCGCGCGAATCGATCGATTATTTGAACGCGGAGATAGCCAAAAAAGAATGAAGAAATATGTTGTGACGGGGGGCGCGGGCTTCATCGGCTCGACTTTGGTGAGGACGTTATTGAACGCGGGCGGGGAAGTTGCGGTGATCGACAATCTGCTCAGCGGTCACGAGAAAAACGTTCTCGAAGTTCGCGATCGCATCAAGCTCCACATCCTCGATATTCGCGACGGCACCGCCATTGCGCCCGTAATTGACGGTGCCGATACCGTATTCCACCTCGCCGCGATTCCCTCGGTGCCGAGGTCGATCGACGAGCCGCGCCCATCGCACGAAGTGAACATCGATGGCACCTTCGAAGTGTTCAACGCGGCCGCGAAAGGCAAGGTGCGCCGCCTGGTCTACGCGGCATCGTCCTCGGCGTACGGAGATAGCGAGACGCTGCCGAAGATCGAGACCATGCCGGCCAAGCCGAAATCGCCTTACGCGGTACAGAAGTACGTCGGCGAGTTGTACGCCTCGGTGTTCACATCCTGCTTCGGCCTCGAAACCGTCGCGCTGCGGTTTTTCAACGTGTATGGTCCGCGCCAGGACCCATCGAGCGCCTACTCCGGCATACTGAGCCTGTTCATGAAGCACCTGATCGCGCGCACGGCGCCGACCATTTTCGGCGATGGAGAACAATCGCGCGACTTCACCTACGTCGAGGACGTTGCGGCGCTGTGCCTGAAAGCGGCCAACGCGGCGGGCGTAGCAGGAAAGATGTTTAACGCGGGCAATGGCAGCCACTACACTCTGAATCAAATCTGGTCGATGCTTCAGGAAATGGAAGGCGTGAAGATTCCTGCGAAATACGGTCCGCCGCGAGCAGGCGACGTGCGCCACTCGATGGCGGACACCGCGGCGGCAAAGGCGGAGTTGGGACACGCGCCCAAATTCACGATCGAAGACGGGCTCAGCAAGACCCTCGCTTGGTACAAGGGGTCCTTATGAGCGTCTTCAAAGGTGGACATCGAGGCGGCCGTCCGCGCACCGGAGTCCCCATGCAAGGCGATGCCTCCGCGCCGACTCTGCGGCCTCCAGGCCCATCCGCCCCAATTCAGAGAACCAGGAAGCGAGTGTTGTTCGTGTGCATCGGCAACTCCTGCCGCAGCCAGATGGCCGAAGGATTCGCGCGCGCTTACGGTGGCGATATTCTGGTTGCCGCAAGCGCGGGATTGAGCCCCGCCGCGATTGTCCAACCGCTCACCAAGCAAGTGCTGGCCGAACGAAACGTCCGCATCGACGATCAATTTCCGAAAGGATTGGAAATCCTGACGCGGGAAAAGTTCGACGTGATCGTCAATATGAGCGGGCAGAAATTGCCACTCGCCCCCGGAGCTCGTGTTCGCGACTGGATCGTTCGCGACCCGATCGGCGAGCAGGAGCCGGTCTACAAAGCCGTCGCCGAACAGATCGAAGCGCTGGTGATGCGCCTGATTCTCGAACTGCGCTCGTCCACATTGTGATCGTCCCCTCCCTAACGGTCAGGGTTCGGTGGGGAGATGCTGTGGCGCTCCTGGTGTAGCAGACGGCGCCGACACCGAACCCCGACTGTAAAGGAGGGGACCATGCTAACGATTTGTCTACGACACGCCTACCGTGAGAGCGATCTAGCCGACGGCGACGATAAATTGACTCTGGGCGTCCAGTCTAAGAGAATAGGAATAGTCATCTCACAAGCGGATATGGCGGAATTGGCAGACGCGCGTGGTTCAGGTCCACGTTCTCGCAAGGGAGTGGAGGTTCAAGTCCTCTTATCCGCACCATCGATTCATGACAGCATTACAGCGCGCAGAACTCGAATCCGTAATCTGGATTGATCCCCAGCGCATGAGCGGTGCGCCTTGTTTTCGCAATACGCGAGTACCGCTGCAGAGCCTCATCGACTTTCTTGAGGGCGGCGAAACCGTCGACGAATTCCTCGCGCTGTATCCTGCGGTTTCCCGCGAACAGATCGTAGCGGTGCTTGATTTTGCGAATCGTCAGCTCATTGAATGCGCATCCTCATTGATGAGTGCATAGACCCGCGAGTGAAAAAACTCTTTCTGGATCATGAAGTCAAGACGGTCCATGATATGGGCTGGGATCAACTCGCAGACGGACCCTTGCTTTTGTTGGCGCAAGATCGTTTCGACGTCCTCGTCACCATCGATCGCGGCTTGGAGTTCCAACAGAACTTGAAGAAGCTCAGGCTGGGTGTGATCGTGGTTATGGTTCCCAAGAACCAATTGATCTATTACGAATCTCTGGCGGCGGAGCTTCGAGCAGCCGTTGAGAAGGCCCGGCCGGGCCAGGTCGTGCATATCATGGGCGAGCGAACGGCGAACTGACCTGCCGTTCCCCGTGTCAGCGCGCACACAGCGCGTCACGCCGCACACGTCCTCTTCCTAAGCGTTTCTTAGTCGATTCTTAAACTTGCGAGTTGGCTTTCCGCCTGCATTTGTTCGCGCCATGAAACGCGAACAAATGAATACGCTGACCAAGCTGGCAGCAGCCGTGGCGATCGCCGCCGCTGAGGCACGCGCCGATGACCGCCGCGGAGCATGCGAACGTGTGCAGGGCGACCGCATTGTCGTTTCGATTCCCGATCGCAAGCTCGTCCTCATGAGCGGGGAGCAAGCCGTGAAGATTTACGACATCGCGGTCGGTAAAGCATCCACGCCGAGCCCCGAGGGAGAATTCCGGATCGTCAATCGCATCCCGAATCCCGCCTGGTACACGGTGGGCAAGGTCGTTGCGCCCGGAAAAGGAAATCCGCTCGGCACTCGCTGGATGGGCCTCAGCGCGAAAGGTTACGGAATTCATGGCACCAACGCTCCGAAATCGATCGGCAAGGCCGCTTCGCATGGATGCATCCGCATGCGCGCCGCGGATCTGGAAGAACTGTTCGATCTGGTGAGCGTCGGCGTTGCGGTGGAGATTCACGGCGAGCGTCCCGAGATACTCGCCCGGATTATTGAGCTCGTAGTAACCGAATAGACAAATAGAAAAGGAGACGGGAACATGGTTTTACTGAGGTATTTACTTGTTTTTGGCGGGATCATGCTGCTGGTCGGAGCGGTCGCGATCCTCATCTTGGATCTTTATCAGATCCTGAAGCTTCGAAAGGACCCTTCGGGGGATCAACCGCCGCCACCGCGATGGCATGCCGCGCGGACGCTCGGAGCCCTTGCCCTAGCGCCCCTGCTGCTCGGCCTGAGCATCGCGGTGGTGCCGAGCGGATCGGCGGCCGTGCGAGTCAATCAGTTCGCGGGAACCCGCCCGGGGACGCTCTATCCAGGAGTTCACTGGATCGTTCCGTTAGTCGAAGAGATCGAACTCTATGACACCCGTGACGGCATCTTCACAACGCAGGCCGTCGATGATCCAAAAAAGCAAGACGATCCGAAGAAGCAGAAGGACGCGCTTCGCGTCCAAACGCGCGAAGGGCTGGTGGTGGGTCTCGCAGTCGCCGTGCGCTACCGTTTGGACCCTTCGAAGCTGTCATATATTCACGCGAATCTTCCGCAGCCCATCGATCAGGAAATGATCGCTCCCGCGGTCGCGAGCGCTTTGCGCGACCTCGCGCCCGGATATCTGGTGCGCGAATTGTTTTCGACGAAACGAGAGGAAATGCGGCAGGCAGCGGCGGCGCGTGTGATCGCGAAGCTCGGCGCGGATGGAATCGTGGTGAAGGATCTGGTCCTGCGCGATATTCAGCTCCCCGCCGAATACGAGAAAGGTCTCGAAGGTCTGCTGCTCAAGGAACAGGAAAACGAGCGGCTCAACATCGACCTGGAAGTGAAGCAGAAAATGGTGCGGAGCGCGGAGCTTGAATCGGATGCGCTGAAGGCCCGTGAAGTGAAAGCGGCCGAAGCGCGCGCGCAGATCGTGGTCTTGGAAGCCAAGGCGCAAGCCGACGCGATGCAGTACACGCTGCCGTTGAAGGAGAAGCAAATCCAGCAGTCGCGCCTGGAAGCCGAAGCGCGCAAGGAGTCGACCGTGAAGAATGCCGAGGCGATGGCGGAGGCCAAGGTCATCGATAGCAAAGCGGAGCAGGAGAAGCGCAAGCTGATGAGCGAGAGCGACGAGTATCATATTCGCCGCGTAGCCAGTGCGGATGCGGAGCGCATGCGCCTGGAGGCTTCGGTGCTCAAGGAAAATCCTCTGCTGATTCAAAAAATCATCGCCGAAAAACTTTCCGACAAAGTGCAGATCATGATGGTTCCCAACGACGGAAAGTTCTTCTTCGCCAACGATGTCTTGAAGGGTATGCCGACCGTTTCCACGACTGCACACTGAGGAACGAGGGCGCTGGGGGATGCGGCAGATGCATCCCTCTTTTTTGTTATCATCCGGTCCGTGGTGCGAGCCGTTGTCTTTCTCTTTTTTCCGTTATTGGCGATAAGCGAAACCCTGGAGGACGCGGCGCGCGCGTTGGCTCGATCCACTGCGGTTCATTTTGCTTCTTCGGAGCGCGCCCACGTCACCATGCGCAACTTCACTTCGCTGAGTCCTGCGGAAACCGCGCGAGCTCAGGCTGCCTTCGAGCGAACGCTGCGCCGCAACGCGCGAAACGTGGTGGAAGTGACGCTGACCATTTCCGACAACATCAAGGGATATCTGCTAGTGGCCGAAATTTATCATGGAGACGAAAGAGCGGTGGAGATGACCAGTGTCCGCAGAGTACCTTCGCCGGCACCCGCGCCCGCCGGAATCACCATCGCGAAGAAGCTGCTGTGGGAGCAGTCGACGCCGATTCTCGACGTCGCCGTAGTGGCCGATTTCATGTTTGTTCTGGATACATCCGGCGTCTCGCGTTACGAGCGCCGCGATGGGACTTGGGACCGCGTGGGAGTGTTGCAAGCAGCGTCGTCTGTTCGCGATCCTCGCGGCCGATTGGAACTCCAAGGAGATTCGGTGACGATCGAGTTGCCGGGCTCGACGTGCCGAGGGACGTGGAATCCATCGGTGTCGCTGCATTGCGATGCGGGCGGTTCGCTAACGGCTGGTCGCAACACGCTGGAGTCCGATACCTGGCCCGCGCATTTTGCGTATGTTCGAACCAATGGCGCGCAATTGCTCGCGGAAATGGACGGACGCACCCACGTCTACGATTCGTCGGGAAAGCCTGTTACCGCATTCGACGGCTGGGGTAGCGATTTCGTCGCGATCGAGAGCGGATGCGCCGCCAATCGCATTCTGGCGGCTTCGGCGAGCGATTCCGCCGATTCTATTGCGCTCTACGACATCGTCAACAATGCGCCGGCGGGTTTAAGCGATCGCGTCCAGTTCTCCGGCCCCATCACCGCATTGTGGCCGACAAGAGATGGAGCACTCGCGGTTGCACGAAATATTTCTACAGGAAGATATGAAGCGTATTCCATCGCGGTGGATTGCGGCCGCTAGCGCGCTGGTTGCGCTGGCCCCGATACTTACAACGCTTCATGCCGCTCGACGTCCTCGCTACGGCGGCGAGGTGCGCGTCGAGATGCGAGCGGCGCTGCGAACGCTCGATCCAACAAGCCCAGCGGCCGATTCTCTAGGGCTGATTCCCGCGGTGTTCGAAACGCTGGTGCGCTTCGATGAGCACGGCGATCCGCAGCCTGGCTTGGCAACATCTTGGACGCATGACGCCGCTCGCAAGTGCTGGATATTCGCCGCGCGCCCCAACGTCGTTCTGCACAATGGCGCTCCCTGGTCTCCGCGAGGAGGCGTGATCGAAGTGCCCGATGACCGGCCTCTCCCGAAAATTCTTCGCGACCTGGCCCGCCCTTCGAGCGCGATCGTGGTGCGCGCCGAAGACGGATCGTTGGTCGGCACTGGCCCATTTCGCATCGCCCGTTGGGAAGCGGAAAAATCCGCAAGGCTCGCCGCGCACGATGCATATTGGGCGGGGCGGCCGTTTGTGGACGCGATAGAAATCCGTATGGGTCGCCCACTGCGCGACCAGGAACTCGATCTCGAGTCCGGAAAAACGGACGTAGCCGAGATTCTCGTGATGGACGGACGCAGGCTGCGGCAAAAAGGTCTTGCCATCTCAGCCACGCCGCCGCTTGAAACTTTGGCGCTCGTGTTTGAAAACTCCCGCGTGCCGGACGCGACCAAGGAAGCTCTGGCGCTGTCGATCGATCGCGCGACCATCAATAACGTCTTGCTTCAGAAGCAGGGAGAACCTTCGGCCGCGCTGTTGCCGCGCTGGCTGAGCGGATACTCGTTCTTGTTTCCAGCGGCGAGAAACCTGGCGCGCGCAAAACAACTCGCAGTGTCTTCCCAGCCGCTCGCGTTCGCCTATGATCGGCAGGATGAGATTTTGCGGCCCATCGGCGATCGGATCGCCGTCAACGCGAGTGAAGCCGGTATCACTCTGCGAACTGCGTCGGGTGCCGCGGATGTGCGCCTGGTGCGCCTTCCGATCACTTCGCGCGACTCGTCGACGGCTCTCGAAGATCTGGCCGCGATGCTCAAACTCGCATCGCCCGCGTCTGCCCCGTTTGAAACAGAGCAAGCGCTGCTCAACGGATACCGCGTGATTCCAATCGTCCACTTGCCGCAAATGTGGGCGATCACCGGTGCGGTTCGAAATTGGCCTCGCCTCGCCGATGTTTGGCTTGATGCGGTCGCTCCAGGTGACAAGCCGTGACCTTCCGCACCAAGCTCCTGTTCATCTCGTCGCTGACCGTCGCGGGGGCCGTCGCGCTGGTCACCGGTGCCGTGGCAATCTCCGCCCGCCGCGCATTCGAGCGGATTGACCAGACCCGCCGCGAAGCGCTCCTCGATCAATTCCGCCGGGAGCTCGACGCGCGCGGCCAGGAACTCGCGCGGCAGATCGAGCAGGTAGCCTCCTCGCCCGCCATCGAGCAAATCATCTCCGGCACGGCCGAATACGATCGCGCGCAAACAGAGGCGCAGTCGCAGTCCCTCGATTTTCTCGACGTCGTGCAGCCGGATCTGACCATCATTTCCTCAGCACATTGGCCCGCGCGATTCGGTTACAAAAACGACTGGAACATTTCGCCGGAGGACTGGAAGGCTACGAACTCCTTCCTCGCTCGCATCCCTCTGCCGGAGGGAAATGCAGTGGCGCTGGTGTGCGTGCGATTCGCCCCCGGCGGAAAGGCGCTAGTCGCGGGCGGAAAAAAGCTGAGTCCGGAGTTGTTGAAGTCGCTCGGTATCGCTCCCGGTATGCGAGCGCTGTTGTGGCTTGCTCCGAGCGAATTGATCGACGCCCAGGGCCCGGTCGCAAATCCCGAAAAGCTCGCGTCCCTCATCGCGGACGTGAAGGGATCCGGCCGTCAATCGACCGCGACCGTTCAATGGAATGCTCAAAAATCGAGTTCCGAAGCATTTCTCGCGATGCCTCTTTCTGAGCGGCGCCAACTGATGGGAGTGCTGCTCGCGGGAACATCCTTGCGTGAACAAATTGGTCTGGAGCGCGCTATATTATGGATCGGAATCCTAGTCGGCGGCTCAGGGATCGTCATCGGAGTGCTCGTAGGATGGTGGACCACCGAACGCGTCACGCATCCCGTGGAGCGCCTGGCCGCAGGAGCGCGAGCCGTTGCCGCAGGCGATTGGTCGACGCGCGTCGAGGTTCTCTCCCACGATGAAATTGGAGAATTGGCGCAGGCGTTTAATCAAATGACCGAACATCTGATTGAGCAGCGCGATCGCGCGATTCAAGCGGAACGCGTGGCCGCGTGGAGGGAGTTGGCGCGCCGTCTGGCGCACGAGTTGAAAAATCCTCTGTTCCCTCTTCAAATCACCATCGAGAATCTGCAACGCGCCCGCGCTCGGTCCGAATCGGAATTCGACGAAGTGTTTCGCGAGAGCACCGCAACGCTTATCGCCGAGTTGTCGAACCTGAAGACCATCGTCGGCCGCTTCAGCGATTTCGCGAAAATGCCTCCGCCGCGGTTTGAGACCGTCGATCTAAACCAGCTCGTGCGCGGCGTGATGAAACTCCATGAGGCAAGCCTTCTCGCCGAAGGCCGTCCGGCGATCTCTTTGTCGCTCGAACTTGCCGCCGGCGATCCGCGCATCGCAGCCGATAGCGACCAATTGAGGCGCGCGCTCGGCAATCTGGTTCTGAACGCCATGGACGCGATGCCCGACGGAGGCATTCTGCGCGTCGCGACTGAAAAAATCGAAAATGGCGTGCGTGTCTCGGTCGCTGACACAGGACAAGGCCTGACGCCCGAAGAGTGCGAGCGCCTGTTCACTCCTTATTACACGACCAAGCACTATGGCACGGGCCTCGGCCTCGCGATCGTGCAAAGCGTGGTGAGCGATCATCATGGAAAGATCTCGGTCGAAAGCGAACCGGGCCGCGGCGCGACCTTCATGATCGAATTGCCGCTGACGCAAGGAGACAACATCTGAGCCGGTTACTAATTGTCGACGACGATCCAAATACCCTGGCATCGCTCGCCAGGGCCTTCCGGATGGCAGGGCATGAGGCGACGGTCGCCGATAACGCGGCGCGCGCGCTGGACCTGGCGCGGTCCGAACCCTTCGATCTTATTTTTTCCGATGTTGTCATGCCCGACAAGGACGGCATCGCTCTACTCGAAGACATGCGAGCCGCTGGTGTGACCACGCCCGTAGTCATGATCTCAGGGCAAGCCACGTTGGATATGGCTGTGCGCGCGACCAGGCTCGGCGCATTGGATTTTCTTGAGAAGCCTCTGTCGACCGAAAAACTCCTGCTCACGGTCGAAAATGTTCTAAAGCTAAAACGTCTCGAACAGGAGAATCGCGAGCTCCGTGCCCGCGTCGGCCGCCACGAAATCATTTGGAGCAGCGATGCGATGCGTCGCGTGATGTCCCAAGTGGAGCGAGTCGCGGCGGGCGAATCGCGAGTCTGCATTCTCGGGGAAACAGGAACTGGAAAAGAGTTGATCGCGCGCGCCGTGCACGATGGCAGCCCGCGGCGCAGCGGTCCCTTTATCACTCTGAACTGCGCCGCGGTGCCGGGCGAGTTGATCGAATCCGAGCTGTTCGGACACGAGAAAGGATCGTTCACCGGCGCCGCCTCCCGCCACACGGGGAAATTCGAGCAGGCGCACCGGGGCACATTGTTTCTCGACGAGATCGGCGATATGCCCGCCGTCATGCAGGCCAAACTGCTGCGCGTACTCGAAGAGGGCGAGATCGAACGAGTCGGTGGCTCCGGGTCCGTCAGAGTGGACGTGCGCGTGGTCGTCGCAACGCATCGCAATCTGGATGAACTGGTCCGCACGGGAGCATTTCGTCAGGACCTCTACCATCGCATCTACGTTTTCCCCATCGTGCTTCCTCCCCTGCGCGAGCGCAAAGGCGACATTTCAGTCCTGGTCGAGCACTTCAGCCGCAGAATCAGCGAGACAAATGGTTGGAAATGGAAAACGCTAACGCCCGCGGCAGTCGAGTCGCTGGAGCGATATCCGTGGCCCGGCAACGTCCGCGAACTGCGCAATGCCGTCGAACGGCTGCTGCTGCTCGCGGAGAATGAGGTGGACGAAGCGCTGGTTCGCGAAGCTCTCCCCAACTATATTGTGCCGTCGTCGAGCCCCTCCGGACCCCTCGCCTCGCGCGTCGAGTCCTTCGAACGTGAAATGATCCGCGCGGAGCTCGATCGCGCCCGCCACAACATGACGGAAGCCGCGCGAGCGCTAGGCCTCGAACGAAGCCACCTCTATAAAAAATGCACCCAACTAGGCATCAACGTCAAAGATCTGCGCCGAGCCGACGAATAAGGTGGACAAGCTGACAAGATCTGAAAATGCCCACACGTCTAGCCATCCGAACCCAAAAGGAAAATGCGGCTTTCTAATTCCTCAAACGGAAACTGCGTTCGCTAGGCGGCGTCGACCGGAGTATCTTCGATCGGAGTGTCCTGGAAACGGAGCGCCGTCGCTTCTTCCAGAGTCATCATTTCGGGTCCACCTGGCTTGTCCTTGGGGCCCGCTTGCTGTCGCTTCTCGGCCTTGTCGCGCTGCTTTTCAACGCGGGCGAGTTCTTTCTGGCGTTTCTTGAATGTTGAATGCGAACGTCCGGCCATAAGATTCTCCCGTGGTTTTCTTCAGCCGGCCTCACAGCCGACCGTATAAAATCTCGAACCTTTTTAGAAACTGCCCGCAAAGGGGCGCGACTGATCCCCGCGCTCCGGTTTTGCGGGCCTTCAAAACTCTACCTATAAGATGCTGGAACCTACCAGCGCGGTTCACGCCGCTGACGAGGACCACCTTGACCGCGTCCACCGCCGCCGCCAAACCCTCCACCACCGCCCGGTCCGCGTCCACCGCCCCCGCCCGCCGGCTTCGGCCTGGCTTCATTGACGTTCAATGCGCGCCCGCCCACATTCGCGCCGTTTAACGCCGTAATTGCTCGATCCGCTTCTTCCGTGTCCGTCATTTCGACGAATGCAAATCCCCGCGAGCGTCCGGTTTCCCGGTCCGTCATCAGGCTCACGCGCTCCACGGTCCCATACGCTTCAAATAATGCCCGAACCGTATCTTCCGTCGCGCCAAAATCCAGATTTCCAACGAATATGTTCTTCAATGTTCCTCTCCTAACGGGTTGAAAGCGGCGACAAACGGAGGCGGGGACATCATGAGCCAAGGCTTGCGGGACAATCAAACGCCACTTTTAGTGTATCACCTGATGCAAGCCCTGGGAAGTGTAAAAATAAAGGCCAATTCTAAGAATAGGATGCGCCAACTTGAACAGACCCTTCAGTAAAGTGGATCATGGCGGCGGAGCTAAAAATATCTCCGAACATGTCGATCCCGGCTCTCCCCAGTCGACGCGTATGTAGAGCCCCGAAACGGTTCACAATAAAAAAGGAGAATAAAAGTCATGCGTTTCTTGTGTATTTATAAACCCAGCAAGGGCGAAGGCCTGCCCCCGACCGAGAAGGATATGACCGAGATGGGGAAGTTCGTCGAGGAGTCGAGGAAGTCCGGCGTTCTGTTGGCCGACGGGGGGTGTTTGCCCAGTGCCTTGGGAGCGCGCATCCGGAGAACCGGCGAAAAGTACGTCGTGACCGACGGGCCTTTCACCGAGTCGAAGGAGATAATCGGCGGTTTTGCGATGATCCAGGCCGCTTCGAAACAGGAGGCCATCGAGTTAACCAAGCGCTTCCTGAAAGTCGCCGGCGACGGTGAGACAGAGATTCGGCAAATGTACGACCCCCCGCCGACAAAATAAGAAGACACGCCGTCGCACAGTCGGGTTCGGCGTCCGAATGCTCGCGGATCGCCCTCAGCATCGACACCGAACCCTGACCGTCAGGGAGGGGAAACCGATTTCCTGCGCCAGGTCACATGAGTTAGGAGACACAACCATGAGATTCATGATGCTGATGATTCCCAAAGGATATGAGAAGGCCGAGCCCGGTGTCATGCCCGACCCCAGCGCCGTGGCCGCCATGATGAAATACAATGAAACTCTTCAGAAAGCGGGCGTTCTGCTCGCTCTCGATGGCCTGCATCCGCCCTCGATGGGTTCGCGAGTCTCGTTCTCCGCGGGAAAGCCGATGGTAACCGACGGACCCTTTGCCGAAGCGAAGGAAGTCATAGGCGGCTACTGGATGATTCAAGTCAAATCGAAGGAAGAGGCCATCCAGTGGGCCTCCCGCTGCCCCGCTTCGGATAACGAAGTGATCGAGGTTCGCCAGGTGCACGAGTTTTCGGACTTTCCATCCGATGGAGCGTGACCTCCGGTCTTGCGGCAGCGATGTCAATAATGCTTTGATTGGGAGCAATGATCGCCCCCGATATCCATCGCACCATCGACGCAGTCTGGAGGATGGAGTCAGCCAGGATTATCGCCGGTTTGGCCCGCATCGTGCGAGACATCGGCGTCGCCGAGGAATTGGCTCAGGATGCGTTCATTGTAGCGCTGGAAAAGTGGCCCGAGTCCGGTGTGCCGCAAAACCCAGGCGCCTGGCTCATGGCCACCGCCAAACACCGTGCCATCGATTACTTCCGCCGCAACAAGCGAATCGAGCGCAAACATGAAGAACTCGGCCGCGAATTAGACGCGCGGCGAGACGTGCCGATGGCGAATATCAATGTCGCGATGGATGACGAGTTCGGCGACGATCTCCTGCGCCTCGTTTTCACGGCTTGTCATCCAGTGCTTTCGACAGAGGCGCGCGTCGCCCTGACGCTCCGCTTGCTTGGTGGTTTGACCACGGAGGAGATCGCGCGCGCCTTCCTGGTGCCGGAACCCACCATCGCGCAGCGCATCGTCCGTGCCAAGCGAACCCTAGCCGAAAAGCGGATCCCTTTCGAGGTCCCCCGAGGCGCCGAGCTTGCGGCACGACTGTCCTCGGTGCTCGACGTTATTTATCTGATCTTCAACGAAGGTTATACCGCCACCGCCGGCGATCATTGGATGCGGCCGTCGCTCTGCGAGGACGCGCTTCGGCTGGGGCGTATCGTGGCGGAGCTGGCGCCGGCGGAGCCGGAGGTCCACGGTCTGGTCGCTCTCATGGAGATTCAGGCATCGCGCTCCGCGGCGCGCTCGCTCCCCTCCGGTGAACCCGTCCTGTTGTTGAACCAGAACCGCGCGTTGTGGGATCAACTCCTAATCCATCGAGGCCTCGCCGCTTTAGATCGTGCCGAAAAACTAGGAGGCGCCAGCGGCCGCTACGCGCTCGAAGCCGGAATCGCCGCGTGCCACGCGCGGGCGCTCACCGCCGATGCCACCGACTGGAAACGCATCGTGGCGCTTTACTCTGAGCTCGCGCGTCTGGCTCCATCTCCGATCGTGGAATTAAACAAGGCCGTAGCTGCCTCCCTGGCATTTGGTCCCGCGAAGGGACTGAGACTGGTTGATGCCCTCCTCACCGAACCCTCGCTGCGCAGCTATCACCTGTTACCTAGCGTTCGCGGCGATCTCCTGTTCAAGCTCGGCCGCTTCACCGAAGCGCATTCCGAATTTATGCGCGCCGCCGATCTAACCCGAAACGCGCGCGAACGCCAAATGCTACAGGACCGCGCCGCCTCATGTTGAGATGGAACGTAAAACCTCGCGCTGAACGAAAATTGCTTCTACCGAGCCGCGACCACAGGGAGCGGTGTTCGAATGCTTGGCGGGAGGCACGATTTGAGGCTTCGGTGCACTCGCTGGTTTATGGTCATTTAAGGCTTCCGCGAGGCTCTTAAATGGACAATTAAGCCCGTTTATCGGTTGCTAAGGATGGCTTGACATCCACCTTAACCGAGGTCCATAATAATCTAGGACCGAAAAGGTCTGGGATGTTGAAGCTCACCAAAAAAGCAGACTACGGGCTGATCGCGCTGCGCCATCTGGCGACGCGTCAGGGTGGATGTGCGTCGACCAAGGAAATCGCCGATTCGTACCATATCCCGATGCCCCTGCTTTCTAAAGTATTGCAAAAACTGGTGCATTCGGGCCTGATGACGTCCGAGCAAGGCACCAATGGCGGATACCGTCTGTCCCGTCCTCCTCAGGAAATCACGACGCTTGAGGCGATACGGGCCATCGACGGACCGATCATTCTGACCCATTGTTTTACGGAACATAACGATTGCAACCAGAGCAGTTTGTGCCCTGTTCGCGAGCCTCTACGAAAAGTGCATGAAGGAATCCTGCGGCTGCTGTCGGGCATCACTATTTCAGACCTGGCGCACGACGATATGCCGATTCCCGGGATTCTGACCATCCAACCATCACTAGGAAGCCATACGAGATGAAACTGCCGATTTACATGGATAATCACGCCACGACGCCGATCGATCCGCGTGTGTTTAAGGTTATGACGCCGTACTTTACCGAGGTTTTCGGCAACGCAGCCAGCCGCAACCACAGCTTCGGATGGGAAGCGGAAGAAGCGGTCGAGAAAGCTCGCAAACAGATCGCGGACCTGATCGGCGCGACCGCCAAGGAGATCGTTTTCACCAGCGGAGCCACGGAATCCAATAACTTAGCGCTCAAAGGCGTGGCTGATATGTATGCCGAGAAGGGCAACCATATCATCACGCAAGCTACGGAACATAAAGCGATTCTGGATACTTGCAAGCGTCTGGAGCACGAAGGAATTCGCGTAACTTACCTGCCGGTCGAACAGAATGGCCTGATCAATCTTCAGCAATTGAAGGAAGCGATTACGGATAAGACCATTCTGGTCAGCATCATGTATGCCCAGAACGAAATCGGCGTGGTGCAGCCGATGGCCGAAATCGGCAAGATCGCCAAAGAGCGCGGCGTGCTGGTGCATTCCGATGGAACACAGGCTGTCGGCAAAATTCCGGTGAATGTGATTACTGACAATATCGATCTTATGTCGATGAGCGCACACAAGATGTACGGGCCCAAAGGCGTCGGTGCATTGTATGTGCGGCGTCGCAATCCTCGGGTCCAGTTGACGGCGCAGATGGACGGCGGAGGGCATGAGCGCGGGATGCGGTCGGGCACGTTGAATGTTCCTGGAATTGTAGGATTCGGCGCGGCTTGCACGCTGGCGAAAGCCGAGATGGCAGAGGAAGCGAAGCGCCTGGAATATTTGCGCGACAAAATGAAGGACCGGCTGCTGGCTGCGCTCGATGAAGTCTATATCAATGGAACGATGGAACATCGGCTGCCGAACAACCTGAACATCAGCTTTGCGTATGTCGAAGGCGAATCGCTGCTGATGGGCATCAACGATATCGCAGTATCGAGCGGCTCGGCATGCACCTCGGCGACGTTGGAACCATCCTATGTATTGAAAGCTTTAGGCGCGGGCGACGACTTGGCGCATTCCAGTATTCGATTCGGTTTAGGCCGGTTTAATACTGAAGAAGAAGTGGATTACGTAACAGCAAAGGTGATTGAAGTAGTGAAGAAACTACGCGAATTATCACCGCTGTACGAAATGTTCAAGGAAGGCATCGACCTTTCAAAAGTTCAGTGGACGGCTCACTAAGGAGAACAAGATGGCATATTCAGAGAAAGTTATCGACCACTACGCAAATCCCCGGAACGTGGGTTCCATGGACAAAACCGATCCGACCGTTGGCACGGGCATGGTCGGCGCACCGGAATGCGGCGATGTGATGAAGCTGCAAGTGAAAGTGAATCCTGCGACGGGCATCATTGAAGATGCGAAGTTCAAGACATTCGGCTGCGGCAGCGCGATCGCAAGTTCTTCCCTTGCAACCGAATGGCTGCGCGGCAAGACGGTCGACGAAGCGCTGGCGATCAAAAACACCGACATCGTGAACGAGCTGAGCCTGCCTCCGGTGAAGATTCACTGCTCGGTGCTGGCTGAGGACGCAATCAAAGCGGCGATTAGCGATTACAAGCAAAAAGCCGCCAAAGCATAATTGTTATGGTGCAAGTGACCCCGAAGGCGGTCCAGAAGATCCGCGAAGCTTTCGTGCGCGAGAAAGTCACGGGAGGGCTGCGTCTTGGCGTATTGGGCGGAGGGTGCTCCGGCTTGAGCTACCAGTTCAAGTTCGACCCGAGGCCGCGCGCGACCGATAAGGTGCTGCAGTTCGAAGACGTTAACGTGTTCATCGACCCGAAGAGTTTCGTGTTCCTTGACGGAATGACTTTGGATTGGAAGGACTCGCTGATTCAGTCAGGATTCGTCTTCGAAAACCCCAACGCGAAAAAAAGCTGCGGCTGCGGAACGTCGTTTTCGGCGTAGTTGGCAGCGCATGGCGCCGCCCCACAGAAAATCACATGCGATTCTATGAGGCGTTTGGGTTGGAGCCTGCGTTGTCTCTGGACGCGGAGGACCTGAAGAAGCGGTTTTATGAGCGGAGCCGGAAATGGCATCCGGACCGGTTTTCGCGCGCTTCCGCGGCGGAACAAGAGAAGGCGCTCGAGATGACGGCCGTCCTCAATGACGCCTTTCGCACTTTGCGCGATCCGGTGGCGCGGGCTGAATATTTCCTCAAAGAAAACGGGTTTGAGCTGTCGAAAGAGGCTCCGCCGGAACTGCTCGAAGAGGTTTTCGAGTTGAATATGGCGCTGGAAGAGCTGCGCGAAGGCGATGATTCGGCGCGGCCGCAGTTGATTGAGGCGCGAAATAGGTTTGTTGCCATGAGAGATTCGATCGACCAGTCGTTGACCACGACGACCGACCTGGAGGAAGTTCGGGCGTTGCTGAACCGTCGGCGGTATATCAGAAACCTTATTAGAGAAGTGGAAAATGTCCTTCCAAATTGACTTCGGAAATGAAAAGTCGCCCATTGTCGGGATTGATTTAGGCACGACGAACAGCCTGGTCGCGGTGATGGAGTTGACGGGGCCGCGCATTCTTTCGGGGATCGTGCCTAGCGTGGTTTCAGTGAAGGAATCGGGCGAGGTGATTGCCGGTGCCGCGGCGCGCGAGATGCTGCTGACGCATCCCGACCGCACCGTTTATTCGGTGAAGCGGCTGATGGGGCGCGGCGTCGAGGATATTCAGGAAGAGCTGAAGCTGTTTCCGTTTCACATTGCCGAAGGTAGCGAGTCGACGATCAAATTGAAGCTGGGCGAGAAGACGTTTACGCCGCCTGAGGTTTCGGCGCACATTTTGCGCAAGCTGAAGCTGGATGCGGAGGCGGAGTTGGGCGTGCGGATTTCGCAGGCTGTCATCACGGTGCCTGCTTATTTCAACGACGCGCAGAGGCAAGCTACTAAGGACGCGGGGCGGATCGCCGGTCTGGAAGTATTGCGCCTTGTGAACGAACCGACGGCGGCGGCGCTGGCTTATGGGCTCGATAAGCGTAAAGAAGGCATCGTCGCGGTGTACGATTTCGGCGGTGGCACCTTCGACATTTCGATTCTGCGATTGCACGACGGGATTTTCGAGGTGCTCGCTACCAATGGCGACACGCATCTGGGCGGCGACGACATCGACAATCTGATGCTGCGGATCGCGCTTGAAGATATTCAATTCGAGTGGGGCTACGATGTCTCGACCAAGAGCGATGCGGTGCAGCTGCTGCGGCGCGCTGTGATCGACGCGAAGGAGAGGCTGTCGTTCGTGCCTTCGGCTTCGATCGATCTGGCTTACGGAGGGAAGACTTATCAGCGCGAGATTACTCGGGAGTTGTTCGATAAGCTCGCTACTCCTGTGATAGACCGGACACTTGGGCCTTGCCGCGATTGCATCAAAGATGCGAGTGTTTCGGTTGAGCAGATTGACGAAGTGGTGATGGTGGGCGGGTCGACTCGCATTCCTCTGGTCAGGTCGGCTGTAGAGGTGTTGTTCCGAAAGCGTCCGCATACAGAGTTGAATCCGGATGAGGTGGTCGCGCTGGGTGCGGCGGTGCAGGCGGGGATTTTGTCGGGCGATGTTGAGGATAAGCTGTTGCTCGACGTGACGCCGTTGTCGCTGGGGATCGAGACGATGGGCGGGTTGGTGTCGAAATTGATTCATCGCAATTCGACAATTCCTGCGTCGGCTACGGAGCCTTATACGACAGCGGTGGACGGGCAGCGCAATGTGCTGATCCATGTCGTCCAGGGTGAGCGCGAATTGGTGAAAGATTGCCGGAGTCTGGCTCGATTCGATTTGAAAGACATCGCGCCGATGCCCGCGGGGTTTGCTCGGATTGAAGTTCGGTTCCTGATCGACGCGAATGGGATTTTGAGTGTCACGGCTCGGGATCAGAGGTCGGGGAAAGAGCAGAGCGTCGAGATTAAACCGTCGTACGGGCTGACGGACGATCAAGTCGAGGCGATGATTCTCGAGTCGTTCGACAAGGCGGAAGAAGATTTTAGCGAACGGCAGGTTCGCGAGGCTCGGGTGGAGGCGGATTCGATTTTGGCGGCGGTCGAAAAGGCTCGGCAGAATGACGCTTACTTTGAGTTGACGGACGAGGAGCGGTCGGCGATTGAGCGGGGTGTGAACGAGTTGTTGGTGGTATATCATGGCGACGATCATTTGTTGATTCGGTCGAAGATCGATCAGTTGAATGATGCGACGCACACGCTGGCGGAGAATATGATGAATACGGCGGTCAGAGGGGCGCTGAAGGGGACCAACGTGAATGGCTAAGCTCACTTGGAACAATCTGGACGACATCGCGTTTGCGTTGTATGAGGCGCATCCGGAGATCGATCCTACGAATATTCGGTTTACGGATTTGCACAAGTGGATTACGGAGCTGGATGGGTTTGACGATGATCCTCTGAAGTCGAATGAAGCGAAGCTCGAGGCGATTCAGATGGGGTGGTTGGAGGAGTGGACGGAGGGGCAGTAGGTCCCGGACGTCGACACGACTGTCGACGCGGCACGCGTGGACGCGCGCGCCGCAAGAGGAAGGGTGACTACTGGAATTTGAGGAAGAACTTGATGTCCTCCAGGGCATCCTCGGCCCAAGGGCAATCGACGGGTCGCGCAGCAGTTCTCTTAACCTCGGCACTACGATCGTGAGGTCGAGTTGCCCATGAATCCGAGCGACATGCCGAGGCACATTGCTGCATTTGAACGAATGCCAACGTCAGGGTCAGCGGAGAAAGCGGAGACACAGATTCTGCACCCAGCGCCGATCGGGGTCGTAGAAGGCAGCGCTGAGAAGACCTTCGATGATGGCACTGTCGTTGCCGCTGTCGGTTAGGCGTTCAAGCTCTGAACGGCGGCATTCATTGAGAATCCATTGTACTGGGTGGGGCCCCTCCCTGACGGTCAGGGTTCGGTGGAGGTGCTGTGGACGCTACGGCGCGTGGGCTGAAGCCGACCCACACGAGAAATCAGACTCACAAGCTGAAGCCTATGCCACCAAGGTCTCTCTATCGCCCGGATGACCTATACCACGCGAGCCCCGATCGGGTATGCTGTTCGGAATGGACGACGACCAGATAGCACGAGCCGTTATTACGTTCGTCATTATTGGGGTGCTGGCGCCGGCCACGCTCTGGTATTTGGGGATCCGGCTTCGGAAACCTCAGCTCAAGATGTGGGGCGTTGTTATTGGGGTGACCTATGTGCTGCTGTTTGGGTACAACATGGGCCAGGAGTGGTTCGATTGGTTTCCTAACGTTTACCAAACGGACTTGCAGGGCCCCGATCAGCGCACCCGTGCGGCATCCATCGTGGGGGACGCGCAGTATCGCGTGAACGTTGCGGGTGCCAGGCATCAGATGGTGCTTACGCCCGTCGCGATTTACGGCGATCCGGCCGTGGGTTCTGTGACGCTGGGCTTTGAAGTGCAATCGCCGAGCGGCCAAGTGGTGGCGAAGGGACGGCAGACGCTCGGGCCATCGAAGGGCTCTTTTTGGAGGAGCCTTCTGAGGACAACCAGGGCTGCCACTTGGAATCCTTTGAAGGCGGAGTTTGTCTCGCCCGAGGAGGGGGAGCACAAGCTGATCCTGGAGATCCCCAAGCCGGTCCGAAAAGTCAGGATTGAGATCGCCGAACGGAAGAAATGAAGGCACGCCGGCTGAAGCCGACGCTGCAAGCTGAAGCTCGCGCCACCCAGACACGGTGCTGTGCCAACCTAGAGCTGATGCTGTTTGATACTTCCGATCCTTCTCTGTTTGACATTCACAGCCATGCTGCCGGGCCTGCGGGATCGCTTCCGCTAACCACTGAGATTTTGCGCGAGCGCCCTTCGGGGGATTTGTTTGGATGGACTCAAAACGCTGGCATGGGGTGGGATGCTTCGAAGCTGGGCGCGAAAGAATTTTTGATTCTTTCCACGCATGGTGGGATTCGGGCGGCGGACGGGACTCCGATTGCGCTGGGGTATCACACGGGGCATTGGGAGGTCGGGCTGCTGATGGAGGCGGCTGCGGAGGAGTTGAAATCGGCTGGGGCGATTCCGTTTGCTGCCTATTGCACCGATCCTTGCGATGGGCGGACGCAGGGGACTACGGGGATGTTCGATTCGCTGGCTTATCGCAACGATGCTTCGACGGTGTTTCGGCGATTGATACGGTCGCTGCCTACTCGCAAGGGCGTGCTGGGTGTCGCGACTTGCGATAAGGGGTTGCCGGCGATGATGATGGCGTTGGCTGCCATGCACGATTTGCCTTGCGTGCTGGTGCCGGGCGGAGTGACGCTGCTGCCGGAGGAGGGGGAGGACGCGGGGCGGATTCAGACGATCGGTGCTCGGTTCGCGCACGGGCAGATCACGATCGAGCAAGCGTCGGAATTGGGATGCCGGGCTTGTGCATCGCCTGGGGGCGGGTGTCAGTTCTTAGGGACGGCGGCTACGTCGCAGGTTGTTGGCGAGGCGCTGGGGTTGTCGCTGGGGCACTCCGCGCTGGCGCCATCGGGGCATGCGATCTGGCTCGACATGGCGCGGCGGTCGGCGCGGGCGTTGATGGCGATGGAGGCTGGCGGAGTCACTACTCGCGACATTTTAACGGAGGCCTCGCTGCACAATGCGATGGTGACGCATGCGGCGTTCGGAGGGTCGACCAATTTGATTTTGCATTTGCCGGCGATCGCGCATGCGGCGGGGTTGCGGCGGCCGACGGCGTCGGATTGGGCTCGCATTAATAGGATGGTGCCGCGGATTGTCGATGCGCTGCCGAATGGGCCTCGGCATCATCCGACGATTCAGGTGTTTCTCGCGGGTGGAGTGCCGGAGGCGATGCTGCATTTGCGGCGCGCGGGGCTGCTGGAGACGAAGGCCCACACGGTTAGCGGAGTGACGCTAGGCGAGGTTTTGGATCAATGGGAAGGGTCGGAGCGACGGGCGAAGTTGCGCGCAGTGTTGAAGGAGCGCGACGGGGTCGATCCGGATGATGTGATTATGGCGCCTGAAGAAGCTTCGCGAAGAGGGTTGACGGCGACGGTTTGTTTTCCTCACGGCAATCTCGCGCCAGAGGGGAGCGTGATCAAGAGTACGTCGATCGATCCGAGCGTGGTGGGGGCTGATGGCGTTTATCGAAAGACGGGGCCAGCTCGGATTTTCTTGAGCGAGCCGGCGGCGATCGCGGCGATCAAAGAAGGGCGCATCAAAGCGGGCGATGTTCTGGTGCTGATGTGCCGCGGGCCGATGGGCGCGGGGATGGAGGAGACGTATCAGCTCACGTCGGCGCTGCGGTACTTGCCGTTTGGGAAAGAGGTCGCGATTGTGACGGATGCTCGGTTCAGCGGGGTTTCGACGGGGGCGTGCATTGGACACGTGTCCCCGGAGGCGCTCGCGGGGGGGCCGATCGGCAAGTTGCGCGATGGGGACATGATCGAGATTGTCGTCGATCGGGTGAAGTTGGAAGGGTCGGTCAATTTGGTCGGGGCGACGGGGGTTGAGGAAGGTTCGCGGATTTTGGCGTCGCGCGAATTGAGAAAAGATTTGGCTCGCGATGCGGCAATGCCGGACGATTCGCGAATCTGGGCGGCGCTGCAGGATGTCAGCGGGGGGACGTGGGGCGGGGCGGTGTACGACGCGGAGTCGATACTCGAAGCGATCGCGGCGGGCAAGCGTGCGCTAAAATTGGCATCATGCGATTAAGACTCTTAACTTTTGGAATTGCCGCTCTGGCGATGGTGGCTTCGAATGCGCGGGCGGCCGATCGAGTGTTTGAGCTAAGGACGTACACGACGTATGACGGGAAGCTGGCTGCATTGAAGGCTCGATTTCGCGATCATACGGTTGCGATTTTCAATCGTCACGGCATGACGAGCATCGGATACTGGGTGCCGGATGGAGAGAAGTCGAAGAACACACTGATATACATCATTGCGCATCCGAGTATGGAGGAAGCGAAGAAGCATTGGGACGAATTTCGCAACGATCCGGAGTGGAAGAAGGTGAGCGCCGATTCGGAGAAGGACGGGAAGATTGTGAGTCACGTCGATTCGGTGTACATGACGCCGGCGGATTTTTCGGGGATTAAGTAGGTCGCTCTCGTCTGACCGCATGCTGACGCATGGCGGTTCAGTGAGGGAGTTTTATTTTCCAGGGGATTTCGCGGGTGACGGAGCTGTCGAGTTTCACGCGGAGGACGGGCTCGGTTGCGGAGGGGAGGATGCGAAGCTCATAGGGATCGCCGGCAACTACCTTGCTGACGCCGGATAACTCCCCGTCGCGCCATTGTTCGTTCGTTAAATCGATCAGGCCTTGCATGATGTGGCGCGAGGTGCCGATTACTTGGGGATGATTGGATACGGCTCGGAGCGCGATGACGGCGCTTGATGACGCGGGCAAGTGGAATCGCAACCGATCGCGTAATGGCTCGATCAATTTGTTGGTCCAATACGCGAATGCGGCGTATTCGACGCCGGACTTCAGTCCGAGGCGCTCGAGGGGATAATCGATCTCGCGATCTTCCTGCTCCCAATTGAATAGCCCGACGACGAGGCGGGAATCCGATCCATTCACGGTCCAGATGCGTGGCATGTCGCGCTCGAACAAATCCACTGGACGGGCTGGCAGGCCGTGCGACGGCATGGTGCGCTTTAGCAAATCCACGCGCTCGGCGGGCAACGCCGCGAACGCTTCGCTCGATACGCTCAGCTGGCCGGAGATGGTGACCCAGGACGAAATCAATCGCGCCCGGTTCAATGGGAGCGCGGTGCGGACATAGAGCGGGTCTGGGTCGTTGTACCAGACGCGACCATTCAAAAAGTAATTGCGGGTGCCGTATCTCGGTCCCCGAATCAGAGCGGTCCAGCCGGTCCCGTTGTCGGGGCCGATGCGCATTGCGTCCAGTAAGCCGAACGATCCCCCGTAAACGCGCATGTTTTGCGGAGTGTTGCAGCTGAGGAAAAATGCATCGGGACCCGCGGCATCGCGCACGAGTTTGAGCCCGTCACGATACATCTCGGTATTCGTTTTATCGGGATCGTGCAAGACCGCGTTGCCGATCTGGTCGTCTTTATAGGCGTCGTTGACGTACTCCATCTCGGTTGCGCTGCCGGTCCAGGAAGCGGAGCTTGCCGGTCTTCAGTTCGGTGAACACGACACCGCTGCCGCGGTCGCTCGTGATCCATCCGGCGACAATTCCCTTGCGGGTTTCGGGCTCGGCTACGGCTGTCCACATGTAACTGCCTGGTGCTTTTCCTGGATCGGCCAGGCCACCGGTCCCGAGCACTTTGAGCTTCTGCGGTTCGGCGCTAAAGTCGACTGCAAATTGAACGGGCCGGACTTTTTCCGTCACTGTCGTTTCGCCGGAGTTGTTGTGGAGGGTGGCTCGGAACAGGACGAACGGCACTTGCGGGAACAGCAGTATCGAATCGGTGTCGCCATTGTGATAGGTCACCCGAAGCGCTTGACCGGTGCCGAACGTCGGGTCGGTCGAGGAGATGCTCGCGCCGATCCGCGGTCACGCAAGGTTCCGTCCCGTACGATCGGGAGGCCGTGTTCGGCGATCGAAAATGTGTTGGCGTTGAGTTTTACTTCGAAAAGTTCGTTGTGGATGGCGAGGTCTTGTGCGCTGGCTAGGGCGAATGCAAAGAGTGCGAGGGCGATCTTCATACAGACGAGAGACAGTATAGTATTCCGGGACAGGGCTGCTGTGCGGGATGTGCGCGGCTACTTTAGAACTTTAGCACTGCTCCCTGCGGTTACGGCTCGATAGGCTACTCGGACTTTAGTACTTCGATGGGATTTAGTTCGAGGACGCGGCTGGTGGCGGACCAGATTGCCACAACCGCGACGACGGCGAGAAGCACGGCCGCGGCTGCGCATGCGGCCATATCGGTGGGTGGGGCGGCGGGGAGCAGATGCTCCAGCAAGCGGCCTTGCCACGCTGCTCCGCCGACTCCGATCAGCATGCCGGCGCCAATGGGCCACAATGCTTGGCGCAGAATCATCGCGCGCACTCCCTGTGCCGAGGCGCCGATCGCGATCCGCACGCCGATTTCGCGCCGGCGCTGGGTGATCGAGTAAGACGAGACGCCGTAGATTCCCGCGATTGCGAGGAGTAACGCGAATCCGCCGAAGAATAGAAATATCGTGGTGCGGAAGCGGGGCACGGCGAGCGTTTCGTCAAGGCGCTGCTGGTACGTCTTGACGCCGTACACGGGTACCTCGCGATCCACGGATTGCACGGCATCCCGGCACACGGCGAGCGAATCCGCGGCATTGCCGCTCACTCTCGCGATGAACGTCGCAAAGATCGGCGCGTTGGAACCGGCCGAGAGGAACATCTGCTCCATTCCTCCTGACTGTTCGGGGCCACTGTAGCGAATTGGCTGCACGACGCCGATGATGGTAAAGGGTTCCTCTTCATTGCGCCGCCGGATTCTCCTACCGATGGTGGAAGAGCCCTCACCGATTTTGCGCGCGACGCCTTCTGTCACGATGGCCACGCGGCCCCGATCCGCCGCAGTGAACTCGCGGCCGTAGACGATCCTTGTGTCCATGGTCCGAAAATAATCCGGCGTCACACGGCCGAAAATGACAAGGGGTGTCTCGGCGCCAGACTCGGTAAAGAGGTTGCCTCCGATGAAAGAGTGTGCGTCCAAAGGAAGAAAATCGATGGCCGCCGCGGATTCGACGCCTTGAACGCCGCGAAGCCTCTCTAGCACATCGCGATAATATGGCGCCTTTCGGGCATCCGATTCCTCGGGGGTGCCGGTGAGGGATACGCTCAGCGTGACCAGATGATCCGGACGAAAGCCGATATCGGTGCCGAGAAGACGGAGGAAACCGCGGCCCATGGTCGCAGATCCGGCGAGCAAGATCATCGTCAGCGCTACCTGGATTGCGATCAAAACGCCACGCAATCTCCCGGCGCGGGGTGCGACGCTCTGCATCCGCGCCAGATCGCCTGAAGGCTGGAGACTTCGGACCAGCCATGCCGGCACGACACCAAACAGAATGCCAGTGGCGATTGCGGTTCCGATCGCAAATCCGAGCACGCGCCAATCGAGAATGGTGTACTGTTGCGCGGCAAGCTCCGCCGGCTGCGCGACGGCAGCGAGCTTCGAAGCCCAATAAGCGATTCCCAGGCTCGCAGCGGCCGCGATGGCGGAGAGCAATACGCTTTCCGACAACAATTGTTGGACCAGGCGGCCGCGACTTGCTCCAAGCGCCGCTCGAATCAACAGCTCGCCGCGGCGCTCCGTGGTCCGCGTGAGCAGGAGGTTGGCGACGTTGGCACACGCAATCAGTAATACGAACCCGATCGCCCCCATCAAGACGAGCGAGGCCTGCCGGGTCTTCGCGGCGAGCTGCGTCCGCAGAGGAATCAGTTCCAGCCGTTCCCAATCTTCCCTTTTGCGGCCTGGGGAAAGTTGCTCACCATCGGCCTCGAACATCTTCTGAGCCAGGGTGATGGTGAGCCCTGATTTCAGCCGTCCAATCGTCCGCGGGAAGAATACTCCACCTGCGGGAACGCGCATCATGTCGAAGGCAGTGGGAATCCACACGGATGCCTTGGCCGGATAATCGAACGCGGGCCGCGCCACACCCACCACTGTCATCGGCACTCCGTTGAGAAGGATTTTCGAGCCGAGCACGCGCGGGTCGCTTCCATAGAGTTGCTGCCAGAGGGCATGGCCAATGATGAGGACGTTGTCATTCCCCGGAACATCCTCCCCAGGGGCGAAAGCGCGGCCAAGCGCAGGCTCCGAACCCAGCATCGAAAAGAAGTTGTACGATGTCTCCGCCACGGTGACACGGACGGGGGCGGACACTCCGGTTATATTCATCTCGGCCGTTAGATATTCGGCTGCGTCCTCCAAATAGATACTGTTGGTTCTCCAGTTTTTGAAGCCGGCCGCACCGGACCCGGGCGAGTCCTCGCTCGAAAGGAATACGTCCGTCTTTGCGCTTCGTCCTTTGGCGTCCGGAATCGACGTGTTGGGTACACCAATGTTGGAGAGGAGCATGAGTCGATCGGGGTCTCGAAACGGCAGCGATTTGATCAGCACCGCGTTGACGACACTGAACACGCCGGTTGCTCCTCCGATTGCAAGGGCGAGGATCGCGATCGTGAAGGTCATCACGAAGGGGCGGCGGGCATGAACCCGCAAACTATGAGCGAGATCCTGACGCAGCTCATGCGCGAGCTCGACCGGAATCGACCACGCGAGATCGCGCAAGGCGCTCAGCCATAATTTGAACCGCATTCCGGTGTTGTGCGCCTCGCGATAATCGTCGAGAAACTGCTGCTCCAGGGGTCCGCCGTATTCTTCGCGGAATCGGGCAGGGTAGAGGCTCAACAGCAGGCGATAAAGTTTCATGCGCGCTCCGGCAACCCAAACGCCTGGTCTGCAATCTGCACTAGCTCGCGCATTCGCACGGCCTCGGCTTGAGCGACCAGCCGGCCGAAGGGGGTGATGCGATAGTAACGGCGGCGCTCGTCGTCGAGATGCGCGTCGGGCCGCTCCTCCGATTCCTCGATGAGGCCCTGCTCCAGCATCCGGTTGATCGAACCATAGAGAACGCCCGCGCCGGGGTTAATCGCTCCGGCGGTCCGCCGCGCGATTTCGCGCTTCAAGGCATAGCCGTGACGCTCACCGTCGTGAAGCGCCAGCAGCAGGTGAAACAGAGTCGGCGAAAGCGGCAGCAGGTCTTTGGGAGCGGGTATATTCTTCTTCGGCATAGTAGTACATTTATAGATATAGTATACCTGAAGTCGGATCACTCGTCAAGATGTAAAATCGCAACGTGCTTAAAATTCTTTTCCTATTAGCGGCAGCTACGCTGAGCGCTCAGAAAACGTTGGACATTTACTGGATCGACGCGGAGGGTGGTGCGGCGACGCTGATTGTGACGCCCTCCGGCCAATCCCTGCTGGCGGACACGGGAAATCCTGGAGACCGCGACGCGCAGCGGATTTACGAGGTCGCGACGAAGCAGGCGCATCTTAGCAAGATCGATTACTTGCTGACGACACACTTTCACAGCGATCATGTGGGCGGAGCGCCTGCGCTCGCGAAACTGATTCCGATTGGTGCTTACCTCGATCATGGCGATTCCGTCGAGACGAAGAATCTGGCCGACGCGCAGCGGTGGGAGGCTTATAAAGCCATCGCGACGGGACATCGCAAGTCGCTCGCAGTCGGCGACAAAGTGCCTCTTAAAGGGGTCCGTGTAGACATCGTCACATCGAATGGCGACGTTCTGGCGAAGGGCGGCGAGGCGAATTCTTACTGCGCCAGCGCTGCGAAAAAAGATCCGGACCCCACTGAGAATGCGCGCAGCCTCGGGTTCAAACTGACCTACGGGAAATTCACGTTTCTCGATCTGGGGGATTTGACGTGGAACAAGGAGCTAGAGCTTTCGTGCCCGCAAAACAAGGTCGGGCAAGTGACGCTATTCCAGGCGACACATCACGGTTTCTACAATGATAATTCGGGTGCGCCCCCGCACGTGTGGGCGATTCATCCACAGGTCGTGATCGTGAACAACGGTCCGCGAAAGGGGCTCGGCGCGAATGCATGGGATACGATCGCGAAGATTCCAGGACTTGAGGACACTTGGCAAGTACACCTTTCGCTTGCGACTGACGCCGCGCACAACACGAGCGAACAGAAGATCGCGAACTCCGAGCCGACGACCGAGTGCAAAGGCAGTTTCCTGAAGGCTTCCATTTCGAGCGATGGCAAATATACGATCACGAATAGCCGCAACGGTTTTTCGAAATCCTACGCGGCGCGCTAGAGTTTATTCGCGCCTGTCCGCATGCTTACGCATGGCGGTTCGGTCGAGACGGTACTGCTACGGTAACGCTATGATGTGACTCATGCAGCGCATTCTTGCCCTTTTTCTGATCCTATGCGGGGCGGTCGCCCAGGCGCAGACGAAACCCGGCATCACGGCCGAAGATTATTTCTCGTTTGAGTTTTTAAGCGATCCGCAGATTTCGCCCGACGGCCCATGGGTCGCCTACACCGTTGCCACGATCGATCAGAAGGCGAATCGGCGCATGTCGCGCATTTGGATCGCTTCTATCGACGGCACGCATCCGTCGGTCCCATTCACTAGCGACTCAACGTCCTCGACTTCGCCACGCTGGTCTCCCGACGGACGATTTCTCGCCTTCCTCTCCGCACGCGATGGAGGACGCGCGCAGATCTGGCTGCTATCGCGTAATGGCGGGGAGGCGCGCCGCGTATCGAGCTTGGAGAATGGCGCGTCGAGCTTCGAATGGTCGCCCGACGGCGCGCGCTTCGTCTGCCTGACGCGGACGGGTCCAACGCCGAGCAAGACGAGCGACGTGCGCCACTACACGCACATCTATTACAAGTTCAACGACACGGGATATTTCGACGAAAAGCGTTCTCACATCGCGATCGTCGATGTGCGGACCGGCACGGCGAAGCAGATCACCGACGGCGACAACTGGAACGACCTCGATCCGCGCTGGTCGCCCGATTCTACGCGCATCGCGTTCGTCTCGAACCGCACCGGCAAAGAGTTCGATCTCGATCACAACTCGGATGTGTGGACCATTCCAGCCGGTGGAGGCGCGCTTACGAAGATCTCCGATCACGTTGGGCCTGATAACAGCCCGCGCTGGTCGCCCGACGGAAGCCGCATCGCATTTCTCGGCGCTGAAGATGAGGAGGCTCCGCCGCTGATCTATGTGGCGCCAGCGACAGGAGGAAAGCCATCGGTGGCGATCAATAAGGCCTTCGATCAGACTGCGACCGACCTCATGTGGGCGGAGCAGGGTCGCGCGCTCTACCTGAGCTCCGGTGTGAAAGGAGAGACGCATCTTTATCGAATGGACTCCGGTACCGGCGCGGTGAGCGCGATCACGGCGGGCGCGCGCGCGGTGCGGTCGCCGTCGCTGCACGAAGGGTCACGCAAGATTGCTTACTTATCGAATGATTTTAGTCACCTTGACGATCTGTATGTTCGAGACGCCTCCGGTGCGGAACGCCAGTTGACGCATCTCAACGCGTCGCTGTGGGAGCAGCGAACGCTCGCCACAGTCGAGCGCATTCCTTACGCTGCGGCGGACGGCTGGCCGATCGATGGCTTTCTCGTCAAGCCGCTCGGATGGGAACCAGGAAGGAAGTACCCGATGATCGTCAGCATCCATGGCGGACCCGCGGGCATGTATGGCGTCGATTGGTATCACGAATTTCAGGTTTACTCCGCGCGCGGCTGGGCTGTGTTTTTCTCGAATCCGCGGGGATCGACAGGCTACGGGCGAAAATTTCAACGGGGTGTCGTGATGGAGTGGGGCGGCAAGGCGTACACCGACATCATGACCGGCGTCGAGGAAACTTTGAAACGTAATCCGTGGATCGATCGCGACCGTTTGGGCGTCACCGGAGGCTCCTACGGCGGCTACATGACGAATTGGATCACCACGCAGACTGATATTTTCCGCGCCGCGGTGACGCTGCGCAGCATCTCGAATTTCATCAGCGACGACGGCACGCGCGACGGCGCTTACGGTCATGAGAAAGATTTCGGCGGCGACATTTTTCAAAATTATGACGCCTACTGGAAATACTCGCCGCTGCATTACGTCTCGAAAGTAAAGACCCCGACGCTGGTGTTGCATTCCGATAACGATTTCCGCGTGCCGATTGAGCAGGGCGAGCAGTGGTTCCGCGCGCTGCAGCATTTTGGCGTAACGTCGGAGCTGGTCATGTTCCCTCGCGAGAATCACAATCTGACGCGCACGGGCGAACCGAAGCATCTGGTCGAGAGCATCAACTGGCAGTCCTATTGGTTCGATCGATTCCTGAACGGCAACGCCGCCGCCAAGCGGCCTAATGAACAATGACAAGCGTCCGAACGAATAGATGACTCTGCCGCCCGAGCTTGACCGCATCATCCGGGCTCTCGATGCTGCTGGATTTCGCGCGCTGATCGCGGGCGGTGCGGTGCGCGATGACCTGCTGGGGCTCGAACCGAAGGACTTCGACGTCGAAGTCTACGGCGTCTCGTTCGATGGTCTCGCGGAACTGCTGGCGTATTACGGCCGCATCGATCTAGTCGGCCAGAGCTTCGGCGTCGTGAAACTCACCGTGACGGGAGGCCGGGTGTACGATTTCAGTTTGCCTCGCCGCGATAGCAAAATTGGCCGTGCGCATCGCGATTTTCTGGCCACGTTCGATCCGGATATTACTCCGAAGGAGGCCGCCAGCCGCCGCGACTTCACGATTAACGCGATGGCGTTCGATCCTGTCGCCAACCAGCTTCTCGATTTTTTCGGCGGGCGCGACGATCTGCGAAACCGTGTGCTCCGCGCCACCAGCGACGCGTTTCGCGAAGATCCTCTGCGGGCTCTGAGAGGCATGCAATTCGCCTGCCGCTTCGACTTGACCATCGACCAAGCGACCGCGGAACAATGCCGCGCCATCGCACACGAGTACTCGACCATCGCGCAGGAACGTGTCGCCGAAGAATTCATGAAGTGGGCAATCAAGAGCCGGCGTCCCGGCCGCATTGCCGAGTATTTGGTCGCAACCGGATGGATCGTTCACTTTCCTGAAATCGAGAACATTCTCAATGTTCCGCAGGACTCTGAGTGGCACCCCGAAGGCGACGTTGGCATCCACACCATGCTCGTCGTCGATGCGGCTGCTCGAATTGCTGAGCGCGATTCGCTTGAAGGAGATGAACGCGCCGTGTTGGTCTTTTCCGCGCTTACGCACGATTTAGCGAAGGCTGGGACTACCGCTCTGCGCGAACGCAACGGCGTTCTGCGCTGGACCGCTCATGGTCACGAAGGGGCCGGCGGGCCGCTCGCTCGCGCATTTCTCGAACGCATCGGCATCAAGCCGGCAATTGTCGATCAAGTTGTTCCGCTGGTAGAAAACCATCTTGCGCATTCGAGCCTTCGTAACGACGTCACGCCGCGGACCGTGCGCCGTCTCGCGCTCCGCCTTGCGCCCGCGAACATTACGCAGCTCATCCGTCTCATTGAAGCAGATCATTCCGGCCGCCCTCCGCTTCCCGCGGAGTTGCCTGACTCGGCCGTGCGCATTCGTGATATGGCCGCGGCGCAGGCCGTCGCGACGAAGCCGCAGAGTGCGTTGATCCTCGGAAGGCATGTGTTGCCGTATTTCGACAATCAGCCGGGCCCGCACATCGGCGAGATCACGCGCGCGGCTTATGAAGCGCAGACCGACGGTGCGTTTTCAACGGAGGGGGAAGCGCTTAAATGGCTCGGCGAGTTCATGAACACGCGCTAGAATCGTCAGATGTACTCTCTGTTGCTGGCCTTGTTGCTGTCGGCCGACGTGACGCCGCAGATGCAGGCAACCATGGATCATATCTCGGCGCAATCGCTGCGCGGGCATCTCTCTTTTATTGCCTCCGATCTTCTTGAAGGCCGCGCCACGCCTTCACGAGGCCTTGATCTTGCCGCCGAATATATCGCAGCGCAATTTCGCCGCGCCGGTCTTGAGCCCGTCGGTGACGACGGATATTTTCAAACGGCGACACTGATTCAGCGCGAGCCTAACTGGGATGGCTTCGAGATGACCGTGACTGGTGGCGGCAAGACGATCCGCATCGACAAGAGCGAAGCCTACCTGCTTCCCGCAGCAGCACTGAATCTTCGCGATGTTCCCGTCATCGTTGCCGATCAGAACACGCCGGCTGAGCAAACGCGAGGCAAGGTCGTGTTCGTGGCGAATTGGCGCGGCCGCGGCAGCTTCGACCAAGCTTCGCTGGTCATCGCTTCGAGTGGCAATATTCCCACTGGACCGCAGGTACGCGATCCTGAAGCCGGTGTTGGC
This sequence comes from Bryobacterales bacterium, assembly GCA_003170295.1. Taxonomy (GTDB): domain Bacteria; phylum Acidobacteriota; class Terriglobia; order Bryobacterales; family Bryobacteraceae; genus Palsa-187. The sequence goes on along the minus strand of PNAJ01000045.1, from coordinate 40,656 downwards.
AGGGGCGCGATCAGCCTTGTGAACAAGCCCGAGCTTGCCGCTTTTCTCAAGGACAATCCAGACGCGCGCCTCAGCGTTCACATGGCTGCGTCCATTGATCGGCCGGTGAAGGTTCACAACGTCGCTGGCCTGCTGCGCGGCTCCGATCCGGAACTGAGCGACACGTACGTACTGCTCACCGCGCATTACGATCACCTGGGTACTCGGGCCACCGGTGACGACAAAATCTTCAACGGCGCGAATGACGATGGCAGCGGAACGGTGTCCGTCGTTGAGATTGCCAGCGCCATCGCGGCGCTCAAAGAACATCCCAAGCGCAGCGTTCTCTTCATGACCTTTTTTGGAGAGGAGCGCGGCTTGGTCGGCTCGCGTTATTACGGCCGCCATCCGATCGTGCCTCTCGATAAAACTGTCGCCGACCTCAATCTGGAGCAAATCGGCCGCACGGATGCGTCGGACGGCGCGCAGATCGGCACCGCATCCATCACTGGTTTTGATTTCTCCGAACTCCCCGGAATTCTCGCCGACGCGGGGCAGATCGTGGGCGTGAAGGTTTACAAAAATGAGGAAGCGAGCGACGCCTACTTCGGCCGCAGCGATAATCAGGCCCTCGCCGACGTCGGCATCCCCGCGCACACGCTCTGTGTCGCGTTCGATTATCCCGATTACCACAAGGTTTCCGATCACTGGGAAAAAGTCGACTACGCGAACATGGCGAAGGTCGATCGCGCGATCGCGCTCGCACTGCTTCACGTGGCCTCGGATGCTCCGCCGCCAAAATGGAATGAATCGAATCCAAAGGCGAAGAAGTACGTGGACGCAGCGAAGAAGCTGCACCCTTAGACACTTGTGGGGCGGGCTATTTAGCCGGCAGCCGACTTTCAGTCGGCTTTTCGTCGCGCCGTAATCACTGCCTCTCCGCACCAATCGCTTAGCGGCGGAAAAACAGACAAAATCCCAGCATCCACCGATTCCAAAGCACCAACAATCCCGCGGGCCCAGCTTTTTTCAAATCGCCCCCGCAGAACTCGCTTACCCATTGCGAATAGATTCATCGTGTCCGTCCGCACGTCCGTGAAGAATGGGTCGAGCGCTTTTAGCTCTTTTTTCGAAAGGATGATATCCTCGCCCTGTTCCTCATCCTCGCCTGCGACCAAAGCACGAAGCTTGCGAGCAACGTTCAGGAGCGGATTCCCACCCCAAGTCTCGCAAAGCACCAGCCTAGCCCCCGGCTTCATGATCCGCGCGAGTTCTTCGATAGCGCCGTGATACTTCATGGTATGGTGCAGCGCGGCGCACGCAAACACTATGTCGAATTCTCCATCGATTAGCATGTGCAGTTCGCTCGCGTCGGCACTGATGCCGCGAACGACGACTCCCGATGCTTGCGCCCGTTTCAATGCCACTTCAATCGCCGCGGACGAAAGATCGAGTAGCGTGACATCAGCGCCCTCAGTGGCGAGCCAGAGCCCGAAGTCCGCAGGGCCGCAGCCGTAGTCGAGGATTGTTTTCCCGCGCACCGGTGAGGATTCGAGTGCTCGCATCGTGGCGCGGTATAGGAGCCGTCGTTCGTAGAAAGGATTCGAGGGAATCTCGATGTTCGCTTCCAGGACCTTTCGATCGGTACGTAGCGCATGATCTGGGAGGGTCAGGAACTGAGTGTACTGGCGGTCGTAAAAGTCGCGTTCTCGGTCGGCGGTGATCATCGTTCACGGCTTCACATTCATCGGCCTCAACAACTGCCTCCACTCCGTATCGAACAATCCACCGCGCACCACCTGCCGCAGCGTGGGATGTATCACGGCGTAATCTCCGAGCCTCGGGTAGAGAAGAGCATTCGTGCCCTTGAACTCTTCTTCGTGAAACGTGTGCCCGCTGTTGAACACCACGTAACGCGACGGATTTAGCGGATTCGGCGCGATCAGCACCGGCACTAGCGGAGCCGCAGGCCAGGACCGCATCAGCAATGGCGCGAGTCGCTTCGTCAATTTGTTGCTTTGCAGATCACCGAACAGCACCAGATGATAGCGGTCGATGTCATCGTCCGTCACGGACCTGTCGTCCTTTATCCGCACTTCGCCGCGCATATACTTCGCCCACTCTTTGCGAAACTGCTCCATCGTGTCGGTCACATACTGGCCCGCTTCTTTATGCTCCGGCTTACCCGTTGGACGCACCACCAGAAACGCATCCTTAAACGCGTCGTCCACGGGCCCCTGCAAACCCGGCTTTTTATAACGACCCGCTTTGCCCGCCCGTCTCCAACCCTCAGGCGTCTTCATCAGCAGACCAAAATTTGCCAGATCGACACTCTGCCCGTCAATCACAACGTGCTTGCCGCCGGCAATCGCGATACGCGAAATGTTTCTCGTCGTCACGCGAATCTCATCGCCCCAGCGATCCGCATCCACCTCTGCTCGGCTGTACTGCTTCTCCACGCTCTCAATCGAAATCCAGTAGCACTGATGATAAGCCGTCGTGTACGTCACGAAGTGAATGTGATCCGGCTCCTTGCGAGGCTTCGACAACACCGCATCGATAAACTTGTTCGACTGCGCCAAACTCCCTGGCTCCCACTTGTGCGCGGTCCCTGGACCCACCAGAAATAAAATCTGCGGCGGCTCAACATGCTCCGCTTCGAGCTTTTCGCGAATATTCGCACTGGCCTGCAACTGCGGATCGATCTCTCCTCCGTAGCCCACCGTCGGCACCATTTGCGCATTGGCCGCGTACTCGACGGCGTCGTAAATCCGCAGCATCGCTTCCTGATAACCGACCATCGGTCCGAGCTTTGCGTACTTCTTCGTCTCCGTGAATCCCGCGCCCGCTTCGACGGCCGCCCACTTGTCGGGATAGTGCAGACCGATGTGCCAAGCGCCCGCTCCACCCATCGAGAATCCTCGCAGCACGATCTTTTTCTCGTCGATCTTGTAGCGAGCCTTCGCTGATTCGATCGCTTCGAACACGTCGGTTTCGCCCGCCCATCGATACGCGTTGTTGCCACGTCCGTAGACGTCGAGAGTAATGAAATCCTGTGCCACAGGCTTGTCGCTCTCGTGCGCGGCAATGAAGCTCACTTCCGTAAGTTGTTCCCCGCGTCCGTGCAGCACTACATCGAGCCGCACCGGCTTCGATCCATCGTACGACTCGGGAATGATCAGCCCGTAAGGCTGCACGCTTCCATCGATTTTCGATCGATACGCGCGTACGATTCTTCCCTTTTTCGATTCCCAGGAAAAATCGGTATCTGCTGCCCGCGCCAGCCCGTGGTCGAGCACCTTGAGAGTATTGGGAACAAACGCCGGAGTGAAAAACTCTTCTTCGAATCGAAGAATCCAGGTTGCCGCCTTGTGATAGACCTCGATGTCTGCAAGCCGAGCATCATCGATGTGCTTTGCTCGCAACTCATCTAAGGCGCGCGTTAAGAGCGCGAGGCGCGACATGATCTGTTCGCGCTCGGCTGCCGTCGGAGCCGATGCCGCCCGCGCCGCGGTCGCGGCCACGATCACACACGCCAGAAACTTCATTGTTCGCCGAAGCAATATAAAAATGATACCGTCCGCACGTAAATCCGCCCATCCGCGATGGCCGGTGTCGCGTAAATGTCCTCATTCAACTTGTTCGCGGCCAGCACTTCCTGATCCCCGCCCGCTTTCAAAACCGCCACCACTCCGCTGTGCGACGCGATGAACACCTTGCCATCGGCCGCCACTGGCGACGCGAAATACCGGTCCGAAACTCCGCGCAGGCGAGCCTGCTTAAATACCTCGCCCGTCTTTGAATCGAGCGTTGTCAGCACCCCGCCATCGTTAATCATATAAATAACGCCGCGATACAAAACCACCGACGGCAACTGTGGAATCGACTTGTGGAATCGCCACAGTACTCCGGTCGTTGTGATATCGCCACTCGAGCCCGCCTTCACCGCCATCAACGAATTGGTCGCGCCCATCACCGCCGCGTACATTTTCCATTCGTACGCGTCAAGAACGCCATCCTGATTCAAATCGATGTATAGAAAATACGTTTTGGTGCGCTGATCCGGCGCCTCGTCCTTGGAAATCTTGCCGTCGCCATTCGCATCGTACTTCTTTATCACCTCCTCGAAAGGCGCGACCGCGATCTGCTTGCCTGGATCGTTTTCCGGCGTATTGAAGCCGTTGATATAGATCGTGTCGCCATCGATCACCGGAACGCTCTTCATTTCCGACGCGAGCCCGTGCATCCACCACACGCTCTTTCCCGTCTCCGCGGAGTACGCATCCATCCGAAACGACGCCGGTGCGACGATCAGCGCTTTTCCGTCTACACCGCGAATCACGCCGGGCGTCGAATGCCCGCTCAGCGCCTCCGGCCTCGCCGTCTTCCATCGCAACTTGCCGTCAGCCAGTCCAAACGCTGCGATGAACGAATCCCTCGATTGATCGCAGACAAGCACGACCTTGTCGTCCACGACGACCGGCGATGCGCCCATCCCATACACATTTGTGAACGGACCCAGCGGCGTATGCCAACGTTCATTTCCGTCGAAACCGTAAGAAACCATCCCATAATCGCCAAAAAACACGTAGATGTTCTTGCCATCCGACGCCGGCGTCGGCGATGCGGGACTGTTGCGATTATCGAGCGTTTCCTTCCGCGCTCGCGGCGCCTCGCGCCGCCACAAGATCTTTCCCGTCGCGCGATCGAGCGAAATAGTCAGCAGCTTTTCGCCCTCGAACGCCGTCAGAAAAATTCGATCGCCCACCAGAATCGGCGACGAGTGCCCGGGTGGCAGCGCGACGCGCCATCGCATATTTTTCTCGGCCCCGAACTCGACAGGCAGCCCGTGCGCCTCGTTCACACCCGAACCGTTGGGTCCGCGGAAACGATCCCAGTCGCTCGCCATGCCCCGGATCAAAGCAATGGACGCAAGGAAAACTTGTAAACTAATCCTCATAAACCAGTGACTCCTACTATACAACCCACCTCCGCCGCGGCTGTTACCAATTTAGATACGTGGACCCGCGAAGTTGTCCAGTGGCACTTCGATCCCGCGACCGGGACTCCTTTCTGGATCGACCGAGCCAAGACGCTCGACTTCGATCCCCTCCGCGACATTCAGACGTATCAGGATCTCGATCGTTTTGGATTCTTCGAAGATGAGTGGCTCCGCGGCGGGCCCGTGCGTCGCTGGGTGCCGAAGGCGTACTCGAACAAGCCGATCTTCACGTTCGAAACCGGAGGCTCCACCGGCGTGCCTAAATCCCGCATTGCGCACGAGGATTTCCGCATAGATTACGAAGCCTTCTCCGACACTCTGCCCGACGAGTTCTTCCCGCGCGGTGTGGATTGGTTGCACCTCGGCCCCAGCGGCCCCCGCCGCCTCCGCCTCTCCGTCGAGCATCTGGCGCAGCATCGCGGAGGCATTTGCTTCTGTGTCGACCTCGACCCACGCTGGGTCATCAAGCTCATCAAACGCGGCGACATTCAGGAAGCCGAGCGCTATAAGCAGCACTGCATCGACCAGGCGCTCACACTTCTCAAGGCTCACGAGATCCACTGCATGTTCACCACGCCTAAACTGCTCGAGGCTCTGTGCGAAAAAATCGATCTGCGCAAAGCCGGCATCAAAGGCATCTTCTGCGGCGGCACCGAGATGACCCCGCAGTTCCACCGCTTCGCCAAGGAGGAACTGCTCGGCGACGAAATTTATTTCGCGCCCACGTACGGCAACACGCTCATGGGCCTCGCCGTCCACAAACCCTTCGATATCGCCGACAACTACGCCGTCATCTACTACCCTCCAAGCCCGCGCGCGATGATCGAGGTCGTCGATCCAGACCAGCCGACGAAGCTGGTCGGTTATGGCCAGACCGGTCGTGTAAGGCTCACGACACTCACCAAAGAATTCTTCATGCCGCGATTTTTAGAACGGGACGAGTGCGAGCGCGAACCACCCTGCGAGAAGTACCCATGGGACGGCGTCCGCAACGTGCGCCCCTTTAGAAAATTCCAAACAACGGTAGTCGAGGGCGTCTATTAGAATTACAAAGCTCGCAGCAGCACCGCAGTGACGTTATCGGGTCCGCCATGCGCGCGAGCGGCGGCGATGAGTTGGTCGCACTTGGCTTCGAGCGAATCTTTGGAGTGAAGAATATTCGCCACTTCGTCTTCAGGAGCGACGCCGTGCAAGCCGTCGCTGCACAGAAGGATTTGCGTGCCGGGCGATGGGTGCAGTTCGTAAGTGTGGACCCGCAACTGATCGGAAACACCGATGGCCATCGTGAGCACGTGGCGCATGGGATGGGTCTTGAGACTTTCCTCTTCGATCCCCAAGCGGCGGCCGACTTCATTGACCCAGGTCTGGTCCTCTGTGATGAGCTTTAACGTGTCGTTCTCAAATACATAGACCCGGCTGTCGCCGACGCTCGCGACGATCAGTCCGTCGTTGGTCTCCATCGCAGCGATCAGAGTGGTGCCCATGCCTTCAAGGCTGGGATCGGCGGCCGCGGCGTCCATCACGCGGCGGTTGGCTTCTTCAAAAGCGCTGACCAGCGCATCGGAAACGGTCTCGCTATCGCGACGGGAACGGTCGAGGTCCTGGAGCAGGTCGTAGACCGTTTCGACAGCGAGCTTAGAGGCGTGCTCGCCCGCCTGTGCGCCGCCCATGCCGTCCGCAACAACATACTGGCCGATCGTGGGCGCGACCAGGAAATAATCTTCATTATTTGTGCGGACGCACCCCACGTTGGACGCTCCGTAGGCTTCGATCATGAGCTTTCCGATTATACCCGGTTCGCGAGGCGGCAAAGCTGCAAATTCGGGCGTCGTGTTCGCGGGAGGCTCGCTGGGTGGGGCGGGAGCTTGCGCCGGCATTTCCGGCGCGCGCGATCCCCAGCGAATCCGTACCTTCATCGGCGGTCCATTTTAAAATCTTCTAGTCGCGGTATTGCGGGCGCAGTTCCCGGGGCGAGCAGCAATTTTAGTTGCATGAATGCGCGCTCTTCAAAATTAGTCTTCAAGCGTTCCAGGTTATCCAGACGGGAATCTGGGCTACTGTGCGGCCCTTGTTTCTTGAGACAGCGCGCGAGAAGCAGGGGTGCCGCAAGATCGTTCGGATCCAGATCGAGGGACGCGCGAAAGGCCTCCGCGGCGGCGGCGAAGTCGCCTTTTCTCCAGAGTGCGTAGCCGAGATTGAAGCGGTATACAGGATCGTTCGCGTCGCCCGCGAGGGCCTTATGAAAATCGTCGATCGCTATTTGTTGCATCCCCGCCCGGCTTTCGGCGGCGCCAAGATTGTTGAACACCTCGCTCAGCGGAACGGCCGCGGCGATCATTTGAAAGGTCTGCTGGGCCCCTTTATAGTCGCCAGTCTGAAAGCGGGCCAGGCCAAGCAAGAAGCTTGCTTCATGAGAATGAATATCGCCCAAGCCGACTTTCTCGAGCCACGCCACTGCTTGCCGGTACTCCTTCCGCTGGTAGTGAATCTGGCCGAGTTGATAACACGCATGCGCGAACTTTGGGTCGACGCGCGCCGCTTGCGAGAAATACTTTTCTTTTTGTTCGGTCGTGTGGGCGAGTAGTCCACGCACGTAACTCTCTTCCGCTTCGAGACGAATAGGCGTGCGCAGCGAGCGGAACTCGGATTCAGGCGGAGCCATGGTGGGGGCGATCAGATTGAGAGCGCGCCAGGCGAGATGCGCTTCGATGGTGGCCAAGTCCTGGAGCGCGCCGGTCTCGGTGAATTCGGGGCTGGCGCGCATATGGTGGCGGTCGAGAACGCGCGCGGTCACATGAAGGGAGCCGCTGGTGATCGCTCCAGTGGCGGCGGGAGTAAATTCGAACGATCCGTAGACGATCTGCTCGGCGTCGAGCGTCTCGCCGATTTTCATCACGGACGCTTCGGTCAGTGCGATTCCCTCACGCAGGGCCAGACGCCGGTACGCCTCTTGAACCTCATTGCGGTCTAGTGTCATGACCCCGGTGGTGCCGAGCGCTTCGCGAATTGTTTCGGCGACGCTCTCTCCAATCCAGTCGAGATTCGGCGCCTTGGCGGTTTTATTGAGGAACGGTAGCACTGCGGCGGTATCGGCAGCGAGAGGACGAAGCGCACCCAATCCGAACAAGCCTACGGCGAGCCAACGCTTCATTTCTATCAATTGTAAATGAAAAAGGCCGGGAGATTTCTCCACGGCCTATCGGGGACAGCGGTAATGGAATTAAGTTAGTTGCTGAAAACCAGCTTGGTGGTGGTACCGCCGAGGCGAATCTCCTGCACCGTCATCTTGCCATCCGCGTTGGTGTAACGGACCGATGTATCAGCGAACTTCTCAGTGCCGTTCTCCACTTTCACCGCGGCTTCGACGATCTGCTTGCCGGCTTTGATGGTGGCTTTATCGCCATTCAACTGGATCTTGTAGTCGCCTGGCTTCAATTCCTTACCCGCGACGAACGAGCGTTCGAAGACGGAGAAGCTATAGCTGGAAGCAGCACTCGCAATTGCCAGAGCGAGCGTGCCGAAGGACAACATCAATCTAGATAGTTTCATTAAGTATTTTCCTCATGGTTGAAACGTCACGTTTTCGCAACGAATCAAATTTACGTGGAGTAAGCGTGAGCCCCTCTATACATATATACGGGCGTCCAATCGCTTTGTTCCGTTACCCGATCCAAATAAGATTTATAAAAGACGTCTCACCATTTCAAGACATTGTTCTATAACGGGAAGAGAATCTCCAAATCCTGGCAACCATTGAATTTCGGGGTCCCGGCGAAACCACGTCCATTGCCGTTTTGCGTAATGCCTTGTTTCAAGTTGTGTTAAGTAGATTGCCCGTTCCAATGTGATTTCGCCGCGAAACAATTCCAGCGCCTGCCGGTAACCCAGGGATTTAAATGGTTTTTCGGACCCGGTGCAACCATTTTTTAACAACGAGTCGACTTCTTGAAGAAGACCGGACTCAAACATTTCACGTGTGCGCCCGTCTAATCGTGAATAGAGCGAGGCACGATCGGGATCGAGACCGATTTTTAACACGCGATAACCCGTGAACGGCTCGGTTTCAACCGCTGCCGGCGACATTTTCCCGCTGAGAAGACGTATCTCGACCGCGCGCATCAGTCGCTGAGAATCGCTCGGGTGAATCCGTTGGGCAGCGGAGGGATCGAGCCGCGTGAGAAGCCGGCGCATGCTGCCGGATCTCCTGCGTTCGCGATCCATCAACCGCGCGCGCGTCGCTTCGTCGCTTTCGGGTAATCGGGGTAAGCCGTTCAGCAGAGCTCGCAGATAAAAGCCCGTTCCACCCACGACCACGGGCAGACGGCCGCGACGGGATATATCCCGGATCGTCTCCCTGGCGACACGCGCATACTCACCTGCGGAGTAACCGTCTGAGGGTTCGAGGACGTCCAATAGATGGTGAGGTACGGCGCGACGCTCGGATGCGGGAGTTTTGGCGGTGCCAACGTGAAACCCGCGGTAAAGTTGCAGGGAATCGCAATTGACGATCTCGCCCGAAAACTCTTCGCACACCCTCAACGCAAGCGTGCTTTTGCCCGCGCCCGTGGGGCCGGCGATGACGATGAGGGGAGGTTCGGTGTTCAGACCCACTTGCTGCCATCGTACCCCGCCGGGCGGCCCGAGCCGATATACTTAATGGTGGGAATATGTTCTGCCGGCGAATGTTCGGGCATGAACCAGCTTGAAATAAACCATGGAAGAGAGAGATTGAATGCTTCAGGCATCCTTCATTTTTAAAGCAGCCATTCGTAGAACCGCATGGACCGTGGTGGCAATCGGGGGCGCATCGTCATTTTCAACGGCCGTAGCCCAGGCGCAAGTCGTGGATCGCGCGGCGTCTTATTACCATTACTCGCTCGGGCACATGTATGCGGATCTGGCGAGCATCAACAACAGCCCGGAGTACATCAGGAAGGCCATCGAAAACTACAAACTGGCGATCAAAGAGGATCCGCAGACGCCGATGCTCGGTGAAGAGCTCTCCGAGCTTTATATCCAAACGGGACGGCTGCGGGAGGCGCAGAGCGACGCCGAGGAAGCGCTGAAAGCAAATCCGAACGACGTGAACGCGCACCGCATGCTGGGGCGCATTTTCACGCGGCAGATTGGCGACTCTCAGGAGCACCGGATCGACGAATCGATGCTCAAGAAGTCGATCGAAGAGTACAAGAAAATCACCGAGCTCGACCCGAAGGACATCGATTCCTGGCTGATGCTGGGCCGTTTGCATAAGGTTGCGCAAAATTCCGTGGAGGCGCAGAACGCGTATAAGAAGGCTCTCGCCATCGATCCTGACAATGAAGACGCGCTAACCGGTTTGGCGATGGTCTACGCCGATCTGGGCGACAGCACCGCGGCGGCGGATCTGCTGAAAAAACTGTCTGCCAAGAACCCGTCGCCACGCAGCCTTCAGGCGCTCGCTGTCGCCTATGAGCAGATGCGCGAGTTCGCCTTGGCGGCGGAAACCCTGAAGCGCACGCTGGATCTGAATCCTCCGAATGCGGCCGAATTGAAGAAATTGATGGCGGTGGATCTCCGTAAGGCCCAGCAGCTCCAAGCAGCCTTGAAGGTGTATCAGGAGTTGGTGGCGGAGGAGCCCGGCGACGCGGAATCCTACCTGCACATGTCGAACATCTACACCCAGCTTCGCGATTTTGCAAAAGCTCGTGAGGCCGGCGATAAGGCGCGCGCGATCGAGCCCAACAATCTCGAAGTCCGCTACAACGAAGTAGCCATTCTGGAACAGGAAGGCAAGACGCCGGAAGCGATTGCGCGGCTGAAAGAGATTCTGGACACGACTGCGAAGAAAAACTACAGCAAAGAGGAACGGGAGAATCGTATTCTGCTGCTGGACAGACTCTCGGGTCTGTATCGCATGAGCGACCAGACCGAACCCGCTGTAGAGGCGCTGCGCCAGGTCGGGGAACTCGATCATGACCGGGATGCGGCGGTCGCTGCGGAGATTATCGGCACGTACAGGCTGGGTAAGGATTTGCCCAAGGCGCAGAGGGAATCCGATGCGGCACTCAAGAAATGGCCGGAAGATCGCGCGTTGCGCGTGGTGCATGCGGAAGTGCTGGCGGACTTGGGTAAGACCGATGCCGCTGCCGCCGAGATGAAGAAGTTGCTCGATGGGAAGGGCGATCGCGAGATTTATCTTGAACTCGCCGGACAAGTTTACGACAAAGCCCGCAGGTTTGACGAGGAAGCCAAGGCGCTCGATGGAGCCGACAAGCTGTCGGTCAGCAAGGAAGAAAAAATAAACGTCTGGTTCCAGCGTGGGGCGATGTACGAAAAGATGAAAAAGATCGATCTGGCCGAGGCTGAATTCCGGAGAATCCTCGAGCTCGATCCCGATCACGCGGCGACGTTGAACTATCTCGGCTATATGCTGGCGGACCGCAACGTAAAGCTTGCCGAAGCGCTTACGTTGATCACGAAGGCGCTCGATAAGGAACCGAATAATGGAGCCTATCTCGATAGCCTCGGCTGGGTCTATTTCAAACTGAACCGGCTGCCGGAGGCGGAGGAGAATCTGCGCCAGGCGCTGCTCCGCACGCCGCGCGACGCCACGGTCCACGATCACATGGGAGACGTGCTGCTGCGCGAATCCAAGGTGAAGGAGGCGATCGCGCAATGGCAGTTCTCGCTCCAGGAGTTTGAGGCCGGCTCGGCTGCCGACGTCGATCCCGCGGATATCGCGAAAGTAAAGAGCAAGCTCGAAGGGGCCAAGGTTCGTCTTGCGAAAGAAAGCAAGCCCAACAATTAGTCCTCTCGTGCGCGCCGCCAGATGCTGCTAAAATGGTTGGACCAAAGGAGTTTGATTCTAACCATGTTCCGTACGTCCCTCGCGCTCGCGGTGTGTGCCGCCGGCCTCTTTTCCGTTCCGTCTGCCATGGCGCAGGCGAAGGTGGGCGTCGTCAGCCTGCAGAAGGCGATCCTCGAGACTGCCGAAATCAAGAAAGCCTCGAATGAGATGGCGGCCCGGTATAAGAAACGCCAGGATGATTTCGATAAAGCGCAGCGCGAGCTGAACGACATCCAGACGCAGCTTCAAAGCGCGCAAGGTAAGCTGAGCGCGGCAGGCGAGGCCGACCTGACGGCCCGCGGAGCGCGCAAGGAGCGCGAAGTGAAGCGCCTGGACGAGGATTTGCGCGCGGACGTAGAACGCGATCGCAATGAAATTCTGACTCGTGCGCAAACGCGGATGTTGGAAATCGTAAAGAAGGTTTCCGATGAAAAAGCCCTCGATATGGTCGTCGAGGCGAGTGCGGTGATCACCTTCAAGCCGGCTCTCGACATCACAACCGACGTGGTCACCGCCTACGATAAAGCCTTTCCAGTGAAATAGCGCAGATGAAATAGCGCAGACAAATAAAAATGTCGGGATTTCTGGATTCCACGTACGGTGTTTCCGACGCGCGGCGTGAGCGGCGCATCAAACGCGTCGTACTGTGGAGTCTCGCAATCGTAGCGGTTGCAAGCCTCCTGTTTTTTACTTTCCGCAGTTGGCGGCAGCAGCAGGTCGTAAAACAGTTTCTCTCCTTGCTCAAAGAAAAGAAATACCAGGACGCCTACAAACTTTGGGGTTGCACCCAGGAGACTCCGTGTAAGTACTATCCGCCGGAAAAATTCAACGAGGATTGGGGTCCTTCGGGTCAATATCAGGCCGCTGGAGACGCGAAGATCCAAAACGAGGATGTTTGCGGCAGCGGCGTTATTTTCACGATAGCGATTCCCAAAACCGAGCCGTTCGGATTGTGGGTTGAAAGCAGCACCAATATCCTCGGCTTCGCACCCAACGGATGGGTGCGCTGCCCGGGCCGGCATCTGCAGATCTGGGAGTTTCTGAAATCCCGGTTCTCCTAAAGCCGTGATCGTTCTCGAGTCGGAGAGGCTGTTATTTCGCGACCACGAGGCAGCGGATTTAGAGGCTTATTGCGAGATGGAGGCGGATCCCGAAGTGCGCCGCTACGTGGGCGGTGCTCCCCGGTCGCGCGAGGCAGCGGAGACCGGGTTCCGAAAGGGTCTCGAGCGCCCGGCCGAGAATCGTCTGTGGATGTGGGCGACGATCTATAAACCGGATGGACGCTACATCGGCCGTTGTGGCGTGTTTCCACATTTCGGACCCTCGGGTCCGATCGCGCGTGAAGGAGCATTGGGGTTTTATCTTGCGAGGGCGTACTGGGGGATGGGTCTGGCCACCGAAGCCGGCCATGCCTTAGTCGACTTCGGGTTTAACGAACTGCACCTCTCTCGTATTGTCACCACAGTCGAGGTCGGCAACAACGCTTCCGTTCGCGTGCTGCGGAAATTAGGATTCGTGCTGCTCAGCACCGAGACCGGCGCCGTCCGATCGTTCCATCATTTCGAGCTGCTGCCGGAGTAACTCAACAAAGCAGGCATTAAAGACACTACGGCTGTACGAAAAATCGTGCGCGACCGGCTGACCCTTCGATCGACCGGCCGCCAATGGATCGAGTTACCCGCTAGGATTGGAACAAGTCCAACCTTCCGGTTACAACCCTCTGAATCCTCGGTTTTACCCGTGATTTTATGAGATCGATCCCAAGATACCTCCATTTCCAGAGGCTCAGGACCACCGTAATACGACATTTCCTGCGCAGGAAAAAGCTGTCGAAAGAGCCCCGGTGGAGGCTCCTTCTGATTCAAGAGTACTCGGGGAAACGCAAAACGCATTTCACGCAAAGTCGCAAACCTCCCAAAGGAAAGGAGATAGAGTTGCGCGCGAGCGAGTTACGCATTGTGACCAAAGGGGCAAAAGCGGCAATAGAACTAATCTCGCAGTCGAAGAACCAGTAAGCTGTCCCGGTCATTTCAATAGCAATGTGGTGCAGGCTGGCAGAGATTGCCGAAGAACTCGTTTTTCCGACAAGTGGGGCGGACCCCCTGGTNNCCTGGTTTTATTGGTCAAGAGCGCGATCAGGGGATCGCGCGCGGACCAGGGGGTCCGCCCCACTTGGTTTCCGAAGGTCCGTTACACGCTGCGCTACACGCGCTAACAAAATCGCTGGGACAGTTTATTAGTGACATCCGGCGCAATGAAAATTTCTTCCATGGCACATCTGGCAGCTTTGTTTTTCCGCCGCCCCGCGCCGCACGCGGCTATGCGCATCCACCCATAAGTCGCCGTGCGTCGCAGGTTCTAAGTGCATGGTCTTCGCGTGACAGAAGTAGCAGCTATCGGGAATATCCACCTGGTTGTGACATGTCATGCATTGCGCCATCGCAGGAAAATTGGCCTTGCTGGTGACCTCCGCCGTATTGATGCCCTTGTGACACGTCAGACACGGAATCGCCCCCACGTGCTTGTCGTGCGGGAAATGCGCCAGAGCGATTTCGCGAGGCTGCTTGATCGTAGGCGCCGCCTCGTGACACTCGAAGCACACTTCAGGCCTTGGCAGATTATTGTCTTCCACGCGCGAGCTCTTCTCGACCGTTGCATGGCAGGTGGTGCATTCCAGCTTCAGTGCGAGATGCGCGCGGTGCGAAAAATCGGCGGCCGATAAAGTGGTCCCAAGGACCAGCAGCGCTAGCCCTTGTAAGTGATGCGCCAAATCTTATTGCCGCCGTCTTCCGCCACCAGCAGGCTGCCATCGGGCATTTCGAGGATCGCCACGGGCCGGCCCCAGACTTCTTTCTGATCCGGCGCGAGCATCCACCCTGTGAGAATCTCTTCGACTTTCCCGGACGGTTTTCCGTTGGCGAACGGAATGAAGTTCACCGAATATCCGAGCCTCTGGGACCGGTTCCACGATCCGTGAAACGCCAAAAACGCGCCGCCCTGATAATGTTTCGGAAACTGTTTTCCAGTGTAGAACGCAAAATCGAGCACCGCCGCGTGCGCCGGCAGCAATACATCGCCCGCGATCGTCTTCGCGACCAGTGCGGGATTCTCGCCTTTGCGCCGTGGATCCTCATGCGCACCCGCATAAGCAAACGGCCAGCCATAGAAACCACCCTGCTGGATGTGCGTGAAATAATCGGGGACCAGGTCGTCGCCCAGTTCATCGCGCTCCTGCACCGCGGCCCACATCGTGTCGGTCCCCGGATACCAGTGAAGCCCGATCGGATTGCGCGTGCCGGTCGCGTACAATTCGTGCCCGCTTCCGTCCGAATTGTAGCGATTAATCGCCGCGCGATTCACGTCCCCTCCCGCGTCGACGTTCGATTCCGAGCCGACCCCTACGTACAACTTCTCGCCCTTGCGATCGAACAGTAAGGATCGCGTCCAATGCCCGCGGTCGAAGCCCTTCAGAGACGCGATTTCTTCACCTGCGCCGGCGGTCTTTGCCTTGGCGTCGTATTTGTACCGCTTGATCGACGTCGTCTCGCCGACATAAACATAATCCTTCCAGAAGGCGAGCCCGTAAGGACGGTCGAGCTTGTCGATCAGCACGCGCCGCTCTTTGCTCTTGACGATGTCGGGATAAATCCAGACGCAGCCCTCATTGTTGCGCGCGCTGTCGGCCACCAGCATCTCTCCATGAGAGCCCAGCAGCATGAAGCGGGGGACTTTGAAATCGGTGAGATATTCTTCCGCGCTGAATCCCTGCGCGAGCTTCAACTGTGCGCCCTCGGGGCGCTTGATCACTTTGGGATTATTTCGCGAAGACGGAGTCGCATAGGGTGCCGGCAGGTCCGTTTTCTGCTGCCAGGCGAATGCTGCGGCGGCAAGGATGCCGCTCGCGATCAAAACAGGAACGAATGGTTTCATCAATTCTATTTTAATCCCTGCAGGAACTCGATGAGCAGTCGATTCACCTCATGCGGCCTCTCCTGCTGCGTCCAATGCCCGACTCCTGGAAGCAGCACGTTGTTTCGAAGATTTGGAATGTTCGTACCCAGAGCGTTGTATTCATCGCGCAGAAAACCGATCACCGGATCGCGGTCGCCCGCGATGAACAGCGTCGGCTGCATGATCTTTGCGCCATCGAGGAACGGCGTCAGCGCCCAGTTTCGATCCATATTGCGGTAATAATTCAAGCCTCCCGTGAAACCGGCGCGCCGGTATTCCGCCTCGAGAAAATCCAGATCCTGCTCACTGAGCCAGGACGGCATCTTCGGGACCGTCGCAATTCCGCGCGCCGCCGTCGGATCTCTCACCGGGCTCCAACGATCCTGGTCCTCGGCATCTCCCGACAGCGAATAGAGCCCCTTCAAAAGGCTCGATCGCACGTCGGACATGAGAAATTGATCCGACCCCGCGCCTCTCAGCGCCGCCTGATAAAAAATCTTTCCCGGATACTTCTGCTGCTCCCATTCGGTCTGATTCACGCTCCTTCGCGGCACGTAAGGCACGCTCAGCAGCGCCACCGCGCGAAATAAATCGGGTCGAAACAGCGCCGCGTACGCCGTAATCAGCGCACCCCAATCGTGCCCGATGATCGACGCCGACTGCTCGCCAAGCGCGTTTACCAATCCCACCACATCGCCGGTCAGTTGAAAGATATCGTACGCTTCGAGACTCTCTGGACGATCCGTCTGCCCGTACCCTCGCAAATCGGGCGCCACCGCATGAAAGCCCGCACCGGCGAGCGCACCAAGTTGATGCCGCCACGAATGCCACGACTCCGGAAAGCCATGCAGCAGCACCACCAGCGGTCCCGACCCCGCCTCGACGCAATGCATACGGATACCGTTGGTCGCGATAAATTGCGTTTGCATGAGGACGATCTTAGCGCTTCGCGGCCCGAGATCTCGGGCGCGTAGGCATATTCAATCGCGCGATCAACTCGCCGAATCGAGGGTCTGTCTGCAGGGGCTTTAACAGAGGATCGACGCGCGCAATCAGCGCGTACGTGGACCGCTCCTCGAAGCTCCGCGCCAGGCACTCGATCGCCTTCTCGTTTTCGCCAAGCGCCGTATGCAGGCGGCAAAACGTCCACGGATCGACGTAGGCGCGTACCGACATCTCCTCGATGCGGCGAAGGATTTCCCTCGCCTCTTGTTCCTGCCCGGCCGCCGCCAGTGCGTGTGCCAAGATCCCGAGGTTGCGCGGCGCGGGAGGATCGCTCTGGCATTCTCGCGCATAGCGGAGCCCGTCTTCCATGCGCCCCTGCGTTATATAGAGCGTCGACATCATCCACGCCAGCTCGGGGGAAGCGGGCGCCAGCGCGCGTGCCGCCAGCAGCCTTCGTTCCGCCTCATGAAACCTACCCTCCAGCGTCAGAGCCAGCCCCAGCAAACGGTGCGCGCTGATCGACAACGGATCCAGCCGCAAAGATTGCTCGACTTTCACCCGTGCTTCGGAAATGCGGCCCAGCATCCTATAGATCGCGCCGATCGCATAATGCCCGAACGCGTAATTCGGCTCCAGCACCACAGCCTTCTGTGCCAGCGCCAGTCCCTCTGCCCAATTCCAGTCGTAACAGACCGTCACCCAGGCGAGCGACGTGTATGCGTGGGCCAGCGCCGGGTCCAGGCGCAGCGCCTCCAGCACGGCCCGCTTCGCGATCGGCATCAGCGACGATGGCCGTTCGACGCTTGCCGACGCCATCGCCGTGTAAACCTGCGCCAACCCGGAATACGGCGGCGCATAATTGGGAAACTCCGCGATGGCGCGGCTATAGTAATCGATCGCCGCGCGGAAGCCTTCTGCGTCCATCCGGTTGACCGCGTGCCTTCCCTTGAGATACAGCGCATATGCCTCGATACTCGGCGCGGGTCCTGGAAGACGCACCCCGGGACGGCCTGATCGCACAACGTCGCGGTGATTGCCGTCGCGATCTCATCTTTGATCGCGAAGACATCGGTCTCTACGCGGTCCACCGTGGTCGACCAGCGCACCTGGCCCGTTCCGGTGTCGATCAATCTGGCCGAGACGCGCAGCATCCCTCCGCTCTTTCGCACGCTGCCTTCGACGATGGTGCCGGCCCCCAACTCGGCGCCGATCGCCCGTGGATCCTGTGCCGGATCGCGAAACGTGAAGGTCGTTCCCCGCCCCAGCACTTGCAGATCGCGGACTGTGCTGAGTGCATCGATGATGTCCTCGGAAATGCCGTCGCAGAAGTAGAACTGCTCCAGGTCCGAGCTCAAATTGGAGAATGGCAGCACCGCGACGGTCTTGGGATCCAGACGTTTTCCCAAGCCGGCCGATGTTCCCTCCGAGACGTGCGACAAGCTGGGGACGTACGTGCCCGGCTGAAACTCAATGACGACTTTATCCCGCAGCCCTTCGCCTTCGTAATAAGCCCGTAGCTTCTTCCGCAGCCTCCGTGCCTCGACGCGCACAATGGAATCGGTCCGCGGATCGTAGTCACCCCGGTCGAATACATCGTGGCCAAGGGAAAATTCCTTCAGCTGATCCGTTGCGCCATCGAGCGTACGCTCGACCGCAATACGCAGGAACCGCCGCATCCTCTCCGAGTTGCGGAATCCCGCGCTGCCCACGATTTTTTCGAGCTGCGCCCGAACCTCACCTTCCGATGGACCCACGGGAGGTCCGAAGTCGGTGCCGGAACCGGCGGTTTGCTCTGTGTCGAATCGCACAAACCTACCTCATGCTGCTGTTGAGCATTCTACTGTCCCAATCTGTATCTGTCTATCGCCAGTTAGCAGTTTTTGCTAACCGTTAGCTATCTTTTCATCACTTACGTAGCCGTTTTCAGTCACGCTATATTCATACTGCAGTACGCAGTCCCCCAAACGCGTTCGCGGCTGGGCCCCAAATTTGTGAAAACAAACTGAGGTTGCAGCCGCGGATGCGCTAATGATTTCAAATGATTACATACCCATCCCGCTCTTCTGCCCGCATTCTCCTCGCCGAGGATGATCGACCGACCGCCAAGCTCATTCAAGTCGGCCTCCAGCGAACCGGGTTGCCCCATCATCTCAACGCCGTCCACGATGGCGACCAAGCCATCGCCGCCCTCGAACAGACGGTCGCCGATTTGCTGCTCCTCGACCTCCATATGCCTGGAAAAAATGGCTTTGAGGTGCTGGAGTATGTCAAGCAGCGGGAGCACCTGCGCCGGATCCCGGTAGTGATGTTCTCCTCCTCCGGGTTGGCCGAGGACGTGAACCGGGCTTACGATTTGCACGCGAACGCATACGTTCTGAAGCGTGCTGGTCTCCCCGAACTCAGCCGCACTCTCGATTCGGTTCTCCGTTTCTGGCTACAAACAGCCTTAGTCGGATCGGACGTCCGCGGCGGGACGTCCCATTCTTGGAAACCATGCAGAACAGAAGAGTAGTCCTCCCATTGGAAGGATTGGTAGCTTGCTCCGCCGGTTGTCAGTGCAGATCAAGGCGTATCCGTGGGTCCTCCTCTTACAACCACCAACAACCCATGACCGCACGACATTTAAGGCTGCTCCTCTTGGGTGCGGAGCGAATGGCGCCTGAACTGGCACAAAACGGGCCGCTTATCGTAGTCGTCGAGCGACAAGTTTCGTGCACCATATCGAGCGTACGGTTCGATGTCGAGCACGGATTGGTGCTCGACGCCGTTCGTCGCTAGCTTCAATCTTGAGCGAATCCCGGCGCAATGTTTGTGCAGCACAAGTAGCGGAACCGCCATGCGTAAGCATGCGGACAGGTGCAAAAGTTCCGCGCCGCGTACTGCGCGATTAAAGATGTAGTCGTTGAAATTTACTAGCCTATCCCCCACAACAAGGCCGAAATCCGTTTTCTCATCACCAACCCTAACCCAATCAGCATGAGGGCCCATGAGCTTGGCTCAGGGGAGATTGTCGAGGTGAACGCGCCAGTGGCCGTGGTGGGCGGCGCGGTCGGGAGGCCAGGCGTGATGACAACCACGCCGTACGAGAAGACTGTGCCATATGCTCCCTCATCGAAAAGGAAGGATGGCATGGTGGCGGAGACCGCGGAGCCGTTGGCCTCCCAATAGGCGACGGGGCACGCCGTCATGATCAGGAAAACCTGCTGTGGGCCGGACGTCCCGGACGTCACGCATGAAGCGACTGGTCCTAGGAAAGGCGCGGTGTTCGCAGCAGAAGTGAGATCAAATGCGTCGCCGTCCCATACAACGTCAAAGCTCGTGAAAGTGAGAGTCGAGGAATCGTAATAGAAGGAGCCAGAGTCCGGCAGAGGCGAACCCGAAGTCAGAGTGAATGCGATCGTGTAGTATGCAGGTGTAGCCAGGGCCGGTAGTGCACCAATGGCCAATAGGAAGGGGATGACCCTCATCGAACGCCTCATGTTGAACCTCCAAGTTTGTATATATGACTCCTCAGGCAAGGAGCAGCGCTAACCGGAATTCTCATTTTGCTTTACCAGCATGAGTAGTCTACTACCAATCACCCTCCTTGGTTTCGCCAGAGCGTACTACCAACCGGCGCAACGCGCTGGCCGTGCTAATCTAAATGTTTCACCCCAGAATGTCCTTGCAGATATTTCTCCAGGGGAAGCTCCTCGCCATCGACGAGTTTCTATACTCCCCAACACAAAACGACCACGATCAGGTCTTCACCGGCCGGTCGCACTGGATCGCCCTGTTGAGCGAAGTGCTCCCCCGCGCGCTGCTTGCCGAATTGGGCCTCGCGAAAATTCTGCTCGGGTCCAGCGGCGGCGGACAATTCCTGGTTCTTCTACCCGAAGAATCGCGCGAAGAGGCTCAAAAATTTCTGGAGGCCGCCGGCGCCGAAATCTCCGCCCTCAGTGGAGGAGTACTCAAACTCATATGGAGCGTGACCGAGAATCTAGGCGACTGGAGCATCGTCCGCCGCCGCCTGACTGAGGAAATGGATCGCCGCCGCGGCACTCCTGGATTCTTCGACGCCGCCCATAGTATGGAAGCCGGGGAAGAGTATTTCGCCACCCAGCTTGGAATGAAGCTGCGAAATGCGGAATCGGCCGCGTGGTCGCCCGAAACTCCGGGACGCATTCAAATCGGGGAAGGGAAGCACGTCTGGACCCTCGCCTGGTCCGCAGCCGACGCCCTGCCTTTCGCCCGTCACGCCGCGCCCAGCGATGATGGGATCGAGCCCGCCTCTACCGCCGAGCTTGCCTCGCGCGCCGTCGGCCTGCAAACCTGGGGAGTGCTGCGCGGCGACGTCGATAATTTCGGCATCCGCATCCGCCGCGCCCAGACCGTGGAGGAGCACATTCAGCTCTCGGTGCTCTACAAACAATTTTTCGCGGGCGAGCTCGAAGTGCTCTGCTCCATGCCCGAATTCTGGCGAAAAGTCGCCGTCATTTTCTCGGGTGGCGACGATTTCGCGGTGTACGGCGCGTGGGACTCGCTGGTCGCTCTGGCGCGCGAGCTGGAGCGCCTGTTCCACCGCTTCGCCGACGCGAATTTGAAGAATTTCGACGGACCGGAGGGCAAGACCATCAGCATGGCTCTGGCCCTCGCCCCGTCGGTCGACGCCTCGCTCGGCGCGGTGTTCGAGGAAGCCGGGCAGCGCCTCGAAGCCGCGAAATCGGCGGATAAGGATTGCATCTGGGTACTCGGCCGCACCCTCGAATGGAAACAGTTCGCCGAGGCCGCTGAATTAAAGGACTCGCTCACGCGCATGGTCGCGGATTTCGGCGTCTCTCCGCAGTATTTGCGCGATCTCTGCGGTATCTATCGCGAGACGCAATCGAAAATGTCGAAACGCCAAGCCCGGCGCACCGGTGGCGAGCGTCCATGGCGCTATCATCGGCGTATTCGCAGAATCCTCGGCGCGGCGCGAACCACCGGACCGCAGCGCGGCGATTTTCAGAAAGCGCAAACAGCCTTGATCGCCGACCTGATCGGCCGCAGCGCGGTTACAGTCAAGTTGCGACCAGCGGGCCGCGTGGCGCTAGAATGGGCAAGGTTGTCAGCGGAATGAAGTGGGGCAGGCTGGCAGCCTGCTGCCGATTGGCAATCGGCCCGCGTCAGCGAAGTCGTAAGCGAGAGGAATTTTAATGTCAGAAGAAGTGGAACCCTCATTAGAAACAGTCGAAGCTCCGAAACCGGACGAGACCCCGAAAGCAGAGGCACCCAAGGCCGAAGCCCCCGCAAAACCGCCCGTGAATTTTGAGGGCCTGCTAAGAGGTGGCGCAGGCAGTAAGGAAGCTTCGCAGCCGAAGCCGCAAGGCGGAGGCGCGCCACGACCCGAAAAAGCTCGCGACGACAAACCGCGCGGTGAAAATCGCGGAGGTGAGGGTCGTGGCGCCAATCGGCCCGGTGGCGATCGCGGCCCGCGCCCCACCGAGCGCGGCGGTGATCGAGGCCCTCGCGAAGGAGGCCGTCCAGCTTTCGGCGGTGGCCGGCCCTTTGACGGACCCGTCGACATCGAACTGGAAAAACTCATCTCCGACAGCCTCTATCTCGACAATCAAGCGCACGTCGTCGTCATGAGGATGCGCGATATGGATTCGGGAACCAAGAGCCAACTGCGGCGTCTTTATAACGCGGTGCGCCGCGCGGTTCGCGCTCCAGAGAGCGAACGCCAGCATCAGTTCGTGATGTTGCGCGCGCGCCTGGCCTACACCATCGCGCGTCATTCGCTCCGCAGCCTCGACGCTCTGGAACGTCTCCTTTTGCAAGTCACCCGCAAAAACGACGCCCGAGGCTACGAGCGATTCAAAGATCTGTTCGAAGCGATCGTCGCCTACAACGAGTAAGGACACTCATGGCCAACCATACGGCTCAAACGAAGTTGCAATTGATCGGTAAGTTGATTCTCTCCGGCGACCTGCATTGCGAAACCGGTCTGCACATCGGCGCGGGTAAAGGCTCGCTCGAAATCGGCGGCGCGGATAATCCTGTTGTAAAGGACGCCTTCGGTCTGCCCTACATTCCAGGCAGTTCGCTGCGCGGGAAGGTTCGGTCTCTTCTCGAGAACGCACTCGGGCTCACCTCGCCGGCCGAGCTCGTTTATCTTTCCAAGCGCAAAGGGCAAGAGGTTCGCATTCATCAAAGTGATCGTCCCGATGACGAAATCGGCCTGCTGTTCGGCCGCAGCCCTCTGCGTCTCGATCGCGTCGAAGGCGAACCGCTGGATGCGCGCTCCGCTACCCCGGCCCGTCTGACCATTTACGACGCTCCGCTCGATCAGGAAAGTATCACCGCGCAAATGCGCGAAAACCTCGACGACGAAATCACGGAGGTCAAGAGCGAAAACGCAATCGACCGCATCACCGCGCAGGCGAATCCGCGAACGCTGGAACGCGTTCCCGCAGGCGCTCGATTCAAACTGCGTCTGGTCATCGACGTTTTGTGCGAAGAGGATAAGGCGCTTCCCGCGCGCGTGCTCGAAGGCTTGCGTTTGCTCGAAGACGACGCCCTTGGCGGCGGCGGATCCCGCGGCAGCGGACGCGTCAGCTTCAAGAGCCTCAAATTGGTATGGCGCGGGCGCTCATTCTACTCTTCCGGAGCATCCGAAGCCGAACTAGCCGCAGGCGCGGATCTGGGAGCCCTACAAGCTTTAGCAAACGACTCCGCGTTCGCCGAAAAACTATCATGAGACAACCCGCCCCAATTCCCCATCACTGGTTTGGGTGTGGTGGGACAGGCTGTGGGGCAGGGCCGTGCCCTGCCAACCTGGAGCGCTAGGAACCAAAATGTCCGCGTTGCTCATCAAGCTCCGCCCCACCGGACCCTGGCGCATCGGTCCCGATTCGGGCGACCGCGATCGTGTCGACCGCATCTATCACAGCGACTCTCTCTATTCCGCTGTGTCTGGTGCCATGGCCGGCCTCGGCGAGCTCGATGCCTGGCTCGACGCAACCGCACGCGCCACAGCGGAGCCGGCCGTACGCTTCAGCTCGTGCTTCCCCTTCTACGGCGAAACACTTTACGTGGTGCCGCCCAGAAACGTCTGGCCTCCACCGGCGTCGCCCAAGGTGCGATTTAAAGGCGCGCGCTTCGTCCCGATAAAGGTAGTCGAACAGTTAATTTCAGGCCGTGCTCTCGCAGAAGACAATTGGGCTATCGACGGCGCCAGCGAGTGTCTTATCTCGGGTGGCGCGCAAGGACCGTTCCGCGTCAACGTCCGCTCCAATGCCGCTGTCGATCGCAATGGAGAAAGTGTCGCTCCGCATTCGACGGCATGCCTCGAATTCACGCCCGGTGGCGGTTTGTGGTTGATCGCATCATTCGCCGATGACGCGGCCCGCGAGCGTTGGAACGGACCGCTCAAAGGTGCGTTGCGCCTGCTTGCCGATAGCGGCTTCGGAGGCGGAAGATCCCGAGGCTGGGGACGTTCCGAGATGCCGGAAATTATCGAAGGCGAACTTCCGCAGCTTCTTTTGAATACCGGCGAGAACTCCGATGGATATTGGATGCTGTCGGTGTTCCACCCTGCTGCATCCGACTCGATTGACTGGCAACACGGCAACTATTCGCTAACGACGCGTGGCGGCCGCATCGACAATCATGGCCACGAGAAAAAGGCCACCCGCATGTTGACCGAAGGCAGCGTCATCGTCAGCGCATCCGCCCCGGTGGGCGCGGTTTCCGACGTCGCTCCCGAAGATTTCGCGCATCCCGTATATCGCTCCGGATTCGCATTGGCGATTCCGATCCCCTTGATTCCATATAACAGCAGCATTCCTAGGAATGCTGCTCCAACAACGAGGTCGGCATGAGATATCGCCTCACTTGCCTCACCCCGACCTTAATCGGCGACGGGCAAAAACTGTCGCCTATCGATTATATGGTGTGGAAGGATCACGTCAACGTCCTCGACCAGCGGCGCATTTTCAAATTGCTGTCCAAAGGTCCGCGCCTCGACGGATATCTCGCGCAACTCAAAAAAGCGGACCGGCTCGACTTCGCGTCCTGGGGCGGATTTGCACAAAATTTCGCCGGCCGCCGCATTCCGTTTGAAAACCTGAGCGCGATTCCTCACTGGGAGAAGGCGCAGCCCGAAAACCTGTTTATTCCCACGTTCGCCGTCTCGCCTGCCGGCCCATATATTCCCGGAACCGCGATCAAGGGCGCTTTGCGCACAGGCGCGGTATCGGATCGCTGGACTGAAGGCTCGATGCGCGATTTGTCGGATCGGCTGAGCTCCGAAGAGCGCCTTCCACGCCATCCCGCTCTGCGCGCGGAGGAAGCAGTACTGGGCGGAGCCGGTGTGAGCCGCATGAGACGTTTCGCTGCGGGCGATTCGGCCGCCGTGACGCACGCCGGCATGAAAGTTTTCCTGCTGCGCGTGTCGACGCTCATCCCCAAAGGCGGCGGAAAGTACGAACTGGGCTGGAAGTCGTCAAGAGGGTCCTTAAATGACCATAAAGTACACGATTCGACACCTTATTTCGCCGAAATGGCCTCTTGCGGGACCTTATTTGAGGGTTTTTGGCGTGAAAAAACGCCTTCCGATCGCTCAAAACTGTTCCAGGCGTCGAATCGCCACGCCATCAAATTATTAGCCCATCACAAGACCTATGCGGAGTTGGCCGGCCTCTCCCATCTTCATGCAACCCTCGTGGAATTGGAGAAAAAGGCCCAAAATGCCGCCGAAAGTCCCAATTCCTGCGTATTGTCGATCGGCTGGGGCGGCGGTTTGCTCGGAAAATCCGCGTTTCTCGATACTAAGGACGAATCATACCGGAAAATCTTACGCCAAACCCCTTACGATCGTGCGATCCAGACCGGCTTGCCGTTTCCCAAAACCCGCCGGGTGATATTCCAAGGCAATCAACCTGCTAGCCTTCCAGGGTTTGTCTTGCTCGAAGTGATTTAAAATCCGATTGTGCTCACGCATTTGCGTGTTACTATCGAAGAGTATCTATAAGAGGGGGTTAACTGCAGACTAAGCCCTCCGATCTCAGATGGCGGTTGGCCTAACATGTACAACGCTTTTTTCGGTTTCTCGGAGAGCCCTTTCAGTCTGAGCCCCGACCCGGCGTTTTTCTATCGCAGCGAACAGCACGAAGAAGCGCTTGCGAATCTGAAGTATGGCGTCCAGGCTCGTAAGGGATTCATCGTACTTTCGGGCGAAGTGGGCACCGGCAAAACGACCATGCTCGAATGCCTGCGCGACTATCTGGAAGCGCAGTACATGGAATTTGCGTTCCTGTTCAATTCGCGAATCAACCCGGAGCAGTTTTTCGAGATGATCGCGTACGACCTCGATTTGCCGTGCCCGCGGACTTCGAAGACCGAAGTTCTCTTTGCGCTCAATCAGTTACTGGTGGAACAGGCGCAGGAAGGACGTACGGTTGTTCTCATCGTCGATGAGGCGCATAACCTGGAGTGGGACGTCCTCGAAGAGATTCGTCTGCTGGGAAATCTGGAAAATCGCAACGGCAAACTGCTGCAAATCATCCTGGCGGGCCAGCCGGAACTGGATCGCAAGCTGGACGCGCCGAATCTCCGCCAATTGAAGCAACGAATCGTGTTGCGGTGCAATTTGCAGCCATTCACCTTGCGCGATGCGGTGGAATACATGGAATCGCGTCTGGCAACGGCGGGGATGCGGGAGCAGGAGATTTTCTCCGAGGAAATGTTGGCGGAGATTCACCTGCGTTCGCAGGGTATTCCTCGGCTGATCAACGCGATCTGCGACAACATGTTGCTTTCCGCATTCGCTCAGGAAACGAAGAGCTGCACCACTGACATGCTGGACGAAGTCTGCAAGGACATGCGCCTGGAATGGCCAGGCAGCCGGCGGATGCGCTCGAGGGCGCCGGAAGAGTCCTACGAGCGCTCGTCGTACTGAAACGCTTTTCACGAATACCCCCACTTCTCCGATATGGGTTCTTAGAGCGCAGAAGCGCTCCCCCAAGGAGAATTCATGTTTCGTCAACTTCGTTATGCCGCTGTTCTGGCGATGCTTCTTAGCTTCGCCATGCACGCGAGCGCGGAAACTCGCGTTGCCACCGACGATGCGCTGAAAGCGGCCACCAAGAAAACTCCGCCCGACTATCCACCGATCGCGAAGCAGCTAAAGATCGTCGGCCGCGTCGTCGTGGACGTGACGATTGACGCCGACGGCAATGTTGAGAGCGTGAAAATCGTCTCGGGAAATGCGATGTTGACCCAATCCGTGATCGCCGCCGTGAAGAAGTGGAAGTTTACGCCGTTCCAGCAGGATGGCGCCGCCACCAAAGCGGTCGCGTCACTTGATTTTGACTTCAAGATGTAGCCATGGATAAGAGGAGATCTACACCCGTGAAATGGAAAGCCACCATAGGCGTGAAGCTCGTTGTGAGTTTTGGCGCAATGCTCGCCCTGGTCCTGATCCTTGGGGTGACATCCCTCAAGATCAATATGGACCTGGGAGCGGAACTGGACAACGCGGTCCGCGTGACCGCCAGGAAGCAGATGCTTGCCGGTCAGATTCTGGCGACCGCCGCGGAAATGACCGCCATGGAGCGAGGTGTGGCGTCGAGCGAAATGCTGCAAGAGAAAGAAAAATCGAAAGCATTTCTAGTCCAGTATTCGGACGCCGAGAAGAGGGTTGCCCAGCTACTTGCCGACTTCATGGCGATGCCGTTGACGGAGGACACCAAACCACAACTCGCGGCGCTCGATACCGAGCAAGTCGCCCTCAAGACGACGCAGGAAACTTTCGTGACCATGCTGCTCAAGCAGCAAATGGACCAGGCGCTCAAGGTTTTCGACGAGGCGCTGCTGCCGAGACTGGCCAAAATGAGTGAACTGGCTCGCGGCCTGGTGAGTCAGCAGGCGGAGCAGTTGACGGTGATCTCGAAGAATGCCGAATCGAAGGAAGCCGGCAGCCGCTGGGTTACGGGCGGATTGCTGGCGCTTTGTGTAGCGGTAGGAATCGGACTCGTGTTCGTGGCGCGGGGCATCACAGCACGATTGCGCGGACTTACCGGCGAGCTCGCCAACTGCGCGCGCGGCGTTTCCGAGGCTTCGGGTCAGATCACCACGGCCAGCCGGGCGCTTGCCGAAGGGGCATCGCGGCAAGCCGGATCGCTCGAGGAAACGTCGGCATCGAGCCAGGAATTGAGCGCGACGACACAGAGCAACGCGAAGAACTCACAAGAGGCGACGCGCCTGATGGCCAAGACGGATATACAGGTGACGGACGCCAATCGCCAGCTGGGGGAGATGGTTTCGAGCATGCACAACATTGGCGCGGCCAGCGAAAAGATCGCTAAAATCATCAAAATCATCGATGAAATCGCGTTTCAGACCAATATTTTGGCCTTAAACGCCGCTGTGGAAGCGGCGCGGGCGGGCGAGGCGGGCTTGGGATTCGCCGTGGTTGCCGACGAAGTCCGCAATCTTGCGGGACGCTGCGCGCAGGCGGCGAAGGATACGTCGAACCTGATCGAAGAGTCGATCGAGACGACGCGAGAGGGCAAGACCAAACTCGATCACATGACGCAAGCGATTCGCGGCATCACCGAGTCGACGGTCGAAGTGAAGAGGTTAGTAGATGAAGTGAGTGTATCGAGCGGCGAGCAGGCGCGCGGCATTGAACACATCGCCGGGTCGCTCAGCGAGATCGAACGCATCACGCAGCAAGCGGCGGCGAGCGCGCAACAGAGCGCGACGGCCAGTACCTCCATGTCGGCTCAATCGGAGGCGATGGATACGGTGACGCAGCAGTTAGTAGCAATGGTCGGCAAGTAAAAAGTTCACCATTTTGAGTGCGTTGGCAGTGCCGGACCAGGGCGTCCGCGCCACCTTTAGGGTTACCAACTCGCCGCATGCCTGCACCACAGACAAGTCCCCCACGCTGTGATCGAGCCAGAGCGGGTCCAGGGGGACCCGCGCGGACCAGGGGGTCCGCCCCACCCGGAAGGGGAAATGAGTTTTCAGCAATCTCTGACCAGAACCCAAGTACTACGCGTAGTTTGCTATTCTTCAATGACGTAGCTACATGCTGAACAGTTATCTGATATTGCTATTATCTCTTGTCCTGGCCGCTTGCGGACGCGTTTCCAGCGCGTCGGCGGAGGGAAAACCCGCAGGGCAAAGCGATCCCGTCACTCGCTCGCGCGAGGCTGACGACACGGCCCGGTTCCTGGCGGGCTTGCCGGGGAATCCTGGCAGTCCCTTCGCGAAGCTGGAAAACGATGACGCCTGGAAAGAGCATAGCGGGCTGGTGGATGCGGCCTGGCGCAAAGCCGACGGCGACTTGTTGGCCGGGTTGCGCGAGTTTCAAGCGCAGGAGCTGAAAGCCGCGCCGATGACGGCGGGACCGGTGTTTTATCCTTTCAGCGGTCCGGATGCGCTGATGGCCACGGAGTATTTTCCGCACAGTCCGGTGTATGTTTTCGCCGCCCTGGAGCCGGCTGGAACTCTGCCGACTGAAGAGCAGATCGAAAAGAAAGAGCTGGCGCCATACCTGGCGGCCATGCGCTCCACCATGGCATCGGAGCTGGGCCGGAGCTTCTTTATCACGCGGCAGATGGATCAGCAATTTCGAGGACAAGTGACCGATGGCCTGCTGCTGCCGATTCTCCAGTTACTGGTGCGGACCAATCACACGATTTTAGGATTCCGGTACGTCCGTCTGGACGAGCAGGGGCAAGTAATCGATCGCACGCTCGATTATCATGCGGCGACGCGCTACGGGAACAAGGGCGTACAAATCGAGTTCCGGACAGATGCCGATCAATCGCTGCATCAGATGTACTACTATTCCGTGAATCTGGCCGATGAGCGGCTGGCGGAGAACAAACCGTTTCGGACGTACGTCGGGGGCTTGAAGGGTGCGACGACGATGTTCAAATCGACGTCGTACATGCTGCACCGGCGCGAGTTTTCGCTGATCCGCAACCTGGTGCTCGCAAATAGCGCCGCGGTTTTGCAGGACGATTCGGGGATTCCGTACCGCCTGTTCGGGTCCGACCTGTGGCAGGTCCAGTTGTACGGCGATTACGATCGCCCCTATGGAAGCTTCAAGTGGATGGAGCAAGTGGATCTTCGCAAAGCGTATAAACAGCCGGGCACGAAGCCTTTGCCGATGCATGTGGGATACGGGTATAAGAAGATCACCTCGAATCTTCTGCTGGCGAAGAGGGTTAGTCCTGAGCAGAAGGCACAGCCTTAATTTTCACCCGTTCCCTCCAAGACGGCTGGGTTCACTCGCCAAGGTCAGACCGCGATGGTCACGGGGCGGCGACACGAGTGTCGACGCAGTACCCACGAGTGTTTTCGTCCCAGCGGCTGGGTCAAGATAGAGCCGCCTGAAGGCGGCTGCAGCCAGGATTGGCCGCCCTACAAGACGCGAATGAGCGGTGTTTTCGAGGGTGCGCCCCTGAAGCCGCCTGAAAGGACGGCTGCCGCCAGAATTGGCGGCCCCACAAGCGCGCGCCACAAAACGCGGGCTCTGACGGCGAGGGGCCACCAATCCACGGAAGAAGCTCAGCCATTCCTGATAAACTAAACATTAGTGAGCCTCGAAAATACGACGGATTCCCCCGCTCCGATTGCGCCCTTGCCCGAAGCTCTACCGGAGGCCGTGTCGAACGCACCGTCGCACGAGGAGGAGCCTCGCGGTGCGATTGCGGAGTGGACCATCACCATTCTGCTGCTGCTGTTTCTGACGACGACGCTGGTGCAGGCGTTCGTGATTCCCACCGGCTCCATGGAAGACTCGCTGCTGATTGGCGATCATCTGCTGGTGGACAAGCTGGCGTACGCGCCGTCCGGTCCGGTGAGCAAATATTTGCTGCCCTACCGTCCGGTGAAACGCGGCGACATCATTGTGTTCCGCTATCCCGTCGACATCAAGCAAACGTTCGTGAAGCGCTGCATGGGCGTGCCGGGCGACCGGATTCGCCTGGTGAACAAGCAGGTTTATTTGAACGGCGTGAAGCTGGATGAACCATACAAGGTTCACAAGACCGACTACGTCGATTCGTATCGCGACAATTTTCCCGGTGAGCCGAACGTGAATGTCGAATCCGGCGCCATAGAAATGCTGACCCATAACGTCGTGAATGGCGAGATTGTAGTGCCGCCGAATTACTATTTCGCGATGGGCGACAACCGCGATTCCTCGCTCGATAGCCGCTATTGGGGATTTGTGCCGCGCGAAAATATCATCGGCAAGCCGCTGATCGTGTACTGGTCCTATGACGCACCGACGGATCAGCTGCAGGATTCCGGCATTAGTTTGCGGCACGTCGTCGACCTGGTGAAGAATTTCTTTCCGAAGACGCGCTGGAAGCGCACGTTCATGTTGATCCACGGATACCCTATTCAATGAAAAACTTTGTCGATTCCACGCGTGATTTCATAACCGAGTGGGCGCTCAACATCCTGATTCTTCTGTTCGGCACCACCACGCTGGTGCAGGCGTTCATCGTGCCGACGCCTTCGATGGACACAACCGTGAAGGTGGGCGACCACCTGCTGGTGGACAAGCTATCGTATGCGCCGTCGGACTCGTTCAGCAAACATTTTCTGCCATACACGGAGCCGAAACGCGGGGATATTATCGTGTTCCGGTACCCGATGGACATCAGCCAGAACTATGTGAAGCGCTGCATGGGCTTGCCGGGCGATCACATCAAAGTCGTGGATAAAGAAGTGTACTTGAACGGCAAGAAGCTGGTGGAGCCATACGTCCAGCATATGTTTCCCCGCATAGAGTTGTATCGGGACAATTTTCCCGCCGAGCCCTATGGTCCGGTCTACGATCGTGCGCGGAAGATGCTGGCGGACAATGTGGTGAATGGCGAAGTGGTGGTGCCTGAGGGCAATTATTTCGCGATGGGCGACAATCGCGATAATTCTCTCGACAGCCGCTACTGGGGTTTCGTGCCGCGCGAGAACATCATCGGCAAGCCGCTGGTGATTTTCTGGTCGTACGACGCGCCGACTGAAGATTGGGTGGATTACAACTCCAACCACTTTATCGATCTCGCGAAGAATTTCTTTAGGAAAACCCGTTGGGAACGCACGCTGAAGCTGGTGCGGGGGTATCCCGTTCAGTAACAGCGAGGTTCAGTAGATCGATAGAGCAAAATGTCTCATTTGTATGGACTGATTCTCGCGGGGGGCCGCGGGACTCGCTTCTGGCCGCGGAGCCGCCGGGCGCAAGCCAAGCAAGTTTTGAAGTTTTTCGGCGACCGGTCCTTAATCCAGCAGACCGTGGATCGACTGGCTCCCGTGCTGCCTCCGGAGCGCATTTGGATTCTGACAAACGATCATCTGCGGGCGGAGATCGTCAAGCAACTTCCCGAGGTCCCGCAGAGGCAGATCCTGGCGGAGCCAGCGCAGCGCAACACCGCTCCGGCGATTGGGCTCGCGGCGCATATTTTGCAATTGATCGATCCTGAGGCGGTGATGGGAGTTTTTCCGGCGGATCATGTGATCGGGAAGCCGCGAGATTACATCAAGCTGGTGAGACCCGCGTTTAAAGCTGCGAAGGAAGGGAAGATTGTGGTGCTCGGGATCGGGCCGCGGTGGGCGGAGACCGGGTACGGGTACATCGAATTTCCAGAGGCGCCGGGCGCTGGGCGCGAAGCGCCAGTACGGAGTTTTCGCGAAAAGCCGGATGCTGCGACCGCGGCCGAGTTTCTCAAAGCGGGGAATTTCTATTGGAACGCGGGGATGTTTTTTTGGAAAACGTCCGTGCTGCTCGACGCGCTGCGGCGGTTTCTGCCGGAGACCGCGGCGCTGATTGCCGGTCTGCCTGCGTTTTCGAGCCGCCAGTTTGGGACCAAGCTCGCTCAGGTTTTTCCGCGCTGTGAGAATATTTCAATCGACTACGCCGTGCTGGAGAAGGCCGCGAATGTGGTGGGGATTGCGGCGGGCGATATCGGTTGGAACGACGTCGGGAGTTGGAACGCAGTATACGAGTTGCAGCAGCAACAACGGGACGCGCAGGGGAACGTCGTGCGCGGAGACGCGCTGATCGAGGATAGCGGGGGCAACTATATCGACGGCGCGAAGAACAAGCTGATCGCGCTGCTGGGGGTTCACAACCTGATCGTCGTCGATACGCCGGATGCATTGCTGATCGCGGACCGCGGCCGGGCGCAGCAGGTCGGGGATCTGGTGAAGCGGCTCGAAAAGCAAAAGCGCGACTATTTGCTTTGAACTCTGTTTTAATCGGGTTAGTGCAGTCTCCAGAACTCATCTGGGATGGGGCGATAGACGCCGGCAGCCGCGCGGAGGCTCTGGTGGCCGGCCTGGAGTTGCGCCACCCGGCGGGCGTCTTGATTGCGGTGAATCCGTCTCACGCGTTGGTGGAGATTCCTACGCGGTCTTACTGGGCGTTTGCCACTTGGGCGGTAAGCGCGCTGATGATCTGGTTCGGGCTGACCTCGGACAATTGGTTTCTCCTGGTTCTCGCTCCTTTCATGATGGGAGCGGCCATCATGCAGAGCTTCGGCCGGATTTGCGTTCTCATAAAGGATGAGCAAATCAGCGTGTTTGAAGGAGTGGGAGGAGTCGGGCGCCGGGTCCAGGTGTCCCTGCGGGCGATTCAGCGTGTAGAGTACGCGGTAAAGCATGGACGAGGAAGATCCCGAACGACATGGATTGTACTCCATGCCGATGGGCGCGATGTGAAGGTCGGCCGGCATCTCAATGAGGAACAGATCCAGTTTGTGATCGCGCTTCTGCTGGACGCGATTCAATCACTCGCAGCGTAGCGCGGTCATGGGATCGATTTTCGTCGCCCGGCGTGCGGGAACGTACGTGGCAACAAAGCCCGCCGCAGCCAGGAAGAGGGCCGTCTCCGTGTACGCCAACGGATCAAGCGGGCTTACGCCGAACAAAAAACTCACCAGCAATCGCGACGCTGCAACCGCTCCGCCGAATCCAATGACGAGACCGATCAGCACGGCGCGCGAACTCGCGCTCAGCACCAGGCGGATCACCTGTATGGGACGGGCGCCCAGAGCCATCCTTACGCCGATCTCCGGAGTTCGCTGCTCCACCCAAAATGCGAAGACTCCGAACATGCCGATGACGGCCAGCACCAGCGCGAAGCCTCCCAGCACGGCGGCAATTGATGCTCCGGCGCGTGAGGATTGGAGCCACTTTTCCAGGTTGTCGGAGAGAGGACTGACTCTCAGGCGCGCTCGCGGCTCCAACCGCTTGAGCGTTGCCTCCAGCTTTCCGGTTTCGCTTGGAGAGGTTGGGAACAAGGCAAGCGGCACCGAATTCGCCGAAATCTGGACATAAACGGTTGGGGCGATCTCATCCAGGCCTCGCGTGTAGGCATCTTTGACAACCCCGACGATCTGATGAGGCGCGTCGGTGACAATCGTTTTCCCGAGTGTCTCTGAGGAAGTATTGAAGTAGCGATTCGCGAACGTCTCATTCACCAGGATTGTCTTTTGGTCAGCATCTGCCGCCTCGAAGTTCCGGCCGGCGCGCACGGGAATATTCAGCACGCCAAAATATCCAGTCGAGACTTCTTGGATCAGCACCATCTTCCGCTGTTTTTCAGTTTCGCCGGTGCGGCGGAAGCTCGTCCAGTTGGAGCCGCTGCCGAGCGGAGCCTGACGTGACAGGCCCAGAGGCTGATCCTTCAACTCCTGCGTCAGCTGCGTAAAAAAGGCGCGTGTTCGAACGGCGTCGTAGGAACTGGCGGGCAGTTCGAATGTCGCTACGGAAACGCCTGCAATCCTAAAGCCGGGGTCTTGCGCGCGCGCGTTCTGAATGCCTCTGGCGAGCAGGCTGGCGGCGACCATCAGGATGACACTGAGCGCGACCTGCGCCGAAAGCAGTGTGCTGCGAAGCTTCGAACGCGCGCCGGAGGCCGTGGGCTTCGTGCTATTCAGCGCGGGCGCAAGGCCGAACAGTACGCAGGTGGCCGCGCTCAAAACCAGCGCGTAAGCGAGCACCGTAGTATCCGGCGTAAACCGGAATGACAAAACGTCGTTTAGCGCGTAGCGAAATACGGCCGTGGGCAGAAAAAACGCGGAAACGACCCCGAGGGCTCCGGCGGCGATTGCGATCATCAGGCTCTCCGTCAACAACTGGCGGACCAGGCGGCTGCGGCTTGCTCCCAGCGAAACGCGCACCGAGATTTCGCGCCGCCGCGCCGCCGCCCGCGCCAGCAGCAAATTCCCAACGTTGGCACAAGCGAGAAGCAGAACCAGGAGCACCCCCACGCCCATCAGGGCAAAGATAGGATAGATTTTGTCTTTCTTTCCCGTAGCGATAAACTCAGTTCCCGTAAGTCGGATTCCGTGCGCTTCCTCACGCAGCTGCGTCTGGAACTGCTCGTGGAGCACGGCAAGTTCGGCCTCGCCTTGCTTTCGCGAAATCCCTGGTTGAAGGCGTCCCGCAAGATTAGAGCAGCACTGATTAGGAGATAACAGGAATTCTTTCATGCAAGCGGCGTGCGGTTGCAGAATCTGTCCCGCGGACATTGGCACGTAAATGTCGATCGGATCAGGCGTGGTTCCCGTGAAGTTAGCACCTGTCACGCCGACGATGGTGAACGGGACGTCCTCGATGCGGATTTGCCGGCCTACGGCTCGCGGATCGGAGCCGAGCCTGGTTTGCCAGAACAGGTCGCTGACGACTGCAACAGCTAACGGCGAATCCGGGTTGTCCTCCTCTGGGAGAAATCCGCGGCCTTGTTGCATGCCGACGCCGAGCACGCCAAAATAACTTCCAGTCACCCAGGAGCAGGCGCCTTTTCCATTCTCTACATGGACGGTTTCCCTCCCTCGCTGCGCCAGCATCCCGGAGAATGTCCGGCTATGCGAAGCAAGATAACGCACCTCGGCGAGTGAAAACCCACTCGGCCGGTGGTGATCGTCGAGCGCGAACACGTTCACCATGCGTGATGGATCGTGGACCGGCCAGGGACGAATCGCAATGGCGTTGAATACCGTGAAGAGGCTGGTGTTGAGGCCGATGGCGCAGCCTAGCGCGAGAATCGCGATCAGTGCGAATCCCGGCTGGTTGCGAAGACTGCGCAGCGCGTAGCGAAGGTCCTGCATCACGCTTTCGATCCATGGCCCGATCCACACGGCGCGGGCGTCCTCATGCGCGAGCGTCGCGTTAC
This sequence comes from Bryobacterales bacterium, assembly GCA_003170295.1. Classification (GTDB taxonomy): domain Bacteria; phylum Acidobacteriota; class Terriglobia; order Bryobacterales; family Bryobacteraceae; genus Palsa-187. The sequence goes on along the minus strand of PNAJ01000045.1, from coordinate 4,788 downwards.
CCATGGCTCGCGCGTCGCCGAGCATCTCGCGGTGAAATTCCATCTCCTCAGCCAAGTCCGCCTGGTTCTGACGGGCGCGCAGCCAATATCGCAGTCGCCGAAGTAATTTCATGCCAGCACCTTCTGTATTGCGAGCACCATACGGTCAAACTCTTTGCGCTCCGCCGATAACTGCTTCCGCCCGTCGGCAGTGAGCGTGTAATAACGAGCCCGCCGATTGTTTTCCGACGTACCCCATTCGGCCTCAACGTATCCATTCAGCAGCAGCCTCTGCAGCGCCGGATAGAGCGAGCTTTCGCCGACTTGCAAGACGTCCTCTGAAATGTTTTTTAAGTGCTGCGCGATGCCGTAGCCGTGCATCCGCCCACGGGCGAGCGTTTTCAGAACCAGCAGGTCGAGCGTGCCGGGAAGGAGTTCGGAAGATTTATCGGTTCCCATCGTCTATCGATGGAAGTATGCGGCAATCGGGAAAAAAAGTCAAGAGTGAAACTCGCTGGCAGGCGAAACCGCCTGCCAATCTTATCCCCGAGCGGCCGGCAGCGTGACCTCCAGCCTCGCGCCTCCTTCCGCCCGATTGCTGGCCGAGATCGTTCCCCCGTGCTGTGTGACAATCCCCTCGGCCACCGTCAGTCCCAGTCCCGTCCCGCGAGCGTCCAGCCTCGTGGTCACGAAGGCGTCGAAGATGTCGGGCAGCACATCTTGCGGGATGCCGCGGCCGTTATCCTCGACCGCAATGGTAACTCCCCGGGGCCCGCAGCGTGTGCGAACGTCAATTTTTCCCGAGCCCGGTTCCACCGCGTTCAAAGCATTTCTCAGCAGGTTGACGAACACCTGCGCCAAGCGGTCCGGATTGCCGATGGCGGCGTCGTCCGGCGCGACGCGATTCGTGAATTCGATGGTCATGGATTTCTCGTCGATCGCCACCAGCCCCCAGGCTTCTTCGATCAGAGGCCGCAGCGCGACAGGGCCCATGTGCTGATGCCTCACGCGCGAGAAATCGACCAGGCTCTCGCTGATCCTCTGCAACCTTTGCGCGACTCGTTGCATCCGGGCGAGCCGATCGAGCGTCGGCTGATCGCGCGTCGTTTCGATCAGTTTCTCAATCGATCCATTCAGAACCGCGAGCGGCGTATTCAATTCATGCGCGACGCTCGCGGACAGCAGACCGAGGCTGACCAGCCGGTCCTGCTCCTCCAATCGTTTCAGCGCCGCGGCGAGCTCATCTTCCTGGCGGCGCAAAGCATCCACCGTCTTGTTGCGGGAACGCATGATCTGGCCGATCTCGTCGCCCAAGATTTCCGCGGGTGGGATCATTTCGCGATCTCTGTCTCCCCTTTGCGTCGCCCGATCCGCGTCGAGCATTCGCTGCAACGGACGGTACACGTAAAGAGGCATGATCGCCGATTCCAGAACGACCACCGCGAGTACGTAAATGCTCCCTAAAACGAGAAACAACGTGAGCCGCGCGCGCGCCAAAGCCTCGGCGTAGGATTCCCGGGGAGGTTTCCCACCTTGCGCCGAGGTGTGCGTTTGATGCAGAATAGTCAATTCCCGAGCCTGTGCGTCGGCAACTTGTTTCTCAAACAGCGGAATTAGTGAGAAGTAAACGGCGCACGTCAGCACTAAGAAGAATAGGTTGTGAAGCACCATTAGTTTGGGTCGGACCTTTAGATCGCCGAAGAGTCTAATGGCGCTGTAGTTTTTACTGTTAAACAAGAAATATTGCTCCAGTTGCGTAGGCGATCTTGTTATGATAGAAATTATGGAGGGTCAGAGGACGACCCTGGAGACCAACACTCGAGATGGCAGCAATCTTTCCAAAGTCGTCTGACATCATTTTAAAGGTGGCGGGCGCACTGCTCGGGCTGGGCGCTCTCGCAGGCGTCGGCGCGTACACCTACCTGACTTACCCGACGGTGATCGACACCGGGTATCAGCCGGTTCAGCCGGTTCCCTACAGCCACAAGCTGCATGCGGGACAACTCGGGCTCGATTGCTATTATTGCCATTTCACGGTCTATAAGGCTGCGTACGCCGCTGTTCCGCCGACGCAAACCTGCATGAACTGTCACACGCGGGTGAAGCCGACCAGTCCCCGCCTGGAGCAGGTGCGGCAGAGCTTTGCGACGGACCGGCCGATTCCCTGGGTGCAGATTCATCGCCTTCCAGATTACGTCTATTTTAATCACTCGGCGCACGTGACGGCGGGTGTGAGCTGTGTGAGCTGCCATGGCCGCATCGACCAGATGATCGAAGTGCATCAGGAGAAGCCGTTAAATATGGCGTTTTGCCTGGAGTGCCACCGCAATCCCGCGCCGAACATCCGGCCGGCGGAATTAGTCACCAAGCTCGATTGGGTGCCGGACCGCGATCCGGCGGAGATCGGGCGCGAGATCATCGAAGCAAAACATATTAATCCGCCCACCAACTGCTCGGGGTGCCACCGATGAGCCTAATTAACATCACTACAAAATCGAGCGGCCCTAAGTATTGGCGGTCTCTGAACCAGCTTGCGGGGACGAAGGAATTCAGCGAGTGGGTTCATCGTGAATTTCCGGCGAACGCGTCGGAGATGCTGGACGGCAATTCCCGCCGCACAGTTCTGAAGTTAATGGCGGCATCGTTCGGCCTCGCGGGTTTGACCGCGTGCCGGCGGCCTGTCGAGCACATTCTGCCTTATGCCAAAGGCGTCGAGGACATGATCCCGGGTCATCCGTACTTCTATTCGACGGTGATGTCCTTATCGGGTGGAGTGAGCGGATTGCTGGTTGAATCGCACGACGGCAGGCCGACGAAAATCGAGGGCAATGCGGATCATCCGGGAAGTCTCGGCGCGGCGACCGCGATGCAGCAGGCGGCCATTCTGGGCTTGTACGATCCCGACCGGTCGACCACGGTGCTCGATGGTGGGAAGGCGTCCGATTGGGCGAAATTCGAAGCGGCGGTCAAATCGTTGTCCCTCGGCGACGGTACCGGGCTGCGGTTTTTAAGCGAGACGGTGACGTCGCCTTCTCTCTCTTCACTACGCGCGGACGCGCTGAAGAAATTTCCTAAAGCGAAGTGGGTCGAGTACGAGCCGATCTCGCGCGACAATGAGCGCGCGGGATTGAGCATGGCTTTCGGTCAGCCGCTGGAGATTCTGCCCCGTTTCGACAACGCCAAGGTAGTAATGGCGCTCGACTGCGATTTCCTGGGGCTCGATTCGCCGACGGTGGTTCCAACCAAGCAGTTTTCGAAGGGTCGCAAGTTCTCTTCCGATGAGGATTTCGAGAAGGCGAACCGTTTGTATGCGGTGGAGAGCCAGTTCTCGCTCACAGGTGCGAATGCGGATCATCGTTTGCGGATGCGTTCGGGAGAAGTGAAGCAGTTTACGATGGACCTGGCGTCGGCTCTGGGCGCGGTTCCCGGTCTGAACGTGGTGCAGGGCGGAGGAGACAAGCGGGCGAAATTCCTCGCGGCCGTGGTGAAGGATCTGAAGGCGGCGGGTCCTAGTGCACTGGTGGTCGCCGGTTTGCGGCAGCCCGCGATTGTTCACGCGATTGCGGCGGGGATCAATCAATCGCTGGGCAGCGGCGCCGTATCGTATGTGAAGAGCGACAAGGTCGACTCGGGGCTCGAAGCTCTCAAGGCACTCACCACCGAGATGGCGTCCGGGCAAGTGCAGACGCTGGTCATCTTGGGTGGCAATCCGGCTTACACAGCTCCCGCCGATGTGCAATTCGCAGTCGCGGTTTCGAAAGTCGCGAATTCGATTCAACTGGGCCTCGATGACGATGAAACGGCAGCCGCCGCGAAGTGGCACGTGCCGGAAGCGCACTTTCTCGAAAGCTGGAGTGATGCGCGGACTGCTGACGGAGTGGTCGCGATTCAACAGCCTCTCATTTCGCCGCTCTACGACGGAAAGACGGCGGCGGAGATCGTCGCGCTGCTGATCGACGCCAAGGATAAAAAAGCTTACGACATTGTCAGGAATTACTGGCAGGCACAATGGCCCGTCAAAGACAGGGAAATGGCTTGGCGCAAGGCGTTGAACGACGGCGTCGTCGCATCGGCGAAGCCCGCCGAGACCGCGAAAGTATCGGTCGATGCGAAAAAGCTCGCGGGCGCGGTCGGTGCGGAAGCGAAAGCGTCCGCGACTGGAATAGAAGTCGCATTTTATCCCAGCGCTTCGGCCTGGGACGGACGCTTCGCCAATAACGGCTGGATGCAGGAAGCGCCCGACCCCATCACGAAGCTGACCTGGGGGAACGCGGCGATGATTTCGCCCGCCATGGCGCGGGAGCAGAAGCTCGAAGACGGCGACATGATCTCGATTTCGCGCGGCACCTATAAGCTGGAAGCCGCGGTGATGATTCAGCCGGGTCACACCGACAATGCGATTTCGATTGCGCTCGGGTACGCACGCGTTCGATGCGGACGGGTGGGCAAAGATGTCGGATTCAACGCCAACCTGATCCGGACGTCCGATGCTTACTGGTTCGCCGACGGATTCTCCATCGCATCCACGGGAAAGAAACACGCGCACGCCACCACGCAGGAGCATGGCACTCCCGACGATAAAGGCGTCGACGCCGAACATCTGAACGATCGGCCGATTTATCGCGAGACCTCGCTTGAAGAGTATAAAAAGCAACCCAAGGTCATCGAGGAGATGTCGGAGATTCCCGAACTTCACTCGATCTATCCCGAGGTCACCTACACGAAGGGCAATCAGTGGGGGATGGCGATCGATCTGACATCGTGCACTGGCTGCAACGCTTGCGTGGTCGCCTGCCAGGCGGAGAACAA